>CAVSTD010000008.1:0-702756 GCA_963730815.1 uncultured Thermoplasmata archaeon
CGGCCCTGGCTCGCTGTGGCTGGCTGCCGCCAGCTCACACAGCTTCCACTTGACATCCACGGGACCGCAACTGCTTTCGTGTAGGCAGGGCGCCATGCCTGCTCGCTGGAGGGCGCCAGCAAGCCCAGGCCGAGGAAGACATCGATCGCGGTGACGAACCCGCGCTCTGAGAGCGCGGCCTCGGCGACGGTCGCCACGCGCTCCTCATACCCCCACACACCCCCGCAATCCTCGGGCGGGCAGGCGCCATCGCCGGTCACGCAGACCGGGTAGCGCACCCCCGGCTCGGCGGCGAGCACCCTCTCGAGGACGATCTCGTGCTCCCAGTCATCGCCGAAGTCGTACGTGTAGCGAATCCGCTTGCCCACTCGCTTGAGCAGCCGGCCGAGCGTCCCCGTGCAGCCGGTCAAGCCGAATGTCGGCCGGGACCAGCAGCCGCCGCCAAACCGGCGGCCCCGAGGACCCGAGAAGGCTGACCTTCACCTGCAGAACGGACCCTCTCTGGCCCGCCTCGCCCGCGGCGCCACGCATCCCCCACGACCCAAGCTCGGTCAGCGTCACCCGCTCCCCGCTTCGCCGCAGCGCCCCAAACAGCTCGAGCACACCCAGCGCCTCGCGCACGTCGCGATCATTCAGCCGGCGCCACAACGTCAGCTGCTGCTCACTCGCGTCCTCCAGCACGTAGCGCGCCCTCACCATCTCCCACGCCAAAGCGCACGCCTGCGCAATCTCGACGCTCCCGCCCCGCTGCCGCAGATCATCGAACAGGGCCTCCACCGTCTCCTGGAAGAGATCGCGCAGCGGCGACTGCGCCCACCCCGGCTGACACAGCGCCGTGCCAAGCCGCGGGAACACCCCCACTCAACGATCGCCGTGAGCCTCGGCAGCTCCACGCCGCTCGAAACCCGCCACCCCGTCTCACGCGACTCCACCAAATCACCCGTGTCGAGCAACCCCACCAGCTCACGGGCATCCACCAAGCGCACCCTGCCCGCCTGGGTCAGCGCCCGCCCCTCCCCCACCCATCCCAGCAACGCCCGCACCTGCCCAACCGGCCACGCCCGACCAGCCTCAATCGCAAGCTCCCCAGCCACCGGCCCGCTCATTCCAAGCTCCCATCGCACACCATCGGGCTCCAAGCACCATCGCCACGCACCGTACACACCACCCCAGATGGACAACGGCAGGCGAGCACGCCGGCCGTCACATCCTCCCCCGCCGCGTACGCGCGCCCCACGATTTATCCAAATGTGGACCCAGACATCAGGTATTGCTTGGCGCTTGCAAATAGACGAGGCGGTCGGTGAGCTGCTGCTCGGCGATGTCACGGACCGCCGTAACCAGCGGCTCGATGCCAGCCGCACGGCGCGAGAACCGGGATGAGAGCGCGATCAGCACACCATCATGATGCTGGCCAGCGCTGACGTGCTCCGCCGAGGTGCGCGCGAAGTCGGCGACGTTCTCGGTGAGCAGCGCGCGCCCGTCAGCGATCGCCGCCGCAAAGACCTCAGGGTCAGAGCTCCCCGCCAATCCGAGCTCGAGCGGCGGTGCAGACGTCGACATCGACCGCTCGAAGCACCTCAGCAAGGCGGGCTGAGTACATCTCGTCCAGCAGCAGCTTCAAGGCGTTTCAGCTGCGGCCGTTTCGCGACGGTGCAACTCGATGCGCGCAGCGATCTCATCTGGGTAAGCGGCTCGGTAGCGAAGCGCGGCATCCACCTGCGAATGCGTGAGGATCGAGCCCTCGACCAGCGCCGCGACGGGATCCGCCTCCGCCGCCAGGTCCTCCAGCCACATCACGACCTCCCACACGTCGGGGCCGCCTAGCAGCCCCGCACGCCGGCCGGCCGGGCCGTCACGGAAGGTGATGAGCGGGTGTTCGTCGCGGCGTGCTCCCTCCTCGGCATAGCGACGCAGCCGATCCGAGAGAGTCTCACCGGCGGTGCGTGCCCGCAGGCGAAGACGCTCCGCAAGAGCATCGTCGAGACGCACAGACACATTCACCGACACGTATGCAACGTAGCACAGCGTCCGCACGGCCGGGCATGACAATCTTTGGCACGTCTCATCTCGCCGGGCCGCTCCGACCGTCATGACAGCCGACTCCCAACCCATCCCCGCGCCCGGTCCCCTCGACGCGCTCGCCGGCCCCGCTGGTGGAGAGGCCGATCTCCTCGTCGCGCCCGGCGATCCCCTCGGCGTCGTCGCCGACGCGCTCGCGCGCGCGCGCCGAGACGCTGACGCTCGCGGCGCGCCATCTCGACCCATCGCTCGTCGACGTGCTCGGCATCCTCGGCTTCGACGAGCAGTACGTCTCCGCGCAGGGCTCCTACCTGTACGACGCCGACGGGCGCGCGTACCTCGACTTCCACACCGGCGAGGGGTTCGCGAGCCTCGGCCACAACCACCCCGACGTGCGCGAGGTCCTGCAGGCGACGCTCGCGGCCGACCTGCTCGACGGCGTGCAGATCCACTACTCGCCGCTCGCCGGCATGCTCGCCGAGGCGCTCTCGCAGCGCTTGCCGCGAGGGGCTCGACGCCGTGTTCTTCGCGAGCACGGGCGCCGAGGCGGTGGACTCGGCGATGAAGTTCGCGCGCGCGGCGACGGGCCGGCCGCGGCTGATCTCCTGCGAGAGCGGCTTTCACGGCGTCACGCTCGGGCCGCTGTCGCTCGTCGGCGACGAGTTCTTCAAGGAGGGCTTCGGACCGCTGCTGCCGGGCTGCGAGCGCGTCCCGTTCGGCGACCTCGAGCGCCTCGAGGCGCAGCTGCGCGCGCAAGGACGTCGCCGCGTTCATCGTCGAGCCGATCCAGGGCCGCATGGTGACGCTGCCGCCGGCGGGCTACCTGCAGGCCGCGCAGGACGCTGTGCCGCCGCTACGGCACGATGTTCGTGGTCGACGAGATCCAGACGGGGCTCGGGCGCACCGGCAGGTGGTTCGCGCTCGAGCACTGGGGGCTCGAGCCGGACTTCGTGCTCGTCGGCAAGGCGCTCAGCGGCGGCTACATGCCGGTCGCCGCGATGGTCACGCGCCGCGAGATCTACCAGAAGGCCGTGGGCACGCTCGAGCGCTCCTACGTGCACCAGTCGACGTTCGGGCGCAACCGCCTGTCGATGGCGGCCGGCCTGGCGACGCATGCGGGTGATCGAGCGCGACGGGCTCGTCGAGCACGCCGCGCGCATCGGCGCAGTGCTGCGCGACGGGCTCGCCGAGCTGCAAGCGGCGCTACGAGATGATCAAGGAGGTGCGCGCGAGCGGGCTGATGATCGGCATCGAGCTGGGCGCGCCGAGCTCGGGCGCTCGCGCGGCTGAACTGGCGCTTGATCCACATGGCGAGCGAGGGGCTGTTCCCGCAGCTGATCGTGATCCCGCTGCATCGCGACCACGGCGTGATCACGATGGCGGCCGGCAAGAACGACGTGATCAAGCTGCTGCCGCCGCTGACGCTCTCCGAGAGCGAGGCGCGCAGCTTCCTGGACGCGCTCGACGCCGTGCTCGCCGAGTGCCACGGCCGCGCCAGCAAGAACCTGGGCGGTCGTGCGCGACATCGCCACCACGACGCTCCGTCGCCGGGCACGCACGAAGCTCTCGTGAGCGAGCGCAAGCCGGCGCGCGAGGAGCTCGTCGAGCCGTCGCCGAGGAGGCTCCTCCGTCACGCGACGAGCTGTGCCTGGTCACGGGCGCGAGCGGGTTCATCGGCGGGCGCCTGTCGCGAGCGCCTCGCGCAGGAAGGCCGCACGGTGCGCTGCCTCGTGCGCGCGAGCAGCGACACCTCGGCGCTCGACGAGCTCGGCAGTCGAGCTCGTCGTCGGCGACCTCGCCGATGCTCGATTCGCTCGTCCGCGCGGCACGACGGCTGCGCACCACGTGCTGCACTGCGGCGCGCTCGTCTCCGACTGGGCCACCGTCGCGGAGATCGCCCGCGTCAACGTCCACGGCACGCGCAACCTGCTCGCGGCCAGCGCGCGGCGTCCGTGCGGCGCTTCGTCCACTTCAGCACCACCGACGTCTACGGCCATCCCGGCGGCGCGCGGATCGACGAGTCCTGCACGCGCACGCGATTTCGCAACTGGTACGCGCAGACCAAGCTGGCAAGCCGAGGCCGAGGTCCGCCGCGCCGAGGCGACCCGACGCGCTCGACGCCGTCATCCTGCGCCCGGCGACCGTCTACGGACCCGGCTCGAAGGACGTCGTCGGCGAGATCGCGCGCGCGATCCGGGACGCAACATGCTGCTGATCGACCGCGGGCGCGCGCTCGCCGGCCTGTGCTACGTCGAGAACCTGCATCGATGCCGCCGTGCTTGCGCTCGGCCACAACGCCGCGCCCGGCCACGCGTTCAACGTCAGCGACGGCCTCGACGTCACCTGGAGCCGATTCGCCGACGACCTCGCCGCGGGCCTCGGCGACCCGCCGGTGCGCTGGAGCCTCCCCTACCCCTGGCCAACGCGATCGGCTTCTCGCTCGAGCACGGCTACCGGCTGCTGCGCGGGATCACCGGCCTTAGCCTGGATTATCGGCGGGTGGTTTGTCCACCAATCCCGTTGCGGCGCATTGTGGGCGGCTGCGTCCGGTTTGGAGGCTTGGCGTGGACGACAGGCGGGTACGCTTAGCCGGATTGGTGGACGGTTCTGGCGACGTCGCCTGATGTAGTTCTGCGGGGCCGTGTGGGTCGTCAGGTGCTGGATCTCTTTGGCTTAGGGGTTGGGGCGCGGTTCGGGCGACTTTTTCCGCCGCAGCCTCTGCAACCATAGCCACGGGATCGTTCACCAATCTTGCTGAGGAATGGCACGTCCGGGACACGAGCGCTTCACCGAGCCGACGACTTCGGCGCACCGTCGCTATGAGGCGCTGCGCGCCTACTTCGTCGAGGAACGCTCGGCTGGCGAGATCGCGGAGTGCTTCGGCTACAGGAAGGCGAGCGTGCAGACGCTGATCTCGACCTATCGCGATGCGGATCTATCGGAGTTGTTCGCGACTTCGCGTCCGGGCCCCAAGCGCCAGCCGAAGAAGGATGCCGCCCGCGAGCGGGTGACCTGGCTGCGCCGCCAGCGGCACGGGATCGAGGAGATCGTCACCGAGCTTGAGCGGGCGGGCACCCCTTTGTCGCGCACCGCGGTGTGGGAGCTTCTGCGTGACGCCGGGCTCTCGAGGATGCCAAAGCCGCCCCGCGCGAGCGAGCCGCCGCCCGCGCCCGAGCGGCTCACCGCAGCGAAGGTGCACGTGCTCGAACAGGCCGAGTGGCCGTCTGAGGGCAGCATCCAGACCGCGCACGCCGGCCTGTTCCTGCTCCTCCCAGAGCTCACAGCGCTGGATCTCCCCGGGCTGGTCAAGGCGGCTGGGTGGCCGTCCACCAGCCAGCTTTCCGCGATCCGCTCGGTGCTCTCGCTGCTGACGCTCAAGCTCTCAGGCCGCCGCAGGCGAAGCCACGTGGCAAGCGTCGTGCACGACCCCGCGCTCGGCCTATTCGCCGGCTTGAACGTGCTGCCCAAGACCTGGCATCTGAGCACCTACTCATACCGCACCCAGCGCTCCCAGCAGCTTGCGTTCTTCGAGGCGCTGCAGCCCCGATGTTGAGCGCTGCTTGATTTCGGCACGCTGGTGCCGTTGCCGGTCGGGATCGGTGTGGCTGACGCTCGAACGTTGAAACGTTGAAAGGGTGGAGCGGCGGAGGCGGGACATAACGACCGAAGGTCTGGGGCGCCGGCGTGTAGCTCCGCTTCGCGTCCCCGTCAAGGGCGCCGCTTCGCGGCTCGCTGCGCTCGGCCCTGTCGGGCCGCCCTGGACTGGGCCGCTGCGCTTCGCTTTTATGGCGGTCAGGGTTGCGCGGTGCGCAACCTGTCCGGCAGCGCGGACGGGCTTCAGCTCGGTGGCTGCTTGGCGGTGGTGGCGCTCCAGAGCTCGGCGGGTCGTCCGGCGGTGAGGACGCGGCGGCTGGTGATCTTGCCGTCGTTGGCGAGTGAGGCGAGCGCGTGGTCGAGATGCTGGGTGGTGGGGTTGCGGTGGTGTAGGTCGCGTAGCTGGGTGCGGGTCAGCCCGTCGGGCAGCGCGTGTGTCAGTGCGGCGTGGATCTGCTGGGCGAGCGGGTCAGAAGCGGTGCGCTCCAGCGCCCAGGTGGCTGAGCGCTTCGCGTACTGCCAGAGCGCGAGCGCGGCGGTCAGGTGGACGGGCTGGATCTGGCTGTCATTGTCGGTGAGCGCGTAGAGGAGCGCGAGGCGGATCGTGTGCGCTTCGGCGCGTGCGCTGATCGCGCCGGCGATCCCGGGCTGCGGCTCGGCGAGCTGCTGGTAGATGTCTGTCCAGGTCCGGCGGGCTGGGGGTGAGAGCCGGATGTGTCCGGCGCGACGGGCGCCCTGGAGTGCCTTGGCGAGCTGGTGGTCAAGGCCGGTGCCTTTGAGCGGGTCGGGGTCCCCGCCTTCGGGCAGCAGCCGCACGCGGCGGCAGCCGACGATCAGAAACCGGTTAAGCAGCCCGTTGGCGAGCTCGAGGGGGTTGACGTGATGTTGCAGCTCGGTGGCGGTGATGTGGCCGATGATCGAGATGTGCGCGTCGGTAGCGCGCGCGGGCGCGGTCCGGGTCAGGATCGCCAATGGCCGGCCGTCCCACGCGGAGCGCAGTGTCGGGGAGAGCGTGGAGATCTCGCGGCTGACGTTCTTGAGCACGCTGGCGAACTCCGGCTCGATCACCAGCAGCCGCCGATCGGTGACGCCGGGGTCCTGCCCGTTGGGGTCGCGGACTGACCAGATCAACCCCTCGCCGCTGGAGAGGCCAGTCAGGATCCGTGCGCTGATCGCATGGTCAGCGCCGTCGATCAGCCGGTGCACGTGATCCCATGAGCTGCCCTTCCGGGCGCGAGCCGAAGCGCCGACCAAGACCAGAAACTCGTTGGGGTGATGGCGGGTCGCCTCGACCTGGAACCATGCACCGCGGCCTGTGGCGGCACCGAACGCGACGAGCAGCTGGGAGAGGATCGCGACCGGGTCGGCCTCTGTGTGCGGTGCGATCGCTCCCACGATCTCGCCGAGCAGCCCGTGATAGGCCACCGGCGCGGGCGGCGCTGGCCAGCCGTCGGGGACGGGGAGCGTCAGCTCGCCGGCCGGCGTGGATCCTTCCGGCGGCTCCTCGAGCAGCGACAGCACGCGGTCGGTCATTCGGCTGAGACCTCGGCGACCGCTTGGCGGGCGGCGGACTCGTCGACGATCGCCTTGTTAGCGGCGAACGCGGCGATCAGCGAGGCGACGGCGAGGTTGTTCACCTGCCGGGGCAGGCCGCGCGAGACCTCGTGAATCAGGCCGACCGCGTCATCGGAGAACAGCGTGTCAGAACGTCCCGCGAGCGCCAGATGGTGCTGCACGTAGCTGGTCGTCTCGGCCCGGTCCAGGCCGCCGATCGCGTAGCGCAACCCGACACGCTGATCGAGCGCCGCGAACATGCCTTGGCGCAGCCGGCGACGCAGCGTGGGCTGGCCGAGCAAAAGCAGGCAGAACGGGGCGGTCTGATCCATCCCAGCGTTCGAGAGGCAGCGGATGCCCTCCAGGCACTCACCATCGAGCAAATGCGCCTCATCGCAGATCAACACGACCTGCTTGCCGCGCTCGGCGCTCTCGGCGGCGAGCAGCTCCTGGGCTTGCGGGATCAACGCCGCGTGGTGAAACCGCGGGACGCCGCCGAGCCCGGCGATGATCGTCGTGTAGATCCCGCGCAACCCCACCCCCGGGGTGCCGAGATAGAGCACCGTGTGCCGAGAGCAGTCCAGCGCGGCGACCGCCGCTCTGGCGGCGACGGTCTTCCCCGCGCCGCACTCGCCGCTGATCACCCCGATCGCTTGCTCACAGATGCACCACGAGATCCGCGCCACCGCCTCATCGTGCGCGCGGTGGGAGTGCAGCATCCCCGGCGCGAGGTCCTTCCCGAACGGCATCCTGCTGAACCCGTAGTGGCTGCGCAACCTGTCGATACTCATCACTTGCGTCCTTCCTGGTCGGTGTCACGATCCTCGCCGTCGCCGTCGCCTGGTTCGGGTCCGGTGAGGCTGGCGAAGTCGATCGGATGCCCGGGGATCTCGGCGTCACGCTTGCAGGCGAGCAGTCCGAGGTAGTCGATCCCCGTCGGCGCCGGTCCCGGCGCGGGCTCGCTGCGGGCCTGCGGGTGCGTGTGGCGGGCGATCACCTGCCCGATCGCGAGAACCCATCGGGCGGTGCTGGTAGCGGACCTCGATCCGGGTCAGGTCGAACGGGTCGAACACGAGCTCGACCCGTTGTCCGACGAGCGCTGCGTCGACCTCGTATTGGTTTCCGTGCAGCGACACCATCGCGGTCTTCGTGACCGTCCGTTCCTCAGACCACAAGAACGCCTCCCGCAACAGCGCCGGGGTCGGCAACCTCGGCGCGCCGGCAGCCTCAAAGCGCGCAAGCGGCGTCTGCTTGGTCTCGGAGTGCACGCGGCGGTGATAGACGACCTCCAGCCACGCGCTGAACAGCCGGTTCAGCCGCGCCAGCTCCACCGGGCCGCCACTGTCGATCTCGACCAGGAACTGATCGCGGACGGTCCTGAAGAACCTCTCGATCTTGCCCTTCGTGGTCGCTGCCCTGGGGCTGGCGTGGATCAGCTTCACACCCAGCACCGCGCACGCACGCAAAAGCGGCGAGGACACGAACGCCGAGCCGCGATCGACCAGGATCGCGTCGGGCACGCCGCGGGCCATCAGGGCTCCCCGCAGCGCGGCCTCCAACCGGATCGAGTCCTCGCCGCTCCCCCACCGCCAGCCGACCAGAAGTCGTGAGTGGTCGTCGATGAACGCCAAAAGCACCGCGCGGCGCCCGCCGGGCAGCTTCGGGCCGTGCAAGCCGTCGCCGGTCCACAGCTCGCCCGGCACCGAGGCTTCGAAGCGGCCATAGACCTTCCCCGGGGTGCGGCCGTCCGCGCGGACGTTAAGCCCGGCCCTGGCCAAGTGCGTCTGCAACGTGCGCAACCCCAGCACGGGCCCGCCCGCAGCGAGCATGACCTGACGGACCTGCGCCGCGGTGCGATCCGGGCGCTCGCGCTTGAGCGTGAACGCCAGCTCGAGCACCTGCGCCGGCGTGCGCGGCGCCACCACCGGCAGCCGCGGCACGAGCGCCTGAAAGCCGCCCGTGCGATACGCGCGGATCCAGTCATCCAACGTCGAGCGAGCGACCCGCAGGAGCCGGCCGTCCGCGCCCGGATGCTCCTGCTCGGCGAGCGCGCGGACCATCCGGCCGCGCTCAGCTTTCGAGAGCGCAGGGTCGGCCGCGTCGCGGATCAACGCGTACCTGAACAGCCCGACCTCCTGACGGCCCTGCTCATCTGTGCCCATCACCGCTCCTCACGCCCGTAAACAACCGAGCGCGGAACGCTCCCAGCTCACTCGCACCCGCGGGAAGGGGGAAGTGGTGTTGCAAAGCAGCACGCCCGCCGAGAGCACCGACGCCAACGACCACACCGGCCGAGGGCCGAACCGCAGCACCCACGCCCTCGCCGCGACCGCGATCGCCTCCAACGCATCCGCCACCACTCCGCCGGCCGGCAGCACCGGCCCGAGCACCGGGTCCAGCACGAACGCCCACCGCGTGAAATGCGCCCTGATCGCCTCGCCGTCGGCGACGAACCGCCGCAGCCAGCCCCGCACCGTGTCCTTCGGCACCCCCAGCCGCTCGGCTATCGGCCGATGCCCCTCACCAGCGACCTTCGCCTCGATCGCCGCGCCGATCACCGCAACCTCGTCTCGACGACGCAACAGCACCACATCCGCCAGCAACACATGCGTGCCCTCGCACCCCCGACAGCGCGCCCGCCGCGGGCGCAGCCAGCGATCACCCGCCGCGCACCGCAGCACCCGCGCCCGCGCATGCCCCCACGGCCCCAACAACCCCCGACACGACGGACACGCCAACAACCCACCAACAAGCTCAGACTCGACCTGAGCTTTCTCAGCACATACGATCAACATGGGTGCCACCTCCGGCATCAAGAGAGCCCTCCCGACGTACGACCAAGCTCGACGGGAGGGCTCTCGCGCGTTTACGAACGCGCGAAGCCTGCCAGCTTCCTCCCGACCCCGAACAGCACCAACACCCCCGCGCGTGCCGAAATCAAGCGGCGCTCAACACAGCGATACGAAATCCGAGGGCGTCCTGTTTTCTGTGTAGGCGGGTTGATGGCTAGTGTAACAGTTACTCCGGTTGAAGTGAATGTGTGAATGTTAGTTTGCAGTGTCGGGGACGCGGTCGCCGAAGTGGATCTTGAATGCGAGTAGCGCGGCTGTCCAGTTGCGGGTTTTTGTCCATTGTGGGACGGCGTTTTGTAGGGCGAGGTAGACGAGCTTGCGGGCGGCGTCCTCGGTCGGGAAGCTGCCCTTCGTCTTGATCGCCTTGCGTAGCTGGCGGTTGAGCGCCTCGATCGCGTTGGTGGTGTAGATCACCCGGCGGACCTCGTCGGGGAACGCGAGGAACGGTGTCACGTGCTCCCAGGCATTCAGCCAGGTTTGGGTGATCACCGGGTAGCGTTGGCCCCACTTCTCGTCGAAGGTCTCGAGCTCGGCTTGGGCCTGGTCGGCGTCCTTCGCGGTGTAGATCGGCTTCAGGTCGCGGGCGACCTGCTCACGCTCGCGACGCGGCACGTAGCGCAAACTCGCACGAATGAGGTGAACAATACACGTTTGCACCGTCGTCTTCGGGAAGATCGCCTCGATCGCGTCGGGGAACCCGGTGAGCCCATCGACGCATGCGATCAGGATGTCCCGCACGCCGCGGGTCTTCAGGTCGTTCAGCACCTGCATCCAGAACTTCGCGCCCTCGGTCTCCTGGAACCACATGCCGAGCACGTCACGGTCACCCTCGAGCGTGACCCCGAGCGCGAGGTACAGCGCGCGGCGCTGTACCGTGCCGCCCTCGCGGATCTTCAGCACCATGCAGTCCAGGAACACGACCGGGTAGATGTCCTCCAGCGGCCGCTTGGCCCAGTCGCGCACATCGTCCATCACCGCATCCGTGACCCTGGAGATGAGGTCGCGCCCGACCTCCACGCCGTAGATCTCCTGCAGGTGCGCGGAGATGTCCCGTGTGGAGAGCCCGCGGCTATAGAGCGCGAGGATCTTCTCGTCGAACCCCACGAACCGCCGCTGGCGCTTCCTGACGATCTGCGGCTCAAAGCTCCCGTCCCGGTCGCGGGGAGCGTCGATCTCGACCTTCCCGTGCTCAGTGATCAGCGTCTTCGCCGTCGTGCCGTTGCGCTGGTTCGCAGCCCCGCCCGGCGGCTCGTAGTGCGGCTCATAGCCCACGTGCTCGGTCAGCTCGACCTCCATCGCCCGCTCCACCAGCCGCTTCGTCAGCGCCGCCAACAGCCCGCCGGGCCCAGCGATCTCCTCCTCGCTGCTCGCACCGGCGAGCAGCTCGTCGATCACCTCATCGCTGATCCGCCTGTCAGACGGCACCCCGAGAGCTTGCCGCACACGACGGCGGCCACCGGCACGACCGACGGCCTCACCAACCAGCTCCGGGGAGAGCTCGCGCCCTCGCGGGCCGGCGGGGGGATCCGCGGCGGGCGCGCCGCCGCCGGTCCGCTCCGGTCGCCCTACGGGCTCCCTGCGCTCCCCGGCAGCGGGGAACACCAGCTCCTGAGACTCAATGTGATCCTGCGTAGTAGTAGGCATAGCGATCTCCTTCGCTCTTGCCTACACAGTTCCTGGGACACTCCCTGGCAATGACGGCCGGGCGTTGGATCACCAACGTCCACGGTGTCGGCTACCGGCTGATATAAGAGTTATTGCGTTTGATGCAAGTCGCGTTGTGCGGGAGTTTCTTGTGGTGCGCTCTCGGTTGGGTGCTCTTGTTTGGGGTGTGGGGCGTGAATATGTCGGAGGGTGCGGGTGTTTGTCGCTGGGTTTGGTGTCTTGCATCGGATGCGAGTAGGGTTGCGTTGGATGCAAGGAGAGGCGCGGGTATCGGCAGGACCCGTCACGGCCGCTGAGGAGGCGCGCGCGGAGGCTGCGTTGGCGTTGGTGTTCGGGGAGGGTGTGCGGCCTTTGCGGATGGGTGAGGCGGTGTTCGAGGCCGTGGTCGCTGGTTGGGAGCGTCAGCAGTCGGCGCGTCATTTGGCTGAGGCGACGAAGTGCAAGAGCACGGCGATGGTCAGGCGTTTTCGGGCTGAGGTGGGGTCGTGGCCGTGGGAGTGGCAGGCGATCCATGTCGATGAGTGGCTTGAGGATCTGGCGTCGCCTCCGAAGCGCCGGTCGGTCTCGACGCTGCGTCACTATCAGGCGACGCTGCGGGGGTTCCTGGAGTATTTGACGGATGAGCGTTACCCGTGGGTGGCGATCTGCGAGGCGCAGTTCGGTGTGCGTCCAGTGCAGGTCTTGGATGAGCGCAACACGATCCGCCACGTCGTTGACTACGAGGGGCGCCCGGGCCGGCGTCCGTTGACGCGGGAGGAGCTGGTGATGTTCTTCGACTACTGCGACGCGCGGGTCTCCGATCGGCGGGCGCGCAGGCGCAAGGGCGCGCTGGCGGCGTTTCGCGACGCCGCGTTGTTCAAGACGATCTATGCGTGGGGGTTGCGTCGTCAGGAGGCTGCGCGGCTTGACGTGTCGGACTTCTCTGGGAACGCGCACCGCCCGTCGTTCGGTGCCTATGGGTCGTTGAGTGTTCGTTACGGGAAGGCGTCGCGGGGCAGCGCGCCGAGGCGGCGCAACGTGCTGAGCGTGTTTGACTGGTCGGTCGAGGTCGTCGAGCAGTACATCGAGGAGGTCCGTCCGCTCTACGGACTGGATCATCCCGCGGTGTGGTTGACCGAGCGTGGGGCGCGGATCTCGAGCGAACAGGTCAGCGAGCGTTTCGCGGAGTACCGCGAGGAGCTGGGGTTGCCGGGCGAGCTGACGCCGCACGCGCTGCGCCACAGCTATGTGACGCATCTGATCGAGGACGGGTGGGATGAGCTGTTCGTGCGGATGCAGGTCGGGCATCGCTTCGCTTCCACGACCGCGCTCTACACCGGTGTCAGCGGCGACTACAAGAACGAGGCGATGAGCCGCGCGCTGCACGCGCAGCTCGGGGACGCGCTCGGCGGGGGAGGGGCGTGATGAGCGAGGTCGACTATGAGTGGATGCTTCGCCCGCTGCTGGCCGAGCATGGTGTTCACAGCTACGCGGAGCTCACGCCGCTGTTGGCCGAGCACGGGGTCAGCCTCTCGGAGTCCCAGGTCTGGCGGATCTTCACCGGCAAGCCCGAGCGGCTGAACCTGCACACCCTGATGGTGCTCTGCCGGATCCTCGACTGCACCCCGAACGATCTGATCAAGCCCGTCGAGCGGCCGGCGAGGGCCGCGTCGCGCGCCCGGGTGGCGGGCGGGAAGGGCGTGGGTGATCTGAAGCCCAAGCGTGCCCGGATCCGCCCGTCCGGCGGAGCGCGGTGAGCGAGCGCAGGCGCACACCCTACGTCGAGCCGATCGCGGTGTGTTCTGGGTGTGGCCGGGAGCGCCGCTGCCGCCGCGCGAAGACGGACGCCCCGATCTGCAACACGTGCCGGCGCAAGGGCTCCACTTGGAAGCCCCCCCTCGCGCTGTGCTCGGCCTGCGGTCGAACCAGGCCATGCCATCACACCCGCAGCGAGCACCCGATCTGCCTGTCCTGCTCGCACAGGCACCCCTCTCGCCGGGAGCCGTGCGCGTTCTGCGGCAAGCTGGCGATCGTCGCGGCGCGCACCGGCGCCGGCCCCGAGTGCTCGCCTTGCAGGCAGCGACGGCTGGGGAGGAAGATCGCGTGCCGTGGCTGTGAGCGCCAAGCGCGACCCTCGGCGGCAGTGGCGGGGTTATGCGAGCGCTGCGCCGGGGAGCGCGTCCTTCAGGTCTGCCGCGGCTGCGGCGCGGAGGAGACGAACTACGCCGATGGTCACTGCGCCCGCTGCGTTCTGCACGCCAGCCTCACAGAGCTCAAGCGAACCGGCGACCCCGCGGCCATCGAGGCTCTCCAGGGGTACCTGGCGGCCCTCGCCGCTGGCGCCAAGCCGTGGACGGTGCTGGGATGGATGCACAGCAGCCGCAGCTACCAGACGCTCCTGGAGCTGGCCAGTGGCGCCCTCGCGCTCACCCACGACGCGCTCGACACCGTCGACGGCGGTCACAGCACGACCTACCTGCGGGCGGCGCTGGTCGCACACGGCGCGCTGCCCGAGCGCCACCAGCAAACAGCCGCGCTCGCGGCCTTCATCGCCCGCGAGGTGCTCCGCGTGCCCGATGGGCCAGAGCGCCTTCACCTACGCACGTTCGCGACCTGGAAGATCCAGCACAACCTGGGTCAAGCCGAGCGAGGAGGACACGCCAAGCGCAGCTCCTACCGCTACGCCTGCACCCAGATCCACGTCGCCGCCGATCTCCTGCTGTGGCTCTCACAGCACACCCTGACCCTCCAAGAGCTCCGCCAAGAGCACCTGGACTTCTGGCTGGCCGAGGGATCGACCCAGCGCACACGCATCCGCACGTTCATCCTCTGGGCGCGACGGCGCAAAATCATCGGGGCGCTCACCGCGCCCCCGTTCGCCGCCCAGCAACACGTCGACCCGCTCGATCCCCGCCAGCGCCTGCAGCTACTCGGCCGCCTACTGGACGACGAGTCGCTCGACCTCCGAGACCGCGTCGCGGGCTGCCTGCTGCTGCTCTTCGCCCAGCCGATCAGCCGCATCGTGCTCCTGACCCCAAACGACATCCAAGACCGCCACGGCCGCGTTTTCATCAGCCTCGGCCGCGAGCCGCTGCTGCTCCCCGAGCCACTCGCCACGCTCACCCAACGACTCAAGGACAGCCCACCACACCTCGCCACCACCGCAGTCAACACCCGCCCCCGGTGGCTGTTCCCCGGCCTACGACTCGACACCACCATCCACTCCGAGCACATGCGCAGACGCCTCAGCAAACTCGGTATCACCAGCCGCGCCGGGCGAGGCTCAGCCGTCCTACAACTCGCTCAAACGCTGCCCGCCGCGATCCTCGCCGACCTCCTCGGCTTCGCCGAGAGCACCGCCGAGGACTGGACCCAACTCGCCAACGGCGACTGGGCACGCTACGCAGCGACACGCTGAGCCACCCCCCGCCACAAGGCCCAAAGCGCACGCAACGACCCCGCCGCCGCGGAGCGCGCGGATTGCCCTCGCTCCACCTCCGCCCTACGGGCTCCGGCTCCGCGAGAGCAATCCGGGACCACACCGCCAAGAAAAACAAGAGGAACCCAGGCAAGGGGAATAACCCCTCTCCGCCAGTTATCTGAGGGTGCGACCAAGCAGACACAGCGATACGGCGCTTGTAGACTTATGCACCGGGCCAGCGTTCGATTGATCGAACGGACGCAATAGTTGGTCGTAGCGCACCGACGCTGACGGACGCGGAACCGGGTGGCACCGTCAGTAGCGTCGGTCAACTCGTCTTGACCTCTCCGTGGCCGGCGGTCGCGCATTCGTCGTTCACAGCATGATAACTTCCAGCGTTCCAAGTTTAGGATCTTATCCGTACTCTGTGGGCAAGCGATCGGAGGGATGATGACCTGGAGGTCCGTGATGGGCACCTTTCGCCGCTCTGACAGTAGCTTTGGTAGCTACTAGCATGGCGTACGCCGGTAAGTACCACGCCTACTCCTGCCGCACTCCATCGGGCAGAGTTGCTCCCGTCGACTGGTGGACTGCTACCACGAAAGGGAACAGGTGCCAGGACGGAAAACACATGTGCGACTGGTGGTGCGCTGATCTCAGGCTCTCTCCCACCGAAAGCAAAGCAAACACGACAATCGCCACGTGGGAACTGACAATTCCGGCGGCCGAGAGGCTAACGGAAGCTCGGCTTTGGCGTGCGGGCGATAAGGGCGGTACATCAACCATTTCTGCCTTCGACCAATTTGGGTTTGCTGGCCCGATGAAGAAACTAGACCCGGAAGAAACCTTCGGCCTTTGCGGAACTACGTGCCCCTCGGTAGTCGGCACCTTTTCCGAACCCCAAGCAAAGAAAACGAACTCATCGTGCCGTCGGCTCGTATTGGATCTCACCTCTACATGAACGCTTCATGCGACGGTGAATCCGAATACAAATGTTCCGCCGCGACGGAGGACAAAGAAGGCTTCGCCGTGGCGGTTCACTTGTATGCCGCGAATCTCGTGCTCGAACAGAACGAAGGGCCGAGCGTAAGTGGCGTCAGTGGTCCGCTCGCAACCGAAAAAACCATCCACGGCACCAGCGATGTCCTCTTCGAAGCGACCGATCCAGGCGTCGGGATCTACGAAGCGGTGTCACTGTCGATGGCACTGTTGTGCAAAGCACGATCCTCAACGAAAACGGCGGACGTTGCAAGAACGTCGGCGAAACGACCGACGGGCTCCCCGCGTATCTCTATATCCAGCCCTGCGTCAAATCCGTGAGCGCGGACGTCTGGAAGCCAAATACGATGGAGCCGAGCAACGGCATTCATCACGTGGTCGTTAGCGTAACTGATGCCGCAGGAAACGTCGCGTACGTGTTGGACCGTGAAGTTGAAGTCTCCAATCCACCGGGACTTACATGGAAGGTCAACAATCGACCCTCGGAAGAGGTGTATCTCAAGGAATTCACCGCCAAAGCAAGCACTGCCGGTGTTAACAAAACGTTTATACTAAAAGGCAAAGTAAGCGGGGTGACGGCGAAGCTCGAAACCACGAAACTCAAAGTGGCGTCCGGGGCTGAGATCGTAGGCGGTAAACCCGGCACCGCAAAGGAGACGTTGGAACTCGAAGGCGTGACAGTTGCAACACCGGCCAAATGCGAAGTCAAGGAAAACAAGATCGTGACTAAACCCCTCGTTGGTGAAATCGTCGAAAGCGAGGAACCAGCAGGCATCGATCTGCTGCTGCTGACTCCAAAAGAGGCAGCACAATTGCCGAACTTGACTTTGTCGACAGAATGTTCGCTCAAAGGCACCAAAACCACCATAGGAGGAGGCACCCTCGCGGAAATAGTTCCTCAACAAGAAGAAATCGAAACAGGCAAACTCGTTTTCTCTAAAACCGAGAAAAAACTGTACAAGAACTCAAAAGGCCACTCCGGAACGGCCGAGATTGAACTCGGTGGCAAGGGTGCGACTTTCTGTCCTGGAGAATCTAACGACACTGACGAGCAAAGAACGGTTCGGCGCCTTCTAGCGAGCGAACCCAACGGGCACCAAGAAGGCACGGGGTGGCGACGGCTGGCTACCTCGTGCCTTGACCAGCGTGCCGGACCCGTTTCGGCGAGGATTCGAGCGATGCGTCTGCTAGGAGCGTGGGTCGCTAACCGGGTGGTGCTGTCCGGCGGGTTTATACGATGTGATCGTCCCCGAATGTGGAGGGTTGCATGTCGAGTGTGGTGCAGGATCGGCTGGTCGAGGTGGAGTTGGTGCAGGCGCCGGCTGCTGAGCGGGCGCCGGTGGCAGCGGGGAAGACGTTCCGGGCGTATGACCCTGACCAGGTGTTGTTGATGGCGCCCTGCCTGCAGGATTGGGTTCCGGATGGGCACTTGGCGCGGTTTGTCTCGGATCGTGGATGAGGCGCTGGATCTGTCGGCGATCTACGCCAGCTAGTGAGGAGGAGCGTGGCTTTCCGCCGTATGACCCGCGGCTGATGGTCAAGCTGCTGGTCTACGGCTATGCGACTGGGACGCCGTCCTCGCGAAAGCTTGAGGAGCGCACCCATTCTGATGTCGCGGTGCGGTTTTTGTGTGCTGACCAGACCCGGACTGCCGGCCGATCGCGCGTTTTCGTAAGCGTCATCTGGACGCGCTGGCGGAGTTGTTCGTGCAGGCGTTGCGGCTGTGCCGGGAGGCGGGGCTGGTTGGTTTGGGGGCGCTCGGCGTTGGATGGCACCAAGTTGCGCGCGAATGCGTCGCGTCACAAGGCGATGAGCTACGAGCGGATGGTCAAGAAGGAGAAGGAGTTGGAGGATGAGATCGCCGCTATCCGCGAACGCGCAGGCGCTGCTCGCTGATGCCGAGCGCGTCGATGCGCAGGAGGACGAGCGCTACGGAGCCGATCATCGCGCCGATGAGCTACCCGAGGAGCTGCAGCGCCGCGAGCAGCGGCTTGCCAGGATCCGTGAGGCGAAGGCGGCTTTGGAGGAGCAGGCCGCTGAGCGCGAGCGTGCTCGTCGTGCTGAGCTGAAGGAGCAGGGCAAGAAGCCCAGGCGGCCGCGTGATGGGCGTGACCCGTTCAAGCCCAAGCCCGGGGCACAGCGGAACTTCACCGACCCGGAGTCGAAGATCATGAAGACCTCTGATGGCTCGTTTCACCAGCGCTACAACGGGCAGGCGATCGTTGACGGCGAGACGCAGGTGATCCTCGCGGCCGAGCTCTCTGACCAGGCGCCCGACGCCGAGCAGCTACAGCCGCGCTCGAGCAGCTCCAGGAGAACCTCGACGCGATAGGCGCCGAGCTGCCCGAGCAGGCGGCGCTGACCGCGGACGCTGGCTACTTCTCCGAGGAGAACATCAAGACGAGCACCGCGCACGGCCTGGACCCGCACATCGCGACCGGCCGCTTCAAGCACTCCGAGCCCCAGCCGCCCCCGCCCAGAGGACCTGTCCCGAAAGACGCCACCCCCAAGCAGCGCATGGCACGCAAGCTAAAAACCAAGAAAGGTCACGCCGTTTACGCCCGGCGCAAGGCGATCGTCGAGCCCGTCTTTGGCCAGATGCAAACCGTCCAAGACGCCCACCAACTGCTGCTACGCGGAAAGCCCACCGCGCGCGCCCAATGGCGCTTCCAATGCGCCATCCACAACCTCCTCAAGCTCCACCGCAACGGCGGACTTGCCCTCCTGGCACCCGGATAAGCCCACCCACGGGGTCCCACACACCCCAAAAGCCCTCCGCCCGACATCCAGCCGGCTCCGGCCACAACCCGAACCGGCCGTCACGGCGGTCGTCTGCCCTGCCTGAATTTGGCATAGACCGAGGTTGTTGTGCTGCCCGCTCGAATTCACCCACACGGGATACAAACCTGGGGCCAAGGTGAAGGTGGCCTGGTCCGCCCGGAAACTCCAGTTGGTCCCGTTCACGGCAACGGTGCCGCTCGGGTAACCGGGCGCAGAAATGGATAGGGTACCTACTCGGCCCTGATCGTAGGCTCGCGCGGGCGTCGCGTTCCGAGCTGTGCCATTGAGCTGTGTGGTGTGAGGAGTACCGTCCGAATCGTGAGTGAAGAACGACTGGACGTTACTGACGGCTTCCGCGGTATCGCTCCCGAAGTTCCAGACGGAGCGTGGAGCTTCGAGGTTGTGGCCGTTCCAATAGAACAGGCGGGAGCCAATATTGGTGACAGTCTGCGCTATGGTCGCCGCGCCGCCTCCCGGGCCGCCGATCGTCAGTTCCGCATCGTAGAAGATTCCGTTCGGCGCCGTGGTGTTACCGTCGACGTAGAATCCATAATCGGACAACCCAACCGTCGCCCAGGGCCAGACAACGTTGTCGTACGTGACCTCCCACGAGGTCACCCCGTCCCAGTACTCGAACGCGACTTCGGGAACACCAGCGGTGGAGAGGTAGGATCGGACGAAGAGCGAGAAATCGCCCGGCGATGGCATGAATTCATCGGCCCCCGGTTGGGAGGAAGCTCCCACCGCATAGTACCCTTGGCACCCCGAATACGGGTAGACCGTCCCATTTCCGCTGACCGCTGAGTTCGAGAGGCACCCGCTGGCGCTGAAGTTCCAGATGTTGTTTTCAAACGTGAGCTCCCCGGTGCTGCTATCCATGAACGCGACGTCTTGGATCCAGTACGCGTAGGAGATCCCCCCCTCAACAAAGTAGAGGACCACATTCAACTGGTCCGTGAAAGTCGTGACGCCACCATTGTTCATATTGAGACTTTGCCAAGAAAAATTCCCGAGAAACTCCGTGGTATTGTAGGTGTACGGGTTACCTCCCAAGCCCACGCCGAAATCTCCGATTCCCATCGGGGCTGGCTCCGAGTTGTAGTAGGCGGTGGGGTTCACCGTCGCCGGAACCGGGTCGCCGAGCGGGTGGACGTGTACCGGTAGAAATGGAATCGGCGAGCGATGGAGCTGAGCGGCAATCGAATTCGTGGCATCCGGCTTCCCTATCGGAGCGGAGGGGGTCTGAAGTTCAAGGCCCGCGGACAGCGCAGGCGCAATCAGGAGAACGAGAACGACGGGCCAGAACACGACGGGCAGGCGTCGGTGTCCGAGGCCATGTCTTCGGGTTGAGAGCATGGATGGGTGCTGTCGATAGCGTTTCGCATCGGCTAAAGAGGTTTGCAGTCTCGTTCTTCGATTCTGGGTCGGGCGACCAAGGTGCAATGCCCATTGCACCTCGACTGTGAATTGATCTGGCCAATCTAGTGATGCCCCGTACGAGCCCTTGCGAGTTGAGCCGCGCGGCGCAGGTTTCCTGGAAAGAAGAAGGAGAACCCCCACCGTCGGAATCTCTGGGGGATGGGAGTCTCCGCGAGCTCTCGTGAAGGGGTCTTATCGCGGACCGCTCGACGGGCGATTCGATCCACGGCGGCGAGATACTCCCGAGTGTTCGAGAGGATGCTTCTCGGGCCGGGCGGTCCGTGCCCGGGCAAGATAGTTCCCGCCCCCAGTCGTTCGATTCGTCGGAGGATCGAGATCCACCGCGTGGGCCAACCGTTCCCGACCGAGGGATGGAATCCCCGAATCGCAAGGTCCCCGCCGAACAAGATTCCCTCGTCGGGCAAGTAGGCGAAGACGTCGCTCGGAGAGTGACCACCGCCGTACGTGATGAGGTGAAGCGAGCGCCGGGACCCCTCCAGGACCAGACGGTCTTCGAACGTCACGTCCGGGGGAACAATTCGGTGCGATCTTGGGGTGGTGACCACCCCCTCGAACCAGGAACGAACGATGGGTCGGTCCGCCTTGGGGTACGGAGATTTCGGGCCATCGATCAGGCGCAACTCGCGACGCATTTCGAATCGGTCCCCCGTGAATTGCTGACGGCTGAACTCGAGAATGTTCGCGCGGACGGTGCGGCTGGAGACAATGTGGCTGCCGACGAACTCCGAGTTGCCCCAGATGTGATCTCCGTGCCAGTGACTGTTGACCGCCCAGGCGGGCCGGCGGCCGGTGGTTCGCTCGGCGGCTTTCACGAGATCCCGTCCCGCCATCGGTGTGAGCATCGTGTCGAAGACGACCGTTTCGTCGCCGAGGTCCACGATCCCCGCGTTACAGAGACCGAAACCCACCGGCGAGGCGATGGCCGCATGCACGCCCTTCGCGAGCGTCTCGATGCGAAAGTGGCGAGAGGAGATCGCCGTCATGTTGAACGGGAGGCGCCTCTCCCTCGGGTCCTAATTAGAAGCCAATCGCGATGAGCAGGCCGAACAGGATGACCACGACAAAGACGATCTTGACCCAACTCAGAATGCTCGCGGTATTCCGTTCAATTCGCTGGAGCACCTCGGAGGGGTCGCTCGACATGGTGGTGGGCACGTTCGTGGACCAAGGCATAGAGCCGGACATGGTCGCGCGCAGCAGGCACGGCCCAATAAGGAATCACCATCGGAATTGCGATGGGGTGCCGGCCGAGGATCGTTCTGCGGCCCAGAGGCGAACCGGTCAGCCGGCTCCCGTCGTGGCGGGGACCCCGCAGATTCCGGAGCGACTACTTGCCGAGGATCGAGACCAACGTCATCGCGAAGTCCATCGCGATTTCGTGCAGGTCGGAGACCATGGACCTGGCTTCCGCGGTGTCGAGCCCGTCCAGAGCCTCGAGGGATTCGAGACAGAAGGCCCGGACGCATTGGGGGGAACAGAAGGTCTCATCACGAAAAAGACTGTCGAGCGACACGGGAAGTCCGGTGACTTGGAGGACCGTCCCGCCGCAGTTAACTCGAGTCCCGCACCGGCATGTCACGGGATCGGCAGTCTCTAAAGTGAAAAACTTTGGACCGCCGGTGGAGGGAGAAGGGGTCGAGTTCGTCGACAAGCTCACGGAGCTCTCATCCCCCTCTGCATGAGGTCGGGCCCATCGGTTCGATCGGGAGGAAATCAGTCGAAGTGTCGATGAAGCGAATGCCGACAGACCGACAAAGCCGTCTCATTTTCTCTCGTTCAGTCTCGCCTCGGGCAATTCGAGCAACGTAGAAGCACCTCTAGCGCGCCCGGCGGCGTGTCCCCGTGGCCCCCTTGTCGGGTCACTCAGGTCAAGAGGATACGCTCGTCTCGAACCTGTTCGATTCGGCGAGCTAATTCGGTGTTCCTAAAGCGGTCTCGGCGAGTTTCCGCTCGACGATCGCGAGCGTGTGCGAAACCGACGATTTGCTCCGCGAGACCTTCTCCGCGAGTTGAGTGAGCGTAATCCCTCGCGGCACATCGAAGTATCCGGTCGCGAGCGCCTGGCGGAACAGGGCGCGTTGAATCGGGGTCAGGGTCACCACCCGCGGTTCGCTGGTGGAGCGCAGAGAGTATCGGTCGAGCGAGAGGAGCCGGGGAGTGTTTCCGGCGCGGCGGAGGGCGGAAACTAGACGACGTAGGTGGGAGCGTCGACCCACCAACAGGTTGGTTCCCGTCCCATCCTGGGCCGATGCCGGATAGCGGATGAGGAGCTCGAATTTGCGATGGAGTGCGAAGACCTGCGTCGCGAGGTATCGGACCCGGTATCTTCCCAGGTCGGGAAGGACGCCGAGACGCTCGACGTCGACCACGTCCGGGAACGAGGCAATTTCTTTTGTCCAGTCTTGCGGGGGACCGATAATATCGTACTCCGCCAAGACGGTGTCATTCGGGGCAGCCATGAGACTCAACGCCTGGACGACGAGCTCCGGGTGCCGCCGAGTGAATCTCGACAACCAGACGCGAGATTCGATCCTGAACTCGAGTTTCATGACCATCACCCGATCCAAGCGGCCGTGGTCTGACGAGGGCATTCGCGGTTTTCTTCGGAGCTTTCCAAGGGGGGTCGATCCCCGAGACTTGGGTTTCATCTGGCCGGCCGACGGGCCACCCCAGTGCCCACCGACCAAGACAAGGAGAAGGAGAAACCTGTTTGTTAACGTTTGGAGAGGAGGATGGACCCGTTTTCCCGCCCTTCGGTGCGGTCTTAGATGTGGTCCGGAAGGCCTATCTTGACCGTTCCTTCCGAGCAGCGGGTTCATCTCGCGCGAGACGGAGGGAAAAGAGAATGCCGTACTTTGTGGTGATCAACGAGCAAGGTCCGTCGTGGGTTCCGGGCCGGTCGATGCGCGAACAGGCTCAGTGGGGCGAACACGCGGCGTTTGTCAACGCCCTCGTTCGAGAGGGGGTCATTGTACTCGCCGGTCCCCTCGGGGACGGGTCGGTTCACCGAGCCCTGCTCGTCATCCACTCGAGCAGTGGGGCGGCGGTACAGACCCGTTTTGAGGAGGACCCCTGGATCAAGTCAGCCATCCTCCGCACCGTCCGGATCGACCCTTGGACGATACTCGCCAGCGATGATCGTCTCGACCGCGCCCTCGCCGAGATCACCGGCATGACCCCCTAGATTCAGTTTCAGCGCGAGTGGCCGGACCCAACGGGTGCCGGGCACGGCCCACCCCGGGCCCGAGGGGATTCTCCCGCCCAAGGCTTCGGGTCTGAGGACTTCGAAAGGGATCAAGAGCAGCTGGGCTGGGTCCTTAGAGCGGGCGATTCGGGCCATGGCCGGACACGGAGCCTTAACTTGGGATGCAGGAGTGGCCTGAGCGTGGGCGAGGAACGCCGTCGACTGGCCGCCATCATGTTCACCGACATGGTCGGCTACAGCTCCCGGGCCCAAGCCGATGAGTCGGGCGCGCTTGCGCTGCTCGAGCGGCACAACCGGTTTCTGCGACCCATTTTCTCCAAGTTCCACGGCCGCGAGGTTAAGACAGTCGGGGACGCATTTGTGGTCGCCTTCGAGAGCGCTCTCGAAGCGACCCGATGTGCCCTCGACATTCAGCGCCTGCTCCACTACTACAACCTTCGAAATTCCGACCAGTGGAAGATCCTGATCCGGATCGGGATCCATGTGGGAGACGTCGTGGAGACCGACGGCGACGTGCTGGGCGATTCGGTGAACATCGCGGCTCGGATCGTGACTCTCGCCGGACCCGAGGGCATCTGCCTTACCCAACAGGTCTACGACCAGGTCGCGAACAAGGCCGGGACGACGTTCGCGAAGTTGCCCCCGGTCTCGCTGAAGAATCTTCGCGCCACCGGGAGCATCTACCGTGTTGTCCCGGTCTGGAACGAGCCGTCGAGTCGTCGGCCGAAGACGACAGCTTCTCGAAACCGACTCATCGCAGTCTTACCGCTCGCGAGCATCAGCCCCGACCCTCAGGACGGGTACTTTGCGGACGGCCTCACCGAGGAATTGATCTCGGAGCTCTCCCAGGTCCGAGGTCTGAGCGTGATCGCGCGCACTTCCGTGGCGACCTACAAGACGGCCCCTAAGTCCATCGCTGAGGTCGCCGACGAGCTCGGGGTCGACACGGTCGTGGAGGGGAGCGTGCGCAAGTCAGGGAGTCAGGTGCGGATCTCTCTCACTCTGATCGACGCCAAGACCCAGGAGCAACTTTGGACGCATCGGTACGACCGGGAGGTCACCGACGTGTTCGCGGTCCAAGACGACATCGCGAAATGCACGTCGAAGGCGCTTCGGCTGGAGTTCGACAAAACCGACCGATCCGAGGAGCGGACACCCTCCGTCCCGAATCCTCGTTTCGGGACCGTTACCACCGGAGAAGCCTACGACCATTACCTCCGTGGAATCGTGGCCGCGAGCAGCCACCACAAAAACGGTCACGAAGAGGCGGTCCAGCATTTCGAGCTCGCGACCCGGTTGGATCCGACCCTCGCGGAAGCGTTCGCCGCCTGGGCCAATATGTACGTCACCATCGCGGGGGACGAGGTCGCCATGCGGGAGGTGATCCCCCGGGCGCGAGCGCTCGCCAAACAGGCGCTCGAAATCTCGCCCGATTTGTCCGAGGCCCACTCCGCGCTCGGGAATATCGCGCTTCAGTTCGACCACGATTGGGAGCTCGCGGAGACCGAGTTCGCGAACGCCATCGCCCTGAACACCAGCAACGTCGCTGCCTACCGTTTCTATGGGATGCTTCTCCGGATCCTCGGGCGGTTCGACGAGGCGAAACAGGTGCTCCGTCGCGCGATCTTGCTCGACCCGAGCGGGTCCGACCAGATCGGGTTGGCCGCGGTCGAAATCCAGACCGGCAACCTCGACGTCGGAATTCGAATGGCCGAGGAGGCAGGAGGTCACCACGACCGGAACTCGCTCGCCCATCGGTTGCACCTGGGGCTCACCTACATGCAGGCCGGGCGTCGGGCGGACGCGCTTCGGATGGCCGACACTCCCTCGGACGGAGCGGACGACTCGGAACGGTTCGATTTCGCTCTCTTGAACGCGCTGGTCGGACGCCCCGACGCCGCGCGTCGACTGGCCAATGAGGTGGAGCGAGGAGAGGTCAAGTCGTACACTTCGACGGCCCATCTCGCCATGCTCTATTCGGCCCTCGGCGAACGGGAGCGAGCGCTGGATCTCCTCGAGCAGGATTTCCGGGAAGGGGACGCAATTCTCTGGCTGTACCATCCCGGCGTGTTCTTCGACCCTATCCGGGACGACCCGAGATTCGTTGCGCTGCTTCACGAGTATCGACTACCCCCTGGCGCGCCCTCCCACGAAGCGGAAACGCCGTAAGCCCCCCGTAAGCGGCTCCCGCTCGGAATTCGCACGAAGCTCGCCCGATCCTTCCGCATGAAAGCAACCCCACTCGGCACCGCGCCGTCCTCGAGTTCGCCCACCAAGTCGAGAGCCTTATCCGCTGGAGAGCTCCCCGTGTTTCGTGCCAGAGACAGCGCCTCGACGAGTACGGAAACGGGTCTTCGGTCGAGACCCGGAGGCGTACGACCGAGCTCGGCTCGCGTACCCCCCGCAGGTCTACGACATCCTCACGACCCGCTGTGGACTTCGCCCGAGCACCTCGGTCTTTGAAATAGGGCCCGGCACCGGGATTGCTACCCGGCAGCTCCTGAAACTCGGGGCGAATCCGATCACCCTCGTCGAACCCGACCGCCGCCTCGCTCGATTTCTTGCGAATCGACTGAGAAATCGCTCCGGTCGCGTGAGGATCGAGGCGAAGCCGTTCGAGCGGGTCAAGCTCCCTCGAGGAGGTTTCGACCTTGGCGTGGCAGCCACGAGCTTCCATTGGCTGCCGGAACGGCTCGCGCTACGGAAGGTCGCGCGAGCCCTCCGGCATGGGGGATGGTGGGCCACGTGGAATAACCACCACGGAGACCCGTACCGTCCGAGCGCTTTCCAGGACGCTCTCCAGCCTCTCTACTACGAACTCTCGGGACGGGCCAAGTCAGGGTACACTAAAGCCCGGGCTCGGAAAGATCGCCGGGACCGGCTCCGCGCCCTGAAATCCATCGTTGAATTCGAACGAGTATCTCGAGACGACATCCGGTGGACCGCGACCTTGGGGACGGCCCGAGTCCAGGCCCTCTGGGGGACGTTTTCGGACGTCGTGACGTTGCGACCCGTCCGGCGGGTTTGGTTCCTGAGCGAGCTCGGGAGGATCGTCGACGATCAGTTCGACGGTAAGGTCGACATCCCGGTACTGACCCCGGTCTATACCGCCCGAAGGCGCTGACCTTGGCCCCGACGGGAGGCCGGAAGGTCAACGGGCCCGAGGGGATTTATCGGTCGACCCGTATGAATTCGCGGAAGAACGGGACGAGAACTTGCCGAAAAGAGCAGGCCGTGGGCTCGATAGGCCATTGACCGGTCCGGACCAACGCCGTGACCCCATGACCGAGGAGCAACTTCGGCGGGTCACGATAGGGGAGCCCATCCGACACGATGCGCCCATCACCCTGTGTGAATACGACCCGACCTGGCCCGAGCTATTTTCAAGGGAGGAGCGGAGGATCCGGAAGGCACTGGGGGACCGAGTGATTCAGCTCGAGCATGTGGGCTCGACGTCGGTGCCCGGCCTCGCGGCCAAACCGATCATCGATGTCTTGCTCGTCGTGGCCGACTGCGCGGACGAATCTACCTACGTCCCGGCGCTCGAGGCCGAGGGGTACGTGCTCCGGATTCGGGAGCCCGATTGGTACCAGCATCGCCTGCTCAAGGGTCCGGACACGAACCTCAATCTCCATGTGTTCTCAACGGCGGCGGCGGAGATCGATCGAATGCTCTCGTTTCGAGACCTCCTGCGGACGAATCCGGAGACTTGGGAGCTTTACGACCAGACCAAGCGCGAGCTCGCCCGTCGGACGTGGAAATACGTCCAAAATTACGCGGATGCCAAGTCGGAGATCATCGAGCAGATCCTTCGAAGCACGACCCCCACTCCTCCCGAAAGTAGGAGTGGGGGCGTTCCCCGTCCGAGGGCTCTCCACGGTGGACGTCTACGGGCCCGAGGGGACCCGAACGCGTGTGCGTTCATTTGTCGGGACCCATCCGCGGATCGGGCCACTTCGGACGGCACCGATCACGGCGGGCGTGGCCAGTCTCTCGCGTGCGGTGATCAGGCTCGGGAAACCGTGACAGCCCGGGACTTCCGACCCGCTACCCGCTGAGGAGGTGGGATCGGTACGACTCGACAGCCGGTCCGGCGATCCGGGCTGCCCGGTCGTGCGAAGCAGTTTAGTATAACAAGCGTATTTAGCGTTCGCTAAATATGGCAGATTCAATAAATCCTCCTCGGACAGAGGCTGAGACCGTCCGTCGGATCCTTGAGGAGTTGCCCCGGCTATGGCCGAACCTCAAGATCAAGAGGATTCAGCAAGAGGTTCGAGCGGCGGCGGGCGCGAGAGCCGACGCCATCGCGGAAGTGGGGGTCGGGGGTCTTCGCAAAGAGCTAGTTATTGAGGTCAAGTCGAGCGGGGAGCCGCGGGTCGCGGAACAAGCGATAACCCAGCTCAGAAGGCTCGCGAAACTAAGGCCGGGATCGTACGGGGTCTTCGCAGCGCCTTACATAAGCGAGCGGTCCCGAGAACTCTGCAAGGCTGAGGGAATCGGGTACGTGGACCTCGCCGGCGATTCCTATCTTAGGTTTGCCTCAGTGCTCGTGGATCGCGTGGGGCGGGAGTCCAAGAGCAAGGAGCAACGTGGTCTACGCTCCATTCTCGCCCCCAAGGCGACTCGGGTCCTTCGAGCCCTGCTCCTAGAGCCGAGTCAACCGACGACCATCTCGAAGCTTGCCTCGGCCTGTGAAATGAGTCCGGCCGGAGTCTATCTGGTGGTGCAGCTCCTTGAAGCAAAGGGGTACGTCGCGCGAGAGAAGGATCGTTCGATTCGGCTCCAAGAAGCCGAGCGCCTCCTCCGGGACTGGGCAGAAAGCTGGTCTATCGAACGCAACAAGGTCAGTAGATACTTCTCGTTCGGGCGGGACTCGAAGGATGTCATCTCCGCCATCGCAAAGGCGTCCAAGGAGCAGAGTGTCGAGTATGCGCTCACAGGACTCGCGGGGGCTTACCTCGTCGCGCCGTTCGTACGATCCGACGAAGTCTGGGCATACGTGAGAAACGGGGCCGAACGCCTCGTTCGAGCGCTCGACCTCCGCCCCGTCTCCAGTGGGGCGAACGTCGTCCTCCTGGCGCCGTACGACCAGGGTGTGTTCCAGGGAGCGCGGGATCTGGGCGGCGCCCGCGTAGTGAGCGACGTCCAGCTCTACGTGGACCTCCTGAAGTTCCCGGGGCGGGGAAGCGAGCAGGCCGAGCGGCTCCTGGAGAAGACACGACTGATAGGGAGCCCAAAATGATCCCTCGAGTCGCTACTGACTACACCGCAGAACTGACCGGGGCTTCAAAGGTCGCGTTGCTCGAGCTCGCTCGCACCCTGCGCCCCTATCGCGAGTCGTTGGTCTTGGTCGGGGGCTGGGTGCCGTTCTTGCTGATTGAAGGCCACGGTGCTCCGGCCTCAGAGTTTCTCCACGTTGGGTCAATCGACATCGATTTCGTCGTCGATGCCAACGGAATCGGGGAGGCCGAATACGCGACGATTGTAGAACTGATCTCCGGCGTCGGATGGGAGCCCTGCGCGGGAAAGCGATTCAGTTTCGAGCGGACGCTGAACGGATCAGATGCGAAGCCGTACGTCCTTCAAGTCGACTTCCTCGCTCCGTCTCCGGAAGGACCCGGCCGAAGTCACCGTCACCGGCCCGTGCAGGTTGACCTTCAAGCCCGAACCATGCTGGGAGCGGAGTTGGCACTGGCGCACCGGAGTTCGGTCCATCTAGCGGGCAAGCTTCCTGGCGGAGCCGTTTCCGAGGCGGACGTACTCATGCTCGACGTCGCGGGCTGTTTGGGAACCAAGGCGATTGCGCTCGGAGAGCGCTACAAGCAGAAGGACGCTTACGACATTGTTTCAGTCATCGACCGATACGGCGGCGGTGTACCAGAGGTAGCGCACCTCGTTCGCCCGTTCTCGAAGGAGCCCCTGATCGCGAAGGCGCTCGAAGTTCTCAAGCTCAAGTTCCGCACTGAGCGGTCAGAGGGTCCCATCTGGTATGCGGAGTTCCTCGGTGGGGAGCGGGATGCTCTCGATCGGTCGGCCCAACGCGCGTTTCAGGTGGTCCGAGAGTTCAACCGATTGACCACTTAAACAATCCCGTGGCTCCGGGTTCCCCGCGTTCGGGCCTACCCGGATTCGTCCCCGGGCCCGAGGGGATTCGAACCCCTGACCTTGCGGTTAAGAGCCGCCTGCTCTACCGAGCTGAGCTACGGGCCCAAAGGTGGGGCGGCCCGACGAGGACTCGGGAGATAAAGCCTCGCGGCCGCGCGCTCTCTCGGAGCCGACCTCCGTCCCCGACTTATGTATCCGGAGAGGTGATGGCCCGGTACCCATGCGACTCGCTTCTCTGCGATTGGACGAAGTCGAATTGCCACTGGTCGAACGGTTCGAAACCAGCTTCGGTGTCGAGAGAAATCGTCGTTTCCTCCTGGTCCGCTTGGTGACGAAGGACGGCGAGGAGGGTTGGGGGGAGTGCGCCGCCGCGGCGGACCCCCTCTACTCGTCGGAAAGCGTGGCGACCGCCCGATGGATGATCGCCGAACGCCTGGTCCCGATCCTGTTCCGGCTCGAGGATCCGACGCCGGAGTTGTTCTCCCGGGAAGCGGCTCGGTTCCGAGGCCATCCCATGGCGAAGGCGTCAGTGGAGCTGGCGCTCCACGATTTGAGGGCTCGATGTGCGCGACGTTCCCTCTCCGAGGTCCTCGGGGGACGACGACGGCGGATTCGGGTCGGAGTGAGCGTGGGGATTCAGCCCCGCGTCTCCCAACTCGTCGATCGAGTAGGTCGATATCTCGACGCCGGGTACGGGCGGATCAAGCTCAAGGTCGCGCCCGGGTGGGACGTTCTTCCCGTCTCGGCAGTGCGGCACGAATACCCGGACGTTGAGCTGTGGGTCGACGCGAACCAGGCCTACCCCACCGGTGCCGGGGCCCAGATACGGAACTGGGCGGAGAAGTACGTGGTCGCCCAGGTCGAGCAGCCGTTCGCCGCGCGGGCCATTCGGGCCCACGCCGAGCTCGCTCGGGGCGCCCCGTTCCGGGTCTGCCTCGACGAATCGATCGTGGACGAGCCATCGCTCGAGGACGCGCTGGATGCGCGGGCCGTGACGAGCCTCAACGTAAAGGTGGCCCGGGTCGGCGGAATCGGGGTCGGGGCCTCCCTCGCACGGATCGCACGACGAAAGAAGGTGCCGTCCTGGGTAGGAGGGATGCTCGAGTCAGGAATCGGCCGAGCGCACAACGTCGCGCTCGCCTCCACGCCTCCGTTCGTTCTCTCCGGCGACCTCTCCGCGAGTGACCGGTACTACCGCGAGGACCTCACCGACCCTCCGTTCGTCCTCGGACCCGGCAGCACGCTCGAGGTCCCTCGTGGGCGGGGGATCGGCGTCGAAGTCGTCGAACGAGTTCTGACGAAGCACCGCCGGTCGACCCGGACCTTTCGTCCGTAGCCGCGAGGCGTCCGTCCGTCCCTAACGGATACGTTCGAGCGCCGCGCCGACCATCAGCGGAAAAAGGACCGTCACGTCGCCGGTGACAGTAGTGTGGCGAGCGGTGGCCTTCACCTTGCCCCAGGATACCGCCTCCCGGGTCCGGGCGCCGGAAAGGCTACCGTCCCATTCGACGGCGGTCGTGAGGTAGAGCGCGGCGTCGAGGCCGTCCCGGAACTGGTTCCACCAGATCGTGTGGTGTTTCGAGATCCCGCCGCCCAACATTACCGCTCCCGACCGCTTCGCCTCGAAGACGAGGTCCGAGAGGAGCTGTTCGTCCGACATCAGGTCGAAGGAGAGGCCACGGTGGTCCTGCCAGTAGAGCCAGACCTGCGAGCCGACGGCGCCGTCCGTGATGCCCGGGACGATCACCGGGACCTTCCGGTCGAACGCGGCCCGAAGGATGCTCGAGCGTTCTTTCGCGGGGATTGCCTCCCCGATCGCGGCGGCGAGCGCCCGGGTCGAGAGGGCCCGGGTGCCGTCCGCCCAGAGACGGTCGAGGATAGCCCGCATCTTGCGTTCGATGATGGCCCCGTAATTCGCCTCCGGGATGACGAGGTTGCCCAGTCGGTAGAGGTGCCGTCGGTGAAGGTCCGCATCGTCCAGGTCCCACTCGCCGTGGTAGTAGCCGCGGAACGACCGGGCGAGGTCGTGGTCGAGGGTCCCGCAGGTCGTAATGACCGCGTCCACGTAGTCTTCCCGGACGAGCGTCGCGAGGACGCCCCGGGTTCCCGTCGCCACGATGTCGGCCGGGAACGAGAGGAAGACGGTCATGTCGCGGTCCGCGAGAATCCGAGCGAGGAGGTCGACGCCGGCGGCCACTTCCTTCGCGCTGAAGCCGCCGCCCGCCTCGAGGCGGCGGACGAGCGTGTCGAGCGACGGCGCGTCGTCGATTCGGACGTCCTCTACCTTGCGCGGCACGGTCGGGGGCAGCCGTCGCGGGTTAAAGCCCTCCGGTGAGACCGAGCGTCAGCGAGTGGAAGAGAACGATGTAGGTGAGCGAGTAGCCGATGAGCGCGCCCCCGCACAGGAGCGGGAGACCGGCCTGCGGGTTCCCTCGCAGCACGAGCCGCATCAGGATCCCGTAGCCGACGAGCGACCCGATGAGGGCCCCCAGCGCGGCCCATAGGTTGGCGCCCAGCCCGAAGAAATGCGGGCCGGTCGGCAGCCAGACGAACGCGGAAACGATGAGCGTCCCGGGGATCACGACGTCCCCGAGGCCCATGAACAGAGCCGCCCGCTCCTCGGTGGGCTGTCCCCTCGTTTCCTTGAGGGTCGGAGCGTTCGTGTAGTCGTAGCCGGCCGAATCCGGCATGACCATCAGGATCGGGAGCTTCATGTCGGTCACCACGTCGGCGAGCGACACCATGTGCTTCGTTCGATAGACGGCGATCGCGTCGTAGATCATCAGGGCCATGAGGAGGATGAACGCAGGCAGGATCCCGAAGGAGATTCCGAGGATCGCAATCAGCGAGCCGGCGGCGAGGAAACCGGCGAGGTCGACGATGTACCATTGAGGCTCCACGAGGAGCGCGAAGTAGAGCCCTACGCTCACGATGGCGGCGAAGGTCAGGGCGGGGTCGAGCACCAGCTCGGCTCCGGGCGGCGGTAGGAGAATGAGCCCGGGCGGAAAGATCGAGAACGTCGCATAGAGCGTGAAGTATAGAGACCCCGCGATCGCGAGCAGGATGACGTGGCGTAGCGCCGCCACCCCGCCGCGCTGTCGGGCGAAGAACAGGATGCCGAGGGGGGCGATGACGATGATCGCGATGATGAGCAGCGGGGCGGTCGGACTCTGCGCGTTGGAGGTGGAAGCGAGCCCCGCGGAGCGGAACGGGTCGGCGAGGGCGAGACCGACGAACTGAGCCCCGATGTAGAGACCGAGAAGGCCCAACCAGCGGAGGCTCCGCATGAGTCGTTACGGTTCGACGACGGCGTACGCGTTGTTGCCGAGGACCTTCGTGATCTTGGCCTTGATCGCCATGCCGCGCTGGTTCGCGCCCGTCACGAAGATCACGAACCCTTCTTTCTTCGCGACCCCGTCGCCGCGGCGACCCACGTCCTCGATCGTGAGGTGATACACCTCGCCGACCACAACCGGGGTCTTCGGCTTCTCGGGGGTGACGACCCGACGCATCGTGACCGGGCGCTGGGCGCCGCAGGCTTCGCAGATGAGGAGCGTGAACCGGCCTTCCTTCTGAAGGTGGGTATCGGGCCGCTTGCATTCCGAGCAGATCACGTACTTCACGGTGTAGTCGCGCAGACGCTGGGCGATCTGGTCCTTCGTCAGGCGGGACTTGAGGACCCCTCGGGGAAGGTCGAGGACGCCGGGGCAGCCGAACTCCTTCGCGAGGAAACCGATCACGTGGTCCGGCTCGCGCCGCAGGACCCCGGTGATATCCTGGAAATTGCGGATGACCGTGTTCTTCCCGTCGGTCATCACGTCCGGGTCGGGGACCTGGAAGCGCTCGCCGCCCGTTCGGATGGGCGGGAGCTTTTCGTGCGCGCGAGCGAGAAGGGCCTGATACGACTCCATCGGAGGGCTCGGGGACTCGGAGACGAGGTAAAAGCCTATCCGCCTACGCAGACGCCCGGTCGAATCCGTCGAGCGCATCCAGGACTCGCGCGAGGTTCCGCTCGGTCACGACGGTCGTCGCGGCCTTCCGTACTTCCTCGTCCTCGGGGAGAAACGCGACCCCGACCCGGCTGCGGCGGAAGAGCCCGACATCGATCTCGGAGTTCCCAACCGACGCGGTCTCCTCTGGTCGCACGACGAGCTGGTTCTGGAGCTGGGCGAGGACGCCCTCTTTCCCGTGGATCGGCACCCGGACGATCCCCTCGCCGGTGAGCCGCCCATCGGAGTGCACCCGGAGCCCGTTCGCGAGCGCGACCTCGATCCCGAGCTCGCGGGCGATACGCCGGGCAAGCAGGTCGAGCCCTCCGCTGACGATCGCGCTGCGAGCTCCCCGAGCATGAATGCCGTCGATGAGCTCGGCGGCCCCCGGCATGAGGGGAACGGGGGCGAGGATCTTCTCGAGGTCGTCGACCGTCAGATGCGGGGCGTGGCGCCACCAGACCCGAATGTCCGTACGGATGAACTCCTCGTCGTCGATCTGGTTCGCGAGGAACCGCCGTAGCCCTTCGTCGTTGTGGTCGCCGAAGTGGTCGTGCACGACCCGCCAGGAGCTCGCCACGTCGACGAGCGTCCCGTCCATGTCGAGCGCGACCAGTTTAAGCACGTTCGCCCCGAGCGATCCGGTCGGCCCGATCGAGGACCCGGTCGGGAGGTCGGACCGCCCAGGCGGCCAGGTTCGAGTCGACCTGGTCGGGGCGGCTCATGCCGATCACCGGCGCCGCGCCCATCTTCCGCAGCCAGTGAAGAGCGATCGAGCCGAGGGGCACGCCCGAGTCGTTCGCGAGGTCGCGGAGCGCGCGGGCGCGTTCGAGGATCTCCGGAAGGATGTCCGGCTCGAACATCCGATGCGCGAACTGACGTACCTCTCGGGGCACCTTCGCGCCGTCGAGGTACCGGCCGTGGAGCAGGCCTCGCGCCAACGGGGTGTACGCTTCGATCAGGATACCGTGGGCGCGGCAATACTCCTGGACTGGGAGCACGTCGTCCCGCAGGAACAGATTGTACTGCAACTGGTTGACCGCGACCTTCGCATCGGAAAGGTGACGGGAAGCCTCCTCGAGCTCCTCGACCGAGAAATTGGAGACGCCAATCGCTCGGATCTTCCCCTCCTTCCACAATGCTTCGAGCGCCGGCATCGTCTCCGAGAGCGGGACGCGCGAATCCGGACCATGGATGAGGTAGAGGTCGATCGCGGGCCGGGCCATCTTCTCGAGGCTGCCGATGACCGCCGCTCGCACCTGGGCCGGCCGTAGGTGTTCCCAGGAAACCTTGGTCACGACGTACGCGTCGGGAGCTCCCTGCGGCACGCGGGCCAGCACTTCCCCCAGCACGCGTTCGGAGCGTCCGTTCCCGTAGACCTCCGCCGTGTCGAACCAGCGGATCCCGCGTTCGTACGCCCGTCCGATCGTCGCCTTCGTCCGAGCCTCGTCCTCGGTATTCCATCGGCCGAGGGCCCACAGCCCGATTCCGAGCGCCGGATGCGGGCGGCCTCCGGCGACTTCAATCGTTTCGATCTCCACGGCCGGTGACGCCGCCTTGGGGCCGCCGGCGGCTCGCTTCTTGGCCTTCGTCGCGCGCGCCGGGCGGGGAGTGGGGGTCATGGTGCCGCGGAGGACGCGCCGTCCTGCTTCAAGTGTTCGTCGATACGTCGCACCCGCTCCGCGAGCTCCGTCGCTTTCTCTTCGGCCTCCCGGACCACCTCCGGGGGCGCCCGACCCCGGAACCCCGGGTCGGCGAGACGGGCCCGGGTCTTCTCGAGAAGAGCGAACAGCTTCTCGCGCTCCTTCAGGAGCGCGTCGGCGGTCGCTCCCGAGGCGACCGGTCGTTCGAGGAAGCACTCTCCGAACGCCGCGACCCGGCGACCCGTTCCGGCCGGGACCTCGTCCCGTTCTCCCAGGATCTCGAGCGAGCTCACTCGCGCGAGTCGTTCCACCGTGCCCCGCTCCGCGGCCAGCACTCGGGCCACTTCGGAGCCGCTCGGCCGGACCCACGCCCTCGGGATCGAGGTGACGGGAACTTTTTCCTCAGCCCGAAGGTTGCGCAGAAGTCGGACCGTCTCGAGAAGAGGCTCCATCTCGAGCTCGGCCGCGGGGTCGGAAGGAGCCTCCTCCGCGCGGGGCCAGGACGCCGTCGCGAGAAGGGTGTCGGGATGCGGTAGGGCATGCCAGAGCTCCTCGGTCACGTGAGGGACGATCGGGTGAAGCAGCCGGAGCGAGCGCTCCACGACGAACAGGAGCGTGCCCGAAGCTTCCCGCTGGGCGGGCTCGCCCCGTCGGCCCTGCAGCGACTCCTTTGCGATCTCCACGTACCGGTCCGCGAGGTCGTGCCAGAGGAAGTCGTAGAGCGCGGCCGCGGCCGGCGTGAACCGGAACTCCGCGATTGCCCGGTCGACCTCCTCCACCGCGCGTCGGTACCGGGAGAGGATCCAGCGGTTCTCGAGCGCGCTCGTCGGGGAAAGGGCGGGGGGACCCGCGGGAGGGAGGGCACCGTCCGGTACAAACGAGAGACTGAACCGGACCAAGTTCCAGACTTTTGTGAGGAAGTTTCGGCTCCCGTCGAGGGCGGCGGCGCCGAACGGCCCGTCCTCGTCGGTCGGGTTCGGAAAGACGAGCGCGAAGCGAACCGCGTCGGCGCCGCGATCTCGGATCAGGTCGAGCGGTTCCGGGGAGTTCCCGAGATGCTTCGACATCCGGCGACCCTGTTCGTCGCGGATCATCCCGGTGAAGTAGACGTCCGAGAACGGCCGGGCATTGCGGAAGTAGTAACCGGCCATCATCATCCGGGCGACCCAGAAGAACATGATGTCGCGGCCCGTGACCAGGACGTTCGTCGGATAGTAGTGGTCAAGGTCGGGGGTCCGCTCCGGCCAGCCGAGAGCCAGGAACGGCCAGAGCCAGGAGGTGAACCAGGTGTCGAGCACGTCCGGGTCGGGGCGCAGGTCGGAAGCGCCGCAGCGGTCGCATACCGTGGGGGCATCGACCGTCACGATCTCCCGGTGACAGGCTTGACAGTGGTAGACGGGGACCGCATGGCCCCAGAGCACCTGGCGCGAGATGCACCAATCCTGGATCTCGTCCATCCATCGGAAGAACGTCCGCTCCCAGCGGGCAGGATGGATCCGGATCTCTCCGCGACGCACCGCGTCGATTGCCGGGGCCGCGAGCGACTTCATGCGGACGAACCACTGGGTCGAGAGCCGAGGTTCGATCACCGCGTTCGAGCGCTCCGACCGCGCCACCGAGTGGCGGTATGATTGTCGCCGGAGGAGCAGGCCCGTCCGTTCGAGGTCCTCGATGGCCTTCGTCCGCGCTTCGTCTCGGTCGAGCCCCCGGTATTCGGTGGGAACCCAAGCGCCCGTCAAGTGGCCCGAATCGTCGAGGATGTCGGGAGGCATCGGAAGACCCGCGTGGCGCTCAAAGACCCCGTGGTCCACGAGGTCGTGCCGCGGAGTCACCTTGAGCGCACCGGCGCCGAACGCGGGGTCGATCGCCTCGTCCGAAATGATGGGGACCTTACGGTCCGTAAGCGGGACGATGACCTCCTTACCGAGGAGCGACCGGTACCGTTCGTCGTCGGGATGGACGGCGACCGCCACGTCCCCAAAGATCGTCTCGGGCCGGACCGTGGCGACCTCGAGACCGCCCGGCGTTCCGTCGGCCCACGGATAGCGGAGGTAGACTAAGGATGCCTCCTCCTCGGTATGGGACACCTCGAGGTCGCTGACGGCCGTCCGGAGGTTGGGGTCCCAATTGACCATGCGCTCGCCTCGGTAGACCAACCCTTCGTGATGGAGGCGCACGAACACTTCTCGGGTCGCCCGGACGCTCGCCGCATCCATCGTGTAGCGGTATCGGCTCCAATCGACCGAGAAACCGCCGGCCCGGGTTTGCTCGAGGATCCGTTTCTCGTGCTCCTGCTTCCAGAGCTCGACCTCGTGGAGCGCTTGCTCTCGGCCGAGCTCATCGAAGCGAACCCCCTGCTTCTGGAGGCGGCGGCGCACCTCTACCTGCGTGGCGAGTCCCGCGTGGTCGAGGCCGGGCACCCACAGCGTCGCGTCGCCGCGCATCCGATGATGGCGTACGAGAATGTCCATCACCGTGTCGCCGAGCATGTGCCCGATCGTGAGAACTCCCGTGACGTTGGGCGGGGGAAGGACGAGCGAGTAGGTCGGCCCCTTCGGCCGCTCCGGACCCCGGGCGATCGCGCGCTCGGCCCACTCCTTCTGCCACCGGGCCTCGATTTCCCTGGGCTCGAAGCGGGAGGGAAGTGCGGGGGCGCTCAGGAGGCTCCCCTCCCGAGCGCGACCGGCGTAGCTACCGCGAGCTCCGCCAGCGCGACCACCGCCATGACTCCCAGAGCGAGTTCGGTGCCGGAGGAACGGGTAAGCTCGAAGAGAAGCACGGGTAACCCGGCCAAGATGAGCCCCGGAATGGAGACGGCGATCGCGAACCACGCCCCCGTGTAGAGGTTCGTGATCGCAAGCCCGCGGCGTCGGGCCCAACGGAACAAAAGGCCGAGCTCAACGAACGCGGCAGCGAGGACGGCCGGCAGTTCGACGAGGATGAACGCCACGAAGATCGCCGGCTGGAAGAACCGAGCGATCGTGAAGCCCACGATCACGACGGACGCGATCATGTACATGAGGCAGATCAAAGCGACCTTGCCGAAGAGGACCGACCGGTTCGAGAGCGGGAGGCTCCGGCCGTACCAGTACGCGAGCACCTCGATCGCGAAGAACGCCGGGCCGAAGAAGGTTGCGAGCAGGGCGGCCGTAGTCACCGCGGCCAGGGCCAGCGAGGAGGCGACCGCGTCGGGCAGAGGGCTCGCATACGTGAGGAGGCCGATGGCCGCCGCGTCCAGGATCGGGAGGAGGATCAGGAAGGCGTATCCGGGAGTTCGGCTCGCGATCCGTAAATCCTTGACCAGGACCGCGCGGGCGAATCCCGTCGGCCGCAGCACGGAAGCGACGGGCGACAGGTCCGCGGGAGGTTGGGTCGGGAGAAACTGGAGGTTCCGTACCGAGCCGGACAGCCAGATGATTGACCACGCCGCGAGCGCGACGTAGAGGCTCGCGGAAACGGCGAGGACAACGTCTACGGTCGGCGAGAAGATTGCCAGTGACCCGGAACCGCCCGCGGCGAGGGCCGGAAGCGTCGCAAAGGAGAACGGAAAGGCCGCAACGAGCAGCGTGCCGTCGAACGAAGGGCCTTGGGCCGCGAGGTCGCCGAGGGACCGGAGGAACTGCGGAGCGGCCGAGATGAACCCGAACATCGCGAACGCAGGAACGAGCCAGAGGACGAGGTACGCCCATCGGACGATCGAGCGCCCACCGCCCCCGCGCGAACCCTGGACCCGTCGAAGGAAGAAGCGGCCGGTCAGCAGGGAGAGCGCGAGGGCGTAGACCACCGCGACCACGGTGCCCGGAAGCGCAGCGAGGCCGGCGAACGGGCCCAGAGCCAGCCCCACGGCGATGGGGGTCAGCACGAGGATCGTGAGAACGGGGAGGTCGAACAACCGCAGGTAGAGGATCCCCGCGACTTGGTACAGGGTCCGGCGGTCGATCGGAAGCGGCTCGAGCGCTGGCAGCACGCCCGAGGAGATCAGCGTGGGGATCACCTGCACGCCGGTCCACCAGAGGAGCGCGATGTCGAGGCTGAACAGCCCCGTCAACACGCCGCTCTCGAACAACCCCGCCGGAACCGATGCAAAGCTCGAGGGACCGATCGTCGCCTCGAGATGGATCAGGCCGGCGGCCCCCAGCGCGATGAGTCCGAGCACCACACTGATCACGAACTTGCTCTGGAAGACGCGGCGCCGCGCGCGGGCGACTAGGTCCTTGGAGGAACCTGCCGGAAGGACGTTCCCTTGACGGAACGCATAGACCGCCTGGAGCGAGAGCTCGGTGAAGGCGACGTCGCTGAGCCGTCGTGCCTCGCGCCAGCTCATGGCGGGGGGTCGCCGAAGGAGTCCACCGCGGCCCGCACCCCCACATCCTCTTCCGTGAGACGCAGGAAGATCTCCTCGAGCGAAGCGTCGCCCGCCGCGACCCGTTCGCGGAGGGCGGCCAATGTTCCCTCTCCTCTCAGAACGCCCCGGTCGAGAATCCCGACACGCTGGCAGAGCTGTTCCGCCACCTCCATCGTATGGGTGGAGAAGAGGACCCCGTGTTCGCCGCCCGCGACGTAGCGCAGGAGGACGTCCTTCATGATCCGGACCGACCGGGGGTCGAGGCTGTTGAGCGGCTCGTCCAGGACGAGAAGCGGCGGTGCGTGCAGCAGCGCGCCGATGATCAGGACCTTTTGCCGCGTGCCGTTCGAGAGCGTCGCGATCGGTTCTTCGAGCTCGCTTCCGAGCCGGAACGCATCGGCATAGCTCTGCAAACGTCGGGTGGCCGTGGTGGCGTCCATCCGCCGTACGCTCGCCACGAACTCGAGAAACTCCCGCGGCGTCAGGGCCTCGTACAGCATCGACGTCTCGGGCACGTATCCGAGGCGGGCCTTGGCGGAAACACCGTCTCGGATGGCATCGACTCCGAAGACCCGGACCTCCCCCGCCACCGGGCGCACGAGCCCGACAATCGCCTTGATCGTACTGGTCTTGCCCGGCGCCGTTCGACCCGAGGAGCCCGTAGATCTCCCCGGGGCGCACGCTCAAGGAGAGCTGTTGAACCGCGGGGCGCTCTCCGTACGCTACCGAAAGACCCTCGATGGAAAGCGGGACCAAGTTCAGGTCCGAAAGAGGGGCCGACATCTCTTCACCATCCGTCCCCCACAGGTATAACGCCGTGGGAGGCGACGAACTAGCGGGCGCGGATCAGCGGAAAGAGGAGAATCTCCTTGATGGAGGTGATCCCGAGCAGGCCCATCAGCAAGCGGTCCACGCCGAACCCCACCCCGGTGTTCGGCGGGAGACCGTAGCCGAGCGCGCTCACGTAGTCCTCGTCGATCGCGTAGCGGTCGTCCCCCCGCTCGCCGGCCTGGGACCGGAAGCGGGCCTCTTGCTCGTCCGGATCGTTGAGCTCGGTGTAGGCGTTCGCGAGCTCGAAGCCCGGATGGAACACCTCGAACCGTTCAACCCGGCCGGGCTTTGATCGGTGCCGTTTCGCGAGCGGGGTCGTGACCGCGGGGTGGTCCACCACGAACGTCACTCGGTCGAACGTGGGCTCGACGTAATGTTCGAAGAGCTTGTCAAGGAATGTCCCGGTCGAGGAGTTGTCGGGGACCGTCGAGCCGGCGGCGCGAGCCAGCTCCCGCAATTCGTCCCGGCTTTTCGAGAGCACGTCGGTGATCCCGCTGCGTTGTTCGAGGGCATCGACGAAATCGACCGTGGGGAACGGAGGAAGGAAGCGCTTCGCGGCCGTTGCGACCGTCGGATCTCCGGGAAGGAGCTCGAGCGTGCGGTACGCGAGCCGCTCGAAGAGCCCCTCCATGAGCCGCCGCATGTCGTGGTAGTCGGCGTACGCCCAGTAAGCCTCGAACTCGGTGAACTCGGGGGAATGGGTGCTGTCCAGGTCCTCGTTGCGGAACGCCTTCGAAAGCTCGTAGACGCGCTCGAGCCCGCCCACGAGCAGGCGCTTCAACGGAAGTTCGATCGAGATCCGGAGCCGCAGCTCGGCATCGAGGTAATTCGAGCGGGTGATGAACGGGGCGGCCGTCGCGCCGCTCGCGATTGCGGATAGGACCGGCGTCTCGACCTCCAGAAAACCGGCGTCGTCGAAGTGCTTGCGGATCTCCCGGACCAAGAGGTACGGACCCGGAATCGGGCTCGGGCTTCGGACGAGGAAAGAAGGTCGACGTACCGGCGTCGCAGGCGCTCTTCGACATCCTGGAGCCCGTGGAACTTCTCCGGGGGCGGGTGGATCGCCTTCGCGAGGAGCGCGAGGGAGCGGACGAGCAGCGACGGTTCGCCCCGTCGCGAGACGGTGGGGTGGCCCTCCGCCCCGACGATGTCGCCCGGGTCGAGGTCGGAGAGCCACGACTGATAGCCGGCCTCGCCGAGCTCGTCGACGCGCAGGAGCAGCTGGAGCGACCCCGAGAGGTCCTCGAGGTCCGCGAACGCGGTCTTCCCGTGTTGGCGGATCGCCACGAGCCGTCCCGCGACGCGGAGGGCGGGACCCTTCGCCTCCTCGCCCGGTTTCAGCGCTTGGCAGGCCACGCGAACGATCTCGGTCGGGGAGCGTTCGGAGAACGACCAGGGGTAAGGTTCCTTTCCCTCGGCTCGCCACCGGGCGACCTTCGCCCGTCGGTCCTGCTCGAGGCGATTCTCTTCGTCCATGCGATGACCGGCGAGACGTGGCTGGGTAGAAAACGGCTCGGTTGGAGGGTACGCCTATCGGGCGGTGGGCTCGACCGCGAGCCGCTCGACGCCGCCGGGCCGGAAGAGTGCGAGGTGCTCGGGGATGGCGGGGTCCTTTCCGGCCGCGCGGGCGGGTTCGTGGAGGAGGAGGAAGGTGCCGAGGAAGAATTCGGCGGCCGCGTCGCCGCCGCCGATCCCGTAGCTCACGTAGTCGGAGAAGTAGACGTGGACCATCCCGGACCGCCGGCGCCGCAACGCCTCCAGGAACTTGGCGAGCTCCTCGGGGCCTTTGCGTTCGAGCTCCTCGATCAGGTCGCGGAGGATCGGCCGCTGGCTGACGCCGGCGAGGCCATCGTACGCGAGGTAGACCGCGGGTCGGGGGTCGAGCGCGACCACGTCGAGGCGGAGAACTCCCTCGACCGGTTTCGTGCGCATGGCGAGCGGCCTACCGCCCTCGCGTTATGAAGGCTTCGGGCCGGCCCCATCGCGGGACCGGCCCGAGGAAGGAGTTCCCTTGAGTCTAGTGGTCGTGGCCGCACCGCCCCCGGAGGGAGGGCCCGACTTCTTCGACGCGATGATGTCGTCGATGCGCAGGATCATGCTCGCGACCTCGGTCGCGGAGCTCAACGCCTGGCTCTTGACGCGCAGCGGCTCGATGATGTGGAGCTTCCACATGTCGGCCGACTTGCCGTCCGCGAGGTTGATCCCGGCGTTCTTGTTCGCGTTCGGGCCGTCGTGCGCGCTGCGGAGGTCGATGAGGGTGTTGATCGAGTCGTACCCTCCGTTCTCGGCGAGCGCCCACGGGATGCATTCGAGGGCCTGAGCGAACGCCTCGACCGCGAGCTGTTCGCGGCCGCCGACGGTCCCCGCCCACTTTCGCAGCTTCACCGCGAGGTCGATCTCGGTCGCGCCGCCGCCCGGACAGACCACCCCGTCCTCGATGACGCTCGAGACGACCTTGAGGGCGTCGTGGATCGAGCGCTCGACTTCCTGGGTCACGTGCTCCGTGCCGCCCCGGATCAGGATCGAGACGGACCGGGGGTTGGCGCAGCCGGTGACGAACGTCATCTTGTCGTCCCCGACCTTGCGCTCGTCGACCTTGGCCGCCGAGCCGAGGTCGGCCGAGGTCAGTTCCTTGATCCCGGTGACGATCTTTCCGCCGGTGGCCCGCGCGAGCTTCTGAAGGTCCGACTCTTTGACCTGCTTCACGGCGTAGATGCCCTGCTTGGCGAGGTAGTGGAGGACGACGTCGTCGATCCCCTTCTGACAGACAACGACGTTCGCGCCGACCGCCTTGATCGAGTCGACCATCTTGTGGAACGTCTTGTCTTCCTCGTCGAGGAAGCTCTGGATCTGGTTCGCGTTCTTGATGTTGATCTTGCTCTCGATCTCGGTCTTCTTGATCTCGAGCGCGGAGTTGAGGAGCGCGATCTTCGCGTTCGCCACTTCGCCGGGCATGCGCGGATGACCCCGCTCTTTGTCGAGGATGATCCCCTCGATGAGCTCGGTGTCGGAGATCGTGCCTCCGTGGCGCTTCTCGACCTTGATCTGGTCGACGTCCGCGACGATCTTGTTGCCGCGGGGTTCGGCGATCTTCTGGACCGCCTTCACCGCGATCTTCGCGAGTTCCGCGCGCGAGCCGAAGACTCCCTTCGACCCCATGGCCGTGGCCGCGCAGTCGATCAGAATGGACTCGTCGTCCGTCTTGATGGTCGTGCCGATCTCGGCTTCGAGAAGGTGCTGCGCCTGCTCGCGCGCGAGCTGGAAACCGCGGACGATGACCGTGGGGTGAACGTTCTGCTCGAGGAGGTACTCGGAGCGCTTGAGGAGCTCACCGGCAATCACGACCGCCGTGGTCGTTCCGTCGCCGCACTGCTGGTCCTGGGTCTTGGCGACCTCCACCAACATCTTCGCGGCCGGGTGCTCGACATCGACTTCCTTCAGGATCGTGACGCCGTCGTTGGTGATCGTGATGTCCCCCATCCCGTCGACGAGCATCTTGTCCATGCCGCGCGGACCGAGGGTCGTTCGCACCGTGTCGGCGACGGCTCGCGCCGCGGCGATGTTGTTCGCCGTCGCGCCCTTGCCGCGTTCGCGCTCCGTGCCTTCTTTCAGGACGAGAATCGGGGTTCCCTGAAGCATACTGTCACCGCGTTTGGCAGAATTGCTCTTCTATATAAGCGTAGGTGAGCCGTCGGGGTCGGGGGATACGAATCCGGGATCAGACTTTGGCCGCGTTGTAGCGCAGCGACCGGACCCCGGGAAGGGCGAGCAGCGCGATGCCGTTCAGGACGATCCCGGCGGCCGAGACGGCGTAAACGAACAGCACCCCGTGGCCCGCCACGAGGAGGCCTCCGACGATAAGGCCCGCGGGGATCGCGATGAACGACCCGACCATGTCGATGCTCAACACCCGGGCGAGCACCTCGTTCGGGACGATGGCTTGCATCGTCGAAAAGTACACGGTGTTGATGAGGCCCAGGGTGAGGCCCATGCCGACCGCTCCGGCCAGCGAGACCGGAAGAATCCGGCCCACCAGCAGGAGTCCGATCGCACCCCCTTGGGCGACCACGCTCGCTCCCATCAGGAGACCGGCGAACCGGCGGGCGCGAATTCGAGGAACGACGAGCGCGCCCACCGCCGCTCCGGCGGAGAGCGCGGCGACGAGATATCCGTAGACGGACGCGTCGCCGCCGTAAACGGTGGCGACGTAGACCACCGTGAACGAGTTGACCATCGTGAAGAGGAAGTTGCCGGGCAAGAACCCGAGGGTGACCTCCAGGATCGGAAGGTGGCTCCGCATGTACGCCAGGCCCTCGCCGAGGTCCTTTCCGAAGGAATGCTCCGCGCCCGAGGCACGCTCCTTCGGGCGCCCGAACTCGACCGCGATCTGGAAGAGGAACACGGCCGAGAGCCCAAAGGTCGCGGCGTTAACGCCGATACCGGCGACCGCCCCGAGGAACACGGTCATGAGTCCCCCCGCTCCGGCGCCGAGGGTCGAGCCCGTGGAGCTCAGCGCGGCCAAGATACCGTTGGCGCTTTCGAGCCCTTCGGTCGGGACTAGGCGGGGGAGGATCGCCTGACTCGCGGGCTGGAAAATAGCCGAGAAACTGTAGACGAGGGTCATGACGCCCAATACTAGGAGGAGCGAGAATCCGACGAAATAGAGGGCGGCGGCGAGGATTCCCATCACCGTCATCCGGACGAGGTCGGCGGTGACCATCAAGCGGCGGCGGTTGTAGCGGTCCGCGAGGACGCCCGCGAAGAGCCCGAGGGCGATTCCCGGAACGATGCCCGTCAGACCCACATACGCGATGTCGAGCGCGCTCCCGGTGTAGTGGTACACCAGCCAATTCACCGCGACGCTCGAGATCGACCCGCCGACCGCGGAAGCGAGCGAAGAGCCGAGGAGAGGGCGGAACCCCGGCGAACGAAGTGCCTGGGAAACGGAACGGTCGTCGGTCACGGGCGCCCCACCTCGGCTAAAGCGGGGAGGGCTTGAGGGTGCGCCGTGGAAGAAGTACGTAAATCGTTCTCCCTGAAACAGCAAACGCCCGGGAGTCTTCGCGCGCCACCGGTCCGGAAGGACGAGGAACCTCGATGAGCGTCGCATCGGGTCGAATCGAATACCGCCTCCTGCGCCGCCCCGACCTCCCGGCCTACGCGAAGCTGCTCCCCGTCGCGATAGGTGAGCTTGAGCGAGCGACCGGATTGGACCAGAACGCCGACGCGCTCTCCGTTGCGCTGACCCGGTGGCCCATCTGGATCTTCCTAAAACTGTCGCAATTCATCGGGCGCCCGTTTCTCCAAGTTCACGTCGCGGCCGATGGTCCGCGACTGGTCGGGACGGCTACGATCGTCCGTTTTCGCAGCGCGGGCTATGTGGTCGGTGTGGCCACGGATCCCGAGTACCGGGGCCGAGGCATCGCCTCGCAGCTTCTCGAACGCCTTCGTGTCGAGGCGGTGCGCCTTCACCGAACCTGGATCACGCTGGACACCGAAACCGAAAACGAGACCGCGTTGCGGGTCTACCGACGCGCCGGCTACCGCGAGATCGGGCGGTTCACATGGTTTCGGCGGACGGGCCTCCCGAGTTTCGCGGGCCCTACGCTTCCCCCGGCCACCGAGCGGGCCGTCCGGGAGCTCCTCGCGCCGTTGGACGCGAGCCGCGGTGCAGATTTTCGGTCCGCGCTCCCGGCGAACGTCCGCGTACTCAATCACCTTGAGCTCATGTTCCAGGCGGGTCAGGTGCAACGGCAAACCTGGGTCGAAGTGGGCTCGAACGGGGTACCCGATGCGGTGCGGGCCTACTTCGCTCGCTCGACCCGCATGGGGGTGCTCTTCCCGCTCATGAGCGAACCGACGCCGGCCGCGGAAACGCTCGCCGGCTTACTCCGGTCGGGAGCGGAGTGGCTGCGCCCGAAGGAACCAGTCATCAGCCTCGCGGTCGTACCCGAACCCGTCGGGGCGATTGGGGCTTCCCTCGAGCAGCTCGGCTTCGCCCCGGTGGTGAGCTCGACAACGATGGGACGACCGGTCGCCCCCGAGGCCGGAGCCCGCGCCTAGCGCTTCCGGTAGTCGTGTTCCATTTCGGCGGCCAGCCGTCGCCACCCACCGGAGTCTTCCGTGCGGAGCCGGCGCGAGAGTCGGGCGTTCTCCGTGTTCGAGAGCCGCCGTCCCGTCCAATGGAGCTCGCGGCCCTCGAAGAGCAGCACGGACGCCGACGGTCCGTCCGGCGTGATCGAGTAGCGGAATTGGGAGTGCAGGTTCGGACTTAGGATGTGATTACTGACCCAACGCCGCTCGTCCGGGTAGATCTGGACCACCTTCACCTTGCGGACGGCGGCGCCCTTCGCGCTCGGGAAACGGTCATCCAAACGCACCGTCCGCTCGGAGAGCCACGTGACGATCCGTGTTCCGGGGGTCGAAAACCTCGCCCAGTCGTCGGGCGCGAAATCGATGCACCAGCGGAACGCCCACTCGGCGGGCACGCGAAAGCGCTGCCGGAAGGTGTAGTCTGCCAACGCGGTCGCGCGTCCCGCGGGAGTGGTTTTACGGGGTCCGGACCTCTTCGTCATCGTTCCTCCACCCGAGCAAGCAGGAACCCATCGTATCCTTTGCGACCGACCGTTTGGATCCCGGTCGCGCTGACCCTACGGTCCGACCGCAACGCCTCCACGAGCTCGCGCATGCCCCGGACGTTCGCGTCGTCGTTCGCGGCATTCGCAAGTTCCCCCTTCCGAACGACGTTGTCGACCACGATCAGGGCTCCGGGTCGTGTGAGTCGGATCGCCCAATCGAAGTACGCGCGGGTGTTCGGCTTGTCGGCATCCACGAAGACGAGGTCGAACGGGGGCGTCTTCTCCGCGAGCAACTTCGGGAGGGTTTCGAGCGCCGGGCCGACCCGCACTTCGACCTTTTCGGAGAGTCCGGCCCGAGCGAGATTGGCCCGGGCGACCTCGGCGTGCTTCGGGCTGAGCTCGAGCGTGACGAGTTTGCCCCCGGAGGGCAGTGCGCGGGCGAGCCACGTCGAGCTGTAGCCGCCCAGGGTGCCGATCTCCAGGATCCGTCGAGCTCGGACGGATTTCGCGAGCAGGTGGAGGAGCTTTCCCTGGGTCGGCGAGACCTGGATGTCCGGAAGGCCGGCGGCGTCGCTCGAGCGCAAGGTCTCTTCGAGGACGGGGTCGCTCTCCAGGAGCTCCCCTTCGAAGTAATCGTCGACCGCGGTCCACGGGTCGGTCGTCATGCGACGAATCCGGGGGGCGTCATCGTTCCGTCGACCGTACGCAGGACACGCAAGGCCCTCAGAGTGATCATCTTGCTCGGCCGGCCGACCGGTTCGAACGAGAGGGGAGTGGGGCGTTGTCCGGGGTTCTCCGCGTAGAACCGGGCCGGAGCTCCTCCGATGTCTGGGTGCTCGGCGTCCAGGTTCCAGCGCCCGTCCGAGCGCTGCTTCTTGCGGAGGTGCTCCAGAGCGAAGTGCATCCGTGGGTCGTCCCCGTAGCCCAGCGAGGTCAGCACGTCTAGGCCCACCAGAAGGTCGTAGTAGTAATGGACCGGCCAGTGGAAGCGGTACCAGGGCGGGTACCGCGCCCCTTGGCGGTGCAGCTCCCGGTCGAGGAAGTACTCCGCCCCTCGTTCCACGCAAGCCTTCATGGCCGGGGTCCACCTCGAGCGAGGATAGACCGCGAAGGCGCTCAGTCCCTCCCACGAGTCGAGGTTCCTCCCCTGGGCGGGGCCGTCTCCGAACGTCCAGCAGTTCCAGCCGCCCTTCGGGTGCGCCGTGGCGACCAGCCAGTCGAGCGCCTTGCGGACTCGAGGGTCGTCCCCGTATCCGAGCCGGATCAGCGCGCGGGCCATGTTTCCCGTGTAGCAGAGGTGACCGTTCCCGCCGGAAGAGCCCCCGACCCCGCCTCCCTTCAGAGGGGAGCGGTCCATCCAGAGCTCGCACGATGCTCGGACCGCGGGGATCGCGCGCGTCGCCCCAAGGTCCGAGAGCGCCAGGAGGTTCCAGTTCGTCGAGAGGTACTTTGGCCGGTAGAGGCTCCTCTCACGGACCCACCAGCCACCGGGGTCTCGGTGGGCGAGGATGTCGGCCGCCCAACCCCGTTCGGCGATCTTCTTCCGTGCTTCCCGCACCTCCGGGTCGCTCTGTCGGCGACCGAGGAGCTCGGTCAGGGTACGGTACCGGATGGAGGGCTGGTTCTCCTCGAGCAACCAGTCGATGGTCTTCCGGTGCGCCGCCTTCGATACCTTTCGCGGGGCCATCGGAGTTGGGGACCGTTCACCTCTTCAAAAGAATCTCGAGGGGGTCGCGGAACGCCTCCACTCGCCGCCCCGGAAAACCGGGCGGAGGCTCAAGGGGGCTGGTCCAGGGTGTTCGCGAGGGCGAAGTACGCCTCCGGGGAAAGTTCCTCCGGACGACGGCGCCCCCAGTCCGCCGGCCAACCGGCTTGTCGGGCCAGCCCGGGGGCGGTCTGCCCGTCCGGGGTGACTCGGGGAAGAAGGTTTGAGAGTTGCTTGCGACGGGAGGAGAAGAGCTTCCGGAGGACCTCCTCGAACGCCGGGACCGACGCGACCGGAAGGGGTCCGGCGCGGGCCACGTGAACCGCCAGGCGGCTCTCGACCTCGGGGGTCGGAGTGAAGGCGTTCGGGCCGACCGTCCGGAAGAGCTCGAGGGATCCGTACAGCTGGGCAAGGATCGAGAGACGACCGTACCGCTTGGACCCGTGTCCCGCGGCGAGACGCTCCGCCACTTCCCGCTGCACCAGGAACACAATGCGAGGCGTTCGGGCCTCGAACAGCCGAACCAGGAGGGGGGTTGCGACCGAGTAGGGGAGGTTCCCGACGACGGCCTCGGCCGGAGGGAGAGGAAGGGTGAGGGCATCGCCGGGGAGCACTCGAATCCGCTTTCCGAAGGTCGTGGCGAGATAGCGCGCGAGCCGACGGTCCCGTTCGATGACCGTCAGCGGCCCGATGCCGCGTCGCAGGAGCGCGGCCGTGAGGACCCCGAGGCCCCCGCCGATCTCGGTGACCGGGTGCCCGGGGGCGAGTTCGACCAGCGCGGCTTCCGCGTCCGCCACGAACGGATCGGTGAGGAACGACTGGCCCCACTCCTTCGACGGCCGCACTCCGAGCGACGCGAGGGTCGCCCGCACCTCGTCCGGGCGCTCGGGGACCGGAGGAACGGTCCCTTCGTCACCCGCGCTACGGCGCGACGAAGAGGCGGTACTTGTCCTCGACACCGCTGAGTTCCTGCTCGATCCGGCCCACGATCAGCCGCTCGGGGTTCTTCAGATGGACCCGGGCCTCGAGCTCCTCGAAGCTGGCGAACGGGGCGGTCTTGCGCTCGTCCACGATCTGCTGCATCGTCTTCTTTCCGATGCCGGGCAGCAGCTCGAGTAGGTGGAACCGCCGCGAGACCGCCGGCGCTTCGTTGAAGAACCGAAGGTAGCGAGGGCTGTTGCGCCGGACGATCGCCTCAAGCGCCCCGGCGAGTTCGGTGCGGGCCGCGACCGTCAGCTCGTCGTAGCCGACGCGGCGTCGGACGTGGTCGATCGGCGAAGGGGTGGTCCCGACGGGAAGGAGCGAGACCCGAGCGCCGGGAACGAGGGCGACCGACGGGCGCGGGACGAGCTCGAAGAGCTTCAGCTCGTCTTCGCCGATGCCGAGCGCGAGGGGTTCGCGGTGGAACCCTCGCTCGGTCTGGCGGCCGTTCGGCAGGTAATCGAGAATGATTGCGTAATTCTCCACACCGTATCCCCCCCGCTCATCGGTGCTGTGCCACGATCTCGAGGAGCCGGGCGACCTGCGCTTCGTCGAGCGCGACCCGCTCCTTCGAGAAGAGGAGGCGGATCTCTTCGGGGTACTGGGGGAGCACGTCGGCGATCTTGACGGCGACCGTGGCGTCCACGAACGGAAGGGTCCTCAGCTCCGCGAGGAGCTTCGCGGTCTGCTCGCTCGTCAAGCGGGCGAACAACTCCGCGTGCTGGTGCGCGAGGCCGGCTTCCCTCGGGAGGGTGCGCCGGGCGGCCTCCTCCGTGAGGAGTTCCTTCACTTTGGAGAGCGGGACCGGTTCAGGCATGGCCCTTCCCCACGTCGGCGCGCATGAGATGGATGGGGGTCGCGATGAGTTCCTTTCTCTTGCCGCCGTCCAGGAACGCGATCCGGTAGGCCCGGCCGCTCTTCGCGACGACGGTGCACGTGCGTCCTTGGTAGCGCGGGTGCGGCTGACCGTGCGGGTCGGACGCCTCGATCCGGACCACGACGCGTTCGCCGACCGCGAACTCCTGCAGGAACCGGTTCACGGGCGGGAGCCCGCGCTCGCGGACCTCCTTCGTGAACGTTCCCCGGGACCGGGAACGGAATCCTTTCGAACTCTTGACCATCGATTCAAGCCTCCGTATCGTGGATCTCCAGCACGTCGAGGAACTCGACCTTCAGCGGCACTCCGACCAAAGACGAGAGGCTGGGTTCGGTGCGTCCGTCATCTCCTTCCACCCACTCCTTGACGTACGTACCGGCTTCCGTTCGGATGTCGAGCGTGAACCGCCCCTCCGTCGCCTCGACGAGGCGCGCCGCGACGACCCGTCGCGTGCGGACGAGGTCGGACCTGCGGTGCGCGACGCGCTTCGGCGTGCGCTGGGCGATCGCTTGGCGGAGCGCGAGGTCAAGACCCTCATTAACCTTTGCCACCGGGACATTTCCGATGACCCCGATTCGGTAGCTCTTCTGGGGGCTTGCCTCCTTCACTCGAACGACCTCGGGCGCCTCGGACGGGACGAGGTCGAGGACCTCCACGCGACCGGCCGCGTTCCGGGCGAGTTCGGCAGCCATCCGCGCAAGGTCGACCGACCGCGAACGGGGACGCAGGAGTTCGAGAACGAACGGCCGCCCCCGACCGAGCATCCGGGCGTCGATGTCCTCCCGCCCCATGCCATGGAACCGACTCCCTTCCGCCCCGGTCGCCGCGAGGAAGGGGGCGGCGATGATCTCCTCGACGCTGGTCGGATACGTTTTCCCGGTGCCGTTGCAGGTCGTGCACCCTCGGCCCTGGCAGCGACGGCACGGCCAGCGGGTCTGGGGCAGGGTCCGGTCGAGCTTTCGGTACCGACCGCGGACGTAGAGGGGCAGGACGGTGACCTCGACCCGCCCCACGGGGAGGTCGGCCAGGAACACGAGGTCCGGCCGATTCGGGCCACCGGATGCTCCGGTCGCCGCTTCGACCTTCTTGCCGAGCTCCCGGTTGAAGGCGGAACGGGCGCTCTCCCCCCACTCGGTGCCGACCTCGATCCAGAGCGCCTCCTCCGCAGCCAGGCGCTCCGGGTCCCAACGGGACCCGCAGGTGAAGCGGTGCCATTCGAACCCTTCGGCGGCGCGGACGGACCGGTCCACCCAAGTGGAGAGTCGGGAGAAGAGGCCTCCGCAGACCGGACATTCCGGGTTCTCCCCGAGCGGAGCGTGTCCGAGCGCGTCCGTGAAGCGACGGGCCCTTTCCGGGTTCGTCAGGCCGTGACCGAGGCGTCCGAACAGCCTCCCGAAGCATTCGCCGCAGAGTCCTCGGTCCACCGCCCGCTGGGCCGTCGCCCGGGCGGTCTCGGGAATGTCGAAGACGATTGCTTCGGGCACTTCCCCGAGACCGTTCGAGCCCACAAAAGTTCGCCGGCACTGCGTTTCCGCTGCCCGGCCAACTTTATCCTCGGTCGCTCCGTGCCCGGGGAGGACGCCATGCCCTCGATCACCGAGGCCGAGCTGATCCGGGCGATCGAGCGGACGTTGGTCGCGCGCGGGAAGATGCCCCCGCCCGAGGCCCGGCCGGTCGCTCGGATGGTGCTGGGTTATTTTGGCGCCGACGACACCGTGCTCGACAACAAGCTCTCGAGCGAGGACCGGGACCGCTTCTACCAGCTCGAGGAGGAGGGCCTCCTCACGAGCGAAGAAGAGGATGCGACCGTCTCGCGAGGCAAGACCTGGCGGATCCACTACTGGCTCCTCAAGAAGGCCCGGATCCGGGACGTCGGGCAGGGCGGGGACACGCCCCCCTCCGACGAGGCCGAGACGGTCTACCGGTCGATCGGCGAAGCCGCGTGGAACCGCCGAACCGACGCCCAACCCCCGCCGAAGGCGTGAGACGGACGTTCCCTAGCGGCCGCTCGGCGGTCGGGTTTTCGCGGGAGGCTTGTACGGGATCGTGGCCCCGAGCAGGGCCGGGTAGTCGGAGGCCTGGATGATCGACCGGACGTGTTCGATCGCCCAGAACGCGAAGAAGACCGCGGCGAGGAGCGCGAGGTAGCCCGCCGCGTCGTTCGCGAAGCCGTTGACTCCCGCGAGCGCCAGGATGGCGGCGAGGGAGGCGAGGGCGTTGAAGCTTGCGTGCATCCCGACCGCGACGGCGTAGTACGACCCAGTGCCCGGTCCGGGCGCCCCGAACTTCGAGCGGGCGTAGCCGTAGCCGAACATTCCGGTCGAGCTTCCGTGCAGCAGCACGCTCGACACCGAGCGCACGAGGATGAGCGCGATCCCGGCCTCGAGGCCGCCCACGAAGTACGCGCCGAGCCCGTAGAGGAACGTCTCGAAGAACCCGAATCCCAGGCCGACCGATGCCCCGAACACCGGTCCGTCCGCGGGTTGCTTGAACTGCGACCCGTAGGAAACGACCCCCGAGGCCTTCAGAGCCTCCTCCACGACCGGCGCAATTACGAGGACGAGGAAGAAGGCGCCCGCGTTCGAGTTCCCGTTGAGGAACAGGAACTCCGGTCCCGGGTACGTTTGACTGACCGCGGTCCCGGCGTAGACGATGATGCCTTCGAGAATGGCCGCGGTAATGGTGGCGAAGAACGCTCCGAAAGCAAACGCCCGCAGGAGCGGGCCCCAGGCTTCCCGGCTGTACCGTTCGGTCCGTCGGATCCAGGAGAGGTAGATCAGCGCCGGAATGAACGAGACGATGACGAGGATGAGGAGGTCGGTCGCGGCACCGAAGTCGGTCATGGTCGTGAGGTTCCTGGGGCGGGGTAGGAGTAGAACCCTTCTCCCGACTTTCGCCCGAGCTTCTTCGCGGCGACCATCGTGCGCAGGATCGGGCACGCGCGATAGCGACTATCCCGGAACCCGTCCCAGAGGACGTCCAGGATCGACACCGTCGTGTCGATCCCCACCAGGTCGACGAGTTCGAACGGACCCATCGGGTGATGGAAGCCGAGTTTGTAGGCCGTGTCGATGTCCTCCTTCGTCGCCACGCCCTCGTAGAGCATCCACGCCGCCTCGTTGACGAGGACGGCCAAGGCCCGGGTCGTCACGAAGCCGGGGGTGTCGCGAGACGTGACCACTGTCTTCCCGAGGCTTTGCGCGAAAACGCGCGCTCGTTCCAAGAGGTCCGACCGCGTGGTGTGGCCGGGAATGATCTCGACGAGCGGCATCTGGAGGACCGGGTTGAAGAAATGGACCCCGACGAGGCGTCCCGGGTCCGAGAGGTCCTGGCCGATCGAGGTGATCGGAAGGGAGGAGGTGTTCGTCGCGAGAAGCGCCGTCGGATGGCTGGCCGGCTCGATCTCCGCAAAGATCTTTCGCTTGAGGATCAGGTCCTCGGGCGCCGCTTCGATGACGATCTGGGCGGAATCCGCTCGACGGAGCCCGATCGCCATGTCGATCCGTCCGAGAGCCGCCTCGCGGTCGCCCGGACCGACCTTTCCGCGTTGTACGGCGTGGTCGAGCGCGCGCGTGGCGTTCGCGATGCCGCGCCGAGCCAGCTCCTCGGTCACGTCTTCGAGCGTGACGGAGTAGCCCGCGAGGGCGCACTGGGCGGCGATGCCGCTGCCCATGATCCCTGCGCCCACCACGAAGACCCGTTTCTGGACCGACGCGCGGGGGTCGCTTTCCGGAAGCGTCGGGTCTTCGGCGGTCATGAGACCTCTGGGGTCGGGGCGACCGTTCGGGCGATCTCAAGGTACTCGCACGCTCGGCAGAGCCCGCCCGCGGACGGTTCGCCGCAGGCCCGGCACCGGTCGGGAGCGGCTCCGGCACCCTCTTCGCGAAGGAATCGAGTGACGAGCTTCTCGTGCGTCCGCAGGAGCGACTGACGGGTCCCCGGCTGAGCCTCCTCGAGCTGCCAGACGACCTCGCGGAACAGATTACGGGCCGCCCGACCCGCATGCGGGCACTCTCCGTGGTCGAACGGGATGTCCTGGAGACGGGCGTAGAGGTAGACCTCCCGTTCGGGAATGAGGGCGAGAGGCGCCACGCGAGGGACGAGACCCGGTTGGCGGACTCGGTGGGGCGCCATTCGAACGAGGCGGTCCAGGTCTCCCCGGACGAGATTCATCAGCACCGTCTGGGAAAGATCGTCAAGATTGAATCCGAGCACCAGCGCGTCCGCCCCGACGTCTCGGGCGGCTCGGTTGAGGAGTTGGCGCCGCCAAACGCCGCAGAAGGAGCACGGAACGGTGCCGGGGAGCTCCGCCGCCGCCCGGTCGGTGGTGGTACCGATCGTTTCCTGAGCGGTGACGATGTGGTGTTCGATGCCGAGCGACTCCGTCAGGGTTCGTGCCGCCGCGAGGGTCCCCGCCCGATACCCGGCGATGCCTTCGTCGACGCTCACCGCGACCAATCGGACGGTGGGGCGCCGGCGGAAGTACCGCTGGGACAAGGCGAGGGCCACTCCGCTGTCCTTACCGCCGGAGAGTGCCACCGCGACCGTTCCTCGAGCGAATCGGGGAAGTTGGCGGTGCATCTCGCGGCGGACTCGCTCCTCGACGGACTCCCGAAAGTGCGGGGCGCACAGGTGAGCGCCTCGATACGGCTGGTCGATGACGGCGTCGGCCTCGCACGAGGAGCAGCGCACGGAGGGACGCAACGGTCCCCGTCTATTTAGGTAGGAAGCGGCCACGAGCGGCCGGACTCGTTCCACTGCGCGCATACGATTATTAGGCGAATTCCGGCAACCACGCGCGATGGCAACTTCCGCGCCGCTTCCGCGCCCCGCTCCCGCGCCGCGACGCGGACCCTCCGCGGCGCGCTCGGCGGCGCCGGTCGAGTTCAACGTTCTCGAGCTCGTCGGACGGTTCCAGCGGATGCTCCAGTCGCAGGAACGAAGCCCGTGCACGGTGAAGCAGTACGGCCACATCGCCCGAATGTTCCTCAGCTTCGCTCAGAAACCGCTCGACGAGGTCACGCTCCAGGACCTCGAGCGCTTCCGGGAGTACCTCGTCCTCCAGCGACACTACTCCAAGAACTCCCTCTACACGACGGTCCGCGGTCTCACGTGCCTCTTCCGCAGCTACGGGTTCGCCATCGCGGACCAGCTCGAGCCGCCCCGGAGGCCCGAACGCCTTCCCCGGTACCTGAACGAGGAGGAGATGCATCGGTTGCTCGACATCGTGAAGGATTCGCCGCGCGACAGCGCGATCGTTCACGTCCTCGCCTTCTGCGGGCTTCGGGTGAGCGAGCTGAGTCATCTGCTGGTCGAAGACATCGAGTTCGAACGGAACATCCTGCACGTCCGCTCCGGCAAGGGAGACAAGGATCGTGAAGTCGTCTTAGAGGACCGCACCCGCGCGGCGATCGACCGGTATCTCACCGAACGGACGCTCGCGGGAGAATCGACCTCCCGTCTCTTCCCGGTCGGCCCGGTGACCGTCGAGCGGATCGTCCGGCGGGCCGCGCAGAGCGCGGCGATCCCTCGTCGGGTCACCCCGCACATGCTCCGACACACCCTCGCGACCGCGCTGCTTTCCCGGGGGTGCGACATCCGCTACATCCAGAAGCTGCTCGGCCACGCGTCGGTGGCGACCACCCAGATCTACACGCACGTCGACACTCAAGCGCTGCGCGAAGCCTACCAGCGCGCGAAGCCGCAGTATTAACGCCCGGCCGCGCTCGGGGCGGTCGTGGCCCACGATCGCGCGCAGGTGCTCATTCTCGGAGCGGGGATCGCGGGGTGCGCGCTCGCCTACCATCTCGCAAAACGTTCGGTGGGGCCGATCGTCGTCTACGACCCCCAGACCCCGGGCGCTGGAGCGACCGGGCGCGCTGCCGGAGTGGTCACCGAGCAGCTTTGGGACCCCTGGGATGTCGCGGTCGCCCGCGAGTCGAAGGCAGAGTACGCGGAGCTCGCGGCCCGCTGGGACCCGTCCGCGTTCTCCGTGAACGGGTTCGCCCGGTGGACCAAGAATCGCGAGGCCGTCCCCGTCCTTCACGCGGCGGTCGAGCGTCTTCGCCGCTGGTCGGTGCCCGTTTCGGTCCTCGACCTCTCTTCCCTCGCCGAGAAGGTCCCCTGGGGAAGATTCGACGACGTTCTGGGCGCGATCTGGAGCCCGGACGACGCGGTCGTCACACCCAGCACGATGGGGGAACTCTACGCCGAGGTCGCTCGCCAGGCGGGCGTGGAGTTCGTCTTCGGGTCCTCGGTTCATCGGTTCGTCCGCGACGGCGACAGCTGGGAGCTCGTCACGGGCGGTCGAACGATCCGTTCCTCCCGAGCCGTCATTGCTGCGGGAGCGTGGTCGAAGCGCCTCCTCGCCTCGGTCGGTCATCCGCTCCCTCTGGCGCCGTACCGGACCCAGGCGGCCGTCCTTCGTCCCGCGTCGCCCGAGACCCGCCTCTTTCCGTCGGTCCACGACATCGACCTAGATGTCTACGTCCGGCCCGAGGCGAACGGTCGGATCCTCGCCGGAGATGGGACCGAGCTCGTCGAAGCCGACCCCGACCGCTTCTCCACGGGAGGCGACGAGCGGTTCGTCGCCCATCTCGCGGAGAGCTTCGGAAGTCGTTTTCCCGGATGGGCCGACTCGGAGCTCGTGCGGGCGTGGGCGGGAGTCTGCGTATCGACCCCCGATCGACGGGCCGTCATCGGACCCGTCCCCGGCGCCAAGAACCTCTTCACGATCACCGGGTTCAACGGGTTCGGGGTGATGCGAGCGGGCGGAGCGGCGGCCCGCCTCGCCTCGGTGCTCGCTGCCGGCGAGGGTTCCGAGCAGGAGCTCGATCGGATCCGGTCGGTCCTCCCCGGCCGCTTCACCGGACCTGTGGGCGCTTTCCCGATCCGGCCCGGATTCACGCTCGAAGGCGGCGATGACCCTCGTTTCTGACGCACAGAAGATCTTTCGGGCGGGGGTCGCTGCCGTGGAACCGGGCCGCGCGGTCCGACGCAACCTCCGTCGTCGTGGCTCTGTCCTCCGAGTGGGAACAGTCCCGTTGCGCCTGGGCCGCGGCGGTAGCGTCCGCCTGGTGGCGATCGGAAAGGCGGCCGGGGCGATGCTCGACGCCGCGGCGAGAGTGGTCGGACCGACTTCTCCGGCACTCGCGGTCACGCCGCGGGGATATCCGGGGGCGCGCGTCGGCCTTCCCACACTCTTCGGGGAGCACCCGGTTCCCGGGACCGGCAGTTTCCGAGCTGGGCGGCAGCTCTTCCGCTTCGTGAACTCCGCCGAGCCCGAGGACGTGGTCCTCTTCCTCATCTCGGGAGGAGGCTCCGCGGTTGCCGAACTCCCGGCGGACGGACTCACGCCCGCGGACCTTTCCCGAACGACCGAGATCCTGCTGGGTTCGGGAGCCCCGATCGGGTCGATGAATGCGGTCCGTCGACACCTCTCTCGGATCAAGGGTGGACAGCTCGCCTTGGCCGCCTCGCCCGCTCGATTCGCGACGCTGGCCCTCTCCGACGTCGTCGGGGACGCTCCCGAAGACATCGCCTCCGGCCCGACCGTCCCCGATCCGTCGACGTTCCGTACTGCGGCCTCGGTCGTCCGTCGATTTGAGTTAGCGTCCCGACTCCCGCCCCGTGTCATCCGATACCTTTCCGACGGGATTCGCGGGAGCCGGCCCGAAACCCCGAAAGCCCGAGACTCGCGTTTCCGCAGGGGCCCCTTTCGTTCTCGTCGGCTCGAATCGAATCGCCCTCGAGGCGGCGAGTCGCGCGGCACGGGCGTGTGGATATCGCGCGAGAGTAGTCCCGCGGCCGATCGTAGGAGAGACGCGACCCGCTGCGATCCGATTCGCTCGCCTCCTGGTCGGTCGCCAGCCGCCCACGCCTTACGCCCTTTTCGGGGGTGGTGAAACTACCGTCGTACTCGGCCCGCATCCCGGTCACGGGGCCGGAACCAGGAATTTGCGCTCAGCGCAGCCCGGACTCTGGCCGGAAGCGGCGCGGTCCTGCTATCGGCGGGGACCGACGGCATCGACGGACCCACGGACGCGGCCGGGGGCTGGGTCGACGGGGCCACGTGGGGACGAAGCTTGTCGCTCGATGTCGACCTCCCGAGGGTGCTCGCCCGCCACGCCGCCTACGACGCGCTCCGTCGACTCGGATCGCTCTTCCGGACGGGACCTACAGGAACGAACGTCATGGACCTCCACATCGGCCTTGTGAGGCCAAGCGTCAGTCGGAGTACGGCAGGGAAGTACGAGGCGCGGTGCGGCTCCTTCCAATCGACGTAGACGGTCTTGAGCTGGAGATAGTCACGGTACCCCCAGACACTCCCCTCGCCGCCGAGCCCGCTCTGCCGGAATCCTGCGTGATATCCCTGAGCGGTCTCCGGGCCGACTCGATTCACGTAGGTCTCGCCGAATCGGAGCTCGTGGACCGCCTTCTCGGCGAGCGACACGTCGCGGGTGAAGACGTAGCTCGAGAGACCGTAGCGGCTCGCATTGGCCCGGGCGATCGCTTCGTCCCAATCCGTGTACGTGAGGAGCGGCAGCACCGGACCGAAAATCTCCTCCTGCGCGGCCGGGTTCTCCTCCGTCACGTCGCTGAGGACCGTCGGCGAGTAGAACGCGCCGTGCGACAAGGCAGGTTCCTGGGGAATGCTTCCCCCAGTCACAACCTTCGCGCCATGCGCGACCGCGGACTCCACGTCCTTGGCGACCGCGTCGCGAGCTCCGATGGAATAGAGGGGACCCATATCGACCCCCGAGCGCGATCCGGGACCCACCCGGAGCGCGCCCGCGAGCCGCGAGACCTTGCGACCGAAATCCTCCGCGACCTTCCCGTCGACGTAGCAGCGCTCGGCGGCAATGCACGCTTGCCCCGCGTTCCAGTACCGCGCCCACACGGTCGCTCGGGCCGCCCAGTCGAGGTCCGCGTCGCGATGGACGAGCACCGGGGCCTTGCCGCCGAGCTCGAGAAGGCACTTGACGACGCCGGGCGCAGCGAGCTTCAGGACCTCGATGCCGCTCGCCGTGGAACCGGTGAGCGTTACGGTAGAACAGCTCGGATGCTGAATGAGGGCGGGTCCGAGCTCGCCGCCGGGTCCCGGAACAACGTTGAGGACCCCGGGAGGCAGGCCGGCATCCCGAAGCGTTTCCGCGATCAATAGGGAGGAGAGCGGTGTGGCGCTCGACGGTTTGAGGACCATCGTGTTGCCTCCCAGGAGCGCGGGAGCGATCTTTCGGGTCACGGTGGCCGCGGGGAAATTCCAGGGAGTGATTGCGACCACGACCCCTCGCGGGACCCAAAGAAGTCGCATCGTCTCTCCGGTGGGCAGACCGGCGACCTCGTCGCCGGTGAAGGTGCGCGCGAACCCGGGGTAGTACTCGAGATTGTCAATGGCGCCGCCGACCTCGGAACGACTCTCGTAGAGGACCTTTCCCATTTCGCGGGTGATGAGGTGCGCGAGTTCCTCGGACCGCGCCCGCAATCGCTCCGCGGCGCGCAGTAGGATCTTGGACCTCTCCGCGGCCCCGATGGACTCCCACGCGGGCTGAGCCTTCGCGGCGGACTCCATCGCTGCGCGCGCATCGTCCGCCGTGCCCCGGGCGACCCGGCCGACGACCGACCCGTCCGCGGGGTCGATGACTTCCGAAACCTTTCGACCCGCGATTGGCAGGACCTGGTTATCGAGGAAGAGTCCCATCGTGTCGGTGGCCGGCATGCCCCGCCCAGAGGCCCGAGCCCTATACCCTTGACCGCAGTCAGTCGGGAGAGCGAATGCGAGAGAGTTTCTCGAGGAACTCGACGCCCTCGCCGCTCGTCATCGGCTTTCCATCCTCGCGGATGAGCGGGAGTCCCGCTTCCGCACACGCCGCCTCCGGCGTCTTGCCGCTCAGCAACGCACGCACCGCCACACGCTCGCCACGGCTGAGGGAAAGTCCCGATAGCGAGAAGTCCTCGAACGCTTCGTAAGCGACCGGGGTAATGACGCGCGCGATCTTCGCCATCTCCGCGGCGTACAATCGGATCTCCTCCTGCGCGTGAGGGTCGAGCCGCAACGAGAGGAAGTGAAACAGATTCCAGAGATTGGCCTTCCAATACCACTCGGTGTAGTAGGCCACGGGTAGGAGGAGACGTGCGGTCTCCCGAGCCACTCCCGCCTCGAGCGCCCGTGTGTACGCTGCATAAGCGTCCTTCGAAATCCGGTCGAGGTCCGATCGAAATTGTTCGACCACGACCGACGGAAGCGGATCACCCCGACCTTGCCGGTTCCGAGTGGACTGGTGTCGGACCTCTTCGGCGGGAGGAATTTCGTACTCGTCGGGGACGATAGAGTACCTCGCCGAGTATTCATTCACAGAGGCCGTTCTTGAGCGGATGAATTGACGCGCAACGAAGATCGGGAGCCGAATCGAGAAACTTGAACTCGACCATCTCGAACGGCGTCGTGTGGCGGTGACGCATCAGATACCGAATGAGACCTCGGTCGTCCCGGACCGCCTTCGTCCCTCGACCGTACGACACCCGCGCCGCCTGAACGATCGCGGCGTCATTTCCCATGTAATCAACGAGGACGACGTACCCGTGGGTGAGTACCGGGTGCTTCACCCCGATCTCCTTCTCCGCCTCGGCAACGACCGGGCGTGTCATGGGGGCCTCTTCGTTCACGGCGCCCGGGAGGCTCTCGAGGAATAAAGCCGATGCACGAATGGCGCCCGCAGCCGGAGCGGTCGTGTCCCTCGCCCCGCGAAACGCTTAGGACGCACGTCGATTCGGGGTAATTCCCGAGGAAAGAGATGGCACGGATTTTCATCGGCGTCGCGTGGCCGTACTCCAACGGCCCGTTCCACATCGGCCATCTCGCCGGCGCCTACCTTCCGGGGGACATCTTCGCCCGATTCCACCGGTTGCGTGGCGACGAGGTGCTGATGGTATCGGGGTCCGACATGCACGGGACCCCGACGCTCGTCCGGGCCGAGAAGGAGAACACCACCCCGCGGGCGATCTCGGAACGGTACCATGCGGTCAACAAAGACGCGTTCGAGCGGCTCGGGTTCACGTTCGACCTCTACACGAATACCCACACCGTCGTCCACGAGAAGACCGTCCAGGAGCTGTTCCTCAAGCTCCTCGAGGCGAGGCTCATCGGTCGCCGGACGGCCGAGGCCGCCTACTGTCCTCAGCACCGCCGCTTCCTTCCCGACCGGTATCTGGTCGGCACCTGCCCCCACTGTGGTTTCGAGGCGGCTCGCGGAGATGAATGCGACAACTGCGGTCGTCCCATCGAGCCCGGTCAGCTCGGAACTCCGCGTTGTGTCCTCTGCGGCACCCCCGCCGAGTTCCGGCCCTCGGAGCACTTCTATCTCGAGCTCGACCGACTCCAGGAGCCGCTCGCCGAGTACGTGAGTCGCCAACAGCACTGGCGAACGGGAACCCTCCGGGTCGCCGAGAACTTTCTCAAGGAGGGGCTCCACCCGACGCCGATCACCCGCGACCTCGATTGGGGAGTGCCCATTCCGCTCGACGGGTACGACACGAAGCGCTTCTATGTCTGGTTCGACGCGGTCACGGGCTACCTCTCCGCTTCGAAGGAATGGGCGATCCGCGCCGGACGACCGGATGCGTGGCAGGCGTACTGGGACGCGCGGGAACCGGTCCGACAGTACTACTTCGTCGGCAAGGACAACAAGTTCCACCACACGATCATCTGGCCGGGGATGCTGCTCGGCGCCGGGGGTTTCCAGCTTCCGTACGACGTTCCCGCCAACGAGTGGCTGCTCGCGGGCGGCAAGAAGGTCTCGAAATCCGGGACCGTGGACGCTGACGCGTTCATCCCGGCGCTCCTCGCGAACTACCCACCGGATGTCATCCGGTTCTACGCCGCGGTCATGGCGCCCCAGAACCACGACACCGAGCTCGACTGGGACGAGTTCCGGAAGTTCCGCGAGGAGGTTCTCGCGAACCAGTACGGAAATCTGGTCCAGCGAACGCTCGTTCTCACCCGGGATCGTTGCGCGGGGAAGGTCCCGGCGCCCCCCGAGGGTTGGTCCGCGCAAGGGTCGAATGGGGTCGCGACGCGGCTGAAGGGCGCTCACGCGAAAATCACCGAGGAGTATGAGAAAGTCCACCTCAAGGAAGCTCTCGACCTCGCGCTCGAGGAGGTTCGAGAGGCGAACCGACGATTCCACGAAGCTCGGCCGTGGCAAGCGTCGGAACCCGACCGGGCGCGCATTCTCTACGAGACTCTCTGGCGTCTGAAAGCCCTCGCTACGTGGCTCGCCCCCGTGCTGCCGTTCTCGAGCACAGAGGTCTTCCGAATGCTGGGCTACGACGGTCCTCCCGGTCCGGGGGAGTGGGACGTCGTGCTCTCCCCGGTGCCGGCCGGTCAGGTGCTGGGCGAGGTCCGACCCCTCTTCCCGCGGCCCGAGACCGAGCGAGCTTCTCAGCCTGCCTCGTCCGCCGTGGCGGAGGAGGGCTGGCCCCCCCTGGCCGCCTGCTCGGGGATCATCCGAAGCGCCACCCCGCACCCTTCCGCCGGCAAGCTCTATGTTCTCGAGGTGGACATCGGTGCGCCGGCTCCCCGTACGGTAGTCGCCGGCATCCGGGAGTACTACACCCCGGAAGCCCTGACGGGGCGTCCCGTGGTGCTCTTGACCAACCTCGCGCCGCGCACGATCCGCCGTATCACCTCCCAGGGAATGGTCCTCTGCGCCGAAACCGAGGAGCGGGCGATCCTGCTCGCCCCGCCGGAAGGAACCCCTCCCGGAACGTATCTCGAGCATCGGGGACCGTCTGACCGTCAGATCTCTTTCGAGGAGTTCGGTGCGACCTTGCTCACAATCGGGCGCGTGACGGGGCCGGCCGGCACCGACCGAGTTCGAGTGGACCTCGGTGGATCGGAGGTCGAGTTCCCCGGTACCTGGTCCACGGGGACGTGGGTCGTCGTGCGGAGGGCCCCCGGAGCCGCCGGCCGGGCGGAGCTGCTCGCGTTCGGGCCCGGTCGCGGTCCGCAGCCGTCCGAGCCGGTGTCTGCGGGTGCCAAGGTCCGCTGATGGGCGGGCTCCGCCTCGACCTGCACGTCCACTCCCAACACTCTCCCGATTCGTTGCTCACCCTCGAGGCGATCACGGCCCGGCTCGGCTCCGTGGGGCTGAACGGGTTCGCCCTGACGGACCACAATACCGTGGACGGCCATGCAGAACTTGCGAAGCTCCGCGCCCGGTTCCCCCAGTTCGTGTTCGTGCCGGGGGTCGAGATCTCCACCCGCGAGGGCCACCTCCTCGTGTACGGGGTCTCGATCCCACCCCCCTCCCAAATGCCGGTGGCCGACACGGTCGAATGGGTTCGGGACCGGGGGGGAGTGTGCGTGCTCGCCCATCCGTTCCGCTTGGCCCATGGGGTCGGACGAGCGGTCGCAGAGCGGGTCTGCGTGACGGGGATCGAAACGGTGAACGGACACAATTCGCCCGGTGCGAACCTGAAGGCCGCAGAGGTGGCGGTTCATCGCCGTCTCGGAGCGACGGGGGGCAGCGACGCCCATCAGACCACCGACCTCGGCCGAGCGTACACCGAGTTCCCGGAAGGTGCCCAAAGCGTCGAGGGAGTTCTAGAGGCGATTCGAAAAGGGACGACGAACGCGGGGGGGCGCTCCCTCACTTTCGGCGGCCGGATCCGCTACGAGGGGCGGACCGCGTGGCTCCGTTTGCGACGGGGGTTCCGGCCTATCTGACCTCGCGTTGTTTTCCACGTTGAGAGCTTTAAGGGGGGGTCCCCTCCCCCCCGCCGCGCCGAGGTGGCAGAATGGTTAATGCGACAGACTGCAGATCTGTTTCCTGGGGGTTCGATTCCCTCCCTCGGCTCTGGTTCGACAGGGCTCGCTACCGTCTCTTACCCGATCGGTGCGATTTGTAACGACCTCCACTCGACCCCAATTCCGCCGTGACGGACACTCGGTTTGTCTTCGCGCCGGGGTCCGAGTCTTTGGACCTACGAGCGACGCATGAACTGACGTAGAACCTGCGGAACGAAGTTCTCCGTACCTTCCAAGCGAGAGCCGTCGGGTCCCACCAGAATGGGCAAGACATCGTTCGGGCCGACCCACCGGCGAACGAGGTCTTGGTGCTCGAAGGCGCGGTTAACGTCCACGACGGTCACGGTCCTCCCCTCGTCATGGGCGACCCCGACGACGACGTTGACGTGCTTGATCATTTCCGGGGGGAGATGCCAAGGCTCATCGCCAAGGGCCCCGGGGGGCGGGGGGTCCCCCGCGGGTCTCGATCCGGCCTTCTGTCGGATCGACCCGTCCAGGAAGCCGACGTACTTCCAGCCCGGGTTCTCACCCGATCCCGGTTCCCCCGCCACGAACATGAGGAGGTCGTTTCGAACTCGGGTGACCATCCTTTGGGAAATGACCCCGGGCTTAAAGTCCCCACCCGGTCGGCGGAGGAACCTGGCTCGCGGCCGCCGAACTCTTTCTCGGCAAGAGGTCTCTCAAGGCACCCTACAAATCTGGCCGAAGCGGGACGAGGCCCTCGCCACAGCCTTCGGGAGGTTGAGAATGTCGTTCGGTGGTAATGGGGACCAAACCTTCGTTCAAGCACTCCCTCGGTGCCTTTTCGGTGAGAGGCTAGGCGCGGCCGGTCGCCCGAGGAGGGGCGGAAGGAGATATCTCGGGCACCCCCCTCCGCTCATGGGGGGAATCCGACGTCCGAGCCCGACGACCGTACCCGCTCGAGCCCTCCGGGCTCGGGGTTGGCGTCGGGCGAAGCGAGCCCCACCGCTCCCCGCCGGCGTCCGACGTGGGGTATCTCGGTCTTTGACACGGCGCCAGAGTCCAGTCCTACGTTCCGGCAAGTGCTGGACGTGCTCGAGCGGGAGGGGTACGCGGCGGCTGTCCGCCTCGCCTATCGGTACTGCGTACGACAGCACCGTGCGCTCGTACGGACTCACCGTGCCCCCCTTCGTCACCGGTCGACAATTCATGAAAGAACTCCTGCGTCCGGACATGGGCTCGCTTACTGAGCTGCTTCCCGAGCTGTATGCCCTCTATGAGCCGGTCCGTTTTGGAAAGCACGAGGAAGGTGACCGAGAGGCTTTTCGGGCCCTTCTCGAGAAGCTCTATTCCACGACCCCCCTCGCCGTCGCGCACGATCCGCGGTACCAATCGAGCAGCGGGCAGGCGATGCAGCGCCCGGCCCCTGGTGCCGATCGACCGCCCCGGTCCCGGGAGGGCGTGTCGTGACCGTCAGCCTCTCGGAGCCGCTCCTCTTCACGATCCCGCTGGTCATCTCCGTACTCGCGGCGATCGTCTGGCTCCAGTGGGGCCGCCCGGTGAACCCACCGCGCCTGCGGGGCTATGCCGTTCGCCAGGGATGGCAGATCGACCCGATTGCTCTCTTGGACCGGGAGCTGCTCGAGGGAAGGATGGCCGAAGGGATTCTCTCCGTCCACAACCTCCTTTCAAGCGAGCTCGCGGAGCGTCACCAGATTACCGCCTGGGACGTTCAGCGACAGTTCTACTTCTTCGGCAAGAAACCGTCGCCCGCGGTCCGCGAGGCGTGCTCGCAGGTCCGCGCGCTCGCGACCACGTACCTGATCGCGGCCCGCGCGGAGGACCCCCGGCGGACCGACCTCTGGTCCCGGTGGCGGCGCCCGTCCTGGCGGGCCGAGGCGGAGCGACGGTTCGACGAAGAGCTCACGGCGGTCGAGTCGCTCTGGCCCCGACTGGAGGAGACCTCGTGAGCGAGCCGTCCGGGTCGTCCGACCCGCCGAGCGCGAAGGGACCCGAACTGCTCGGGGTCGCGCCGGCCGTCGTTCCGGCACCGAGCGAACCGCTCTCCCCCCTCACGGCGACCGAGGCCCATGCGCTTCTCGTTCGATTGCAAGGAGCGGTCGCCGAGACGGTGATCGGGGCCGACGACGTCGTCCGGGCCCTGACCATCGCCCTCGCGGTCGAGGGTCACGTCCTGGTAGAGGGAGTTCCCGGGATCGCGAAGACGTACCTCGCTCGCACGTTCGCCCGGTCGCTCGGCCTGTCGTTCCAGCGGATCCAGTTCACTCCGGACATGCTCCCGGCGGACATCCTCGGGGGCCTCGTGATGGACCCGCGGGACCGGTCGTTTGTCTACCGACCCGGACCGATCTTCGCCCAGGTGATCCTCGCCGACGAGATCAACCGGGCCCCTCCGAAGGTCCAGTCGGCGCTCCTCGAGGCGATGCAAGAGCAGCAGGTGACCGTCGACCGTCGTACGTACCCGTTGCCCCGGCCGTTCCTCGTGATCGCGACCGAGAACCCTCTCGAGCAGGAGGGCACCTACCCGATGCCCGAGGCGGAGCTCGACCGGTTCCTTTTCCGTTGGATCATGTCGTATCCGAGCCCCGACGACGAGGCGATGATCGTCCGCTCCCAGATGGACCCGGGCGACGTGCCCCCGGGCTCCGAAATCCTCTCTTCCGGAGAGATCGAGCGCCTTCGTCGGTCGATCCGCACCGTCAACGTGGACGAGGAGGTCGTCCGGTACGTGATCGATGTCGTCCGCGCGACCCGTACCGACCAGCATCTCGAGGCGGGCGGCTCTCCTCGAGCTGCGGTGCAGTTCATGCGAGCGGCCCGCGCCGCCGCGTTCCTGTCGGGGCGCGACTACGTGGTCCCGGACGACATTCAAGAACTGATCTTTCCGATCCTCAACCACCGCGTCATCGTCCGTCCCGAGTTCCGGGGGGCGCGATTCCTTCCGGGCGACCCGCGCGGACGCCTCGAGGTCATCCGAACCCTGCTCGCCGAAAACCTCCGCACGGTATCGGCCCCCCGCTGACCGATTCCCATGGCGAGCTCTCGCGTCGTCCTGAGTCCCCTCGGGTGGTCCGCGATCCTCGGAAGCCTCGGCGCTCTGGTGCTGGGCCTCGTCACGCTGAACCTGCTTCTGTTGACCCTTCCGCTCGCCGTGTTCGCGCTCGCGGTCGGCGAGGTCCTCTCGTTCGACCGGGCGACGCGAGAGTTTGGGCCGTCCTGGTTTCGCTGGCAACGGTTCGAGAACAGCTCCGAAGTGAGGCTCGACGGCGTCGGTTCGATGGCACTCGACCTCGAACGGGTCGGACGGAGCTCCGTCTACCTCGAGGTCTACGACGCGCACCCCGAGACGTTCGACGTGGTCCTCGGGTCCCCCCGCCTGCTAACGTGGTGGTCGGGTCCCGCGCGCATGCGTCTCGCCTACGTCTACCGCCCCCGACAGCGCGGCCGGTTCCGGGTGGGGCCGACCATCGTGGTCGCGCACGACCCACTCGGTTTCGCGTTCCGGTTGACGAAGCTCGAGAACCGCTGGGAGGTGCTCGTCACGCCCGCGATCTCGGTCGAGGAACAGATGGTGGTCCCTCCGGGGCTCCGCGGCCAGACCGAGGCGTTCCGCAGGAGGGTCGGTTCGGGCTCCGAGTTTCGCTCGTTGCGCGAGTACCAGCCATCGGATGACGCCCGAAGGATCGCCTGGCGCCGGTCGGCCGTTGAGAAGGTCTACGTCCGCGAGCACGAGGAGGAGTCGCACCCGGAGATCCTTGTTCTTCTCGACACGGGCTGGGACATGCGCCTCGGCGTACCGGGCGAAGAGAGCCTCGAGCAGGGCGTCGAGGGGGGCATGGTGATCGCCGGTCAGGCGCTCGCGAGGTCGGACAAGGTCTCCTTGCTCACCTACTCCGACCGACTCGTGGAGTTCGTGCCCCCGCAGACCGGCGTCGAGGGGGCCCATATTCTGACCGAGGCGTTCGGCCGGGCGGTGCTCGCTCCGGCCCCGTTCGATATCGCGGGAGCCCTCGCGACCGCCCGCGAGCGTCTCACGGCTCCCACCGTCATCGTGCTGCTTAGTACGCTCCTCTACCTCGACGGGCCGGTCGAGAGCGCGGTGTCGGACCTGCGCGCCCCCGGTCATCGACTGATCACCCTCTCACCGGAAGTGAACACGCTCTTCCCGACCGTGGCGGACGGCCTGCCGACCCGCACGCTGGACTTCGCGCGAGGGCCGGTGGACCGGCAGGTCGCGAAGGGAGTGGGACGCATGCGGGACGCGGGAGCGACCGTCGTCCAGTACCCCGCCCCGTACGTGCGGGAGTTCGCCGCCGAGCTGCTGGCTTGGATCCTCTCCTCGGGAGGTCCTCCGTGAACGACCGTTGGTGGGTCGCCGCTCTCGTCTATCCGGCCCCGCTCTATGCCGGGCTTTCGGTCCTCGTACACTTCTGGAACGGCGGGGTGGCGTTCCCGCTCGGATTCCTCCTCGTGGTCGCCTTTGGCTCCGCCACCGGATTCGGGCTCGTGCGCCACGCGGCCTGGGTCTGGTCCGGGCGGGCGATCTTCGCGCTCGCGATCTTCCTCCCCGCGTTCTACGGCGCTTCGGCGAACGGTGCGATCCTCGACTTGGCGGGAGGCGTCCTCGCCGGCCTGCCGTTCCTCTGGATCGAGTACGCCTGGCGCGACACCGCCTCCCCGGGGGCCCGGGTGGTCGCCCTCCAATCCGCCCTGGCGGTCTCGGTCCTGGAGCTCGCGTCGATCATGTGGTACCCCGTCCCGACGGGAGCCCCGGGGGGCTGGCAGTTCATCTGGGCGGATGGGGCATCGGCCCTCGCGCAATACCAGGGCGTCGCCGCGCTGCTCGCCGGCAAGGTCGTCAACGCGATCCCGATGGAATCGATGCTCGACCTGTATTTCGTGGTGCTCGGCGGTCTCGCCCTCGCGGGCGTGCTCGCGTCGTGGGTTTCGCCACGCACTTCCCGACTCGAACCGCTGCCGTGGAGCTGGGCCCGCCCCCGCCGCTCCGCCGGGGTCCGGGCGCCCACGGTGGAGGAGTTGGGGTTGCGCCCCGGTCAGCGCGAGGCCCTGGCGAGCCGGTCGGCGCCGAGCCCCCCGGAGGGGGTCTCCGCCCCCGCGTCCGGTCCGATCCTCGTGACCGCCCTCGTCGTCATCCTATTTCTCGTGCTCGCGGTCGAGGCGCCGACCTTCGGCGTGCTCGTCCTCGTGCTGGCCACCGTCGGGGGACTCGTCGCCGTCGGGCTCGCGCTGTCCCGGCGCCTCACTCCGCTCGGCGTTCTCGGCGGATAATCGAACTCGGAGCGCCCCCGGTCGAAGCCGTCAGTCCGGCGCTTCGAGCGAGGTCCCGGGATCTTCCTGCGTCGGGTAGGCGTCCGGGGGGCGCGTTCCGGTCGCTTCTTCCTCACGGGAACCTCGCAGCACCGAAAGAAGGGCGAAGGTTCCCAGGAGGACGAGCACGGGGAGGAGCACGAACGGCCAGACTTCGGCGAGGGAGCCCGGGAAGAGGTTGAAATGCCAGATGGCATGGCCGAGCACCGGAATGAAGGTCGGGGTCAGGTTGACGATCTGCGTCAGGTTCTCCGTGGAGTAGAGCTCGAGGCTGGAAGAGTTCGGCACGTAGCCGGTCGCCTCGATGTAGAACAGGTAGAACCCCGGTGCCAGGCCGGTCGCGTTGTATTCTCCGGTCCGGTTGGTTTGTCCGGGGGGAACGAGGGCGGCGGTGATGTTGGCGCCGACGATCGGTTCGCCGGTCACCCGGTCCCGCACCAAGAACAGGACGTTCGCCGGCGGGACCGGCATGAGGTAGATCGTGACGGAGATGATGGAGCCGGCGGCGATGCTGATGTTCCCGAGGCGGCCGAGAAGGTAGTTCGTCATCGTGGCCGAGGCGGAGTAATTGCCCGGAGGCAGCGAAAACCCGGCGTCCCCGAATTTGTCGGTCTGATTGTTCACGGTGAACGTGCCGAACTTGAGCGGGCGCGGCGTGAACGCGAGGACGGTCGCCCCGAAGAGCGGGAAGCCCACGTTCGCGTCGCGCACGGTGACCGTGAGGAGCCCGTACGGTTCCGAAGGGAGCACGAGGCCCACCTCCTCCTGTCCGGTGAAGGGGATCGACACCCGCTCGGACGAAGAGACGAAGCCGGTGGCGTTCGCGCCGAGCAGCACCCCGCCAAGGTCGGACGTCTCGCCGACGCAGAATCCGGTCGTGTTCGTGAAACCGAACAGTGCGTTGTCCAAGGACACCTGCGCGCCGATGAGCGGAACGAGCTTGTCCGGCAGTCGGCCGAGCACTTGGACGGTGATCACCGGGTCCGGGAACATCGTCAGGTTGGTCGGGAGAGTCCCTCCCGGGACGAGGACGCCTCCGACGTACCCCGCCCGCCAGCCCACGCTCTCTCCCGTCACGTTCGCGCGGCCGGGCGGAACGCCGTGGAAGCTCGCGTTCCCGGTCGCGTTGCTTTCGGCCGGAGCCGCGTTGATCCGCACCGTGTCCACCGTGAGGTTCAAGTACGCCTCCGGAAGCGGCGGTCCGCTCGACGAAAGGACCTGTACGTCGATCGTCCCCAGCGGCTCCGGGATCAGGTCCACGGCCAGGCTCGCCGGCTGGCCGGGAATCAACCACATCGTTTGATTCTGGGTGTAGAACCACGGGTCGTCCGAGACCGAGAGCAGAGTGCTCACCACGTCCACTTGGGTGAGGTTGAGGTAACCGTTGGAATCGGTGCCCCCCGCGCTCGACCCGCTCACGTCCACGACGGCCCCCGCGATCGGAGATAGGGGCGAGGAGGCGTTCACCACTTGCAGCGAGAGATTCGAGGTGGGGGAAAGGCGCCAGAGGTCCGAGAACGACGTCGCGCCCGAAGCGCCTCCTTGAACCAGCCAGGTCTCGTTGTTCGAGACGTCGAGGAACGCCGACGCCGCGTTCGACCGGGCCGCGGGGGCCGGCGGAAACGTCTCCGCCACCCACGTGTTGTTGGTCGGGAAGTAGACCTGGGTGTCGTTGAACGTCGTCTCCCCGTTCGTTCCTCCGAACATGAGGTCACCGCCGAGCGTCGGGTCGTACGCCCAGTTGGCCGCGCCGCGGGGCGACGGGGCCGTGGCGGGGGCCACGGGCGCGGTCCAACGCAAGGACACCGGGTCGAACCGCCAAACCGCCGAGGAGCAGGGGTAGCATCCCCCGAACATTTCGAGCTGGGAGGCGGAAGGATCCCACACCATGCGGGCCCCCTCGAGCGGAGGCGGATGCGGGCCCGAGACGGTCGGTTCGGACCAGTGACCCGTCGAGAGACTGAGTTCCCAGAGGTCCGAGTACGTCAAGGAGCCGGTGTCCGAGTAGTTCTGGTTCCAACCGCCGTAAAGGATCGCGATTCCCCGCGAGGGCACGATTGCGAACGCCGCCGCCTGGCGAGCGGGCGGAGCCAACCCCGTCGCGAGCGGGCTCCAGGTCCCGGACTGGACCGAGTAGGTCCAGGTCTCGTTGGACACGCCGAGTGTGCTGAGGTCGGTCAGCCCGCCGAAGAGCACCGCCACTCCGGTGGCCGCATCGAAGTCGAACGCGAAATCGCTGCGGGGACTCGGCGCCACCGAGGTGGAGACCGGGGACCAACGGTCCGTGGCTTCCGTGTAGGTGAACGTGGAGTTGGTCAGCACGCCCGAACTCTCGCCGCCGAACGCTACCGCGACTCCGGAGGACGAGTTGGCGATCATTCCCCCGCCGCCGGTGCCGATCCCCGACGGCGGCGCGGCCACCTCGGACCACGCGAGGGCATGAGACAATAGATAGCCGGTCGGATCCGACGCCCCCGGTCCGCCCGCTGTCGAAGCGTTCGAGAGTTCCGAACGGGCGAGAGGGCTACGGCCGACGGGAGTCCCCCCGACGGCCAGCGATGGGAGGGCCGTGAGCACTGCCAGCAGCACCGCGAGCGCGATCCCCCGGGGTAACGAGCGGCGCCGGGTCCGCGCGAGAAACGTCTGCCAAGAGCCGGCCATGGGCCGCGACACCGAAGCAAGGACGGCTTCGGTCGCCAAATAGTCTGGCGGGGGGCCTCACGGGTGAGCCCGGAGCCGAGCTGAGACTTCGCCCGAGGGGATGGCCTGAGGAACCGCGGGTCGAGGGGGAGGTTTTCATACCATGACCCTCGGTGATTCCCCGAATCGGCTCCGAACCGTGGACCGGAAGAGAGTGTAGGATGGAGCGTGGCGCATCGGTTCTCGTCGGCCGTTCCGTTCGCTGGGGCGGTGTTCTGATCGGAGTGGGAGTCGTTCAGTTCGTCGTGGCGATGGCCTGGGTCCAGAGCCGCTACGGCGGGTACTCCCTGCTCACGAATTACATCAGTGACCTCGGGAACACGTCAACCTCCCCGCTCCCCGCGGTCTTCAACGACTCCATCATCCTGCTCGGGGTCTTCGCCTTCCTTGGCACGCTCGTCGCCTGGGGAGGATTTCCGCGGGGCGGCGCCCGGGTCGTCGGCCTTTTTCTTGTGTTGATCGCCAGTATCGCGGCCGTTCTCGTCGGACTATTTCCGGAGAACGTGAACCCCAACGTGCACGACATCGTCTCGCTCATGGTCTTCCTTCCCGGTGGCCTGGCCCTCGTGATCCTCGCCTCCGGAATGCGCGAGGGGACGCGTTGGTCCTCCTATCGCATCTTCTCGGGTGTGCTCGGTTTCGTCACCCTTGTGTCGCTGGCCTACTACGCTCCCACCCAGCTGAACAATTCGACCTGGGACCCCGGCCTCATCGAGCGTCTCATCGTTGCCCCGATTCTTCTCTGGGGGTTCGTCGTGGGCATCCACCTCGCCCGACTTCCCCGGTTCTCACCGGGCGGTCGGTCTCCCTCGTCCGAGTGAATGGAACCGGGGTCTCGAGAAGGCCTCGCTCCTCGATGACCGGCCGTGGCCCGGCCACGCACTCCCGGTACGCCACCGGACCCAACTCGCACTCGTCTGACACACGTCGGACAACGCCCAAGGGGTATCTTCAGGGCGGTCGGCAGGTTACCCGAGGGGGTCTACTGGTTCCCGAATCCCGACGCCTTTTTGTAGCCCGCCCGGGTCGTAATGGTGAGGCACATGACCGAGGAGGGAGAGAATGCTGGCGGATCAGATCGTTCGAGCCGACTTCGCCGCGCGCTCCCTTCCCCGGAGTGCGAGCGTTAGGGAGTTCGCCGCGCGCGAATTCCCGCGCGAGGACTGCCGTTGGGTGGCCTCGGTGGTCTCGGGAGCGACCCGTCCCAAGGACGGCGCCCGAGCCCGCTGGGGACGATTCCTGCGGTCGTTCGGCACCCGGCGGAAGGCAGCGCCCGAAGCCGACCCGGCTTCCGAGCCGACAGCGACCGCGTAGGCGCGCAAGCGCCGACGCCCGCCGCGCACGTCGTGAGCGGCGGGCGAACCATTTCCCGAGCGTTCGCGGGCGGGGCCATCGCCTCGGGGCGCGTCGAGCGCCAGAGCCTTGTATTAGGAACGGAAGGCGGTTCCGCATGTCGACCTGCAACGTCCGGACCGCCTTCCGGCACGCGATCCCCGCGGGCTACTTTTCGCACTACGAAGTCTCGGACATCGACGTGAGCTGCGCGCTTCCGGCCGAGTTCCGGTGCACGGTTCGCGGGATGGAACAAGGGAATCATCGCGACGGGGCCGCGGTACTCGAGGTGGAGTTCTGCGGCCACCACCTGCACGCCTTCGAAGAGGTCGATAAGCGACTTCGGGGTCTCGGATGGGCCCCGGCGCTCCACGGACCACCCGTGCCCGTCACCTCCGCATGATGTCGGAGCTCGAACTTCCCCCGGGAGAACATACGCTTCGATCCTGGGCGGCCCGTTCCCCCGGAGACGCTGCGAACCGTCCGGCCTCGGGGAGCCTCGTGCTGACCAATCGACGGCTTGTCTTCGTATCGAAAGCGGGTCTCTTCGGAAGGTCCCGTTCCGCCGCCGGGGAACGTTCGCTGTTCCTCGAGGGGCTGGGGGGCGCGGCCCCGCACCGGTCCGAGATGCGGATCGGGTACGGCGACCGGATGATCCTCGAAGGGATCGAGATCGCGGGCACCGTCTACGAGCTCGGTCGAGAGGCGCCGAGCCGAGCCGTCCTCACGGAGATCGCCGCGGCTCGACAGGCGCGGCGAAAGGAGCTAGGCCTGCCGGACGACGTCACCCCGTGCCGTTCCTGCGGCCGCTGGGTTCCCGTCGGGGCGACGCTCTGCGCGAGCTGCGCCGGAGTTCGAAAGGGCCCGGGCTGAGCTTTCGGCCCGGACCCGATTCGTCCATCCGAACGACGTACGCTGCTCGACGCTTCGCCGCCGGCCCCCGGGCGGGGACCGCCCTAAACGTAGAGGTTGTCCGTGTAGCAGTAGTATCGCCCGTATTGGGCGATGTAGGTCGTCGGCCTCCCGCACTTTGCGCACATCGGTGTGGCAGGAGCGGCGACCGGAGCGGGCGCCGGAGGCGGCGGAGGCGCCATCGGGGGCGGCGGGGCGTACTGGGGTGCGTAGCCGGGTGGGGGCATGCCGCCCTGTTGCTGGTTCCGGGACCAGGTGATCACCGGGTCGAACTTCAGGTAGGCGATCAGGAGGAGAACACCGATGATGATGCCGCCCAGGATGAACCCGAGGATCATCCACAGGAGCGTCTTGGACTTCGCCGCCTCATACTGGCGGTTGTTGACCATCGCCTCGATTTCCTTCATCTGCATGTAGATGACGAAGTCGACGACGCCGAAGATGATGATGAAAATCGCCGGGATCAGAGCGAACCCAAGGCTGCCCGTGCAGAATCCTCCGTACGCTCCGCAGACGGAGAACGCGTACGCGAGGAACGCCGCGTAGGCGACCCCAGCTAGGAAGAGCAGAATGCCAAAGATGATGGCCAGAATCCGAACGATGTGCAGCATCGACTTGATCGACTGCACTTCGGGAGGCTCGGCAACCATCGGTGGCGGCATTGCATACCCTGTTGGTGCGCCCATGGAGCTTCGCGCCCCTATCGGCATCCCCTCTTAAGACCCTCGTTCGGGCCGACCGTTACCGGTCCCGCGCCCCCGAGACCTTCCGCGGCCGGCGGAACGCAGTGGAGGCTCACGCCCACCGGTCGGAACGGTCTCAAATAGCCGGGCCCCGTCGGACCTCTCGTGACTTCTCCGGAGCCCGTGCTTCCGTTCGAACCGTTCAAAACCAAAGTCGTGGAACGACTTCCCAACCCCTCGCGGGAGGAGCGGGAAGCGGCCCTTGCCCGGGCGGGGCTCAATCTCTTCAATCTCCGGTCGGACGAGGTCCGGATCGACCTTCTCACGGACTCCGGGACCGGCGCGATGAGCGACCGCCAGTGGGCGGCGATGATGCTCGGCGACGAGTCGTACGCCGGCAGTCGAAACTTTGCCCATTTCGAAGCCAAGGTACGGGAGATCACGGGGTTCCCGAACGTGATTCCTGCCCACCAGGGCCGCGCGGCGGAGCACCTCCTGTTCTCGACCGTGTGCCGCCCTGGCCAGATCGTACCGAACAACATGCATTTCGACACCACCCAGGCGCATGTGGTCCATGCGGGAGGCACGCCGGTGAACCTTGCGGTGGCGGAGGCGTACGACGCGATGAGCGATTTTCCGTTCAAGGGCAACGTCGACACCACCGCTCTCGAACATCTCCTGACGCTCGAAGGGAAGGAACGGATCCCGCTCGTCATGGTGACGATCACGAACAATACCGGCGGGGGTCAACCGGTGTCGCTCGCGAACTTCACCGAGGTCTCGCGCATCGCGCACGCCCACGCGGTCCCGGTCTACCTCGACATGTGCCGATGGGCCGAGAACGCCTACTTCGTCCGCGAGCGCGAGCCGGGCATGGGGTCGCGCTCGGTCGCAGCGATCGGTCGCGCGTTCTTCGACCTGGCCGACGGCGCGACCATGAGCGCGAAGAAGGACGGATTGGTGAACATCGGAGGTTTCGTGGCGGTCCGCGACGCAGCGCTCGCCGCGCGGCTCAAGGAGGCTCTGATCCTGTTCGAGGGGTTTCCCACCTACGGAGGACTCGCCCGAAGGGACCTCGAGGCCATGACCGTCGGTCTCGAGGAGGCGATGGACCTCGAGTACCTCGCGCACCGCATCGGGCAGGTCCGCTACCTCGGCGCGCTCCTCGACCAAAAAGGGGTGCCGTTCCTCCACCCCGTGGGCGGCCACGCGATCTACCTCGATGTCGACCGATTCCTCCCGCACTTGGGCGACGACGACCTTCCGGGGCAGGCCCTCGCGGTGGAGCTCTACCGGGAAGGCGGGGTCCGAGGGGTGGAGGTCGGTTCGATCATGTTCCCCGAAGGGTCGTCGAAGCGACGACCGCTCGAGCTCGTCCGGCTCGGCGATCCCCCGCCGAGTGTATTCGGCGAGTCATCTCGCCTACGTCGCCGAGGTGGTCGGCCGAGTATACGACCGACGTGCCGCGGTCCGGGGACTGACGATGACCTACCGTCCGGAACGTTTGCCGCACTTCACGGCTCGATACGCCCCCAAGACGCCCTAGACCGGAGACTTGGGAGCTAGTTTCTTACCCCGGGCCCTCGCTCGGAAGCCGAGACCATGGTCGCTCTCGGGCCGGGAGAATCCATCGTCAAGTCCGGCCCCGTTCGATGGGTCGGTCGTGAAGGCGAGCGCCCGGGAATTCTCACGCTGACCAACCACGCGATCATTTTCGAGGGTCCCATCCCGCAGCAGCCCCCCGGGGCCGGGATGGCCCCGGGCCCGATGCGACGACGCGCCTGGGCCGGGCCGTCGATGGGAGGACCGCCCGTCCTCGTGCCGGGAGTCCTTCGCATCCCGCTCTGGCGCTGCCGCGGCGCGGCGTCCATACCGGGTCCCTCCGGTTCCGACCTCGGCCTTCAGCTGCTCCAGCGGAGCATCCTCTTCCGAACGAACGAGGCCGACGCCTGGGCCCCCGCGATCCGCCAGGCCCGCGCGTCGGCCCCACCGCCACCTCCCGGGATGATGGGCATAGGAGGGGGGCCGGGACCGACCAATCTTCATTGTGACTACTGCGGGAGACTGAGCCCTCCTCGGTCGCTCAAATGCGTTTCCTGCGGAGCCCCGTTCCAAGAGTGACGGAGCGGGTTCGCGACCGCTCGATACTTGAGCGCCGGCGCCGTGTCCGGGTCATGTACGGCCAGCGAGCGTGGGGCACCTTTTCGATCGTCGCCTGCGACCCGGAGAAGCTCTACTGGGGTGCGGCGGTGTCCACCAAACCTCTCGCCGTGGGGGCGGTCGTCCCGTGGGCCGAGTGGCGGGTCGGCGCGGTCGCGACCCAGGCGATGTCGAACTACCAGTACGGCCCGGAGGGGCTTGCGCTCCTCCGGAAGGGGATCTCCGCATCGGAAGTCGTGGCCCGTCTCACGCGGGCCGACCCGAAGCGAGAACGTCGCCAACTGGGCGTCGTCGACCGCCACGGCCGAGCGGCGGCCTGGACCGGGAAGAAGTGTCACGCGAGCGCCAGCCATGTGACCGGCGAAGGATTCTCGTGCCAGGGGAACTTGCTCGCCTCCGACCGGGTCGTCCCCGCGATGGCGAGCGCGTTCGAATCGACCCGAGGTTCGCTCGCCCAGCGAATGCTCGCGGCGCTGCGTGCCGGCGCCGGCGAAGGAGGCGATCGTCGAGGCATCGAATCCGCGGCGCTGCTCGTCGTTCATCGACGGCCTTGGTTCGAGCGGGCGTGGGGCGACCAGTGGCTCAACCTGCGCGTGGACCAGCACCGACATCCGATCACCGAACTCGCGCGCGTGGTCGCCCTCGAGGAGGCGAACGCTCGCAAGCTGGTCGCCTGGCACGCCGCTCGACTTCGCAAGCGCCGGTCGAAATCGCCCTGAACCGGCTGGGAAGCACGGCGACACCGCCGCGACCAACCGTTAAAGCGCCCCGGCGCTCCGGGCACACGGATGCGCGTCCTCGTCACCGGCGCCACGGGATTCCTCGGTTCGTACATGGCCCGGCACCTCCAGGAGCGAGGGGACGAGGTCGTCGGAACCCGGTTCGAAGACGGGCGACCGCATGCGCTCCCCCTCGCTCCGGGGGTGACCTACGAGACGTTGGACGTGCGCGACCCGAAGGCCCTGGTCGCGATGGTCCGTGCGCGTCGCCCCGGAGGAGGTCTACCACTTCGCGGGCCAAGCGTTCGTGATGAAGTCGTGGGAGGACCCGCTACTGACCTACGAAACGAACCTCACGGGGACGTTGAACCTCCTCGAGGCGATTCGGACCGCCGGCATCGACGCTTCGATCGGTTTTGCGGGGAGCGGGACCGAGTACGGCGCTCCCGAACAGGTGCCCACGTTGGAAACCTCCGCCTACGCTCCTCAGAGCCCGTACGCCGCCAGCAAGGTTGCGGCCGACCTTCTCTGCCGTCTCTACTTCGAACGCTACGGGATGCGGATCCTGCGATACCGGATCTTCGGCACCACCGGCCCCGGAAAGCTCGGGGACTCTTCGAACGACTTCGCAAGCCAGGTGGCCGCGATCGAACGGAACGGGAAACCGGGAATCTTGCGGGTCGGCAACATCGACACCAAGCGGGATATCTCGGACGTTCGGGACGCCGTTCGCGCGATGAGCGCGGTCGTGGGCAAAGGGAAGTCCGGGGAGGCCTACAACATCGCGCGCGGGGAGGCCCGCTCCATCCGGGAGAATGTGGACCGCCTCGTCCAGCTCTCGACGGTCCCGATCCGGGTCGAGGTCGTCGAAGAGCGACGCCGTCCGCTGGACGAGCCCGTCCATTGGGCCGATGTCTCCAAGATCCGCGCGCTCGGCTGGGCCCCTCAATATTCGTTCTCGGATACGCTCAAGGACATCCTCGACCACTGGCGCCGAAAGTCCGCGAGCTCGAGCTGAACGCATTTCCCCCGCACGTCGAGCGGCGGAGCGGAGGCGCGCCCTCGGTCCTACGCGCGCGACGAACCCGCGGGAGGTTTCACGACCAGGACCGAGCAGTGCACGTGGTGCAGGATTCCGTCCGATACGCTCCCGAGGAGGAACCGTCCGGCGGCCGAGAGGCCTCGCGAACCCACCACAATGAGGTCGGGGCGGTGCTGCTGGGCATACTCGACGACCTTGTCGACCGGGTCTCCTTCGAGGAGCACGGTCTCGACCTCCGAGAGCCCGGCGGTGAGCAGTCGAACGCGTTGGGCTTCGAGCCGTCGGTTCATGACCTCGATCTGCGAGGGCATGGAATCCCCGACCGGCACCGGAATGGGGTACGACGCGGAGATCATCGGAATGACCGAGAGGAGCGTCAGCTTCGCCCGCGTCATCTTGGCGATGTCGACCGCCTCTTGTAGGGCATGTTCGGAAACCTCGAGCATGTCGTCCGCCACGAGGATCGACCGGAACGTCATCGTCCGGATAGAAGACCAGCCAAGTTGATATCGGTTCGCGCAGGAGGTGCCGTCAAGCCTATGCTCTCCCGGGAACCGTGAGGACCATGGCCGCGTCGAACGGAGCATCTTCGGCCGCCCCGCTCGTGATCCTCGGAGCGGGGTATCCCGGCCTTACGGTCGCCGAGGAGGTGCACCGTCGGTCGAAGGGCTCGATCCCGATCGTCGTGGTCGACCGCCACCCGATCCACGTCCTGCGCACCGAACTCTACGAGGTCGGCCAGATCGCTGCGGCGGGAGGCGACGTCGCGCGGTGGACGATCCCGTTGGGCCGGGTGTTCGACCGAACCTCCGTGACGGTTCGCCAGGGAAGCGTGGAATCGATCGACCTGGCTCGGAAGGTGGTTCGAGTGGACTCGACCGACGTCCCCTACGGCTCTCTCGCGATTTGCCTCGGGAATATCGCGGCGTATTACGGAGTCCCCGGTGCGGAGGAGCACACCTACAACGTCTACCGCCTGTCGGGCGCTCAACGCCTGGGCCGCGCGCTGGTCGACATCGAGCGTGCGTCCCCGGGTCTCCCCGGCGAGCGCCGCCCCCGGGTCCTCGTCATCGGCGGTGGATCGACCGGCACCGAGGTCGCCGCGGAGATCGCGACCACCGATTGGGGGAAGCTCACCGGCACGCCGATTCGGCCGCCCGACGTCTTTCTCCTAACCGGGGCCTTCCCGTTTCTTGCGGGGTTCCCGCCCCGGCTGATCGCTCACGCCCGGCGCACGCTCCACGAGATCGGGGTCACCATCGTTCCGGGCCTCAACGTCGTCCGCGCCGAAGCCGGTCGTCTCCATCTCGAGGACGGCAGCGTCTTCGCGTGTGACGCCGCGGTCTGGTGCGCGGGCGTGGAGGCGCCTGCGCTCGTTCGGGAGCTACCGGTCCCGCACGGAAAGGGCGGCCGGGTGGCGACCGAGCCCACGCTCGAGGTCCCGGGTCACCCGGGCGTTTTCGCCGTCGGTGACGTGGCCGAATTCCGGGACCCGGCAACCGGAATGTTGGTTCCCGGCACCGCTCAGGCCGCGTTGGCCGAGGCGCGAACCGCGGCTGTGAACCTGGTCGCCCGTGCGATGGGGTCGCCGCTCGAGGCGTTCCGGTACCGGGAGAAGGGGGTCATTGTGGCCCTCGGGGTCGGCCACGGCGTCGGTACGGTCAGCCGCGTCTCGGTCTGGGGCAGTCCGGCGCGCCTGCTGAAGCAAGTGGTCGAGCGGGAGTACCACCGGGCGGCCGAGCGGGGGGAAGCCTCCCGACTTGTCTAGCTCGACCCGAAGAGAATTAGGCGGCCCGTTCCTCTCTGGGCCGGCGATGAAGGCGCTCGTGTTGATCGGTGGGTTCGGCACCCGGCTCCGTCCGATCACCTACACGCTCCCGAAACAATTGATTCCGTTGGCCGGCAAACCGATGCTCTTCCACGTCCTCGACCTCCTCCCGAATGACGTCGAGGAGGTCGTTTTCGCCACGGGATACAAAGCGGACGTGATCGAAGCGTTCGTCCGCGACCATCCTCCGCGGTTTCCCGTTCGTATGGTCCCCGAGGCGGAGCCGCTCGGGACGGGAGGCGGGATGAAGAACGCGGGCGAGGGGATGAGCGACCCGTTCTTCCTCTTGAATTCGGACGTCATCTCCCGAGTCGACCTGGCCGAAATGGTGCGCCAGCACGTCGCCCACGGAGGGGTCGGGACGATGGGCCTCGCCGAGGTCGAGGACCCACAGCCGTACGGGGTCGCGGCCCTCGGCTCCGACGATCGGATCCATCACTTCGTGGAGAAGCCCGAACCCGCGCAGGCCCCCTCTCGATGGATCAACGCCGGATTTGCGGTCTGGAACCGTTCGGTCCTCGAGGCGATCCCGCCCGGACGGGCGGTGAGCTTCGAACGCGAGGTGGTCCCCGGGCTTCTCGAACAGGGCGTGTTCGGGTTCCGGATCACGAGCTACTTCGACGACGCGGGGACACCGGAACGGTTGCTGCACTCCCAAAAACTCCTCTTCGATGATGGACGGGGAGGGAAGGGAACGCTCCCGAGCGGCGCCTTCGGACGCGGGCCGGTCGCGTTGATGTCGGGGGCCCGCGCCACCGGCGCTTCGTTCGGACCCTACGTTACCCTCGGACCGGGGGCGTTCGTCGAGGCCGGCGCGCACGTCGAGAACTCGATCCTGCTCGACGACGTCCGCGTCGAGAAGGACGCCACGGTGACCGGGAGCATTCTCGGCCCGAAAGTCCGGGTACGCTCGGGCCACCGCGTCGTCGGCCAGGTGCTCGGTGAGGGAGTGGAGGCGTGACCTTCCGGGGTCGCGCTAGGCGTACGCGTTCCCCGTGACCGTTACCTTCACCGCTTCGGCCGGGTGCGCCGCCAGGCGGAAGGCTTCCGCGATATCTCCGAGCGGTACGCGGTGCGTCACGAGGTCCGCGATCGTCAGCGACCCGTCCACGATGCGCCGGTGCACCTCCGCGATATCGGGCTCCGTGGTCGCATACGACGGGATGACGCGGACGCCCCGCAGGTAGAGGTCTTGGAGGTCGGCGTCCAGGCGACTCCCGGCTTCGGGAAGACCGAAGAGGTTCACCGTCCCGCCCCGGCGAACGAGCTCGACCGCGGACGTCACGACCGACGGGTGGCCGGTCGCGACGACGGCGAGGTCGACGCCCCGTCCCTGAGTGGCCCTCTCCACCGCGGCCCGCACGGCCAACGGGTCTCTCGGGTCGAGGGTCACGTCGATCCCGCCCCGTTCGGCGGCCGTCCGTCGCAGGGGCGCGATCTCGGTCCCGCCGACCCACGACGCGCCATGCGCTCGCACCAGTCGGGCGTAAAGGAGGCCCACGGGGCCCAGGCCCAGGACGAGGACGCTCGCGCGTTCCGGCAGTCCGACCCGGCGGATCGCGGTGAGAGCGCACGCCGCCGGTTCGAGCAGCGCTCCCGAATCCCAGTCGACCTTCGGGTGCAGCTTGAGGACCGCTCCCCGTTCCACGTTCTCCCGAGGCACCCGGAACACGTCCGAAAAACCACCCGGGTCGAGGTTCGTCTTCGAATAGGTCGGGCAGAACGTGTAGTCTCCGCGGGCGCAGACCTCGCAGGCGTAGCACGGCACGTGGTGATGGACGAAGACCCGGTCGCCGACCGTGAGGCCGGCGACGCCCTCTCCGACCTTCGCGACCCGTCCTACCGGCTCGTGTCCAATGAGCCCGGCGGTGCGGTAGTTTCCCCGAAGCTTTTCGAGGTCGGTCCCGCAGACCCCGCACGCGGCGAGGGTCACGGTGATCTCGCCCCGGCCCGGCGTGGGCTCGGGTCGCTCTTCGAGGACGACCGTTCCGGGACTCGCGAGTTGACCGAACCTCATGCCGCCGTGCGAGCCGCCCGGAGGGCGGCTTCGAGAATCTCCATCGCTTCGTCGATCTCCTCGCGACGGACAATGAGCGGGGGGATGTAGCGGAGCGAGGACTTGCCGCACGGCAGCAGGATCAGGCCGTGTTGGTACGCCTCCTTCAGGACGCGGTCGCGGAACGCCACCGCGGGCTCCTTCGTTTTCCGGTCCGTGACGAACTCGGTCGCCGTCATGAGTCCGATCCCTCGCACGTCGCCGATCTCCTCGAACTTCGACTGGAGTTCGCGCAGCCGGCCGAGCAGGTAGTTTCCCTGGTCGCGCGCGTTGTCGAGGAGGTGTTCCTTCTCGATAACGTGGATCGTGGCCATCGCCGCGGCCACGGCGGCGAGGTTGCCGCCGAAGGTATTGGAGTGGGCGCCTGGGGTCGTGAAGTCGAGCTCCTTGCGGAACGAGATCGCCCCGAGCGGGAGGCCGCCACCGAGCGCCTTCGCCATGCTGGTAATGTCCGGAGTGACCCCGTGGTGTTCGATCGCGAACCACTTGCCGGTCCGGCCCATTCCGGCCTGGACCTCGTCGTCGATGAGGAGGATCTTGTACTCGTCGAGGATGGCTTTGAGGGCCGTGTGCCAGCCCTTCGGGGGCACGATGTACCCGCCTTCTCCCATCACGGGTTCCGCGATGAAGGCGGCGACGTCCTCGGGCGGGATGGACGTTTGGAAGTAGAGCTCCTTCAGGATCTTCGCACAATACAGGTCGCAGCTCGGATACTCGAGCTTGTACGGGCAGCGATAGCAGTTGGGCGCGGGAATGTGGTGACCCCCGCCGACGTACGCGCCGAACCGGGCCCGCTGGACCGGTTTCGAGGTGGTCATCGTGAGCGACCCCATCGACCGCCCGTGGAAGGCGCCGAGGAGGCCGACCACGATCGGCTTCTGGCGGTTCCATCGGGCCATCTTCAGGGCGGCTTCGGCGCTCTCCGTCCCGCTGTTCGTGAAGAAGACCTTCTTCTCGTACGACCCCGGAGTGATCTGCCCGAGCTTCTCGGCGAGGAGGGTCTGGTTCTCGTAGTAGAAATCGGTCCCGGCGAAGTGGGTCAATTTCCTGGCCTGTTCGCGGATCGCCCGAACGACCTCGGGATGGGAGTAGCCGACGGCTTGGACCGCGACCCCCGACGCGAAATCGAGGAGACGATTCCCGTCCACATCCGTGATCCAGACGCCGTCGCCGGATTCCGCGACGACCGGGGAGGTCTTGGTGCTTGTCATCAGGAAACGAGCGTCGCGGGCGATCACCTTCTGGGCGTTGGGGCCCGGGACCGGGGTCTTCAGGACGACCCCGCGCTTCGGTTTACCGGACGGCGGCACGGCCACGGAGGGAACGAACGATGGAGTGCTCTCGCTCATGGGACTCGAGGACGCGAAGGCCGGAGCAAGGGTAAAATGGTCACGGTTCGCCGGGTTGACCTTCCGACTTCTTTTGGAGGGTCGGCTTTTATGCCGCGCATTCGGGTCGTTCTCCCGGAATGGCCCCATCGGACGAGAGGACCGGTGGGTCGTTCGACGAAGAGGTCGAATCGATCCACGAGGTCGTGCCGGAGCGAGCGGTGCTCACGGAGCTCGCCCGGGGGTTCCTGCTCGCCCACCAATCCGACCCGGCGCAGGCGGTCCAGTTCGCCACCACGTTCCTAAGGGAACGCTCGGGACGACTTCCCCCTACGCGAGTCGTGCCGGTCCGCAACGTCACGATGGCCCGGCTTTCCCTCGGCCGGTTCCCCCAGGGTGCCGTGGAGCGACTCGACCGGTGACCGTCTTCGGTTTTCTCGACCGTGCGGACTCTTTCGGCGCTGAATTCCGGACCCCGAGGTAGGCGGAAAGGTCGGCGGGAAAACTCCGGCGAGTGAGGCAGAGTCGGACTCCGGAGGAGTCGTCGAAGAACGACCCCGAGCAGACCAGGACGGATTGCTCGAGCGCCCGGAGGGCGAGCGAGTCGCCGTCCTCCCCGGTGTCGAGCCGGTCGAACATCACGGGAGCTTGGGGGGTTCGAACGCCCGGGAATGATGCGCGAACGGCCTCGATGTTGGTCCGCAGGATCTCCCGAACCGTTCGGCGCGTCCTCTCCCGGTCGCGCAGCGCCCGAAGCGCACCGGCGACCGAGAACGGGGCCAGTCGGTTCGTCACGAGACCGTGAAAGCGCGCGAACTCCGGAGCGTTCTCGGGGGGAGCGACCAGGAACCCCACTCGGAGGTCGTCTCCGCCGAAGAACTTCGTGAACGAACCGGTCGACCAGAGCCCGGGTCGCTCGGTGCCGAGGACCGAGCGGGTGCCCGCGAACTCTCGGAAGGTCTCGTCGACCAGGAGAAAGCGGGCTCCCGAAGCCCAGTCGAGGAGACGCGCCCGCTCCCAGAGGTCCCCCTCGGGGTTGCGGGGCTGGGAGACCACGGCGATCTCGGCGGGTCCCGGGGCGTTCGTCAAGCGGAATCCCGAGACGCGGGCGGTGTCGAAGAGCGGCGGGTATTCGGGCGGGCAGAACCGGCACGTCCGCGACGAATCGTCCTCGCGGAGGCTCGCGATGAATGCGATCACCAGCGCGTTCGCTTGGCTGGCTCCCGTGGTGAGGAATACCCGATGCGGGTCCACGGAGAGGTCCTCGGCGACCCGCGTTCTCAGCTCGCTCTCGTCGGCGGCTCGAATCTCCGAAGGGGAAGGAGTCGGGGGCGGGATCGTGCCGTGCATACCGCTCTCTGCGAGGTCGTGCCGGCAGCCGGGGTGGCTATCGATCCACTCACCGAGGGGGAAGGGCATCGGTCTCTGGTAGAGAGGGCCGCATAAACCGTACTTCCGGCGCGGTCGGACCCGCTCGGTTCCGGGCATGCCGGTCCGAATCCGACCCGATTCCTGTGCACCGGAATCCTATTGAATCGGACCGCCCGCTCCGAGAGAGATGCCAAGGTCGAACGCCCCCGCGTCAGTGGTGGTTGGCCCTCACGGCCGGATCATCTCGCTTTCGGCCGCTTGGTTCTCCGACGGAGCCCGACGTCGGTCGGAGGCCCGAAGGGCCGGTCGATGCGTCGAATGTGGAACGGGGCTCCCGAACCATCGCAGTCCGTACTGCTCGCGCCGGTGTCGCTGGCAGTTCCACGGGCATTACTTCTGGGACTCTGCCCGGTCGTATGTGATGCTCCGGGACCGCTACACCTGCCAGATCTGCCACGGCCGCCGGAGGGCGCGCCAGCTCGATGTCGACCATATTGTCGAGATTGCCGCGGGAGGTGCCGCGCTCGAGTACTCGAACCTGCAGACGGTCTGCCGCGATTGCCACCGGGTGAAGACCCTCCAATTCATGTCCGGCCGACGCACCCTGGACGCCCTCGCCCTCTGAGCGGACCCGAGCCTTCATCTTTCAACGGTGCCTCCCCCCGCCCGAGGGGACAGTATGAAGGTGGGCATTCTCGGAAGCGGCGATGTCGCGAAGGCGCTGGGGACGGCATTCGTAACCCTCGGCCACGAGGTCAAGCTCGGCAGCCGGACCGCCGGCAACCCAAAGGCGGTCGAGTGGGCGAAAGGGACGAAAGGGAAGGGATCGGCCGGCACGTTTGCCGACAGCTCCGGTTTCGGCGAGGTCCTCGTCCTGGCCACGTTGGGAGTCGCGACCGCCGACGCGATCCGGCTTGCGGGCGTTTCTCACTTTGATGGAAAGGTCGTGATCGACGCGACCAATCCGCTGGCCTTCTCCGCTCAGGGGGCCCCGAGCCTTGCGATCGGACTTACCACCTCCGCGGGAGAGGAGAATCAGAAGGCGGTTCCGAAGGCCCGCGTCGTGAAGGCCTTCAACATCGTCGGCAATCCTCACATGTTCCGGCCGACGTTCCCGAACGGACCTCCGGACATGTACATCTGCGGGAACGATGCGGCCGCGAAGAAGCAGGTCGAAAAGCTCCTCCATGATTTCGGTTGGCCCTCGGTCATCGACATCGGCGGGATCGAGGGGTCTCGGGAGCTCGAGTCGCTGTGCGTCCTGTGGGTGAAGTCCGCGGTCTCACTCGGGAACTTCAACGTCGCTTTCAAGCTGCTGCGAAAATAGTCCGCCGCCTTCGCCCGTCCCCGCCTAGCTCGGGAGCGCTCGCTCGAGCTCGTCCGCGGAGAAAGGAAGTCCGGTGCCCGTTAGATAGAGCAGTGCCCGCTCGCCCGGACGGATCGCCCCCTCGCCGAGAAGTTTGGGAAGGGCGGCGAACGGCGCGGCCGCCTCGGGCGAGGCCGAAATCCCGTGATGGCTCGCGAGTTCCCGCATCGCCCCCACAATTTCCCGGTCCGAGACCGTGATGCCCCCTCCGCGGCTCTCGCGGACCGATTCGAGGATCCGCTCGGAGGAGAAAGGGGCCGGAACGAGCAACCCGGGGGCCACCGTTCTCGGGTCGGGCCACGGCGTGGCCTTCGGGGCTCCGTCCCGAAGCGCGCGAACCACCGGCGCACAACCTTCGGGTTGAACCGCGTACAGCCTTGGAGTCCGTTCCAGAAGGCCCAGCGACCGCAGTTCACGGAACGCCTTCGCCATGCCCACCAACCCGGTGCCTCCCCCGGTCGGGTAGAGGATCGCGTCGGGCAGTTCGTCCACGTTGGATTGTTCGACGATCTCGAAGCCCATGGTCTTCTTTCCCTCGACCCGGTAGGGCTCGCGCAAGGTCGACATGTCGAAGGATGCTCGGGATTTCTCCCGAGACCGAGCCTCTTGCCCCGCTTCGCGGATCGTTCCCGGGATCTCGATCACTTCCGCGCCGTACGACCGGACCGCTCGCTTCATCGGTTCGGGAGTCCGCTCGGGCAAGTAGACCCTCGCGACGAGCCGAGCGCGCGCGCTGTAGGCGGCCAGGGCCGTCCCGGCATTGCCGGCGCTCGGGACGTAGAGCTCGTGAAGTCCGAACTCCCGGGCTCGGGAAACGGCGACCGCCATTCCGCGGGCCTTGAACGAGCCCGTCGGCATCTGCCCGTCGTCCTTGACCGCGACGCGTATCCCCGGTGCGGCCGCCACCTCCCCGATGTCCAACAGCGGGGTGAACCCTTCCCCGAGGCTCGTGATGTTCTCGAACTCCCGCACCGGCAGGAGTTCCCGGTAACGCCAGAGTGTGGACCCACGTTCCGATAGGCGGCTCCACCACGCTCGTCCGTCGAGATGCGAGGTATCGTAGACCGCGAACAATGCTTGACCGCAGGTGGGGCAAGTCCGCGCCACGACGTTCGCGTCGACTCGGGTGCAACACGCGCGGCACTCGAGTGCGGAGAGAAGGGAGCCCGTCTTCATCGACCGCAGACCCGAGGGAGCGCCCGAACCCTTAACGAGCGTCGACCCCGATCGAGCCGGGCGCATGTCCCCCGTGGCCGAGGGCGTGCGATCGACCTCGAGGGTCCGGGGATCTCTATTCCGTCTTCGGCGGCGTGAGCGGCGCGGCGCACGACGGACAGAACTTCGAGCCGGCCGGAGCCGTTGCCTGGCACTTTGCGCAGACGAGGGTGCCGCGGGGCGGCCGGGGCAGGCGGCGCGAGAGGATCACTGCGATGGCGATCACTCCCACGGTCAGGATGATCAGCAAGGCAAACACGACCAGGCCGGCGATGAGCCCGTAGAGCAGGAACGGCCCGAACGAGGAGAGATTGAATCCGTTGGACCCGTTGCCGTTCGAATTCCCACTCTTGCCGCCTCCGTTCCCGCTTCCCCCGTTGCTGGTGACGTTGAAGGTCCGGGAGGCCGACGTGTGGTTGCTACCGCTGTCCCCCACATTGACGCCGACCGAGTACTCTCCGGACGAACTGATGGTGCACCCCCAGCTCGCCGTGTTGCCCGGGTTCGGGCAGCCTCCGGGAACCGGACCCCAATTGTAGATGTACGGAGCCTGCCCTCCGGATACTTGGACATCCACCGAGAATTGAGAGCCCTCGGACACCGGGTCCGGGCTGACCGTGAGGCTGTTGATCGTGAGCGGTGAATTAGCCCCGGACACGACCGCGACGCGCGCGGCGATAGGAGTATGTGCGGCGCCGGCCGAAACGAGGTCGCCGAACGAGAACCCACCGACAAGGAGAACGACGGTGACGACAACCACTCCGACCCAAGGCCTTGCCCGCCGCGCGGACCGGTTCTCGTTCATCTGTCTCCCACCTCCGAAGTCCTTGCGCTCGCTCGCCGGAATCGACACGACGTCGAAGCACCCGGCGGAGAATGTACGGTGACTTCGAGGGTATAGAACCAGCGGTCGGAGGGAGCGTCGGTCGGCCGAGCCTTCGTCGTGACCGAAGATTTCCAAGCTAGCTCGTTATACCTATTCGGCGGAGGGAGGGCTCGTGCAAGCGCCGGGGAGCACCCATCCGGACGTACCAAGACCGGGCCGTTTTGTCCTCTCTCTGCTGGAGAGCCGACGGGAATCCCCTACGTCCATGACGTTCCGATTTTCCACCCAAGGAACGGGATTCCAGTATCTCTCGAATCAAGCGGTCCGACTCGCGCTTCCCGGTGTCGAGGACCCGTGGGGCGCGGTGCGCACCTTCTCTCTCTCGTCCAGCCCGTCCGAGCGGGGCCACATTTCGATCACGTGCAAGATCTCCGATACGCCGTTCAAGCAGGCCCTCGCCCGCCTACAACCAAGCGAGACCGCCGAGGTCTACGGTCCCCTCGGTCTGTTCCTCTACGACCGAGAGCGACCGGCGGTCTTCCTTGCGGGGGGTATCGGGATCACTCCGTTCCGCGGAATGCTGCGGTACGCGGCCGATACCGGGGCGACCGAGCCTCGCCGTCTTCTCTATTCCGCTCGTGTCCCCGAAGAGTTCGTCTTTCGCGACGAGCTGGACGAGATGTCCCGTTCCGCTCCTCACGTCCAGGTCCACTACACCGTGACGCGCCCGTCCGAATCTTCCACCCCATGGAACGGCCGCGTCGGGAGGATCGACGAAACGTGGATCCGGGAGGTCGCAGGTCCCCTGACCCGTCCGAAGTTCTTCGTGGCGGGGCTTCCGGAAATGGTCGAGGAGATGGTGACGACCTTGAGCGGGTCGCTGCACGTGCCGGAAGACGACATCGACTATGAAGTGTTCCGGGGCTTTTGATCCCGGCTCCGTCGGCTCGAGTCCCGAGCTAGCTCAATGGTCGGACGATCCCGGCGGTCACTCTGCTCGGCTCATGGGACGTGGATGTCCCGGGCTCCTTCCCGGCGTCCAATGACGAGTTCGAAGCTCAGCCCAACGCTCGCTTCACGAGTGCGACGATTCTCGTCTCTTCGGCGGCCGTCAATCCCTTGAGCGCGAAATCGGTGGGCCACATTTTGCCGTCGTCGAGCTTCGCCTCGTCGCTGAAGCCCAGTGTCGCGTACCGTGTGCCGAACTTCTCCGCGCTCCGGAAGAAGCAGACGACCTGTTCGTCCTTGGCGTAGGCGGGCATCCCGTACCAGGTCTTCGGAGAGAGAGCGGGTGCGTTGGTTCGGACGATCGCATGGATCCGCTCGGCCATGACGCGATCCGATGGCTGCATCTCGGCGATCTTTGCGAGCACGTCGCGTTCCCCGTCCGCCGCGGCAGCGCGTGCTTTCAGCTCTTTGACACGCTCCCTCATCGCGGCTCGTTCCTCTTTCGTGAAACCCTTGGCGGACTTCTGTTCGGGTGTCATGGTCACGCACTGGGACCCGTCGGTCTGAATATAAAGGGCAGGTGGGGATGGTGAGACAGTTTTGGGTTGATGGGCGGACTCGCCGTGGTTTGCCGGGCGGGCAAAGTTGCTGGATAATGAGGACTTGCTCGTCCCCACTAGAAAGAAGGCGGGGATGTTCGCCTTCCAGGACGCACGGGATAGGAGCGAACGATGGCCGGACGAAAGTGAATTCGTGCACTCGAAAGATCGGGCGCGCCGGCGGGGCAGGGCGATGGGCTCGGCCGGATTCGAACCGGCGGTCTTCGCTGTGTGAGAGCGACGTCGTCACCGCTGGACCACGAGCCCAACGCCGGAGTCGAAGGACGGCCCTGCTTAAGGAATTCTACACGGGGAGCGCTAGGACCAGCGGAACAACCAAGCTCGCGACCACCGTCAGGACGAGGCCGCTCGCAAGGGCAAGGCTGCCGGCGTCCCGGTCGCCGTACCGAGTGACGAAGAAGAGGGTGGTGTCCATCGATGTCGCCCCACCGAGGGCCGTGAGCCCTTCGCCGCGAAGGCGTCGACCGACGACGGGTGACAGCACCATCGTGAGGTTTTCTCGGAGAAAGTTCGTGAGAAACGCGAGGAGGCCGAGGAGCGCGCCGGCGCGCGCCAAAACGAGCGGACCCGCGAGCGTGTAGAACCCGAACGCGAGTGTCGTCCCGAGGGCCACCGGTAGCGCGATGCCCGAGATCAGCGCAAAGAGAACTCCCGCCGCCAAGGCACCGACCACGGCCGCGGTCAGAGGCACCCAAACCGAGCGAACGCCCGCCCATTGGAGGGGTAGGTCGAAGGCAACGAGAGCGAGCAGCGCGTAGAGCGCCCAGGTGATGCCGGTCGCGGCCGGCACGGCGACCAGCCGCCCGACTCCGAATCCCGCCAAGACCGCCGCAACGAGCACGAGGCTCAGAGGGAATCGTTCCTTACCCGCGGTGCTCTCGGCCGGCGGCGGAAGCTTCGGCCGGAATCGGGCGATGAGCAGGGAAAGGCCGGCGGTCAGTCCGAGCACGAGGAGCGCGAGGCCCAGAGCGACCGGCACCATCAGCGCGAGCGAATTCACTCCGACCTCGTTGAGTGACGCCCCGAGCAGGAAGACCAGCACCACCACGGTGAGGATCGTGGCGCGGGGAATCCAGGGACTGCGCCAGCGAATCAGTCGTCCCGCGACGAGACCGATCCCGAATGCGACGTAGAGGAACGGGTCGAACGCCACGGTCCCGGCTCAGCCGGTCCAGGGGGTCAGAGCCGGGCGACGGGCACGCTCCGTCGGCGGCGGCAAAGCCACCGTCTCGTCGCGTTCGGCGCCGTACCCGACGTACTGCACGGGCACGCGGGTCTCCTCGAGGATCCGGTCGAAGAAACGTCGCAGCGTCAACGGGAGGGCCATCGCGCCCTCGCTCTTGATCCGGTCCTTGAGGCGCTGATGGAACATCGGCCAACCCGGGAGGTACTGGTACACGGGCTTGGCATGGACGAGGTCATCGGACTGCGAAGGCAGCACGTCGCGCACCGCGGAGCCGTCGGCCAGAAGGTACTGGGTGCAGACCGGGATCTCCTCGAGACCGCCCAGCACGTCCACCTTGGTGATCGCGAACGAAGTGAACCCGTTGAGCCGTGCCGCGTACCGGAGCAGGACGAGGTCGAGCCAACCGCACCGACGAGGCCGGCCCGTTGTCGCGCCCCGTTCGCCGCCGACGCGACGCAAGTATTCTCCTCGCTCACCGGAATCCTCGGTGGGAAACGGTCCGGCTCCCACCCGAGTCGAGTAGGCCTTCGCGACGCCAATGACCTCGTCCACCTCGGTCGGAGGGATGCCGCTGCCCACGAGCGCTCCCGCGCTGGTCGGGTGCGAGCTCGTGACGTAGGGATACATCCCAAAGTCGACATCGAGGAGCGCGCTCTGCGCTCCCTCGAGGAGGATCGTCTCGCGCCGGGCGATCGCCTCCCAGAGCATCGGCTCGGTCGGGCGGATGAGCGGTGCGAGCCGACTTCCCACCTCGGCCAGCTCCGTCGCGAGGTGTTCGAGCGACGGAAGGTTCGAGAGGTGCGTCTTCGTGGCGTAGAGAAGTTCGAGCGACTCGCGCAAGCGGGTCGGGTGCGCGAGGTCCCCGAGCCGGATTCCGAAGCGGCCGGACCGGTCCGCGTACGCGGGTCCGATTCCCTGTCGCGTCGTTCCGAGGCCCGCCGCGGGGTTGACCTTCGCTCGGAGGTCGTCCTCCCACGCGTCCTCGATCTCATGAATGGGGAGTAGGACGTGCGCGCGGTCGGAGAGCACGACCTGACCGCGCAGGAGGCCGCGGCGTTCGAGGTCCTGCATCTCCGCCTCGAGCTTCATCGGTTGAACGACCATCCCGGGGCCGCTCACTCCGACCACGCCGTGCCGCAGGACTCCGCAGGCGAGTTGGTGAAGGACGAGGGACCCTTCGGGGAGGTGAATGGAGTGCCCGGCGTTCGGGCCGCCCCCGGTCCGGACGACGTACCGAGCGCTGGCGGCGAGGTAATCGGTGATCTTCCCCTTGGCCTCGTCCCCGAACTGGGCCCCGACTACGATCCGGACGGTCGTCGAACTCCCCTCCCGCTCCTTCGATGCGTTCGGGTAGATGGGCCTTTTGCCTTGAAGGGCGGAACACCTCGCGCGCGACGAGCGCACCCGTAACACGGGATAACTCTAAGAGCCACAGTCGTGGTCCGAGACGAAATGGTGGCACAGAGGACGCGGGAGGTGGAGATTTCGGGCATCCGCAAGATGTTCGAGGCCGCCCCCCCGAACTCCATCAACCTCGGTCTGGGGGAACCGGACTTCAACCCGGCGCCCGAGGTCATTGAGGCGCTTTGCGCGGCCGTGCGCGGCGGCATGAACCATTACGGTCCCTCCGCCGGCCTGCCCGAGCTGCGCGACAAGATCGCGGAGCGATATCGCGAGCTCGACCCCGGCACCCGCCGCGACAACGTGATCGTGACCGCCGGCGGCTCCGAGGGGTTGATGACCGCGGCCCTCGCGTTCTACGACCCGGGGACGGAGGTCCTGATCCCCAACCCGGGCTTCGTGCTCTACTCCCCTCATGCGCGCCTCGCGGGGGCGATACCGGTCCCGTACAGCCTCAGTCCCGCGCGAAAGTTCTTCCCCGATTTCGACGAGCTCGAGCAGCTCGTGAGCTCCCGGACTCGGGCGATCGTGGTCAACAGCCCGTCGAACCCCACGGGTGCGGTGTTCCCTCGCTCCGTCGTCGACCGGATCGTCGCGTTCGCCGACAAGCACGACCTCACCATCATATCGGACGAAGTGTACGAGGAGATCGTCTACGATACTCCGGCGACCTCCTTCTGGGGCCGCAGCGACCGCGTCGTCATCGCGAACTCGTTTTCGAAGACGCTCGCGATGACCGGCTGGCGTCTCGGCTTTCTCGTCGCGCCGCGCGCCTACGCGGTCGCCCTCAACAAGATCCACTACCACATCCTCGCCTGCCCGTCGACGCCCGGACAGATCGCCGTTCTCGCAGGTCTCTCGGACGGGACCACCTCCCTCCAAGGAATGGTCAAGGAGTTCCGGGCCCGCCGCGAGATCGTGACGCAGCTTCTCGGCAAGATCCCCGGGGTCTCGCTCGTGCCTCCCCAAGGCGCCTTCTACGCGTTCCCGCGGTTCGACTGGCCCCGGTCGAGCACGGAGGTTGCGCAGGCCTTGCTCGCCCGGGGGTTGATCACCACGCCGGGCGACGCGTTCGGCTCGCTCGGGGCCTCGCACCTGCGCCTCTCCTTCGCCGCCTCGCGAAAGAATCTTCGAGCCGGGCTCAAGATTGTCGGCGATTACGCCCGCGAGGTGACCGCGTGATCGTCGGTCTCATCGGTCGTCTCTTCCGCGCCGTCGGGCGGCTCCACGTGGCCGACGGGGGCGACGACCTCGAGCACGTGGGCAACGAGCTCGTGCGCCTCGAAGGGCGGCGGTCTCAGCGACCGGTGACCTCGCGGTAGAGGGCGCGGTGGCGGTCCACCGTCACCGACCAATCGTATCCGAGAACCCGTTTGCTGGCGGCGGCGCGGAGTTGGTTTGTTTCGGCGGGATTCGCCACCACCGAGCGAAGGGCCTCCGCCAGCGCGGTCGAGTCTGCGTACGGGACCAGGCGACCGGCTCGCCCCTCGTCGAGCACCTCCGGAACTCCGCCCACCGCGGTCGCCACGATCGGGGTCCCCGCGGCCATGGCTTCGAGGAGCACGAGGCCGAACGCCTCCCATTCGGAGGGAAGCACGAGCGCCCGGGCCTGACGGATGACTCCTCGATAGGTGGTCGGGGACTCCACGTGTCCCAGAAATCGGAGGAGGTCGAAGATGCCGAGTTCGCGGGCGCGCGCCTCCAGCTGGGCCCGCTCCCCCCAGTCGCGGCCCATGAGGACGAGCGGCCGTCGGGAAGAGGCATCGAGGCGCGCCACGGCCTCGAGAAGGTTCGGGAGACCCTTGTTCGAGGCGACCCGCCCGACGAAAAGGAAATACTCGGGGGGGAGCCCAAGTCCGTCGGGCCGGTCTCCGTCGGGAGTTGACCAAGCGCCGAGGTCGATCCCGGGAGCGATGGTGCGGAGCTTCCTGCGGGGCGCAAACTCTCGAATCAACGCGGCCTCGCGGTCGGTCTGAACGACCAAGGCTTTCGCGACCCGGTAGGCGGTCATGCCGAAGACGACGTCCTGGATTCGGAGGAGCCCGCGCTTGAGCGGAGGCTCGCGGCGGTCCGCGGGATGGTAATGGGTGGAGACGACCAGCGGAATGCCGAGCCGTTCGGCGACCGCCGCGGCTTCGAGCACGTGGCCGTAGCGGTGAGAATGGGCGTGAATGACGTCGGCGCCGCTCTCCGAGAGTGCGTCGATCAGCCCGATCATCATCGGCATCGTGAGGCCGGGGACGAGGCGCTTACGTATCGCAAAGCGGTGGACGGGGACTCCATCCACCACCGGGGCGTAGTCCGAACGGCGCTCCCAACGACCTTCGTCGTAGAGGTCGCTCGCGTAGACCTCCACCTCTTCGCCCGCGGCCCGAAGTCGGCGCGTCACCTCCCGTACGTTCGTCTCGACCCCGCCGGGAGCATCGAATCGAAGGAGCACGTGGGCGACCTTCAATGCGCGACCACCTCCCGATAGAGCGAGTCAAGCCGGTCGGCGAGCGCGTCCCAAGTATACCGTGGGACGACGTGGTCGCGCCCGTACTCCCCGAGACGCCGCGCGAGCTCGCGGTCCGTCCAGACCCGTCGGATCGCGTCGGCGAGAGCGGCCGGCGATTTCGGTGGGACCAGTAGGCCGGCCTTTCCGTCCTCCACAAACTCAGGGATCCCCCCGACTCTCGAGGCGACCACCGGGGTGCCCGCCGCGAGGGATTCCAATAGGACCAACCCGAACGCCTCATACTCGCTCGGGAGAACGGTGAGTCGAGCCTCCCGGTAGGCCGCGGAGAGGGACGAGTCGTCCTCGACATGGCCAATGAGGTGGACCCGCTCGGCGATGCCGAGCGCTTTCGCTCGGGATTCGAGCGCGGTGCGTTGCCCGCCGTCTTCCCCGACCACCACGAGACGAGCGGAGCGGTCGGTCGTACCGACGGCCGCGAACGCTTCCGCGAGGTCGAGGAGACCCTTGTTCGAAGCGAGACGACCTACGAACAGCACGAAGGGTCCGGGGATGTGGTATCGGTCGCTGAAGGAGGGACTTCCCGGAGTCGGGGGCGGCAACGGCCGGTACCCGGCGGAACGATCTCGACCGCGGGAAGGGGAGAACCCAGCGACCGTAGGAGACGTTCCTCTTCGTGGGTCTGCACGATGATGCGCGAAGCGTCCCGCACGACGCCGCCGGCGACCCGTCGGTCGTAGAAGCCCCGGAGACGGTGGCGCAACCAACCTCCCTCGATCGACCAGATGGGGTGGAAATGGGCGGTGAGAACGAAGGGTGTTCCGAATCGACGGTGATGGCGGTTCGCGGCGGCCACTTGGTTCGTCCCGTACGTGTGGGCGTGGACGACCTCGGGTCGGTCCCGATCGAGGGCCTCGGGGAGGCCCCGGAAAAAGGTGTAGTGGAGCTCGCCCGGGAACGACCACACCGGCAGGCGATGGACCGCTCCCCACGGCGTCCGCTCCTCGCGCGGAACGCTGGGAGCGAGGCGTTCCATGGAGGGGAACTCCCGATAGAGATCGCTCGTGTAGACGTCGACCGAATGGCCCCGGGCGCCGAGGCGCGGAGCGATCTCGGCGACGTGCTGTTCCACTCCGCCGGGCGCGGGCGGGTAGCGCGTCGCGAGCTGGGCGACCTTCACGGCGAGAGCGTAGCGCTCCCCTTACTTGACGGTCCGGTGGGAGGATTCCGTGGCGTCGGCACCGTCAGGAGAGCGTTCGCATCGAGGCGAGGCGCTGGGCGTACTTCTTGTACACCTCGGTCGCGCGCGCGACCGACTCGACCTTCACGTACTCGTTCGCCTGGTGCGAGAGCTCCTCTTCCCCCGCGCCGAAGATGACGACGCGCGGGTTCACCTGAGTGTAGTGGACCGCCTCCGACGCGTGCACGAGCACGGTCGTCTCCGCCTGCGCGACGTCGCGCAGGAGCTTCACATGCTCGGAATTCGGGTCGATCTGGACCGCCGGCATCGTGAGGATACGACGGAGGGTGAACGGGGTCTTGATCCGTCGCAGGTGCTCCTCGATCTCATGGTAGAGCTGGTCCGGGGTGTACGGCGGCGGGAACCGGATGTCGACCTCGGAGGTGCACTTGTTCGGCACGACGTTGATGCGAGTCCCTCCCACGAAGGTCCCGATGTTGAGCGTCACCATGCCGAGCTCGGGATGCGCGATCCGCCCCTTGAACGACTCGAGACCGCGCAGGATCCGCATCATCTTCCCGATAGCGTTCTCGCCGAGGTGGGGCATCGCGCCGTGCGCGGCCTTGCCGCGCGTTTCGATCGCGAGGTCGAGGACCCCCTTCTCGGCGTACGCGACGCGCAGACCCGTCGGCTCGCCGACGACCACCGCCTTCGCGCGTCGTAGCGGCAGCGTCTTCGCGAGCGCCATCGCCCCCTGCATCGACGTCTCCTCGTCGGTCGTGAACGCGAGGACGACCGGGATCTTCCGGCTGACCAAGTCTTGCGCCGCGTCGAGCATGGCGACCACGGTCCCTTTCATGTCCGCCGCGCCGCGGCCGTACATGCGTCCCGAGGCGAGCTGGCTCTGCGAGAAGCTCCAGTAGTCGCCCACCGGCGGCGTGTCGAGGTGGCCGGAGAGCACCACGCCGCCCTGACCAAATTCGGCGAGCAGCGCGGGAGCCTGTGGGTCCCCGAAGAGCGTGTTCCGCATGTGGATCTGGTCGGTGAACGACTGAACGTAGTCGAGCACCTCCTGCTTGTCGGAGAACGGGTCGCTCGGGATTTTGACGAGCTCCGAGAGCATGTCCACCATCTGGCGTTTCATCGAAACAGTATCCTCTCGCCGTTCGTCATCGGAACGGGTGACGAGTTTCCCCGGAATGGCTCGGTCGAGCTTTAATCGTTCGGTTGGGCGTGATATCGCGCGGCCACCGTCTGCGTCCGAGCCAATGCCCGGCCAAACCCCTCGGGAGATCCGACCGACCACCACTCCCCAGTCCGAGGCGATAGGACGAGGCTGGCGACCCGACCGCCGTTCGCGAGAAGGTGCTGAATTCCATCGGTCAGCTCGAGTTCCCTTGGATGTCGGGACGCCCGCACTCGAGCCAGAGCGGTGAAGATCGACGGGTGGAATGCGTAGACGGCCGTTGCCGCCCAGTTGGTCTTCGGATGCGCGGGTTTCTCGAGCATCCCGGTGACGTCGAGCCGGCGAATGCCGTGCACCGCGGGTCCCGGACGTCCTTCGATCACTCCGTAGCGCCGGGGGTCGGCGACCTTGCGCACCAGGAGCACGGCGTCGAGGCCGTCCCGTTCGAGGAGTGCTCCCATGGCGCGCAGGAGGCGTCCGCGGTGCGCCTCGAGGAGGATCGCGTCCCCGGCGTGCAGGAAGAATCGTTGGCCCCCGACCGAATCCTTCGCACAAAGGACCGCGTCTCCGAAGCCGGCGGGTCGGGGCTGCACCTCGAAGCTGACCCGGAGCCGGAGCAGCGTTTCGTAGAAACGCCGCGTCTCGGTGAGACGCTCTCCGTGGCGGCGGTGACGGCGCAGGAACGTCGGGTCGACGCTGAAGTAATTGTGCACCTGCTCCGCGTCCCGCGGCTGATGGACGATCGTCAAGTGGAACGCGCCGGCCGCGACCAGCTCTTCCACGACTAAGTGGGCGACCGGCTTCAGGACCGGCTGGCCGTTCCCGCCACGGTCGTAGAGCGGCAGGAATTCCTTGCGAAGCCCCCGGCTCCACGGCAGCATGCGGGTGCCTTCGCCCGCGAGTGTGACGACCGCCTCCATCGCAGACTCAGGCCGGTGGGCCCTCGGAGGCCGGCTCGCTCGGACCGGCCGAGGGAGGAGGCACGGAGGGGGTAGACCGGGCCAAGATCGCCGGGCGGCTGTCCACCGACCGCCACTGAACGGTAGGCTGGACGACGTGCCGCTTCGCCTCGAGTCGCCGGCGGAAATGGACGAGGTCGTGGAAGATCTCCCGCACGACCTCCTCCAATTGTCGAGTGCGACGGTAGCCGAGCGCCTGCAGATGTTCATGGATGGGGTTGTAGTAGTGTTGCTCCGCCTCGACGCGCGGGTCGGGCGGATGCTCGATCACGGGCGACAGACCGAACTCCGACGCGACCCGCGCGGTGGTCTCGGCGAGCTCGTTGACGGAATAGGCCGCGTCGAACTGGTTGAAGACGCGGTAGACGCCCGGTTCTGCGGGGTTCTCGACCGCCAGGCGCAGCGACTGCATCGAATCCTCGAGTGCTATGAATCCGCGCCGTTGCTCGCCTTTTCCGTACGGGGTGATCGGGAGCCGGAGGACCGCTTGGGCGATGAAGCGGTTCAGCGCCGTGCCCCACGTTTCGTCAAAGTCGAACCGGGTGAGCAGCCGATGGTCGGTGATCTCGGGCGTTCGGATCCCGTAGATGACGCCCTGCATGACGTCCGTGGCGGCCAGCCCCCAGATCTTGGAGGCGAACATGACGTCGCCCGAATCGAACACCTTGCTCCAGTGATACCAGGAACCCGCCTGGCGGGGGAACGGAACCACGTCCTTGCGGCCGCGGAACTCCATCTCGAAGAACCCTTCGGGGATGTCGGTGTTCGGGGTCCCGTATTCGCCCATCGTGCCCATCTTCACGAGATGCGATTTGGGGCACGTGTCGCGCATCGCATAGAGGAGGTGGAGCGTGCCGGTCAGATTTTCCACCTGGGTCGCGACCGCATGATGGACGTCGATCATCGAGTAGGGCGCGCTCCGCTGCTCGGCAAGGTGAACGACCGCGTCCGGCTTTTCCCGCGCGAGCAGGTTGTGAACGAACTCGTAGTCCCCGAGGTCGCCCCGATAGAAGCCGAGCTCCTTTCCGAGCAGCTCCCGAACCGCCTTCTGACGGTTGGGGAACGAGGGAATCGGCGTCGCCGACCACGACCCGACCTCCTTGACGCGCTTACGCGTCACGAAGTTGTCGAGCCCCACCACGTCGTGACCCCGCGCGAGGAGGTGGAGAGCGAGGGGCCAGCCGGAGTAGCCGTCGACTCCGGTGACGAGGACTTTCATGGATAACTTCGGTACGATGGAACGGTCCGGTTTAAAAAGGACACCGGGCCGAACGCGTGTCGGCCCAAAGCACCTTAAACGGGGCCGAGGTGGGTTCTCCTCGGAGCCGAGCTCGGGACCTTTTCCTATGGCCGTGTCGGACGTCCGCATCGTGGACACTCGCGACGAGCCGCTGCGCGGGGCGATGATGGTGGTGGGGTTCCCGACGCATGGTCTCGTCGGCTCGGTCGCGGCATCGTATCTGGTCCATTCGCTCGATATGACCCTGGTCGCCTACATGATCAGCGAAGAATTCCCACCGACCGTCATCATGGAGGAGGGGATCGTCAGCGCCCCCGTGCGATTCTACGCGAGCAAGCTGGTCTGCGGAGTCGACCGGTCGTGCGACCAGCTGCTAGTCGTGCTCTCCGACATCCAGCCGCCGCCGACGATGTTGAACGCCATCGGTCGAACGCTCCTCGACTGGGCCGAGGAAAAGGGCGTCCAACTCATCGTCGCGGTCGAGGGCCAGCCGATCGAGGGGGAAGCGAGGGGGGACGCCCGAGTGGTGGCGATGGCCAACCGAGCCGCGGCGCCGTTGCTCGAGAAGTATCGGTTCGATGCCGCGAGCGGCGTCGTGACCGGACTCGCGGGCGGACTCCTGCTCGGCGCGATCGCCCGCACGACTCCCGTACTGTGCCTCGTAGCCCAGGCGCACAAGGATTACCCGGATGCCCGGGCCGCCGCGAAGGTGATCGAGACGGTCAACCCGCTGGTGCCTCTCCTGGTCCTCGACACGAAGCCGCTCCGGGACAAGGCCAGACAGATCGAGTCCGAGGTCCGCAAAACCCTCCGGCAGACGCGGGAGTCGATGGAGAACATGCGCAACGCCGAGCCCGAAGGGCCGGGTGAGATGTATCGCTGATTCCGCGATGGGCCCTCCGACGGCCCCCCCACCGGACGCGCGGCCCCCGGTCACGCTCCGGGAATTCCGACTGACCGACATCCCGTTCGTCGGAGCAATCGTCGCGGAAGCGCTGCACGAGCATTACGACCCGTCGCTCTACGGGTCGCTGTCCACCGAGTGGCCGAACGGATTCCTCGTTTCGGCCGATCCGTCCGACGTCCCGGTAGGGTTCCTCTTGGGCGTGAACCAGGTGGAGGGCGAGGCCCGTATCCTGATGTTCGCGGTCGAACGCCGTCAGCGCATGCAGGGGGTCGGGACGCTTCTCATGTCGACGTTCCTCGAGCGGTGCCGCGCCCGGGGCTTCCGGCGAGTGACGCTCGAAGTCCGGGTCTCGAACGCCACCGCGATCCGGTTCTATTCCCGGTACCAGTTCTCCGTGATGGACCTTCTTCGCTCGTACTACTCCGACGGAGAGAACGGTTACCAGATGGCTCGCGAGCTGCGCTGAGGGCGCGCCCGCTCGACCCGTAGGCTTCAAAGCCTATCCTCCGGGTGCCCCCCACCGATGCCTACGGGATGGCCCACCGCGAGCGACCTCATGACCGCGCGGCCGGTGACGTTGCCGCACGACGCTCCGATCTCGAAAGCGCTGGGCCTGATGCGCACGCACCACTTCCACGAGATCCCGGTGCTCCGGAACACGCGGCTGATCGGCCTCGTCACGATCGAGTCGATCGCCCGGCGCGGTCGCTGGTCGCCCGCGACCAAGGTCGAGCACCTCCTGGTGCTCCCGCCGCTCGTCCTTCCGTCCACGCCCTTCCCCGAGGTCGCCGAGCAGCTCCTCGCCACCGGCCTCCGCGGAGCGCCGGTCGTCGGACGGCGGGGCGAACTGCTCGGGATCATCAGTCGGACGGACCTGGTGCGTGCGATGCCCGGACTCTCGGTCTTCCGTTCCGGGGAAGGACCGACCGTGGAGCAGATCGCGCGCTCGGCGGGGGAGGTCGTCCGCGAGGACGACCAGTGCCGGAACCTCATCACGCAGCTCCGCCTCCTCGAAGACCATCCGCTCCCGGTGGTCGACCGCAAAGGCAAGGTCGTCGGGGCGGTGGGGGTGGCCGACCTCGGAGAGGTCCTTTGGCGACCCGTGATCGGCGGGAAGCGAGACGCCCGGGCGAACCGCTCCGCGCTCGAGGTCAAAGTCGGCTCGATCATGAGCTCCCCCGCCATCACGATCCCCCTCGGCGCCTCCGCTCTCGAGGCCGCCCGCGTCATGTCGCGCGAGAAGGTCTCGAGCGTCTTTGTGGTCGAGGACGGCCGGCCGACCCGAGTGGTCGGTCAGTCCGACCTCCTGAGCCTCGCGATCTCCCGGGCGCGACCCGGGGTGACCCGGGAGGGAGTCGAGAACGTTTACGTGGAGATCACCGGTCTCCGCGGGTCGTCCGACCCTGGCCTGCTATCCGAGATCGACGGCGGGGTGGCGAAAGGCCTGCGGCGGATCGCCCGGTACGTCCGGCCGACCTTGTTGACGCTGCACTTTGCTCCCCAAGGCACGCACCGGACGAACGACCTCACGGTCGAGGCCCGCCTCTTCACCGAACAGGGCCGGATCTTCTACGCGTCCCATACGGGCTGGAATCTGATGGCCGGGGTCGCCGGACTCCTCGACGACCTGACCGCGCAGACCCGTCGGGCCAGCGAAGTGCCGCGGGGAAAGGGCCGGAGACGGGGCCTCCCCCCCGAGGCGGACGAAGCGGCCTCCGAGGACCCCGACCTCGAGGCGAAGATCCGAGCCGCGTCGGGGGACGACGAATCGTAGGTGGAGAGGCTCCATGATCCCGGGAGGTGCGCGCAACCCGCGCCAGATGGAATTGATGATGCGTCGCCTGGGGATGACGACGGAAGAAGTTCCCGGCGTCGAAGAAGTGATCGTACGCACGAAGACGAAAGAGCACGTGTTCCGCTCGCCGGACGTGACGATCCTGACCGTTCAGGGGACGAAGACCTACCAGGTCGTCGGCAACCCCGAAATCCGTCCCCGCTCTCCCGAGGCCTCCGCCTCCACCGGGACGCCCGCGCCGGCCGCGAAGAGTGGGGCCCCCGCCGGGCCCCCCGAAGAGGACATCCGTCTCGTGATGGAGCAGGCCAACGTTTCCCGAGAAGAGGCGATCGAAGCCCTCTTCCAGGCGAAGGGAGCCCCCGCGGAGGCGATCCTGCAGATCCTCTCCCGAGGGGGGTAGTGACCGACCTCGCCGGTCCGATCTCGAAAGAGTGCGTCGAAGGGTACCTCTTCGCGTTTCCGCCGCTCGAGTTGTTGCTCTTTCGGCGGCCCCCGGCTCGGGGCCGGATTCTGGGTTCCCGTGAGTGGGAAGGTTGAGCCGAGCGACCAAGATTTTCGGACGGCGCTCTGTCGCGAGGTGGAGGAGGAAACCGGGTTCGCGGCCCGGTCGGAGGCACTCATCGACCTCGACTGGCACGTCCCGTTCCGGGCCGACAACGGGGAAACCTGGCGATTGCACGCATTCGCCCTCCCGATGCCCCGTTCCTTCGAGCCTCACCTGAGTCCGGAACACGAGGCCGCCGAGTGGGTCGTAGCGGAGGAAGCAATTCGTCGCCTTCACTTTGAGGACAACCGAGCGGCGGTGCAGCGATTGATCGCGCATGAGCGCGCGCGAGCGCTCTGAACCGCCCCGCGAACGAACCGCGCCGGCCCTTGTCCCTCTCGGGACCGCAGCGACCTACGGCGGGGGAGGAGTTTCCGCTGGGGGCGGGGCTGTCGGGGAGGGAGGCGGGGCCTTGTGTCGGCGGCGCAGGACGACGAAGAGGACCAGGGCCGCCACGACGACCAGCACGACCACGATCCACAGCCAGCTGCTGTTCGCGCTGGCGGAGGCGTTGTTCGACGGAGCGGAGGAAACGTTCAGGGTCGCGGCCGCATGGGTGAAGTTTCCGTGGGTATCCGTAACGGTCACGACGAGGGGGAAGCTCCCCGTGACCGTGGGCGTACAGCTCCACGACGAGCTGTTGTGAGTAACGCAACCGGTGGGGAGTCCGGCATACGCGTAGATGAACGGAGGCGCTCCCCCGGAGGTCGTGGTGGTCAGGGTGGCGGAGTTCCCCAGCGTGATGTTGGCCGGCAGTACCACCAATTGGGCCGTCAGGGGAGCGGACCCGGCGGTAAAGACGATCGCCTGCTGATACGGCGCCCCCGCCACGTCGGCGGAGCCCGAATTGGGACTCGCCGAATATCCCGCGACCGAGCCGACGGAGAACGGGTAGGAGCCGGTGGGCTCGAAGAAAGTGATGGGCGAGGTGGAGCTCCCTTTGAGGGTGCCGTTCAACGTCACCGTCCACGGAGTAGAATGCGGGAGTCCCGTTTCGGTGAAATTCACGGGATACGTGGGGATCGTGGCCGTGAACCCGATGTAGATGTCTCGAGCCGCACCGGCTACGGTTACGTTACCCGCGGTGACGTTGGCGACGTAACCGGTGACCTTGGCGACCGTGAACGGCCATTTCCCGTCCGGCGCCCGGAATCCGATCGACGTCGTCGTGGAGTGGTTCGTCCCGCCGTAGAAGCTCACGTTCCAGGGGGTCGTGGGGTTAAGTCCGCTCTCGATGAAGGTCACCGGGAAAGTCGAGCTCAGGGCAGTGAACCCGATGTAGACGGTGACGGCCGTAGTGGAGACGTGCACGTTCCCGCTCGTGTTGTTGGCCACGTACCCGGTGAAAGTCCCTACCACGAACGCCCAGGTCCCGGCCGGTTCGAGGAACCCGATCGAATTCGTGGTGGAGTGATTCTGGACGTCGTTCAGCGTGACGTTCCAGGGCGACGTGGGGGGAGGCCGGATTCGATGAAGGTGACCGCATACGAGCTGGCCACGGCGGTGAACGCAATGTACACGACTTTCGGTCCGGTGGTGACCGTTACCGTCCCCGAGGTGACGTTCGCCGTGTATCCGGCGACCGAGCCTACCGTGAACGAGTAGCCGCCGCTCGGCACCGAGAATCCGATCGCGTCCGTGGTCGAGGAATTGAGCACGCCGTTGAACGTGACGCTCCAAGAGGGGCTCCCCACCAAGCCGGACTCCCGGAATTGGACGCTGTACGTGACGAGGGGAGGACCGATGACGGAGAGGATGTCCGCCGTCGCCGTGCTCACGTAGACGTCGTGGTCGAGGGGGTCGTAAGTGATCCCCGAAGTGTAGGAGTTTTCGCCCAGGTAGAGGAAACCGAGCACCGAGTAGTTGGAGGCGCCGATGCCGGTAACCTCGGACTCGAAATCTCCGGCGTCATACATCACATTGTTCGCGGGGTCGAAGGCGAGAAGCCCGAACGCATAGGTGGCGGAGACGCTCGCGACGGACTTGTTGGTCGCATCACTGATGACGGTCAGGTTGCCCGAATTCGCCGCCCAGATGGTGTCGTTGGTCGAGTCGAACGCGAGGGAGTGGGTCGTGGTACTCGTCGGGATGGAACCCACGGTGGTCTGCGAGGTGCCGTTGATGATGGAGAGGTTCCCACCGGTCTGGTCCGCGACGTAGACTTCCTGATTGTGCGGGTCGTAGACCACCGCGTAGAGGTCCGCGCCCGTCTTGACGAGGATCGTCTTGACGAACGCCTCGGTCGCGCCGTTGTAGACCCACACCTCGCCCGACACCTCGTCCGGGATGTACATGTCGCCGTTGGCCGAATCGAACGCGATCCCCTGAGGGTAGAGATCCGGGGTCAGGCTCGTCACCGTGTGGTAGGCGGAATTGAGCACAGTGATGTTGTCCGAGCCTGTGTTGAGGACCCACAAGTCGCCGGTAACGGAGTCGTACGCGGACGTCCACGCGTAACCGGTCGCGGCAGTTCCCACGGTGAGCCCGGTGGTTCCGTTGAGTCGGTAGACGTCCTGGCCGCCGACATCGGCCGCCACAACTTCATGGTTCCCGGGGTCGTAGGTTAGGCCCTCGGGAAACACGTTGAGGGGGACGGAGGCGATCGGCAGGTTGGTCGTACCGGCGACGACGGTCAAGTTGGCCTGGTAGCCCCGAATCGACCCCGAGTAGGTTCCTTCACTCCCGATGAAGATATTCCCGCTCGTAGTGTCGACGGCGACGGCGTAATCGAGCCCATCGGTCGGCCAAATGTTCGCGATTCGGTGGTTATTCACTGGGTTGATGACCGTGACGTTCGGCACCTCGGAATTCAAGACGTAGATCTCGTGGTTGATGGAATCAAAAGCAATTCCTTCCGGACCTGTGCCCGTGGTAATGTTGGCCACAATTCGTGTGCCCTCGGACTGATTGAACACCGAAACATTTCCTTCGCCTCCGTTCTCGACAAAGAGCTCGTCCTGGTTCGGAGAGTACGCCAGGCCGTCGGAGTCGTAGGGAACGTAGGGATGCGCGACGAGGACCCAGGTCGAGGCGTTGATGACGCTGATGTTATCGGTGGTCTGGCTCCCGACGTCCACGTAGTTGTCCTTGGTGTCCAGCGCAAGCACCTGGGGATGAGTCGAAGTGGTGCCCGTCGGGATGTTCTTCACGACGGTGTGGGTCCCCGTATCGATGATCGAGACGTTGTTCGAATTGAAGTTCGCGACGAAAACTTCGCTCGAGGCGTGGTCGTAGAGGAGAGCAGAAGGCTCGCTGCCAACGGGGATGTTGTACAGGATCTGGTTATTCCCCCCGTTGATGACCGTTACCTCGCCCAAAATCCAATCGGAGACGTACAGGTAACCGTTGTCCGGATCGAAGACCGCGCTGATCGGGGAGAGCCCGGACCCGAAGTTTCCAGTCACCTGATTCGTCGTACCGTTGATCATCGAGAGGTTTCCCGTGTTGTAATTCGTGGTGTAGACGTTGCCCGTGAGAGTGTCGACCGCCATGGTCGGGGCAAGGCTGTACGCATTCCCCCCGTACGCTACACCCAGCGTCGTCACGATGCGATCGGTCGTCGCGCTGACGACCGTGACCGCGGTGCTCGTTCCTCGGACGTAAAGGTCCCCGTTGATGCTGTCGTAGACGATGTTAGTCGGGCTGTCCTGAATCGCGGGAATCGAGGTGCCCGGAAGGGTCCGATTGTCGACCAAGTCGATGGTCGAAATCACACTCTGCAGGGCGGAGCTGCTGGGGTGGGAAATCCCACCACGCGAAGGCACAAGCGAAGCCGAAGGAAGGCCGGCGATCGGAGAGGGAAGCGCGTGCGATGCGCTCGATTTCGGTTCGTTTGAGGAGGAGATCGTGATGACGCTCAATGCCGAGAGAACAACGAACAGGGTCACCGCCGCGGCGATGAGGCCCGCGGGATTTCTTCGTCCGTGCCGTCGGGTCCCCTGCGGACGGGGATCTTTCGGTCGGCTCCCCCGGTCGCTCATGGCGGGCCGGGTACGATAGGGGGTAAAAGTCCTTGTGGCGACGTATTTCTCGAAACTCCATCCACCCCCCAACGATTTAGCGGCGGTCGCCGGTCTTCTATCGATGGCAGGACACGCTCTCGAGTCGCGCACGCCGGATCCGGTCGCTCGGGTGTTCGCCAACGTCGGACCCGAGCTCTTGGACGCGATTCGTCAGGCGAAACCGAGGCGGGTCATTCTCCAGGTCCCGGCGGGTCTCGTCCGCAATGCCCATGCGCTCGCTGCCGAAATCCGGGAGGCGGCGGGGGTTCCCGTCGACCTCGGAACCCGCGCCTGCTTCGGGGCCTGTGATTTTCCCTCGCGCGACGAAGCTCCCCGAGCCGACCTAGCCGTGGTCCTCGGGCACGCGCCGATCCCGAACGTCCCAATCCCCCGCCCGACCTTCTTTGTCGAGATGCGTCAACCCGGTGGCGATCCCGAGAAGCTCGCAGAGGTCGTGGCGGAGGCGAGGCTCCCGACGCGACTCGGTCTCGTTGCCTCCATTCAGCACCTTGACCTCGTGGAACCGCTGGGCGCGGCCCTTCGGGCGCGGGGCTACTCCGTGCGGGTCGGCAGCGGCGATCGACGGCTCGCGTACCCGGCCCAAGCCCTCGGCTGCAACTACACGGGCGCGGAATCGGTGGCCGGCGAGGTAGACGCGTTCCTCTTCCTCGGGACCGGCCAGTTCCACCCCTTGGGCCTGGCCTTTGCTGTCGACCGTCCGGTCTACGCGCTCGACCCGCTGCGCGGCGAGCTCGATCCGCCCATTGACCGGGGCGCCCTGATTCGGAAGCGACAGCTCGTTGTCGCCGGTACTCGGGGGGCCCGCCGTTGGGGGATCCTCGTCTCCACCTTTGCCGGTCAGAACCGGAGCCCCAGTGCGCTCGCGCTTCAGGAACGGGCCCGGGCGCGAGGTTGGGACGCGGAGATCCTGCTGTTCGACCGGCTCGACGGCCGCGACCTCGAGGGGCGGGCGTTCGACGCCTACGTCAGCACGGCATGTCCCCGGATCGCGCTCGATGACGGGAGCAACTACCCGAAACCCATCCTGACGCCCCCAGAGTTCCTGATGGCGCTCGGAGAGCTTCCGCTCGAACCGTATCGGTTCGACACGTACCACTAGCAACGCAAGTCGAAAGAACCGGGACGGCGGTCTCTTTCCCGATGCGAGCGCAATCTCTCGGCGTCGTTGCAATCCTCGCTCTGGGGGTCGCCCTCCTCGTCACGAGCGTCCTCGAAGGGCAAGCGAGCGTCTCGCTCCTCGTGATCTTCCCGGTGATCTCGGGCTCGTCGCTCCTCTTCCTCCTCGGCGTCGTGCTCCTTATCGTCGGGTTCCTGACTCTCCCCTTCGCCCTCTCGGACGCCTGGGAGCGCGTTCCTCTTGCCCCGTCGGAACGCCCGACTCTCTCGTCAAACTCGGGGAGCGGTGGGGGCGGCTTCGTCCTCGTCGGTCCGGTCCCGATCGTGTTCGGGAGCTGGAAGGGGATCTCGCGACGAGCGCGCTGGGCGCTCGCCCTTATCGGGGCGGCTTTTTTCCTCGTGGTTTTGGTCGTGTTCCTGATCGTGCGGTAGCGGACTTCAGGGAAGCGTGCGCCATCTCGAGGAACTTTCGATGCACTCGAGGGTCCCCCGAGAGCTCCGGATGGAACCCAAGCCCCCAGATGGGGCCCGCGCGCACCCCGACCACCTCGTCGTCCCGCCAGGCGACCGGGGTCGCTCCCGGGCCGACCGCGAGGATCCGAGGCGATCGAATGAAGACCCCGGGAAAGGGAGGCCCCGCGAGCCCGTCGACGCGCAAGGGTGCTTCGAACGACTCGCGTTGAGCGCCGTAATCGTTCCGCCGCACTTGCACGTCGAGCACACCGAAAGTGGGCGGGTCGATGCCCGACGCCCCGGGAGAGAGGTCGCGGGCGAGCAGAATGAGACCGGCGCAGGTAGCCAGCACGGGGAAGCCTTTGCGCAAGCGCTCCGCGAGCGGGTTCCAGAGACCGGACTGAACCAAGAGTCGAGCGATCGTGGTCGACTCTCCTCCCGGGAGGAACAGCGCCCCCACCCGTTCGAGGTCCTCGCGGGTGCGAACGGCGAGGATATCGTCGCCCGGCACGATCTCGGCGAGAGCGGCGAGATGCTCCGGGACGTCGCCCTGGAGCGCGAGAACGCCCACCTTCATCGGGCGGCCCGGAGCTCATCGAGGATCGCTTTGGCGCGGTCGAAGCGGACCTGATGGTCCTTAACGAGCCGTTCGACAACCCGGTCGACCTCCTCTGGTCTCGCTCCGGCGCTCACCGCGAGGTTCCGAGCGTGCAGTTCCATGTGGCCGCGCTGGATCCCTTCCGTCGCCAGGGCGCGCAGCGCAGCGAAGTTCTGAGCGAGCCCGACCGACGCGAGCACCTCTCCGAGTTCTCGCGCGGACTTCACTCCGAGCAGTTTGACGCTCGCCTTCGCGGTCGGGTGGACCGCGGTCGCGCCACCAATGAGGCCGACGGGAGCGGGAATCTCGATGGTCCCGACGAGGTTTCCGTCCTTGTCCTTCTCGTAGGTCGTGAGGGGTCGCACGACGCTGCCGCCCTCGGAGCCCTTCCACGCGGCGTAAGTGTGCGCGCCGCTCTCGATCGCGCGGAAATCGTTCCCGGTCGCGACCACGACCGCGGAGACGCCGTTCATGATTCCCTTGTTGTGGGTGGCGCAGCGGAAGGGGTCGGCGAGGGCGAAGGCGTAGGCATCCAGGATCGCATCGACGACCTCGGGACCGCTCGCGCTCTCCGTCTTGAGGAGCTCGGCCGGAAAGACGGCATGCGCGCGGGCCAGCCGATGGATCGCGAGGTTCGAGATGATCCGCAGCACCACTCGGCCCCCGGTGAGGCGGGCGAATTCGGGGGCGAGCGCTTCGCACATCGTGTTCACGGCGTTCATCCCGCCCGCGTCCCTCGCGTCGACGAGAAGGTGCGCGATCACCATCGTTCCTCGCGTCGAGGGAACGATCCGGACCTCGAGGTCCTTCGCCCCGCCCCCGAACTTGACGAGCACCGGATCCTTGGCATTCGCCGCCTCGAGGAGCGCGTCGCGGTGGTGGAGGAGACGGAGCCGCGCGGCCGCCGGATCGGGGACATCCAGGATCTGGACCTGCCCGATCATCACGGGGGTCGTCGTTTGCGCGGTGAATCCCCCCGCGGCGCGGGCGACCTTGGCGGCGTTGGAGGCGGCCGCGACCACGCTCGGCTCCTCGATCGCCATGGGGATGAGGTAATCGTGACCGTTGATCCGGAAGTTGGTGGCGACGCCGAGGGGGAGGGGCATCACGCCAATCACGTTCTCGATCATCCGGTCGACGGAACCCGGGTCGATGCCCGGCGGGAACTCGAACGCTCGGGCCTCTTCCTCGGTGAGGCCGGCCCACTCCCGAACGAACGCCCGACGCTCGGCGATAGTTCGTTTGTAGAATCCCGGGACCTCCGACGACTTTTCCATGTTCTACTCCTGGGCCGAAGCTTCCGGTTCCACCGAGTCCTTCGGGGTCTTGCCCGCGGTCGAGCGCGCCACGAAGACCTTCGCGGGTCGGAGCAATCCTCCGAAGAAGCGGTATCCCTGTTGGACGACCTCGGCGACCGACCCATCCGGATGCGCGGCGGTGGCGGGGGCCTCTCCGATCGCCTCGGCTTCCTCGGCGCGGAAGGGGCGGCCGACGATCGCCACCGGCTCGACCCCCTCGCGCTTCAGGAACGTCGTCCACTCCCGGTCGAGGAGGTCGAGCCCCTTGCGGACCGGGTCCGACACCGGTAGGTGGGCCAAGGAATCGCGGGCGGTGCGGAAGGCCTCGATGATCGGGAGAAGCTCTCGGACCAGGGCCGCGCGAGCCTGTCGGGAGATCGACTCCCGGTCGCGTTCGACCCGTCGGCGGAAGTTGTCGAAATCCGCGAGGAGATACTTGTAGCGGGTCGCCCAGTCCTCCGCGGGGGGAACCATCGGTTCTTCCGGAACCTTCGGCGTCTCCCCGTTGGCGCGCGGAGCGGGTGGGACCTCGGACGTCTCGTCGGGCATCAGGGTCGCTCGAAGGGGAAACCAGTGTATTAGGCGTTGTGGAGGGGAGGGGTCGCCACCTCGCGGAGGCTCGAAAACGACGGGCTATCCGCGTTGGACACGGTCGTTGCCGGGGCGCCAAAATCGACCGTTTCCGGGGGGTCGTTCCGCCCCCAGTTTTCCTCCGTAACCCAAGCGTTATAACGCATGCCCGACTCGCTAATTTTGGGTCGGTTTCCGCCCAGATTTACGATGGCGCAGCAGTCGGTAAACGGCCCCGTGTACGACGCGAGTTCCATCCAGGTGCTGGAGGGGCTTTCGGCCGTCCGACGGCGTCCGGGAATGTACATCGGGTCGACCGACGCCCGGGGTCTGAACCAGCTGGTTCACGAGGTCGTTGACAACGCGATCGACGAAGTGCTCGCGGGGGCCTGTACCGAGATCGAGGTCACGTTGCACGAAGACGGTTCGTGCTCGGTCCGGGACAACGGCCGCGGCATCCCGGTCGAGATCCACCCCAAGTACAACCGGCCCACGCTCGAGATCGTCATGACGGTCCTGCACGCGGGTTCGAAGTTCGACCGGAACGCCTACAAGGTTTCGGGCGGCCTGCATGGGGTCGGCGTCCACGTCGTGAACGCCCTTTCGGAGTGGTTCGAAGTTCGGGTCTTCCGCGACGGCCACGAGTACCTGCAGCGCTACGAGCGGGGCGCACCGGTGGCTCCGATCAAGATCGTCGGCAAGTCCGACGCCACCGGGACGGACGCTCGGTTCAAGCCCGACGGCACCGTGATGGAGATCACCAACTTCGACAAGGAGACGGTGGCCCGCCGCCTGAAGGAACTCTCGTTCCTCAACCCCGGAGTCACGATCCGCTTCAAGGACGAACGGGACGGCTTCGCCGATTCGTACCACCACGCCGGCGGGATCGTCGAATTCGTCGAGGACCTCAACAAGGGGTCGAACCCGTTGTTCAAGCCCCCTATCTCGCTCCACGCGAAGCGCGACACCACCGATATCGAGGTCGCGCTCCAGTACAACGACGGCTACAACGAGACCGGTCTCGCGTTCGTCAACAACATCAACACCGTCGACGGGGGAACCCATGTGATGGGCCTGCGCTCGGCCCTCACCCGTACGCTCAACGACTACGCGCGCAAGCGCGGCTGGATCAAGGGCGACAAAGAGGGCCTGACCGGCGAGGACGTCCGAGAGGGTCTTACCTGGGTCCTGTCGGTCAAGGTGCTCGAGCCCCAGTTCGAGGGCCAGACGAAGGCGCGTCTCGGGAACTCGGAGGTCAAAGGCCAGGTCGAGAGCGCGGTCAACGAGAAGCTCGCCGACTACCTCGAGGAGCACCCCGCGGACGGCCAGGCGCTGATTTCGAAAGCCGTCCAGGCCTCCCAGGCCCGGGAGGCCGCGCGCAAGGCCCGGGAACTCACCCGACGCAAGGGCCTGCTCGAAGGGGGCGGGCTCCCCGGTAAGCTGGCCGATTGCCACTCCCACGACCCGGCCGAGTGCGAGCTCTTCCTCGTGGAGGGGGACAGCGCCGGCGGGACCGCCAAGCAAGGCCGAGACCGCGAGTTCCAGGCGGTCCTACCGCTGCGCGGAAAGATCCTGAACGTCGAGAAGGCCCGCTTGGATAAGATGCTCCAGAACGAGGCAATCCGGGCGCTGATCACCGCGATCGGGATCGGGATCGGGGACGAGCAGGACCTCTCGCGTCTGCGCTACCACAAGATCATTCTGATGACCGATGCGGACGTCGACGGCTCGCACATCCGCACGCTCTTGCTCACGCTGTTCTACCGGAAGATGCCGGAGCTCATCACCGAGGGGCACGTCTTCATCGCGCAGGCGCCTCTCTATCGGATCCAGAAGGGAACGCGCATCCAGTACGCCTATTCCGACGACGAGCAACAGAAGATGCTGGCCGAGCTGGGCGGGATGAAGGGTGTCACGATGAACCGCTACAAGGGGCTCGGCGAAATGACCGCGGAGCAGCTCTCGGACACGACCATGCGCCCGGGGGTACGGACCCTCCTCAAGGTCACCGTCGAGGATGCGGGGCGCGCGAACGAGCTCTTCCAGATCCTGATGGGGGAAGAGGTCGAGCCGCGCCGCCAGTACATCCAAGACCACGCGGTCGAGGTCACGAACCTCGACATCTAGCGGGGGCGACGGACCCACGACGGCGGGAAAAGTCACTACGGTCTCGGAGGCGTTCCGGGCCGTCGGCCACGCCATCGACTACTCTCCGCCGCATCGGCCGGTCCTGCGGTCCGGCGAGGACGTCTTCCTGCCGCTCGCCGTCCTGGGGACCGACGGCCGCGCGACATGGCATGGGGTCTACGTCGACTCGAGCGGCGGGCGGGCGCTCGACCCGGCGCCTCCCTCCAGTTTGCTATCGGAAGGAAAGGGGGTGAATCCAGGCACTCGCGCACTGGTCGACCTTCTCCAGGCTGCGTCGTCCTCGTACATCGAATATCTCGAGATGGTCGCGCACAAGATCGAGATCGTCCAGGACTCACCGGAACCGCCGACCCTCTCGGAGCTCACCGCGCTGCACCGGGCCTTGGCCCTGGTTCAACCCAAGGTCGCTCGACTCTCCGTGGTCGTCCTCGAGCTCGACGGCCCTCTCGGAACCCGATTTCCCGGCCTAGCGGACCGACTTCCGGTGGTCCGGTCGGACGCCGCCCACCTCGAGGAGTTCGAGACCTCCCTCTCCCAGACCCTCCGGGACCTCGTCGGCCTCCGCAACGTGGTCGAGTCGAACCGCCTCGCCGAGGCGGCGAACGAGATCGGCCGGGTCTCCAACCGTATCGCGGCGCTCGCCAACACGTCGAACCTTCGGATGCTCGGAATCGCGTACCTCGCGCTCTTCATCGCGCTCTTGAGCGCCGTCATCCTCTTTCCCAACACGGGCGCGACCATCCTCGGGATGCCGAGCGCGGCCTGGGTCCCGGGGATCTGGGTCGACGTGAGCCTCGTGATCCTCGCGGTCGTTCCGCTCCTGTTCTTGGTGACCCGTCCGTGGGTACGCCACATGTACACGGGACTCTCCTCCTACGAGGGACGCAGCGCCGAGGGACTCGCCGACCTCCCCGAGGTCCGGGCCCAGGACATCGATCAACCCGTTCAGGCCGAGAAACTTATCCGCCAATCCCGGTAGACGATACCGTGGCGCGCCCGGAACCGGCGTCCCCGCTCGTCCTCACCGACACCCTCCTGGTGACGCAGGACCCCGCCCGGCGGGTCTTCGTGGGGGACCTCCGTATCGAGGGGGGAAAGTTCTCGTACGTGGGCCCGAAGGCCCCGCGCGAAGGGGCGACCGTCGTCGACTGCCACGGGTTCGCGGCCGTCCCGGGGTTCGTCAACTCGCACACCCACGTAGCGATGAACCTGTTGCGAGGAATCGCCGACGACCGGGAGCTCGCCGGATTTCTCGAGACGCTGTTCGCGGTCGACGCGCGCCGTACCGAAGGGGACGTGGAAGCGGGCGCCCGCGCCGGCATCGCGGAGATGCTCCTCTCGGGGACGACCTCGTTCCTCGACCTCTACTACTTCGAGGACGCCATCGCCCGGGCCGTCGAGTCCCTCGGCATCCGGGGGTTCCTGGGATGGGCCGTTCTCGACCCCGAGCTGACGACGCAGAAGGGGGTCCCCGTCGACAATGCGCGCGCGTTCATCGAGCGCTGGAAGGACCATCCTCGCGTTTCGCCCCTGGTGGCGCCGCAGGGCGTGTACGTCTGCGGGAAGGAGACCTGGCTGCGGTCCCGTGAAGTGGCGGAGGCCGCGGGGACGCTCGTCCATTACCACCTTTCCGAGACCCGCAAAGAGGTGAACGAACACGAGACGAAGACCGGCCGTCGTCCGGTCCTCTGGCTCGAGGAGATCGGGTTCCTCGGTCCCCGCTCGGTCGCCGCCCACGCCGTCTGGCTGACTGGGGAGGAGATCGAACTCCTGGCGAGCCGCGGGGTAGGGATCGCGCACTGCCCGAGCTCCAACCTGAAGCTCGCCTCGGGTGGGGTGGCGCCGGTCGTCGAGCTACGGGCCGCGGGGGCTACGGTCGGACTCGGAACGGATTCGGTCGCGAGCAACAACTCCCTCTCCATGTTGCGCGAGATGCATTTTGCGGGCCTCGTCCAGAAGAACCAGCGCTGGGATGCCAGCGTGCTCTCGGCCCAGGAGCTGCTCGATTTCGCCACCATCGACGGCGCGCGGATCCTGGGCCGGTCGAAGGACCTGGGATCGCTCGAAATGGGAAAGCAAGCGGACTTCTCCCTGTTCCGGCTCGACCATCCCACCCTCTTCCCGGCCCGGCCGGAGGCGATCGTTTCGCACCTCGCCTACTCCGCCTCCGAGGAAGCGGTCGATTCGGTCTACGTCGCGGGCGTGGCGGTCGTTCGCGACCGACGGTTGACGCGCGGAGATTGGTGGAAGATCCGGACCGAGGGGGAAGCCGCCGCCGAAACGCTCTGGTCGGCCCGCCCGAAGTGAGCCGCGGGCCGACCCTACGGGCGCGCGAGGGCGTCCGAGAGACGAGCGGCGAGCTTCCAGGCGATCTGCTCTGGCGAGCCTTCGATTCCGAGTTCGCGCAACGATGTCAATCGTTCGAGAGATTTCGTCGAGAGTCCGAAGAGCTTCTGAAGAAGGGGTCGGTCGATCTCGTAGGGAACGATACCGTGGTGCAGGAGAGCTCCTCCGGCGAGGTGCTGGGCCGCGCCTCCGAGTACCTTTCCCTCGTGGGCCAGGACCGAGCCGCGCGCGCTCAGCAGGCAGTACTCGGGGTCGGTTCCCGGAGGGTCGACCCACTTCGCGGCGAGCCCGCGTTCGGAAAGGAAGTCGACGATACCGGCCCCCAGTCGGGGGTAGGCGTGGACGTAGTTCTCACCCACGCGCGGGTCGGCGCGCGGCAGGACGATCGACCAGGCAAGGTCTCCCGGCGCATGCAGGAGCCCCGTGCCGCCGGTAGTTCGGCGAACGACCGGAATTCGGGTGCGGGCGGCCCGCTTCAGATACTCTGCGTCCGGGGAGACACCCACCCCGTAGGAGACCGCGCGGTCGGTGAGGACCGCGGCGCGTACCGCGGGGGCGCCCCGACGGAGGATCACTTCGTCCGTCCGAACGTTCTCGGAGCACGTGACGCGGACATCGACCCAAGTGGTGAGGCCAACGCCGGCCGAGGGGTGTCGTGTCGTGCCGTGTTCTCCGGAAATGGTCTTCCCTCCCACCTGCGACGGGACCTCCAACGCTAAGAAGACACCGACGCTGGTTCGGTCATGGCCGAACTGGCGAAATTCTCGTTGCATGCCGGGGACCCCGCTCCCGACTTCGCTTTGCCCGGGGTCGACGGGAAGACGTACCGGCTCTCCGACTTCGCCGACCGCAAGCTGATGCTCGTGGTGTTCTGGTGCAACCACTGCCCGTACGTCCAGGCCTGGGAGGGCCGCATGATCGAGCTCGGCCGTCGATTCCAGCCGAAGGGGGTCGGGATCGTCCTCATCAACTCGAACGACGCGCGCGCTTACCCCGAGGACAGCCTCGATTCAATGGTCCGGCGGGCCACGGAGAAGAAGTACCCGTTCCCGTACCTTCAGGACGAGACCCAGGAGATCGCCCGGGCGTACGGGGCGCTCGTCACTCCGCACCCCATGCTCTTCGACCACGACCGCAAGCTTCTGTTTCAGGGTCGGATCGACAACGATCACCAGCACCCGGAGCGCGCGACCGAACACTACCTCGCGCGAGCGCTCGACCAGGCGCTCGCCGGAACGCCGGTAAATCCCGCCGAATTACCAGTCGCGGGCTGCACCGTCAAGTGGAAGGAGTGACACCGGGTTTCGATCCGGACGGTCGGTTCGTCCGTCCGCGGCGCGCCCGGAGCTGGTCCCTCCGCGTCTCGAACGCGGCGCCCAGTGTAGGGTCGACACCCTTTCCCGCATGGTCGAGCCGAGCCGCGATCGCGACCTTCCCGGCGAGGGCGCGCGCGAGCTTTCCGCGCTCCGAGCGCGGCGCGGATTGGACCGCGGCGTGGAGAAACAGGAGCCCATGGCGCGGTGGCGGGGCATGTCCCCGCAGATGCTCAAAGAACGCGCGCTCCGCGCCGAGGACCTGCACCGTGCTGGAAGGGAGACGGGCAAGCCGGTCCAGCCCGCCGGCCTGAGCCACGAGACGGGCCGCAAGCTCGGGTCCGAGAAGGGCGGTCAGATTCGGGGTCCTCAGCGGAGAGGACGCCGTCACAGATTCTTGGAGTGCGCGGCGCGCCTCGGCCACTTCCCGGTAGAGTTCACCGAGCCGGCGCCTCGCTTCGAGGAGGCCCGGGTCGGCCGGACCGAGGCCGGGCCGGGAGGTCCCTTCGGAGGCGGCTCGAGCGGCTTTGGCGTGGTCGCCGGGGTCCAGATCCGGAAAATCGCGCGAGACCCAGCTGCCGAGACGCTCGCCGATGAGGTTGCGGACCCGGTCGAGGTCGGCGGCGGCCCGCACCGCTTCTTGAACATGGATTGAAGGGTCCCACGAGTCGGCCAGCGCCCGCTCCGCGTCTTCGAGGAGGACCGTCGCGAGGAGCGCCCGGTCCGGCACGGCCGTCGAGGCGGGCACGGTGAGCGGCGCGTCGGGGTCGAAGCGCACGCCGTGACCGGCCAAGCGTCGATCGCGGGTCCTCCACTCGGTCGTAATCGCCCCGCGAAGGAAATTCTCCTCCTCGGGAGTGAGCTGCCCCTCGCGGCGACGACGCACCCGTTCGGCCAGGCGGGCGGGCTCGGTCGGAGCCGGAACGGATTTCACCACTTCGTTCCCGTCGAGGAGGAACGTCCCGAACCAAGTGGTGACGACGCTCTTCACGGACCGCCGGAAGCCGTGCCCCATAAATAGGCCGGCGCGGGTCGCCGCCGCCGATGGCGGAGACTCCGGTTCGCGACCTGGTGCGTTTTGAGCGCCGGGGCGGCACGGTGATCCTTACCCTCGACCATCCGCCGGTCAATGTCCTCTCACGGGCGGTGCTGGAGGCGCTCTCGGTCCGCCTTTCCCAGGCCGAAGCGGACCCAGAGGCCCGAACCGTCGTGCTCGCGAGCGCCGCCGACAAGGCATTCGCGGCCGGAGCGGACATCCGTGAGATGGCTCCGCTCGACCCCTCTGGGGCGCGAGTCCACGGAGCGCGAGGCCAGGCGGTCACCCGCCAGATCGAACGCCTGCCGCTTCCGGTGATCGCCGCGGTCCATGGGGTCGCGCTCGGAGGGGGATGCGAGGTATGTCTCGCCTGCGATCTCATCATCGCGAGCGAGGACGCTCAGTTCGGCCAACCCGAGATCAACCTCGGCGTCATGCCCGGCTGGGGCGGAACGCGTCGATTGCCTCGTCGGGTCGGCGCCTCGCGCGCCCGAAGGTGGATCCTCACCGGGAGGTCCGTTCCCGCCGCCGAGGCGTTCGCGCAGGGGTTCGTGGACCGGGTGGTGCCTCGCTCGGACCTCCTCCCTGCCGCCGTCGCGCTCGCCGATGAGCTCGCGACCAAACCACCGCTCGCGCTCGCCGCGGCGAAGTATGCCCTCCTCGAGGCGATCGACCCCCACATCGAGGCCGGCCTCACCTACGAGCTCGGTCTATGGGCCCGCTTGTTCGGAACCGACGGCCAGAAGGAAGGGATGGGTGCCTTCCTGGAGAAGCGGGTTCCCGCCCGCATGTCGCGACACGACTGGGAAGCGAGCTCCCAAGGATTCCCGTGGGCGCGCGACGCGGCCCCGCCGTCCAAGGGAAAGCGGAATAAGGACGAGACGTCGACCCGGGCCTAATGCCGCGGTGGCTCAGCTGGTAGAGCGGCTCCTTGGTAAGGAGCAGGCCGAGGGTTCAAATCCCTCCCGCGGCTGGCGGTCAGCTCGGGCGTCCGCCCGGCCCTTTGGCAACGGGTGGGCAATGAGACGACTCGCGCGCTGATTGCGGACAGGTCATCGGTCGAGCGCGCTGGCCGATGTTGCCAATTCCTTATCCAGACCGACGGAAGTACTACGATTGACGCTGCTGAGGTGCCGGGAGGCTCCCGAGTATGACCGACCGCCGCGAGCCAATGGTTGTTTGCGTGACGGTCGTTCTCGCACTATCGTTTGTGCTCTTGGGGCTGCTTGTCTCTGAATCGCAGGCGTGTCCCGCATTCCCATCGTCTTCTAGTCCCTCGTTGCATGTCACCGCTGCGAACCCGGTCGTCCTCCCGCGGGGCGGGGAGTACTCGCCCTGTTCAATGAGTTTCAGCTTCTCCATCACGGCGCCGGCGGACTTACACGGGTCCTGGGTGGCTTCAGGCCCGGTCGCGGTCGCCGTGTTCAATACGAGCAACACAGGCCCGAACTTCGGGTGGCCTGACCCTGGTGCGTACCAGCTGAACGGTAGTCTGAATCTCACGCTGTTTCCCGGGACTTACGCAATCGAGATAGATTCCACAGACGTCTCCGGCAGAGGATCTATTTTGACTGTCACCCAAGCGTTCACGGCCGAGTTTGACCGCGGACTCAGCCTCGTTCAACTTCCCTTCGTCGGTAACGTCGGCGCGAGCAACTACTCAGCTTGGCCGCTTCTGTTTCCTCCCGGCGCGTCAAGTGTCTGGCTAGAGGCGTCGATAGCCACTACCTCGTGCAACTTCGTGACGGCAATTCTCTCGCCATCCCTCTATCAAGAATTTCAGACCGATCGGAGCGCCATCGACTCCCCGAGTGCATTATCGCTAATTCACGAACAGCTGTCACCCTGTTCGGTCGGGACTAGCAACGCGTTTCCCTACGCAGCACTAGGGCCGCTGAACGTATCCTCGGGCGACATGTTGGTGTTCTACAACGCCGGGGGGGGCACTTCGGAGCTCATGGTGCTCGCCCCAATCGAAGTCTCCTATCTGACGCCCGCGTAGCGTATGGAGCGAAGTCTGCAGCTCAAGCACGGCGACCCGTCGCTGAGCGGCCCGGGACCTCCACCCTGCGACTTCCCGCCCCGCGTGCAGATTGCGGTCTCGTCATCGGCCGCGCGGGTCGCAGCTCGGGTCTCGGAGTTTCCGCCCCGGGCGCGGTGGTCCCGACGCGCCCACCTCCACCGGGTTGTTGAAAGGGCTTCGAACTTTCGCTAAAGTTCTCCCGCGGCTCGGGGTCAACCCGGGCATGCGCCCGGCCCTTTGGCAACGGGTCGGTTGGCTACGACGAAGCCTTGCCCCTCCCGGGGGAGGGAATCCGGACTTCGACAAATCGTCCACCCCCCAGGCTCCGCTCGTTGAAGATTTTCGCGCGGCGCGGCCGGAAGCTGAATGGACGAAGCAGGAACCTCCCCTCATCCTGTTCGAGGCGCGTCTGCCATGCTCCGAAGCCCGGAAACCGTCGGGCGTACACGGCCGCAGCAACTCTTGCCGACGGTCCCGACGCTTCTCCCGCCCTGCCAAAGAGCTGGGCGCCGCGATCGGGATGTCCCCAGCGCTGGTGACTATCGAAGACCGCGACGGCCATGGAGGGATGGCGGGCAAGATTGCGGCAGTGCTGCGAGTCCGGGTACGAGTAGAAGAAAATGGTCCAATCGTCCGACCACGCAAAGTAGGCCGTGTTGATGTGGGAGCGACCCTTCGGGTCGACGGTGGCGAAGGACGCGAGCACATTCTCCCTAAGGAGACGGCGCAGACTGGCGCGAACCCGCGAGTCTAACAGGCTTCCTCTTACGGTTTCGACTCCCATCGCAACTCCGGATTCACGCGCCTGAAGAGGGTCTCCTGCCAAGAGGGTTGCGCCAGGGCAGGCCCCGCCCTACTCAATCGGGCAAAGAAGACGCGGAGGCGCTCGAGTCGGAGATCTTCCATCCGAGATGGGCCGCATGAGGGGCGCCGGCCGCCTCGAGATTAATCCGACCTTTCACTATGTAAGGGGTTCTCTGAGGACCCCCTCTGAGTCTTGGAGGAGGGGCTTCGAGCTATCGCTAAAGTCCTCCCGCGGCTAGTCGATACCACGGGCGTACGCCCGGTCTCTTACAACGCGTAGTTTCTTCAGACCTGGGGCAGGGGCGTGGTGGGATATAACGTCGATTTCTACCTACGAAGGATGATCACTGGACGTGCCCTCCGAGCAAAGGACCGGGAACTCATCGACGCGGCTCGCGAAGCGCTTAGGCGTGGGTTCCGGGACCACCGACACAGCGTCGCAGCCGCGGTTAGGACCAGGTCGGGCCGTATTTACCTCGGACTTTGCGTCGAGGGAATCCACGGACCGTGCGCCGAGCCGGTGGCAATCGGTGCAGCGATCACCGCGGGCGATTCCCAGATCGAGTCGATGGTTGCCGTCACGGGCCCCGGTCGTACCTTCCCTGTCCTCTCGCCCTGCGGGAACTGTCGTCAGCTCCTGCTCGACTACGCCCCGAAGGCGGAGGTTCTGGTCCGATTCCCCAAGGGGCGTGTCGCACGGCTGACCGCGGAGGAGAGTCTTCCTGCCGCCTTCCGAACCTTCGGGTGAGCCAAACGGGTGGGTTTCCGGACGAGACGCGGCGTTGCCTTCCTATGGCTGCGCACGCGAATCCTGGTCCCGTCATCGGCCGCGCGCGCCTTTCAGGAGCCTGAGCGGCCGTCGAAACCCGCCTCCGCCCGTTGAAGGGGCTTCGAACTACCGCTAAAGTCCTCCCGCGGCTGGCGGTCAACTCGGGCGTGCGCCCGGCATTTAGTCAACGAGTCCTGACCGCACGCTGGGTGGAATAGCACCCACACCCACGCCCAGAGGGACGAGGAAACCGTTGATAGAGAGGAATCCGTCACTCTAATGGGTCACATGCCGGAATCCGGCCGACGCGTTTTTGCGACACATCACGCCCGGGTCACGAAGACCATCAAGGCGCCGATCAAATACGTGTACGAATGGTGCACCGACTATCGGAGTGACGACGGGAAATTCTCGAGGTCGAAGACGCGCGTTCAGGTGATTCACCTGGGGTCGGATCGCGTGGTCCGAATCCGTGCGAGGGTCACTCCTATCGAGAGCCCCGCGGTATCCGTGGAACTCGTCCGATTGATGCCACCTGACGCCTGGCACAAGGAGACGATAGACGAGACGGACCTTGACGCGATGGATTACCGGCTTGCACGCCTCGGGGCGGGACGAACGCGACTGACCCTATCTATCACGGAACGGTGGATGACACGAAAGCATCCCACTCGGAATCAGTGGGTCCGCAACGCGAACAAGTACTGGGATATTCTGGTGGCTGCCCTGGAAGAGGATTACCGGAAGGGGATGCGCGCCAAGGGCTAGCGACCCCAGCCCAAGTCCGGAGTGAGTGTAATCGCGCCGTACACCGAGACAGGTAGTAATCGCGGTTTCAAGGCGACGGTCAGTTAACGGATTCGAAGATTTCATCGGAGCCCCTCTTCGTCTCCACCTTGGCAAAGGGGCCCCATGAGGGGCGCCGCCCCCTCGGGGTCACTTCGACCTTTTGCTACGCTAGAGGTTCTCTGAGGACTCCCTCCGAGTCGAGGAGGGGCTTCGAACTATCGCCAAAGTCCTCCCGCGGCTCGGGATGAACGCGGGCATGCCTCCGGCGATCGGGCAAAGAGTGGGTCAACCAAGCACGGCCGACTGGAAGTCAAAAGATGCGCCTATTCACGGAGAACCCGGAGGTCTCTTACCGCACCGCGCCATCATCATGTCGCGAACTTCGGAGTAACATCATGCCGCATCCAAATGAAATGCTCCTCCGGAACGCGTTCAATGCGTCCCTGAGCGGCAATCTGGTACCCTTGCGATCGATGATCGACCCCCAGATTTCTTGGCATGTGTCCGGGCATGGGCCCCTATCGGGGGACGTGAACGGATTTGATGCCGTCTTGGCCTGGGGAGCTCAGCTCTTTGAGCGAAGTGGTGGAACGTGGCATGAAGAGGTCCTCGAGATCGTCGCGAACGACGATACCGGGTTCATGCGGACGACGTACCGCGCGACCCGCGGAGGAAAATCAATCGAGGACCAGAGTGTCAACGTGTTTCGACTTCGCGCGGGTCGGATCCTCGAATGCTGGGTGTTCTTTGGGAAGCAGTATGAGTTCGACGACTTTTGGGCCTGAGTCCCTCGGTGCGTTCGGCCGGCGGTCCGATCATTCCGTTACGGACCTCCTCCTCGGTTCGACCGCTTCGGTCCTGGCGGCTGAGAGAAGGCTCGCACTTATGACTCGCTCGCAGCCCTCTCGACCTTGATTCTCTCCCGAAGAGACCGACGATCCAAGCCGTCGCCCGAGGAGCCGCCTGAATTCGTTACTCCAGGTCGAAGTAGATCTTGACGGTCGCGTGGTATTCGGCGACTTTCTGGTCGTGGATCCGTCCTTCGAGTTCCGTGACCCGGAACCAGCGAAGATTGCGCAACGATTTCGCGGCGGTGTTCACGGCGTTTTCGGCGGCGTGCGCGAATCCGTCGGTCGATGTTCCCACCACTTCGGTCACTTTCTGCACCATGGGGTCCCTCGGGGAAGGGGAACGATACCTCCCGTAAGCGTTTGCCCCTCGTCCGCCGGGGGCCAGGAGGGGCTCACGTGATCGTGATCGTCCCGGTCATGTAACCCAGGACGTTCATCGGAGGAGTGTTGTACGGGTCCGCGCCCGTTCCGCACGGGACTACGCAGAACCACACGAACTCGCCGGTCCGACTGATGTCCACGGTGAACTGGGTCGTCGCCTGGCCGGGACTATAGATCGCGAGGTTCAGGTCGGGCACGTTGAACGAATGGGCGACGTTGCCGGAAACGATGTGCACCGGAGACCCGTTCACGTATTCCACCCCTCCCACCGCCCCCAGAACCGTACACGGACAACCCGACCAATTCATGGGCGAATCGTTGTCGACGATGGTGAACACCACTTGCCCGGTGTGCAGGGTGAAGTTGGAGGGCGTAAACTGTGGCCACCCGTTGGAGGCGATATTGACGCTCATGTTCTCGTACTGGGTAGGACCGCTCACGAACGGGGGGCCGGACGACGCCGGTTGGAGCGGGAAGGCCACGATGAGGCCCACGCCGACCGCCATGGAAACGAGCGTCCCCGCGACGAAGTAGCTGAAGAGCGTACGGGTCGACAACGCACCGGACCACCCGCTCGGGACCGCCGGGGCCCGCACGGTCGGACGGGCCGCGAGGTATCGGGCCCAGGTCAGCCGGATCCATTCGTCCAGGGAGAGCGAGGCGCCCGCACCGCCGACCAACAGAACGGCCGAGATCAGAATGAAGAGCGGGTGTTCGCCGACGTCCGTACCGCCCGGGAAGGCGAAGATGTTCCCGATCTGGATGGCGAAGAGGACCGCGGAGAAGAAGCCGCCCACGAAGCACGCGATCCGGGTCGTGAGTCCGAGGGTGAAGGCGATGGCCAAGTATCCGGTCACCAGCGCGATCAGCCACGAGAAGAACAGGGGGTGGGCGGCGACGTACTGCGGGAAGCCCGGTCCCCCGAAGCTCACGGGGGCGAACGTGAGAGCGACGCTCGAAAAGTCTCCGAAGTAATTGTTCGGAGGATAGACGATGAAGAAGAAGTTGGCGAGCCAGACGACCCCGAGACCGATCCGCAGGACCTCGATCATCCGGCCGTGGCCTTTGCGGCCCGGACCCGAAGGCGAGGTCTCCACGGATTCGGGTACGGCAACTCCTTCGGGTGACCCTCCGCTCGAACTCGCTCGCATCCGAGGTTCCGTGTTAGCGGGTCGCTGGGGCCGCGGCTAATGAACCCCCCGTCAACCGGCGTTCACGCCGACCTTCCTCCCTCGAAGCGGCAAGCCGCTTCCCCGAGAGCCCCGTCGGTCAGCGGGTATACGTGAGCCAGGGTTCGTATTCGGGGGCCTTCCCACGGACCGCCGCCTCGTAACGGAGGCGCAGGCGTTTCGTCACCGGGTAGGTTCCCGTCCCGATCGCGCGACCGTCGACCTCCCGGATCGGCATCACGCCCGCGGCGGTCCCGGAATAGAACAGCTCGTCCGACGTGAACAGCTCCTCGCGAGTGAAGTCCGTCCGGTGGAACGTGAGATGCTCGTCAGTGAGGAATCGGATGATGGTGTCGCGCGTGATCCCCCGAAGGATCCCGGAGCTCGCGGGGGGCGTGCTCACGACGTCTTTCATCACCCGGAAGATGTTCTCACCGGGTCCTTCGGCGACCACGCCGGCGGAGTTGAGCAGGATCGCCTCGTCGTACCCGCCCGATACGGCCTCCATCTTGGCGAGCGCCGAGTTCGCGTAGTTCGCCGCGCATTTCGCCTGGGGCGGCAGGCTGCGCGAATCGATGCGCACCCAGCTTGACACGGTGGCCCGGACGCCCTGGTCGACGCCGGCCCCCGTGAAGAGAGCGGGCCAATCCCACATCGCGATCGCCACTTGGACGGGACTCTTCGTGGGGTCCAGTCCCATCTCGCCGTACCCCGAGAAGGCGAGGGGCCGAAGATACGCTTCAGGAATTCCGTTCGCGCGCACGAGGTCCACGCACCCCTGCACGAGCTCGTCACGGCCGAACGGCAGTTTCATCCGGTAGACCTTCGCGCTGTTCAGAAAGCGGTCCATGTGGTCGGTGAGGCGGAAAATCGCCGGCCCCTTCGGGGTATCGTGACACCGAATTCCCTCGAAGACCGCGTACCCGTAGTGGAGCGCGTGCGTGAGAACGTGGACCCGGGCCTCGTCCCAGTCGACGAGGCGGCCGTCGAACCAGATCTTCTTGAGCGGGCGAATCCCGACCATGGGAAACCGAACGCGAACTAGCTGAATTACCTGAGCGTCAACCCGGGCTCACCTGCCCTTCATCAACTCCGAAACGGCTCGTCCCTCCGTCCACGATCATGATCGAGATTCGATTCCACGGCCGAGGCGGCCAGGGTGCCGTCCTCGCCTCCGAATTGCTCGCGCAGGCCGCCTTCCTCGACGGGAAGGAGCCCCAGAGCTTCCCGTTCTTCGGTGTCGAGCGACGCGGTTCCCCGGTCACAGCGTTCGCGCGGATCGACGACAAACCGATGCGTGTCCGCACGTCCATCACCCGGCCCGAGATCGTAGTGGTCCTCGACCCCGGACTTCTCCGGTCGACTCCGGTCGCCGACGGACTCCGCCCGGGGGGGCTTCTCCTCGTAAATTCCCGTCTACCTCCTGCCGAAATCACCGCCCCTCCGGGAGCCCGCCGGGCCACCGTCGACGCCTCCCGAATCGCCCTCGCTCACGGTCTCGGGTCGGCGACGATGCCCGTCGTGAACACGGTCGTCCTGGGGGCCCTGGCTCGGGCCACGGGGATCATTTCGCTCGAAGCCCTGACGGCCGCGATCGAAAAGTACGTTCCCGCGAAACCGGCCCAGAACCGGGAAGCCGCGGTCGAAGGGTTCGCCTCTGTTCGAACCCTGGAATCCGTTACCAGCCCCGTTCCTCCTGTCCCCAAGGTTCCCCATCCGCTCCCGCCGCTTCCCGAGGGACCGATGGCGTCGATTCCCAGCAGCACGCTCCGCACCTCGTCCTGGCGCACGCTGACACCCGTCATCCACCTCGCGCACTGCACCAAGTGCAACTTCTGTTGGAAGTTCTGCCCCGATGACGCGATCGAGTTCGACGCGCAGGGGTTCCCGGTCCTCCGTCTCGATTACTGCAAAGGGTGTGGGATCTGCGCGGAAGAGTGCCCGCCGAAGGCGATCGAGATGGTCGCGGAGGAGTGAAGGAGGTTCGTCGATGACGAAGATGGTTCTTTCCGGGAACGCAGCTCAGGCGCACGCTGCTCGACTCGCTCGCGTCCAGGTCGTGTCGGCGTACCCGATCACCCCGCAGACCTCGATCGTCGAAAAGATCGCGGACTTCGTCGCCACCGGTCAGCTCAAGGCCCAGTACGTCCAGGTCGAGTCCGAGCACAGCGCCCTGCAAGTGGTCGTCAGCGCGGCCGGCCTGGGCGCGCGGACGTATACCGCCACCTCGAGCCAGGGTCTGCTCCTCATGCACGAGCTCGTCCACTGGGCTTCGGGAGCGCGCGCGCCGGTCGTGATGGGCGTGATCAATCGGGCCGTCGGGCCTCCGTGGAACATCGGCGCGGACCACACCGATACGATGAGCCAACGGGACACCGGCTGGATCCAGTTCTACGCGGAGAGCAACCAGGAGGTCATCGACACGGTCCTCATGGCGTTCCGTCTCGCGGAGCATCCGGACGTTCGACTGCCGGTCATGGTCACCGAGGATGCGTTCTACCTTTCCCACACCTCGGAGACGGTCGAGGTCCCCGACCAGGCGGTCGTGGATGCGTTTCTGCCCCCGCGGGAGCAGCGTGCGATCCTCACGCCGGGCGTCGCCGTTCGACTCGGGTCGTTCACCGGGCCGGACCGCTACGTCGATTTCCGATGGGAAGCGGCGAAGGCGATGGAGCGGGTTCCCGCGACCCTTCCCATCGTCGAGGAAGAATACCGGCGAGCCACGGGCCGCTATCACGGAGGCGCGGTTCCGACCTACCGAGTGGACGATGCGGATGCGGTCCTCATCACGATGGGCACTTCGACCACGACCGCCCGCGGTGTCGTGGATGATATGCGGGCCGAGGGGAAGAAGGTCGGCCTGGCGAAGCTCCGTCTCTTCCGCCCGTTCCCGAACGAGGAAGTGCGCACTGTCGGCGCATCGGTCGATCGGGTCGGCGTCGCGGACCGGTCGGTACACCTTCGGTCCGATGGGAGCCGCCGGGACCGAGGTCAGCGCCGCCCTCTATCCGTCGCCGCACCACCCCTCCATCACCGGGTTCTATGCCGGCGTCGGGGGACGGGACGTGACGCCGCACATGGTGCGTCGGATGTACGACACCTTGCTCAGCGGCGAAGTGCCTGAGGTTCACTGGGAAGATATCGAACAGGAGGTTTCGGTCGATGGCTAAGCTTACTATTCCGGCGCAGGAGCTGATGTATTCCGGTCACGCGGCGTGTCCCGGCTGCGGAGCAGCGCTGGCGATGCGCTTGCTCCTGAAGGGCCTCGGACCGCGCACGGTCGTCTCGGTACCGGCGTGTTGCTGGACCGTGATCGCCACTCCCTACCCGACTACGGCGCTCGGCGTCGCGATGCTCGACAACCCGATCGAGGCGACGGGCGCGTCCATCTCCGGAATTCGGGCGGCTCTCGACGCGATGGGCCAAAAGGACGTCACGGTCGTCGGCTTCGCCGGAGATGGGGGGACCGCCGACATCGGGATTCAGGCCCTGAGCGGAATGCTCGAGCGTCGGACCGATGCGATCTACGTCATGTACGACAACGAGGCGTACATGAACACCGGCGTCCAACGGAGCGGGGAGACCCCGCTCGGTGCATGGACGACCACCACCCCGGTCGAGGGCCACGAACACGGGAAGGTCGAGTCGAAGAAGGACATGATGGCCATCGTCCTCGCGCACCACCCGGTCTATGCGGCCACGCTCAACCCGAGCTTCCCCGAGGACTTCGAACGGAAGGTGGAGAAGGCGAAGGGCATGACGGGCCCGCGGTTCTTCCACATTTTCGCTCCGTGTGCCCCGGGTTGGCGATTTGACTCCCAGAAGACCGTCGCGATCGGACGACTCGCGACCGACACCGGGGTCTTCCCGCTCTACGAAGTGGAGAACGGCCGCTATCACATCACGCGGAAATCCGGGACTCTGAAGCCCGTGGGAGAGTACCTCTCCGCCCAAGGCCGGTTCCGCCACTTGACGCCGGCGGACATCGCCGCAGTGGGTCAACAGGTCGAGGCGAGTTGGGAACGCCTTCTCGCGTTTGAACACGAGACGCTGGTCGCCCCCACGCCGGCGGGAGTCGCCGTCACCCGGGCCGCCACGAGGGCCTAAATAGGCCATCCTCCTCGGGCTCGCCGCAGCGGGGTAGGGTAGTCAGGAAAGCGGTCGGCGGTGCCGACCGTCCTGAAATCCCGACGGGCTCATAACCCGTAGATCCATGGTTCAAATCCATGCCCCGCTATCTTGCCCGGGATAGCCGTTCTCTTCTCGGGCGATGCGGTTGACTTCGAATCGCGGGGAACGGCTCCCGCTCGGAGGCTAAGATCCCCCTCGAAAGGCGGAAAGGGGAGAACAGGGTAGGGAGCCCATGGCCCGCGACTCTCGCAAGGGCCCTCACGACGTCGAATCGCGACGATCTCGAAGCCACCTTCTCCAACGGGGTTTCGGGCGGGGGGGCCGCCCCGGGCGCTCCGACCGCCTCTCACCAGGCTCGCCGCCTTCTCCGCGTTCATCTCTCCGTCGCCGGGTCGCGGTCGGGAAGAAGGGAGGGACGGTTCGCCGGCCCACGCGTCCCGCGGACCGGGGAGCCGGCCCGAGCCTGCGCAAGGAAGCCGCCCTGATGGAGCTCCGGATCCGGGGCGGTCCCGTGCCGCACTGGATGCAGGACTTGAGCACGCGATGGGGGGCCGGCGTCCGGCTGCACGTCTGCCGGCATACCGAAGAATCGCCGCGTCGCCTCCTTCAACTTCTCGAGATCAACGCGACCCCCGCGACCCTCCCCGAGATCACGGCCTTCCTTCGACAACGGGCCAGCCCCGAGGAGCTTTCGCTCACGCAGCTCGGGCCGCATCGGCTCCTCGTTCGGCTGGTCGGTCCCCTGCCCGCTCTCTGCCACAGCGTCTTCGAAATGGGGGCGATCTGCATGAGCTGCCCGTTCCTACCCTCGGCCGGCGCTCCGGAGGACGAAACACGAGAAGGGGAGTGGCGAGTGCTCGTGAACCGGGTCCGGGACGCCCACCCCCTTCTCGCCTCGTTCACCACGCCGGGCAGCTCGCCGGCCTCGCTCGTGCGGATCGGTTCGTATCGAGGGTCCCACGATCTGACCGCCCGCCAGGAGATCGCCGTCGGAACCGCCTTCGCGCTCGGATACTACGACTATCCACGCCGCGCCCAGCTCAAGGATGTCGCGAAGTCGCTCGGCGTCAGCCGTGCGACGGCGATGGAGAACCTGCGCCGGGGCATGCGAAAGCTCGCCTCGCAGCGCCAGGCCGAGGTGGGCGCCGTCCGACCGCGTTCCGCTCCGCGCGAAGGAACTCGGGGCTCACCCGACCGGCCCGACGCCGACCCATAAGGGACGGTCGGCCGCTCACGGGACGATCAGCGTCCGCAATCCTCGGCCGTGCCGGAGGTCCTCGGCCGCCTCGGCAATCCGTTCGAGGGGGAGGCGGGCCGTAACCACCGCGTCCAGGTTCACCTTTCCTTGGCGAACCATCTCGATGACGCGCGGGTAGTCCACGGGTCGACAGCCGAGCGAACCGACGATCTCGTATTCGAAGAACATGAGGCGATTGAGCGGGATCGAGGCGACCGAGTCACTGTATCCGACCACACAGAGCCGACCTCCGCGGCGCAGGGTGGAGAGCGCCAGGCCGACGGTCTCGGGCTTTCCGACGACCTCGAGCGCCACGTCCGCCCCTCCCCCGGACCTTTTCCGGACCTCCCGGCCCAGGTCGGGGTGTTCCGCGGGGTCCAGCGCGTCACACGCTCCCAGCCGCCGCGCGGTTTCACGTTTCTCGGCGCGAAGGTCGACGGCGATCACGTTCGCGCCCGCCGCGGCAGCGAACTGGACGGCATTGATCCCGACGCCCCCGCACCCGACGACCACGACCCAGTCGCCGCTCCGCACTCGGGCGCGGTGAACGACCGCATGGTACGGTGTCGTGAGCGCATCGGCGATCACCGCGCTGTGCGCGAGGTCGAGGTCACTGGGCAAGGGTACGAGGTCGCGGGCGGGAATCACGACGTACTCGGCGAAACCTCCGTCACGGTGGTTGCCGGGCATCTGAAGTTGGGGGCAGATGTTCCCGCGCCCAGCGCGGCAGTACTCGCAGCTCCCGCACGGAAGGACGGAGGGGACCAGCACGCGGTCGCCGACGGACCGTACCAAGTTCCCGGGTCCCAGCTCCTCGACGATGCCCGAGATTTCGTGACCGAGAATGAGGGGAGGGCTCTTGGCCGTCGGAACGGCATGGTCCAGGTAATGGAGGTCCGTGTGACAAAAGCCGCATGCCGCGACCTTCACGAGAGCGTCGCCCGCCCCCGGAGTTGGCCGAGGCACTTCGCCGACAAGGAGCGGACGCCCCGAGCCTTGAAAGACGGCGGCCCGCATGAACCGAGGGCTCACCGATCCTTCCAAACGGGAGCCCGTTTCTCGAGAAACGCCCGAAGGCCCTCCTCCGACTCCCCCAGTGTCATGAGATCGTCGAGGTACGTGTGCTCGGCGTAAGCGAGGGAGGACCAGGGGTCCACCTCCGCTCGACGAAGGACCCGCTTCAGCAGGCGCAGGGCTTCCCGCCGGTGGCTGCAGAGAGTCTGAGCGGTCAACGCCACGGATGCGTCGAGTTCCTCGTCGGGGACCACCCGGTTGACGATGCCCGCGGACACCGCTCGTCGGGCGTCGAACGGCGTTCCGAGGAAGAGGAGTTCGGCCGCGGGGCGAGAACCGATGAGCTGCGGATAGGTAGCCGCGCCGAACGGCGCGAAGACCCCCAGACGGATTTCGGGTTGACCGAACGTGGCCCCTTCGGACGCGATCGCGAGGTCACAGGCCATCAGCAATTCCAAACCGCCCCCCAGGCATCTCCCATGGACCTGGGCGATCGTGGGGCAGGGCAGGTTCCAGAGGGTCGTGAGGGTCTTGTGGAACGCGTCGAACATCGCGTGGACCCGGGGTTTCAAGTGATCTTCGACGCTCAACCCGCCGCTCCACGACTTCCCCCCACCCCGCAGCACGACGACATGGGCTCCCGTGACCTCCTCACGATGGAGCACCCGGGTGAGTTCCTCCAGGAGGGCGATGTCGAACACGTTCGCCGGCCCGTGCTCCCAGGTGACCGTCGCCCGACCGTCGACGCGCTCGACGGAGACGGTGCCCGGAGGTTTCGCGCTCACTGTCCACCTCGGTCAATCGAAGAGAATCGATTCGACGAACGTCTCGAGCTGCAGCCGGGCTTGCTCGAAGGTCGTCGATTTCTCCTCGAACTCCATGTGCAGGTAGGGGAGGCCCCGGGCTTCGAGGGCCCGGCGGTAAAGCACCACGTCCTCGAGCGCCGGCTCGCAGAACTTCGCGGTCAGGAAGACCACGCCCTGGGCCTTGGCGTCGTCGACCCGCGAGAGGACCGCCGCCCCCTTCGTCGTCGGAGTGCTGCGGACACCGATATCGATGGGTGTCCGGACGTACGACGTCGCGAGGCTCTGTAGCGGGTCCGCCCCCGGTTCGATGTGCGGGCACCAGCGGTGCAGCATCTGGAACTCCTCCCCGACGACGTAACACCCGACGTCCTCGACGAGCTGCAGGAGTTCGAGGGTCGGTTGTTCGCAGAATGGGCCGATGACAATCACCCGGATCGCGTCCTTGTTCTTCCGCTCCCTTCCCTCGATCTCCGCGAGCGCGCGTCGAAGCAGGGGGATATGGACCTCCCGGGGCAGCAGGCCCCCCAACCGAAGTAGCAGGTAGTACTCGAGCAGGGTGACCTTCCACGGGGCGTCCCGCTTGAGCGCGGCGAGCCGCGCGACGAGCGCGCGTTGCTCGTTGAAGAGCTCGATCGACGCGCGCAGGTCCTCCTGGGAGAACGGTCGACCGGCCACCCGTTCGAGCTTCTCGAGGAGACTGCGGTACTCCGCGACCAGGAAGGGGATCGTGGCCGGGGAGGAGAAGTTCTGCGGCAGGTGGAGCATGTGCGACGGACGATCGGGGAGGACGCGCGCGAAGATCCCGTCGAGGTTGCGGCTCACGTCGCAGATGTACGGAAAGACGAACGCATCGATCGGGTCGAGGAGGCCGGTGAGCGCCATCTCGAGCGTCGATTTCGAGATCGAGCAGAGAAAGGATCCGAGTGCGGCGTCCGCGCGGCTGATCTCGAGGTTTTCCCCGCCCCCCTGCATCGAGACCGGCAACATGCCCAAGGAGTGGACGAGCTCCTGGGGGGTGTAGACGGGGAAGCAGCCGACCGCTTTGCCGCCGGCCTTCCGCCAAGCCCGAGCCGTCGGGAAGGTCGGGTCCGCGAGGACCTCCTGAGCGAGGCGCACCATTTCCTCGACGGACTGGGCCTGGGTGAACTCCCGAAAATCCGGCGAGATATCGACGGGGGGGGGCAACTCGCCCTCCCCGAGGAGCGATTGGATATGCAAGAGCTCGGGCATGCTTACCCCCCGCCGGGCGCGGAGCCTGGGCGAGTTTCAGGAGGCGGGAGTGCCCCAGAATCGCGCTGCCCAGGGCGGCCGCATAGTACGCATCGGGCGCGACATTGACGTCCATTCCCACGGTGTCGCGGAGCGCCTTCACCATTCCGACGTTGCGCACCAGGCCGCCGACGAGCGTGACCTCGGGTTGGATCCCCACGTAGCGCATGAGGGAGTACGCGCGCTGCGAGAGGGAAAGGAAGACGCCCATCAGGATGTCCGGTAACGGGACGCCCTCCGCGACGTTGTTGATGATCTCGGTCTCAGCGAGGACCGCGCAAACGCTCGAGATGAGCTTGGGGTGTTCGGACGCGAGCGCCTTCGGGCCCATCTCCTCGAGGGGAACTTGAAGGTACTTCGAACACCGGTCGACGAACCGACCGGCTCCCGCGGCGCATTTCTCGTTCATCTTGAACTTGAGAACCTTACCGGTCTCGGAGATCGACATGGTCCGCGAGGCCTGGGTTCCGACGTCGACGATCATTCGCGTCTTCGGAAAGAGGAAGATCGCGCCGCGGGCCGAGGAAGTGAAGTCGCTCACCTGCAGGTTCCGCTCGGGAATGGAGTACCGGCCGAAACCGGTCGTGCAGAGGTAGTCCACATCACCGGGAGCGATGTTCGCCGTCTCCCCCAGCTCGTCCATCAGGCGTCGTGCGGCCGACACCGGGGTTCCCCGCGACGGGAGCGAGGCCGTCGCGAGGACCCGCCGTCCGTCTTCGAGGAGGGCCCCCTTGATGACCCCGGCCCCTAAGTCGAGACCTCCGGTGATCACGTCGCACCACCCGAGAGGCGCTCGCGGCCGTGGAGCGCCGCGCCCAACGCTCCGAGGTACTGCGAGAGAGGGCTCACATTGACGGGGGCCCCGAGCCGACGGTGGAGGGCCTGAACCATGCCTTCGTTCTGGGAGACGCCCCCCGTGAACGTGATCTCGGGTTCCACACCGACCCGCTGCATCAGGGAGAGCGTGCGGTTCGCGATGCTGGCGTGCAGCCCCGCGAGGATGTCCTTCGGGTCCTTACCCCGCGAGACGTAGGACGTGACCTCGGACTCCGCGAAGACCGTGCAGGTGCTCGTGATCTTCACCGCGCGGCGTGCTTGCAGGGACAGCGGCCCGATCTCGGCGACATCGAACCCGAGAGCGTTGGCGCACACGTCGAGGAAACGCCCGGTCCCGGCGGCGCACTTGTCGTTCATGGCGAAGTCGACGACCTCGCCCTTGTCGTTGACCCGGATCGCTTTCGTGTCCTGGCCGCCGATGTCGATTACGACGCGGGTCCCCGGAAAGAGGAAGTTGGCGCCCCGGGCGTGGCAGGAGATCTCGGTGACGATGAGCTGGCCGAAGTAGACCTTGTACCGGCCGTAACCGGTGCCGGCGATGAACGATACTTCGGAACGGGAGAGGTGAGCGTCCGCGAGCGCGGCCTCGAGGGCGCGTTCCGCGTCCTTCACGATGTCCACGCCGACGGGGTTCAACGACTTCCCGAGGATCCGAGAATCCTCGCCGAGGAGTACGCACTTCGCCGTGGTCGAGCCAATGTCCACTCCCGCGACCGCCCCGCTCATGCGGGCACGGCCCCCGCCCGGGCCGCTACGGCCCGCCGTTGCTCGAGCGATTCGAAGAAGGCGTCCATGCGGTTCTTGATCTGGGCGGGGGCGAAGTAGCGAGGGTCCTGGTGGTCGGACTCGATGTAGAGGGTCGGCAGCCCCTTTTCGTGGATCAGCCAATCCCTCAGGTCGCCTTGTCCCGCCGTGAACGAACGGCAGGACTTGATCCCGTGGACGATGGCCGCGTCCACCTGGTACTCCTTCACGTAGTCGGCGATGATCTTCCGACGCAACGGCCAGGATTGATTCACGTACGCGCCGAGGCTGTACTCCGCGATGCTCTCCAACGGACGAGATGGGTCGTGTCGAAAGCCGCGGTCGAAGAGCCCGCCCACCTTCGGGTAGGTCGCGACGACGGAGACCGCCCCCCACTTTCGGAAAAAGTCCCAGAACGTCCGGTAGTTGGTGTACGGCGGAACTCCTTCGACGAGGACGCGGTATTTCTCCTCCGGTAGGGGATAGTTCCCGTCCCGGACCCTCGCTCGAACCTCCGCGTTCACCACTTCGTAGAAGTCCGCGGCCTCGGGGGTTCCGCGGAGTACGTTGATGGGGAACATGTAGAAGATCGACTCGAAGTACGCCTCGATCGGGGACGGGCGCGACCGGCCCGCGCGCAGATACTCTACCCACCCGTCCTCGGCGCGGCGGGATTCGGCGAGGACCCGCTTCAGCTGGTCCATGTCGAACGAACGGCCGGTGCGTTTCTCGAGGAGGTGGATGAGCTCCCAGAGTTGGCTCACCAGGTAGTCGATGTCCTCCTTGCGAGGAGTCTCGTCCCGCATGTACGGCACGTCGAACATGAACAGCGGGGCGCCGTACGATTCGGAAAGCGCCTCCCACCATTTCACGTAGATATAGCAGCCGGAGAAGCTGCACACGAGCAGGTCGGGCCGAGGGATCTGGCCGAACGAGGTCTTGCCGCCGAGGTCCTGGAGTCCGAGGTCGTTCTTGACGTAGCCGCACACATCGAGCCCGTAGCCCATCGACTCGGCGTGCAGGATGTTGTCGAGCGATTGGTGCTTGATCGCACAGTTGAGCGCTACGATCTCCGGGAAGACCACGTCGTAACCGAACGAACGGAGGATCTCCGTGAGGTTTCCCCCGACGAGCATGTACGCGACGGGTCGACGGGGGGTCTCGGTCGAAGCCAATTGGCCGTAGTACTCCTCGACCAGCTTGCGTTGGAGGGCGCGGGCGTCGCGAAGGAACGCGGGCGGGGCTCCGCCGGGCGGTGAAGGTGCAAGCGCGACCCCCGACATCGGCTCACCTCTCGGGCGGGCTCGACCCGGAGGTCGGGGCTCCGCATCGACCGCAGAATTCGAAATCCTCCGGAAGGCCTTTCGCCCCGCACTTCGGGCAATGACGCACGGGGCGACCGAAGAGAAACTCTTCCCCCTTACCTTCCGCGAGGCGACGTCGGAGACCCGCGACGTCGGGAGGACGCTTCTCAACGAACGCCCTCATTCCTTCGTGAGGCTCTCGATTCGCGAAATGAAGGGAGAGCCATTCTCGGCCGTGACCGACCGTGCTGTTCCACGACAGCTCCTTCCAGAAGTTGACCTGCTGCTTCGTATACCGAAGGCATTCCGGAAACATCGCGAGCAGGCGGCGGCTGAGCTGGTCGACCGCCGCGTCCAGCGGTGCCAGGTCGACCCGGTAATCCTTCTGGCCGTGCTGCGCGAGGCGGATTTCCTCCGAGCTCGGTTGCTCGACGAATTTCGTTCCGTGTCGCACGGAGGGGGCGACCTCACTGACGAGGCCCCATTCCAGGGCCTGGCGAGCCGAGACCCGTTCGTTGAGGAAGAGCATGGTGCGCGCCCGCCGGTCCCCGACGGCGAGAGGGAGCCACTGCGTGGCGCCTCCGCACGCCACCGAGCCGACGCCCACGCCCACCTGACCGAGATAAACATGGGACGCGGCGACCGAAAGGTCGCAGGCGAGGTGAAGCTCGTTTCCGCCGCCCACGGTGATACCGTTCAGCCGGGCGATCGTCGGTTTCCCGCACCGCAAGAGGCCTTCGACGGCGCCTTGGAAGAGACCCATGTACTTCCAGTAGTCCCGGGGGCGCTGGGTGTAGCGCTCTGCGTACTCGCGGACATCGCCTCCGGTGCAGAAGGCCGCGTCTCCCGCGCCCGTGAGGACGATCACCCCGACGGCGTCATCGACGGATGCGTCTTCGACCGCACACGATAGCTCGCGCAACGTGCCCGTCGCGTACGCGTTGTACACGTGAGGGCGATTGAGCGTGATCTTCGCGACTCCATCGCGCTTCTCGTAGAGGAGGTCCTGGAAATCGACCTCCTCGGGAGCCTTCGGCGCGAGGACGTCGCGCCCCTTCGGAGATGCCACCTTCGTCGGGTGAGCCTTCGCCATCCTCCGTCCTCGCGCTCCGGAGATGGTCCGGGGATGATGCGCGTTCTCCCGTACCGGTTAGGGGTTGACTTTCGTGGGCGGTGGACGGAAGCTTCCCGTCTTCCCCGCCGTTAAGTCCAAGCAGTGGGGCTCGCTGTCCGAACGATGCCCGTCCACTTCGAGATCGATGGGCGCGTAGCTTGGATTACCCTGGACCGTCCGGAGGCGCTGAATGCGATCGATCCCGAGTCCCACGCAGCCCTGGTGGCCGCCTGGGAACGGTTTCGGGACGAGGATGACCTTCGCGTGGCGGTGATAACCGGGGCCGGGAAGAAATCGTTCTGCTCCGGGGTCGACCTCAAACGGATGGGAGAATTCTATCGAAGCGTCCCGACCAAGCAACGAGTGAAACTGTGGAACCGCCAGCCCGGGATCGGGGGGATCACGAGGAACCTGGAGGTCGGGAAGCCGGTCATCGCCGCGGTCAACGGGATTTGTCTCGGAGGCGGGCTTGAACTGGCCCTGGCCTGCGACATCCGTTTGGCCAGCACGAACGCGATCTTTGGTCTACCGGAGGTTCGATGGGCGATTATTCCGGGACAGGGCGGGACCCAACGACTTCCGCGAACCGTGCCTCCCGCGGTCGCGCTCGAGATGATCCTCACGGCCCGCCCGATCAACGCCCGGCGAGCCGCGGCCATCGGTCTAGTAAACCACGTGTACCCTCTCTCCCGCCTGCTGGAAGAAGCAAGAACGATGGCGAAAACGATCGGCGCCCATCCCCCCCGCGCGATCCGGGCCGCTCTCGCGGCGATTCGCCGGGGGGTTTCCTTGCCGCTGGACGAAGGCCTCCGGCTCGAGCAGGAGCTCGCCGACCCGCTGCGAGACAGCCCGGATAACCGGGAGGCCCGCGCCGCGTTCCAGGAGAAACGGGCGCCCCGCTGGTCCGGAAGCTGAATCCGTTCCGAGCTGGTCCCGTTTCTCGGAGGAGGAACCGCGGGCCGATGCTTTCGAGGGTGCTTCTGACTGGTCATGATACTCCGCGGCGGGGCGAAGAGCGACGCCGTCAGTCTCACGGCGGGGCTCCTGCCGATTCCCCCGCCACGTAATGACGGCTCAGTCCTCAGCTTCTTGACGGAACGAAGGCGATCGAGCGGCGCGCTCGGAGGCGGAGAATCTCGTCTCCGCCCCCGACTTCGCGAGGCTCGAAAACACGCCGATGAGATACTCTTGGGCTAGCAGAGCGATACCCAGGACGGCGACCTGGAAGACGTTGAGAATCCAGGAGTTGAGGAGAATCTGGTCGTAGGAGGTTCCGCTCACTTCAGCGATGGCTCCGATGCTCCCAGCCGCCGCGGCGCTCGTCGAGCAACAGGCCCCCAGCGTGAGCAGCGCCACCATCGCCGGGGTCAGTCCTGCAAGAGGGCTTACGAGCCCCCTCCCCGCGCGCGCGAGCTTCCACGTCCGAAAAAACTGAGTGGCGAGAAGAAGGCCCGCGCCCATCCCCACGCCCACTCCGATCGAAACCAGCACCATCGAGACCGTGGCCAGGAAGGGGAGGACGAGGATTCCTCCGGGAGTAACGACCAGAACGGCGGGGTAGTTCCACCATGCGGGAGAGTAGGAGTTCGTGAGCACGCGAGCCGTGGTACCGGAGGCGCCCGTGGGAACGATCTGCAGCATGTAACCGGCGAGGAGCGCGATGAACCCGTAGGCGACGGCGATGACGATCGCGACCGACTTGGCTCGACGACTTCGCAGAAGGCCGCGAGTCCGACGCAGCGTCAGGAGCGAGAGCAGACGCGCGTTGCGGCTCGCCGACGGAACAGGTGTCGAGTTCGACGCATCGATCACCTCGTCACCTCCGCTTCCGGCGCCCCGCGAGCAGCACCGCGGCCGCAGCCCCCAGGAGCGCCGCCATGACCCCCAGGCCGACCCAGGAGACCGTCGGGCCGCCCGATGCCCCGCCTCCGCTGGGGGACGGAGGGCTCGAACCCGAGGACGCCTGCGCGGAGACGGAAATCGACGAGTTGGCAAAGAGCGTGACCGCTCCCGAGCTCGCCTTCACGTGGAGGACTCCGCCCATCGGCGCGATGCAGGCTGTGTACGCGACGGTGCTTCCGGCGCTCGAGTTGAGGGTCCCCAGCGCAACCGATGAGAGCCACCACGAGAAATTCGTGCCCGACGCGAGCGGAGCCCCGCAAGCGTTCTTGGCGACGGCGGAGAACATCAGCACCTCCAGAGGGGTGGCCGCCACCTTCGCCGGCGTGGCCGTGAGAGTGGCCAGCAAGGTCTCAGAACAGTTCTGAGGAGTCGAATGCGATGCGACTCGATCAGTGGCAAGGGCACCCGGTCGCTCCGAAGTTCCTTGCGCTGGACGGGAGAGACCCGGGAGCGCGAACGGTGCGAGGACGATCAGGAGAGCGATGAGGCCCACGACGACCAAGATTTCCCCGGAACAGCCCGTGCTCCTTGGGCGCATCGTGCCGCGGCCTCCTCCGCCGTGGTCGACCGCCCCGGGGGATGAAACACAGGTGAACCGAGATTGACGGTCGGAGGACGGAATCTGTCTATCGGACCGTCCGGCGACGAGTCGCCCTTCGGGTCATGGAGTCACCGAGCAATCGGTCCGGGCGCCTCCGGGAGAACGGAACGGTTACGGCGAGAGCGTCGGCTCGTTGACCCCCGCCGATTCCTCGTCCGCCGACATGGGGGCCGGAGGGGACCCGGCGGGAGACCGAGAACCGCGGGGAGCCCGGCTCGATTCCGCATACGCTCGATTGCGCCCCCGGCGCAGGAGCCCCGCGTCCTGGAGCTCTTTCGTGATCTTCTCGACCGCCCGAGACACATCCGAGGGTTTGCGCGCGCCGGTGCAGACCAACTTCCCGCTGCCGAACAACAGGACGACGACGCGCGGGTCGTCGAGTCGGCAGACGAGTCCGGGAAACTGCTCGGGCTCGTATTCGACCCGGTCGAGACCGAGCGTGATCGCGATCGAATTCAGGTTGATCTCGCTTTCGAGGTCGGAGGTCGCGACGATGTTCTGAACCTGGATCTTCGGTTGTCGGAGGATCTTCTGGCCCCCTTTGCGGATCACATCGGAGACCGTCCGGATCGATTCTTCCACCTGCTTCATGCTCTTCCCGCCGGTGCAGACGACCTTGCCCGACCGGAAGAGTAGGATGGCGGTCTTGGGTTGCTTCAGTCGGTAGATCACACCCGGGAACTGTTCGGGTTCGTACTCGGCCCCGTCGAGGGTCAAGGCGACCTGTTGGAGGTCCAGTTCGTCACCGAGGCTCGTGGAGGCCACTACGTTCTCGATTCGTACTCGCGTCACGGCTGTATTTATAGTATTTAAAGGTCTATTTAAAGACCCCGGCCCGTCGAACTCTCGACCTTCCCGGCGAACTCGAGCGAATTCTCGCCGAACCGGCGCCGTCCCCTGCCCGTGGGGAACGACCGGGGATCGCGCGTGCCGGCCGAGGAGCGGTCGCGACGTTCGGCTCGTGGCTCATCGGGAGTCCGTCGGGGGGTCGATCACTCGGTGGCGCGCACCGCCTCGGCCGGCGGGAGGCGGGCGGCCCGAAGGGAAGGTTGCGCGACCGCGAGCATGGCGAGCCCGTACGCGAGGCCCAGAATGATCGCGAGATTGACCCACGGCACCGTGAACACGGTGACCCCCGCGGAGGCGGCCGCCGAGCCCTGGGTCACGTTCCAGACAATGAGGAGGCCGAGCGCCGTGCCAATCGCGATCCCGACCAGAGAGACGAACGAGTACTCGATGAAGAAGGCTTTCAGCACCATTCGACGCGTGAATCCGTTGGCCCGGATCATACCGATCTCGCGGCGACGTTCGACCACGGCCCGGAGCGCGACGATTCCCAGCGCCGCGATGCCGACGGCGAGGCCGAGCCCGACGAAGATCTGGAGAAGTCCGATGACGCCCTCGGTCGAGGCGATCGACGTGGCGAGGAGGTCTTTGATGTTGAGGACGACGAGGCCGTACGGGAAGAACGCCGCTTTCGCGACCTGAGCCGCGCGCGTCGCGGAGGCCCCCGGGGCGAGCGTGAGGAAGAAGACCTTCTCCTGCGAGATCCCGAGAACGGCGGCGGTGGGAGGGCTCACGAAGACTCCCCCCACGAGGGATTGGGCCATGATCCCGATCACGGTGACCGTCGAGCTATTCCCGTTCGCCGGATTCCGCAGGAGGATCGTCCCGCCGACGTTCACCTTCGGATGGGCCCCGCCCGAACCGATCCCGAGGTTGCTGGTCACGGGCGCGTAGCTCTGGTCCACGACCGCGACATTCGGGGCGGTCGCGAGCTCCGCATTCACCTGCGCCGCGCTCATTCCCCCCGCGGTGGTGGTGAATGGGAACTGGTTGGTGGAGTAGAAATTGGAGGACGACGCTCCGCCCGTGGGAGCGGAGTAGACCGAATCGGAGTACGGGTTTCCGGAGAATCCGCTCACGTTGACGTAGATCCCGCCGAATTCCAAGGGCACGACCGACGAGAAGTACGGGGCCACCGTCGAGTTGTTCGCGACGAGCTCGGGAAGGTCAGGGATCGGCGTCGAGGAGTACGAAACGAACGTGTACCCACCGGACTGTTGCTGGAGCGTGGAATTCAGGCTTCCGTCCACCGTCGCCCCGGTGGCCGCGATGGCGACCAGAACGAAGATCACGAGCGCGAAGATGGCAAGGCTGATCGTAGTGCGCGAGGAGCGTCGGCTGGGGTACGATAGCGCGATCCGGGCAACCGGCGCGCGTTGGGTCCGACCGCCCGCCATGCGAAGAAGAGCGTTCGCAATGGTGGAGGCGTTGAAGGCGAAGAGGAGCAGGGCCCCTCCGACCATGACGATCCCCTCGGTGAAAACGATGAAGATCCCGCCTCCGTGCGCCGAACCGAGCAGGACCGTGTGGAGCTGGCCGTACCCTGCCCATACGAGGAGGGCGGCGCCGGCGGCGGAGAAAGCGATCCGGTTCCGCACGAAGCGCGATGCGATCAGCGTGAGCCCCACGATCGCGAACGTCCCTCCGAGAATCGGATAGGAGGCGTCCGACGTCCCTTGGTACGTGGTGCCGTAGAGCAGCGCCCCGAGGACGAAGGCGACGGCACCGAGGTAGGCAAGATACGAGTACGTCCGGACGGTCGGGGGCGGCTCCGGGAGGTCTCGGATCGCTCGCACGATGTTGAGTCGGCTCGCCCGCCAGCTCGCGACGACGACCGTGACCAGGGTCAGCAAGAACCCGATGACGTAGGCCGTGAGGAGCGTCTGGAAGGTGACCGTGAACGAATCTAAGATCGCCGAAGAGGGCAGTCCGGGCTGGGGGAAGAGGACACTGAACGCGACCGCGAGGCCGTAGCCGACGCCGACGCCGAGGAAGGTGCCGGCCAGCGCGCTTCCGGCCGAATACGCGAGTCCCTCGAAGAAGTAGGAGTAGACGAGTTCGCGGCCTTTGAGCCCGATCGCCCGTAACACCCCCATCTCTCCCTTCCGTTCCTCGGCGAGCAGGACGAAGATGCCGATGATCAGCATCGCTCCCGCCACGATGGAGAAGAGGCCCAGCACCAGGAACAGGGTCGAGAGGCTGCTGGCCGCGGTGGTGGCGCTCGCGAGCGCATTGACCAGGATCTGATCGACCGAGAGGCCTCGCGCCGCCGGAAGGGTGGCGATCGTGGTGTTCAGGGTAGCGCTCACCTTCGGGGCGAGGGCGAGGCGATTCGCTTGGTCCCCGACATTGGTGACCGACAGGAAGTTGATGGCGCCGGACATGTTCTCGAGGTGTTGAGCGGTCGATAGGGTGACGAACGTGCTGCCGAAATTCCCCACCCCGCCGGTCGGAAAGGCGCCCCGAATGTTGTCCTGGACGACCGCTTGGACCACCGAGGGAATAGGAGTGGCTCCCGCGCCGTACAAATACACCGAATCACCGGCCGAGGCGTTCAGTTCGGAGGCCGCGAGGTCATCGAGAATCACTTCCCCTCCCGTGGGCCCTGCGAGGTTCGCCCCGGAATCGGTCACGAAGTCACCGAGCTGGGAGCTCTGATTCGCGTTGACCCCGATCAAGTAAAGGCGCGTTTGCGGAACCCCGGAAGTTTTGTCGAAGATCGAGACCGTACTCACGATCTCGGGCGCCATCCCGGCGATCGAGGAGTCTCCCGCTACCGCCGCTGCGACGGCCGTGTAGACCGAGTAGGGAAACGGAGTCCATGCCCCCGAGGGAGACTGATTGCCGACCACCTCGTCGTTGTAGCCGACGCCGAGGACGGTGTAGTGGACCTCCAGCTCGTTGATCGTGTCCCCGACGACCAAGCTCCCCGAGACGATCGTCGTCGCGACGAGCAAGCCGAGAATGAGGAGGACCGTCCGACCGCGCGCCCGATGGAAATTCCGGATCCCAATGCGAAACGCCAAGCGATGTCGGAGCGCCAGGATCAACCCCACCAGGGCGACCGCGAGGATGACCAGGAGGAGCGCACCGACCACGGGGCTGGCGGACGCCATCGAACCTAGCTCACGAACTGTCCATCGCGCATGTGCAGGGTCCGGTCGCACTGGCTCGCCACCGTCGCATCGTGGGTGACGACCACGATCGTCTGCTGGTAGGTCTTGTTCAGTTGGCGGAGCAACGTCGTCACCTGCCGCGAATCCCCTTCGTCCAGGTTCCCGGTCGGCTCATCGGCCCAGACGATGGCAGGATGTCCGACGAGGGCTCGGGCCAGGGAGACGCGCTGCTGCTGGCCTCCCGAAAGTTCGGAGGGGCGGCGGTCGAGTCGGTCGCCGAGACCGAGCTCCGTGAGCATCGTGCGCGCCCGTTCGCGAGCCTCGCGACCGGAGATGCCCGCGATCAGGAGCGGCATCTCCACGTTCTCGGTCGCCGAGAGGACCGGCAGGAGGTTGTACGCTTGGAACACGAAGCCCACGCGGCGCGCCCGGTATTCGCTCTTCGCGCGGTCGTTCATCGAATGGAGATTGACTCCTTCGAGGGTGATCTCTCCGCGATTGATCTCGTCGAGTCCCGAGAAGCAATTGAGAAACGTCGTCTTGCCGCATCCTGAGGGGCCCATGATCGCCAGCATCTCTCCTCGGTCGATCTCCACGTTGATCTCGCGGAGAGCCGTGACCTCGGTGTCCCCGGCCCCGTAGACCTTCCATACGCCCTTTCCTACCACTACCGGCTCGGGCATCCTACCTCCCAGGAAACTCGCACGAAGGGTGTCGGTAGGACGTCGAGTCGAGATCGAGTTCTTGCTCGTGGGCGATCGACATGAGTCCCCCTCGGGCCCTCCGCACGTGCACCTACTTGGTGGAAATAATGGCTTTTCCCCGCGCCCGCGCGAACCGCGAGGCCGCGGGGCCGTGACCAACGGCAAAGTCTGTGAGCTGGGTTCGTACCCTAGTCCGAGATGCGTTAGGGCACGCCCGGGTCGTCGAACTCTGCGGAGAGTGCTGAAGCGGACCCAGCAGGCGTTCTTCCGCCACTTGGGGGCGCCGACACCGGTCGGCCCTCGAACCACCGCCGGCTCCACAGCGCAACGTACACGAGCGAGAGCAGGACCGGAACCTCCACCAGGGGCCCGATCACGGCTGCAAACGCGACCTGCGAGGCGACCCCGAAGACTACCACCGCTACCGCAATCGCGAGTTCGAAGTCGTTGCTGGCCGCCGTGAACGCAACGGTCACCGACTTCTCGTACCCGAAATTGAGCCAGCGGCTGCCCAGGAATCCCAGCGCCCACATCCCGAGGAAGTACGCGAGGAGCGGCGCCACCACTCGGAGAACCGTGAAGGGAAGAGTGGTAATGGAAAGACCCTGAATGGCGAACATCACGACAATCGTGAAGAGGAGCCCCCAAAGGGTCAGCCGACTCACCGTGGGAGCGAACCGCTGGTCGTACCACGTTCGTCCCTTCCATCGGGCGAGACCGAATCGACTGACCAAGGCAGCCGCCAATGGGACTCCGAGGAAGACGAGCACGCTGAGGGCCACCGTGGTAGTGTTCACCGAGATGGCTTGCGAGGGCAAGTGAAGCCACGCGGGCAGATAGACCAGGTAGAAGACCGCGAGCCCGGCGTAGGCAAGGATCTGGAACACCGCGTTCAGCGCAACCAGAATGGTCGCGTACTCCGCGTCCCCACCCGCGAGCTGGTTCCAGACCAACACCATGGCAATGCACCGGGCCAATCCTACTAGAATGACCCCCGTCCTTAGGAGTGGGGCGTCGGGGAGGAGCGCCCACGCAAGCGCGAACATGAATGCTGGGCCCACGACCCAGTTCAGAAGGAGCGGGAAGACCGTCGATCGCCACCCCCGAGTGACCTCCCGAATCCGGCCGTACCGCACTCGAGCCAGAATCGGATACATCATCAGTAGCAGACCGATAGCGATGGGGACCGAAACCGACTGGATTTGCCAGAGGCCGAGCGCTGTGCCGACACCCGGCCACAGGCGGCCTAAAGCAAGGCCGGCGACCATGGCCGAAATCACCCAGACGGGCAGGTATCGGTCCACGACATCGAGCTGCTGGCTCGGGCGAGAGACCTGCGAAAGAGCACCTCCCGGCGGATCCGCGGCCAAGCTCACCTCAATCCACGGTCATTAGAGGTGTGGGACGGGAGCCAATCATGCGGGGCCCGCCGATATGGCCCCGGCTACCGCTTTCCGACGGCGGTCGGAGAGGACAATCTCCGTACGAAGACCCTTGACGAGCCCCACCACACGGTCTCGGACAGCCCGGAAACCTGCGTCGTCGAGTTGAATCGGGTCGGGGAGCGCCCAGTCCCTCAGGTCCAAGGTCTTGAGTCGGGCGGGGCATGCCGCGTCATCGAGGCATCCCATCGTGACACGGAATCGAGCGTTGTCCAACATCTCGGCGGTCAACAACTGTGGCGGATGTGGCGGAAGGTCGAGCCCAATCTCACGAAGCATCGGTCCTGTCCGAGGGTTCGCCGCTGCTGCTGGACTCGTGCCGGCGGAGATAGCGGTCCACCCTTCGGGAGGATTTCCGTTGAACATCGCCTCGGCCATCAACGAGCGGCCGGAGTTCCCGACGCAAATGAACAGAACGATCTTGGATTCGGTCATGGATCGAGACGCCCGGGTTTCGTCGCGCGAACCTCTCCCGGCACGACACCAATTTCATCTTGGGCGCGCAGTGACTCCAGCGAAGGATCCCCGCCAAGAATCGAGACCTCTATGGAGCCGAACCCGGCCGAGCGCAAACGATCCTTGACCTCGTCCACCGTCAACGCTCCGGAAGAACAGGAGGTCCACCGCTCCGGGTCGTTCCGCATTTCCTCCGAGATGGGACGCGTCGCGAGAACATCCGCGACCGCGAGCCGTCCCCCCGGTCTCAGGACCCGGAACGCTTCGCGGTAGACCTGGCCCTTGTCCGGGACGAGATTGATCACGCAGTTCGAGAGAACTACATCGACCGAGGCGTCGGCGACGGGCAGGTGCTCGATCTCGCCGAGCCGGAACTCGACATTGGCGCGGCCGTTGGTTCTCGCCAGGGAGCGCGCACGAGAGACCATGTCGGGGGTCATGTCCACGCCGATGACGCGACCGGTCGGGCCGACGCGCTCGGCAGCGAGGAAACAGTCGACCCCCGCGCCGCTGCCGAGGTCGAGGACCACTTCCCCCGGACGCAGCGGAGTGAGACGGGTGGGATTCCCACAACCTAATCCGAGATTCGCACCGGGCGGCACGATCGAGAGTTCCGAGGCCGTATAGCCGTCCGAACAGCATTCGGCTCTGGTTCCGGGCGAAGAGGAACCGGTCGCAGAACCGCCGCAGGAGCCGGAACTTCCGCCACAACAACTGGTCCCCCCGTCGCGGGCAATGTCGCCGTAGCGACCCCGAACGGCGCGTCGAACGGCCTCTGTGTCGCTGCCGAAGTCGCTCATGCGATTTCCGCGAAGGCTCCCGGCTTCAGCATGTAGTACATCCACTTCCCGCGTCGCCGAGCCGTGACGATACCGGCCGAGGTGAGCACGGACATGTGGTGGCTGACGGTAGCGTGAGTGAGTCCTAGGGCGGCCTGGATCTCACAGCCACAGAGTTCCCCCTCACGACGGAGGATTGCGACGGCCGTCAGTCGCTGCTCGTCCGAGAGCGCTCGGGCCCGAGCGAGGGTCCCGGCGAATCGGGCTCCCTTGGCCACCTGTTTTCCCATTCCCTGGTAGCGAGGAAGGCAGCCCTCCCCGTTCGACCCGGTCAATCTCCCTAGCCGGCCGACCAAGCCGGTCTCGAGCTTCTTGGACGACATCATGTTGACGTAAGTCAACACGATATATGTAGATGACTATCGACATGTAGACCCGTCCCGTGCTTAGATTTGGAGCCGGGTTTAGGGTCGGGTTGTGGGAGCGGGGCGGATTGCCCCGAGGTCGAACACGCCGCAGTAGGCGTTCTCTAGGTCGAGCTCTCGCCGCTCTTTCCCTTGGCCCCTTTTCGACGCGAGGATTTCTTGCTCCCTTCCGGGGAAGCGGAGGCCATTTCGGGCGGAGGCGGAGGTGGGGGAATCATGGAGGGGGGCGGCGGAGCGGGCTGGGCGGGCGGGGGCGGGGCAGGAGCCGGGGCAGCCGGAGCGGGCGGCGGCGGGGTGGGTGCGGCGGGCGGAGCGGGAGGAGGGGAGGCGGGAGGGGTAGCATGTGTGACGGAAGGCGACCCGGGGGCGACGTGGTGGGAAGGCGCCGCGGACGGCAGCCACGAGGGAGAGGCCGGTGCGGCGGCCGGCTTGGACGGGGCCTCCGGAACTGGGGCAGGGGTGGGGGCGGGAGCCGGTGCCGGGGCGCTTCCGGAGTGAGGGGTATGATGCGTGGGCGCGGCAGAGGCTTTCGGGGTGATCGGAGTGAACTCGCCCGGTTTCCAGGTGTGCGGCATGCGAAGGACCGAAGGGTCCTTTAGGAACAGGTCGGCGTGGCCGCACGCCCGGCAGATCCGGGTTCCCAGCGAGAGTTCTCCCCGGGATCGTAGCGAAAGTGAACCGCCGCCGATTCCCCCGGTCTTGAGCTCGTTCGCCCAAACGAAGTCGGACGCGCCGCAGTTACTGCATACGGGGGCCAATCGAGTCACCTTGCGGGCCGCTTCAGGCGGGGCATCCATAAAAACGGTTGCGGAGGTTCCCCGAGCGCGCTACTTCACGGCACGACCGCCGTTCCCGGAAGCTCCTTGTAGCTCGCGACCCCTGGACCGGTCGCATGGTGCCGCCGCGATTCGCCCGGATCACCGTCGCCATCGATGGTTCTCGGAATTCCGACGAGGCTCTTGCGGCGGCGATCGACCTCGCGAAGAAGTATGGGAGCGAGCTCACGATCGTGACCGTCGCCCCGTTCGTTCCCGTCTACATGCCGTCGTCCGGCCCGTACGTGGCAGTGGTGGCGGCGCAGGGCGAGGTAACGCGCTACCAGCGACTCGTCGACGTCGCGGTGGAGCAAGCGCAGGCCGCCGGCCTCACCGCCGTCACCGGGATTTGCCGCGAAGGTGTGGTGGTGGACGAGATCCTTTCCCAATTGGAAATGCATCCGACCGACCTCGTGGTGGTGGGCTCCCGCGGGCTGTCGGCCGCCAAACGGCTCCTGATCGGGAGCGTTTCGAGCGCGCTGATTACGCACGCACCCTGCCCGGTGCTGGTGGTGCGCGACGCGCTGCCTACGAAGCCCGCTGCCGGATAATCAGGCGCGTCGGCACCGGAAGCTTGTGCGAAGCCTTGCGCAGTGCTTCCTTGGCCGTATCGAGGTGGGCTTCGGTCGTGTGGATCGTGATCAGCTCGCTCCCGATTCCCGCCCGGACCGCGTGACCCACCGGCTTACCGAAGGCACGTCGCATCCCGGCCGAGATACGGTCCGCCCCCGCCCCCATCGCCATCTTGTGCTCGCGCAAGATCTGGTGCGGGTACCGACGAACTTTGAGATGGTACTCGTTCGGGGCGTTCTTCTCGAGCACGCGGACCGCGCTCACGCGGGCCGCCTCGAGCGCCGTGTCGCGGACCTGAGCCGCTTCCTCCATGCCGAGGCTCAGGCTGAACGGGAAGACCGTCCGCAGGTTGCCCGTATCGAACTGAGTGACCCGGCACGTCGGAATGCCGCCCATGTACTCCTGGCGGGTGTAGATCTGCCCCTCGATCTTACGGTACATGCGGGCCGGTTTTCGAGTCATGGGCGCCTTCGGGACGGGCCTCTCGGTAAAAGGCTTGCGGAGCGCACGCGGCGTGGGTCCGCGCGCGGCCGTCTACACGGGGAGAGATCGCGCGACGTAAGCCCCCGTCGCCGACGCACGAAGCTCGACCGCCCGGATCCCTTCGCTCTCGAGCCAATCGAGGCACGAAGCTCGGGCCTTCGAGTTTGAGGGAAGGGCGAAGAAGCTCTGGCCGAACATCGCCTGGCACGCGCGGGCGCCTCGACGACGGAGCGCGCTCACCGTCCGGCTCACGGCCGCGGAAGCGAGGCCGGCGCGGTCCGTGAATCGTTCGCTCATTCGGAAGAATCCCTGGACCGAGGGAGATGGCCCGAGGCGCTCCCAGCTATGCGACGCCTCCGTGATTCGCCGGAGCGCCGCGGGGCTCTTCAATACCGTCGGAGAGGAGATGGGCCGGCCGACGACCCCGACGAGCAATGCCGGAGGGAACGTTCGATGAGCGACATGCCCGAACGGAGGGATCCCGGGGCGCGTCCGGACCTCCAGCCCGCCACCGAGAATCGCGGCCACTCCCCCTAGCCCTCCTCCCCCGAACAAGTCCGCGAGATGCGCCACCTCGACGGCCTTCGAGCGGGTTCGCCCCGCCAGCGAGCCTACGGCGAGAGCCGTCGCGAGCGCTCCGGCCGCGCTCATCCCAAACCCCTGGCCGATGGGCAGCTCGTGCATCAGACGGACCGTCAGCGCCCCCGACGCTCCGGGAGCTATTCGTCGAGCGACCTCTTCCGAGATGGGAAGGGGTCTTGCGGAATCGGCGACCACCCGTACTCGAGAACGAAGGCCCGGAGAAAAGCGGGCCTCGGCCCACACTCCGAGCTCGAGGACGACACCGGCCCCCACGGACCCCCGCGCCCGCGGGTCGCGGTGCGACGCGTCGGGGCGGAACACCCCGGTGACGTGGCCGGGGGCAAATGCACGCGCTACTCGGACCGGGGGAGCGGACATCGACCTCGCCCCAGGGTTCCAATTAGAGGTACTTATAAGCGGACCCGCTGTATGATTGATGACGTTACCGTGTCAGGTCAGTACTGACAACCATGAGCGAACCTGAAGCACCCGCGGCCCAGCACGACGCGTTCGACCGGGTCAACTTCCTCGAGCTCCGGAACACCCAGCTCGCGGAGGCGATCAAACGTGTCGAAAGCGAGCGTCATTACATGGAGGCGGAGATCCTCCGCCTGCAGCGCGAGGTCAAGCGTCTCAAGACCGAGCTCGACCGCCTTCGCTACCCGCCCCTGATCGTCGGCAGCGTCCGGGACGTCCTCACGGACGGGCGCGTGATCGTGAAATCATCGACCGGGCCGGACTTCGTCGTGAACTCCGCCGAAACGGTGGAACACGGGAAGATCACCGTCGGGAGTCGCGTCGCGCTCAACAAGCAGACCCTCGCGGTCATGGGAGTCCTCCCGGCGTCGCTGGACCCGCTCGTCACCGCGAGTGAGATCGTCGACAAGCCGAGCGTAACCTACACCGACATCGGAGGTCTCTCCGACCAGATCCGGGAGATCCGCGAAGCGGTGGAGTATCCGCTCCTTCGCTCCGACCTCTACAAGAAGGTCGGGGTTGACCCTCCGAAGGGGGTCCTTCTCATCGGTTCCCCGGGCACGGGAAAGACGCTGATCGCGAAGGCGGTCGCGCACCACACGAACGCGACGTTCGTCCGACTCGTGGGCAGCGAGCTCGTCCAGAAATACATCGGCGAGGGGGCGCGTCTCGTCCGGGAGCTGTTCCAGCTCGCGCGCGAGAAGGCGCCGACCATCATCTTCATCGACGAGGTCGACTCGATCGGCGCGAAGCGCCTCGAGGTCGCGACGAGCGGGGACCGCGAGGTCCAGCGGACGCTGATGCAGCTACTCGCCGAGATGGACGGCTTCGAGCCCCTCGCGAACGTCAAGATTATTGCGGCGACCAACCGACCGGACATTCTCGACGACGCGCTCCTTCGACCCGGGCGCTTCGACCGGATCATCGAGATCCCGGTCCCGAGCTACGGCGGGCGTTCGGAGATCTTCAAGATCCACACCCGCGGGATGGCGCTCCACGAGCCGATCGACTTCGAGGCGCTGGCCAACCGATGCGAAGGGGCGACCGGCGCGGACATCCGCGCGATCTGCACCGAAGCGGGCATGTGGGCGATCCGCGAAGAGCGCGACAGCGTGACGACCGCGGACTTCGACCGGGCGATCGAGAAGGTCGTCGGCGAGGAAGAACTCCGCAAAGAGTCCGTCACGATGTTCGCCTGAGCGGTATTCCGCTCGCGCGCGTCGGTCCCCCGGTGGGCGACCGTCCGTTCACGGGCCGACGGTGAATCGGCCGATCAGCCGAGGACCGGCCGGAACCGACAGGTCGATGAGATAGGCCGGCGCCCCGACGACCCGGACGACCGGACGGTCCGCAGTCACCCGCACCGCGCCCGACGCCAATTCACCGATCTCGGCCGGCACGACCTGCAGTCCGTGGGCGAGATGAACCGCCGCACCGACCGCGGCGTCCCCTCGATAGTACCGGCACTTCTGGAAGGCGTCCCCTCGGACCTCGGCTCCTTCCGCGAGCGAGCCTTCGGGTGCGAGGATCTGGCCGCGCGAAAGCTCGTCCGCGTCGATGCCCTTGAGGGCGATCCCGACGCGCTCGCCGCATTCCGCCTCCTTCCGGTCGATGTCGTGCACCTGGATGGATCGGATGTCGAGGAGCTTGGGGGTCGGCCAGAGCCGAAGTCGGTCGTGGCCGTGCAGGGTGCCTCGGCGGACCACCCCGAGGGCGACCGCGCCGACCCCCTTCACGGGGAAGGAGTGGTCGACCGCTACCATCACCGGTCCCTCCACGATGGGCGCTCTCCAGGTGTCGATCACTTCGCGCAGCTTGGGGAAGTCGAGAGGAAGCCGCGGGGCAGCCTCGAGGCGGCCGCCCTTCAAGGCCCGGGCGAGCTCCCCCTCGCCCACGGCGGGGCCGAGGACGACCGTGGTCGGAACGGTGGAGAGTTCCACCGTGGCGATCGTCTCCGCGATCGGCCGGGTGAGCTCGGAAACGACGAGGAGGCACACGTCGGCCATCGCGAGGGCCGCGGGGAGGGCGGCGTACTTATCGGGAAATTGGGTGGGTTCGACCAACGTCGTGGCGTGGCCCTCGGTGACGGTATTGAACAGCGTGAGGTCCGAGGAGGTGCCCTTCTTGCCGAGCTCTTTTGCCACATCGGGGGCGCCGACCACGGCGACGGTGACGGCGGTCGTCACGTCGCCTTTCCCCCTCCCTTCGGCGTGGAAAAGGTGAGGGCGACCTCGCCGTTCTTCGCGTCGACCGTGACCTCGCTGCCGTCTCGGACCTCCCCGGCGAGGAGTTTCGCGGTCAGCGGGTCGACGACCATCCGTTGGATCGTCCTCTTCAGCGGACGGGCGCCGAACGTCGGGTCGAAACCGGCGTTGGCGAGCAGCGAGCGGGCCGCGGGCGTGGCGACGAGCCGAATCCGCCGGTCCTCGAGGCGGGCCGTCACCTGCGCCAGCTGAAGGTCGACGATCTTTTCGATCTCGGGCTCGGCGAGCGCGTGGAAGATCACCACCTCGTCGAGGCGGTTCAGGAACTCCGGTCGGAACTGGACCCGCAGGGCCGGTTCGAGGAGTTTCCGCCGTTCTTCGTCGTTCCGGGCCCCTGCGATGAGGTCCGAGCCCAGGTTGCTCGTCAGGATGACGAGCGTGTTGCGGAAATCGACCGTCCGTCCCTGGCCGTCGGTGAGTCGCCCGTCGTCCATGAGCTGCAGCAGGACGTTCACGACGTCGGCGTGGGCCTTTTCGACCTCGTCGAAGAGGATCACCGTGTACGGTCGCGTCCGCACTGCCTCGGTGAGCTGTCCCCCCTCCTCGTAGCCCACGTACCCCGGGGGTGCCCCGATCAACCGGGCGACCGTGTGCTTCTCCATGTACTCGCTCATGTCGATGCGCACGAGCGACTTTTCCGAGTGGAAGAGGAACTCGGCGAGGGCTTTCGCGAGCTCGGTCTTCCCGACACCGGTCGGGCCGATGAACAGGAACGTACCGATCGGCCGGTTCGGGTCGCCCAGTCCGGACCGCGAGCGCCGAACGGCCTTCGAGACGGCCGCGACCGCCTCGTCCTGCCCGACGACACGTCGCTTTAGGAACTCCTCCATCTGGAGCAAGCGGTTCATTTCGCCCTGGAGAAGGCGCGTCACCGGCACACCGCTCCATTTCGAGACCACGAGCGCCACGTCGTCCTCCGTCACCTCTTCTCGGAGCATGCTGCCGGCGGCGGGGCCTTCCGCCTCCTTGGTGAGCGCGTCGATCTTCTTCTGGAGTTCCGGGACCGTACCGTAGCGCAGTCGGGCCGCGGCTTCGAGGTCTCCCGCGCGGGAGGCCTGCTCCTCCTGGCCCTTCGCCTCCTCGAGCTGGGCCCGCAGGGCCCGGAGCTTCTCGACGTGTTCCTTCTCCCGCTGCCAGCGCACGAGCAGTCCCTTTTCCTTCTCCTTGAGGTTCGCGAGCTCCTTGTCGAGCGTCTTCAATCGTTCCCGGCTCGAAGCGTCCTTCTCCCGCGCAAGGGCCGTCCGCTCGATCTCGAGCTGGCGGATCCGTCGAGAGAGCTGGTCGAGTTCGCTCGGCCGGGAGTCGAGGTTGAGCCGGACCATCGAGGCGGCCTCGTCGATCGCGTCGATCGCCTTGTCCGGTAGGTGACGGTCGGGAATGTAGCGCGCGGAGAGGGTCGCGGCCGCGACCAAGGCCGAATCGTGAATGCGCACGCCGTGGTGATGTTCGTAGCGCTCCCGGAGTCCACGGAGGATCGAGACGGTATCCTCCACGGTCGGTTCGGCGACGTTGACAGGCTGGAACCGGCGTTCGAGGGCGGCATCCTTCTCGATGTACCGACGGTACTCCTGGGTGGTCGTCGCCCCGATACAGTGGAGGGTGCCGCGCGCGAGCGCGGGTTTGAGAAGATTCGACGCGTCCAGCGCCCCGCCCTCGGTGGCCCCGGCGTGTACCAGCGTGTGGAGCTCGTCGATGAAGAGGATCACTTGGCCGTCGGAACGTTCGACCTCTTTGAGGACCGCTTTGATCCGTTCCTCGAATTCGCCCCGGAACTTGGCGCCGGCGAGGAGACTGCCGAGGTCCAGCGTGACGATCCGCTTCTCGCGGAGGGAATCGGGGACGTCCTTTGTGGCGATCCGTTGGGCGAGGCCTTCGACCACCGCGGTCTTGCCCACGCCCGGTTCCCCGACCAGCACGGGGTTGTTCTTGGTTCGTCGGGAGAGGATCTGGATCACCCGGCGGATCTCGTCGTCGCGACCGATGACAGGGTCGAGCTTCCGTTCCCGGGCGAGACTCGTGAGGTCCTTGCCGTACTTCTCGAGGGCGCGGTATTGGGCCTCCTCGGTCCGGCTCTCCACGGGGTGGTCGGGCCCGCGGACCTCCCGAAGGGCCGCCTCGAGCGCCGCCCGTCGGACCCCGAACTCCTCCAGGAGTTCCCGCGCCGGGGAGGCGACGGCGAGGAGACCCAGGAGGAGCTCGTCGGCGGTCGTGTAACGGTCCTTGCGCTTTTCGGCCTCGGCCTCGGCCGCGTCGATCGCTTTCGAGAGGTCGCGGGAAAGGTACTGGTCGGAGGGGGCCACGTGGTCCGCGGTCGGGAGCTTCTTCAACCGTTCGCCGACGCGCGCGAGCAGGCGGTCGACCGGCACGCGCATCCCCACGAGCAGCGCCGCCGTCGGGCTCTCGGCGGAATCGAGGAGCGCCGAGAGCAGGTGCTCGGGCTCCACCGAAGGATGCCGCAGCTCCGCGGCGCGCTGGAACGCCTTCTCCAGCGCCTCCCGGGCGGCGTCCGTGAGCCGTTCGAGATGCATGCGCCTCCAAGTATCCGAGGGAGGCGATTTAAGCGCACCACCTGTCCGTCGGCGCGTGGCCGACCTCACGGTCCGCTGTGCCGGCGTGAACCTGCGGAATCCGTTCCTTCTCGCGTCAGGGATCTGGGGCGAAAGCGGCGAGTCTCTCGCCGGAGCTTGGAGAGCGGGCGCCGGCGGGGTCATCACGAAGTCGATCGGCTCCGTCGCCCGACCGGGGTATCCGAACCCGACGGTCGAAACGTACGACCGCTGGGGCCTCCTCAACGCGATGGGGCTCCCCAACCCCGGGATCGACGAGTACCCGCGCGAGATCGAGGTCGCCCTCCACGCCGGTGCCTCCGTGATCGGATCCGTCTTCGCCGGTGACGCCGAGGAGTTTGCTCGCCTCGCGGTCCGGATGGCCGCGACCGGGGTGGTGGCCCTCGAGCTGAACCTGAGCTGCCCTCACGCGGAAGGCTTCGGGACCGAGGTCGGTGGCACGCCCGCCGACGTCGAGAGGATCGTCCGCGCGGTCACGAAGGAGGTCTCGATTCCCGTCATCGCGAAGATCACTCCGAACACGAACGACGCCGCGGGTCTCGCGCGGGCGGCCGAGCGCGGCGGCGCGGCCGCGGTCAGCGCGATCAACACCTTGCGGGCGATCGCGATCGACGTCCACCTTCGCCGACCCGTTCTGTCGCACGGACTCGGAGGGCTCAGCGGTCCGGCGATCAAGCCCGTGGGACTCGCCTGCGTGTGGCAGATCTTCGACAAGGTCAAAATCCCGGTCATCGGCGTCGGAGGGATCGCGACCGCCCGGGACGCGCTCGAATACGTGATGGCCGGCGCCCGAGCGCTCGAAGTCGGAACCCAGGTGACGTTCGACGGGATTGGTGTGTTCGGGCGGCTGACTCACGACCTTTCCGGGTTGCTCGACGAGCTCGGCTTTTCCCGGCTCGAGGACGTCGTCGGAGTCGCGCACAAGGCGAGTTCGCTCCCCCCCGATTAGACTCCCATCCGCTCCGCCGAGCGTGCCGCTATATCGGCGTCCTGCTAGCGAGACGCCGTGCGCTCGGTCGTAGCGGTGACGGACCGGGTCCTCGAGACCCCGTCGACAGTGACCCTGCGCTTTCCGTATTCCGCGGTCGCCCACCCGGGCCAATTCGTCATGGTCTGGATCCCCGGCGACGACGAATTTCCGATGTCCCTCTCCTACACCGAGGGCCCCTTGAAGGGGGTCACGATCAAGGCGATGGGAGGAACGAGCCGGAGGGTCCAGTCGTTGCGCGCGGGCGATCCCGTGGGGATTCGAGGGCCGTACGGGAACCGGTTTGACCTTTCTCCCGAGCGGATTCTCATCGTGAGCGGCGGCTCGGGCGCCGCCGTCCTGGCCCCGGCGGCCGAGCGTGCCCGGGGGTCCGGGAAGTCCGTTACGGTGGCGCTTGGGGCGACCCGGGCCCCCGAGCTACTGTTCCGCGAGCGGTTTCGCGTCATGGGTGCCCGGGTGGAGCTCGCCACGGACGACGGGTCGGAGGGGACGAAGGGGTTCGTCACCGGGGTCGCCGAGCGCCTCCTTGCCTCCGAGCCGTTCGACGCGGTGTGGACCTGCGGCCCCGAGGTAATGATGAAGAAAGTGATCCGCGCGGCCGCGCCTCGAGGCGTGCCGGTCTTCTGCTCGATGGAGCGGCACATGAAGTGCGCGCTCGGAATGTGCGACGCCTGCGCGCTCGGACCCTACCACGTCTGCGTGGACGGACCGGTGTTCCCGGCCGAGCGGCTCGAGAAGGTCCCCGATTTTGGTGTCTTTCACCGGAATTCTTCGGGTCGGCGGATCCCCTTCTGACTCGCCCGTTGGGGGCGCCGACGGTTCGTCATCTGCCGGTCGCGCGAAAAGTCAGCAGAGCCTTTATGCGAAGACCCTGCTACACGAGCGGGTCGGAGGAACTGTGAAGGTAATCGTGGTGAGCGGCGGGGTGATTTCGGGCCTCGGGAAAGGGATCACGACCTCCTCGCTCGCCCGACTCCTCAAGGCCCGCGGCATCGCGGTCACCATCGTCAAGATCGACCCGTACCTCAACGTGGACGCCGGCACGATGAACCCGTACCAACACGGGGAAGTGTTCGTGCTGGACGACGGCACCGAAGCCGACCTCGACCTCGGCAACTACGAGCGGTTCCTGGGTCAAAGCCTCGTGGGGACGCACAACCTCACCACGGGGAAGATCTATCGTGCGGTCATCGAAAAGGAACGTCGCGGCGACTACCTCGGCAACACCGTGCAGATCATTCCCCACGTAACTGGGGAGATCAAACGAACGATCCGGGAGGTCGCCCAGGCCGCGGGCGCCGAAGTGGTTCTGGTCGAGGTGGGCGGAACCGTCGGTGACATCGAGTCGATGCCGTTCCTCGAGGCCCTGCGCGAGCTCTCCTACGAGCTCGGAGAGGGACACATGGCGTTCGTTCACACGACCCTCGTGCCGGTCGTCGGCCCGGTCGGAGAGCCCAAAACCAAACCGACGCAGCACTCCGTCCGAGAACTGCGGGCGATCGGAATCCGGCCGAACGTCATCATCGCCCGAGGGCCCGCGCCCCTCTCGGCCGATATCAAGGCGAAGATCTCCCTGTTCTGCGACGTCCCGCCCGAGGCCGTCATCTCGGTGCCGGACCAGCCGGTCATCTATGAGGTTCCCCTGGTCCTCGAGGCCCAGGGGGTCGGGTCGTTCCTCACGCGGCTTCTCGGCCTCCCCGAGCGGCCGCCGGATTACACGGCGTGGAAGGAGTTCCTCGCCACGTATCGCCGGTGCGAGGGCTCGGTCGAGGTGGCGGTCGTAGGGAAGTACACGGAACTGCGCGATGCGTACTTGTCGCACTCCGAGGCGTTCCACCACTGTCAGGGCACCCTCGGCGTCGAGGTCCGCCTCCAGTGGTACGACTCCGAGGATATCCCGAAGAACCCGTCGCTTCTCGCCCGCCTTCAGCGGTCGGACGCGATCATCGTTCCGGGGGGCTTCGGGGCTCGCGGCGCCGAAGGAAAGATCCGGGCGATCGAGGCCGCGCGGACGAGCGGCATCCCCTATCTCGGGGTCTGCTACGGGTTCCAGCTCGCGGCCGTCGAGACGGCGCGCAACGCGCTCGGGCTCTCGAAGGCGAATACTACCGAGGTCGATGCGACAACCCCGGACCCGGTCGTCTGCATCCTCGAGGAGCAGAAGATGCTCCACGAGCTCGGCGGGACCATGCGTCTGGGCGCTCAGCGCGTCATCCTCACTCCCGGTTCCAAGGTCGCGGAGATCTACGGGAAGGGAGAGATCTGGGAGCGTCACCGGCACCGCTACGAGATCAACCCGAAGTACATCGAAGCCCTCGCGAGCAAAGGGCTCGTCGTCGGCGGCATGAGCGTCGACGGGCGGGTCGAGGTCCTCGAAATCCCGGACCATCCGTTCTTCGTCGGGGTTCAGTTCCATCCCGAATTCCTGTCTCGCCCCGAGGCTCCCCACCCCCTCTACCTGGGGTTGGTCCGCGCGGCGCTTGCCCGCAAGGAGGTCGCGTCCCCTGTCGCCCCCGCGCCGGCTCTCGCGTGAGCTCAAGGACCTCGACGGCACGGTCGTCCGGGTCTCGGGGCATCTCGAAGATTACCGGGCCCTGGGGGGCGTGGCGTTCGCGCTCGTGCGGGACGGTTCGGGAACGACCCAGGTCACCCTGAAGAAAGGGACGACCGACCCCGGGCTCTTCGCGCTGTTCGCCGACCTTCCTCGAGAGTCGGTGCTTTCCGTCGAGGGGAAGGTCAGTCGGTCCGAACGGGCGAACCGGGGCGTCGAGCTCCTGCCCTCCGCCGTCGAGGTCATCGCGCGGGCGGACGTGCCCTTGCCGCTTGGCATCGTCGACAAGGTGGGCGCGGAGCTCAACACTCGGCTCGACCACCGCGTCCTCGACCTCCGCAAGCCGGCCGTCCGCGCGGTCTTCGAGATGCGGTCGGTGCTCCTCGCCGGATTCCGGGAGGCGTTCCTGCGCCGTGGCTTCCTCGAGATCGCGACCCCGAAGTTTCTTCGGCAGGGGGCCGAGGGCGGCGCGACGCTCTTTGCGGTCGACTACTTCGACGGCCGGGCGTACCTCGCGCAGAGCCCGCAACTGTACAAGCAGATGCTCATCGGCGCCGGCTTCGAGCGGGTCTTCGAGATCGCGCCCGCGTTCCGGGCCGAGCCGTCCGACACGGTCCGCCACACGACCGAGTTCTCGAGCTTGGACGCAGAGATCGGGTTCATCGACTCGGTTGAGGACGTGCGGGCGGCGCTCGAGGGCATCGTGACCGACGCCTTCGCCTCGACCAAGAAGGAGCTCGAAAGCCGAGGGAACGCTCTCGCCGAGCGCATCCCGAGCCCGAAGACGCCGTTCCCGAGGGTCCCGTTCGCGCAGTGCATGGAATGGCTCGGTCGTCCCGGGTCCGAAGAGGACCTGGGAACCGAGGACGAGAAGGCGGTCGGCGAGCGGATCGAGCGCGACCTGGGCGCGGCGCTCTACTTCATCACGGACTACCCGACCGAGGTGAAGAAGGGAACGTTCTACGCGCAACGACAGGACGCGAACCCGCGGCTCACCTACTACTTCGACCTCGGTTTCCGGGGGCTCGAGATCGCGAGCGGCGGAGTTCGCGAGCACCGGATCGGTCCGCTGCGGGCCAACATCGCGGCCGCCGGACTCGACCCCGACAAGTTCGGGGGCTACCTCGAGGCGTTCCGGTTCGGTATGCCCCCGCACGGGGGTTGGGGGCTCGGGGTCGACCGGATCGTCCAGGTTCTCGCAGGGCTCTCCAATATACGGGAGGCCATCCTCTTCCCCCGAGACCGCTACCGTCTCGACCCGTAGCGGAGGTTCATTCGATGGTCGCTGCCAAGAGGACTCTCCCCGCGCCTCCCGAGTTGCAGAGCCGATGGGCCTCGGTGCTCGAGGAAGCCGGGTTCCGCCCCCGGATCCTGCACCTCCATGACCGGTTCCCCGAGGAACGTTCGCTCGAGGTCCCGTTCTCGGTGGTGGACGGTGCCGACACTCCGCTCGCGGACCTCCTCCTCGAGCGGCCCGAAGAGGTCCTCGACGCGGGAATCCGGGCGATGAAGGAGCTCCTGCCGGTGGCCGGCCCCGAGGCCGAGCAGCTTCGGATTCGTGTGGTAGGGCTTCCTCCGACCTCGCACCGAGCGGTGCGGGCGATTCGGGAGTCCGACCTCAACCATTTCGTCGGGCTCGATGGGATCGTGCGCCGCGTCACGGAGGTTCGGCCGCAGATCCGGGACGCCATCTTCGAATGTGTCTCGTGCCGGACGAAGTTCCACGAATGGCAGGACGAGACCTCGCTCGTCTTCCGCGAGCCCCTCGAATGCCCCGAATCCCAGGGGGGGTGCGGCAAGACCCAGGGCCGGACCCGCTTCCGCCTCGTGGCCGAGGAATCGACGTACGTCGACGCCCAACGGATCGAGATCCAGGAGCATCCCGAGACGCTCCGCTACGGAGCGCACCCTCAGGGTATGGCGGTCCTTCTGACGGAGGACCTCACGGGGAAGGTACTTCCGGGGAACCGTATCGTCCTCAACGGGGTCCTCAAGAGCTTCCAGCGGGCGAGCGCCTCGCGCGGCGGGGTCGTGCGGAACACGACGTTCGACCTCATGGTCGTCGGGAACTCCTTCGAGTCGAAGTCGCGGGACTACGAGGAGATCGACATGACGCCGGAAGACCTTCGGCTCATCGAACAGTTCCGCGGTGACCCGACGGTCATCGACAAGATCGTCCTCTCGCTCGCCCCGACCATCAAGGGGATGGAGGAGGAGAAGGAAGCGATCGCCCTGCAACTCTTCGGCGGCGTAGAGAAGAAGCACGCGGACGGGATCCGGGTGCGCGGCGACATCCATTGCCTGCTGGTCGGCGACCCCGGGACCGCGAAGAGCCAGCTCCTCCAGTACGTCGCGAAGGTCGCGCCCCGGGGGATCTATACCTCGGGCAAGGGGGCGACCGCCGCGGGTCTTACCGCGGCCGCCGTGAAGGACGACTTCGCGGGGGGCCGTTGGGTGCTCGAGGCCGGGATGCTCGTCCTGGCGGACGGAGGGATGGCGATCATCGATGAGCTCGACAAGATGAGCCCCGAGGACCGCTCGGCGATGCACGAAGCGCTCGAGCAGCAGCAAGTGTCGATCGCGAAAGCGGGGATCACCTCCACGCTCAACGCGCGGTGTCCGGTCCTCGCGGCGGCGAATCCCAAGTGGGGTCGGTTCACGAACGACCGGACGATCGCCGAGCAGATCGACCTTCCTCCCACGCTCCTCTCCCGCTTCGATGTCATCTTCTCGATCCGGGATATCCCCGACCAGGTCCGCGACCGGAATCTCTCGCACAAGATCCTCGCCTCGGCGCGCGAGGTCGAACACCCCGGGGAGTTCGCCGAGTTCGCCGGTCCCGGCGGGTCGCCCTTCCCTCCGGACCTCCTCAAGAAGTACATCGCGTTCGCGCGGCGCACGGTCCGGCCCACGCTCACTCAGCCGGCGCTCGACGCGATCGAGAATTACTACGTCCGGGTCCGTCGGCAGGGCGAGGAGCCGAACGCCCCCGTTCCGATCACCGCGCGCCAGCTCGAGGCGCTCGTGCGGTTGAGCGAAGCCGCGGCGCGCGCTCGTCTCGCGAGCGAGGTCGAGCTCGAGGACGCGGAGCGCGCGATCCACGTCATGGACAGCTTCCTGCGTCGCGTCTCGATGACCGACGAAGGAAAGCTCGACATCGACCTCACCCAGACCGGCGTCAGCCACAGCCAGCGCGAGCGCATGGACATCGCCCTGCGGATCATGCGCGACCTGCAGGGAGAATCGGGCGGGACCTTCACGGTCGAGCAGTACCACGAGGCGGCCGAAAAGGCCGGCATTTCGACCGCCCGGGCCGACTCGATCCTGCAGACCATGCGCAACCAGGGCGAGATCATCGAGCCCCGGCCCAACCAGTACCAGCTCGTCCGGTTCTGAGGGTCCCCGTACCCGCTTTATTCCCTCCCGGTCCTCCCCGAGAGAGTACCGGGGGCGAGGTCGTGGACGACGGGGTAGTGATGCGGGTCCACCGGGTCCGTTCCGAGTTCGTGGTCGCCGCGTGCGACGCGGACCTGGTCGGCCGGGACCTCCCGATCGGCGACCAGGGACGGACCGTCAAGATCTCCGCCCAATTCTACGGAGAACGGCGGGTGAGCCGGGAGGAGCTTCTCTGGGCCCTTGAGCGGGCCACGATCGCGAACCTTCTCGGGGAGCGGGTGCTTCGGCTCGCTTCCGAGGGGGGTTTCGTCTCCCCCGAGGGGACCGGAACGCTCGGCGGCGTGCCGCACGCCGAGATCTTCGCGATGACGGGGTAGGGCCGCTCGCCCCCCACCGCGAACCTTACGAGGTCGGGCGGCAGTTCTTCGGTCTCCCGGGTCCGGACCATGAGCGAAGGAGAGTTCTGCGTCGTCTGCGGGGCCACCGACCGGCCCCTCGTGGACGGGGTCTGCGCCGAGTGCGCGGCCGACCGGACGCCGCTCCTCTCCGCTCCGAAGAGGGCGGTGGTGACCGTATGTCCCCACTGCGGGGCCCGCGAAGTGAGCGCGCACTGGGAGCGCGCCGGGTCGAGCCCGGTCCTGACCTCGGAGGACCTCACGCCGTTCCTCGAAGTTCCTCCCGAGGTCGGAGTGCGACGGGTGCAGTGGGACGAAACGTCGGTCACCGCCACGGTCCGGGAGTTCGTGGGCCGAGCCCGCGTGCGCTTCCGCGGCATCGAGCGCGACGTCGAGGTTCCGCTCTCGGTGCGCACGGTCCACAAATCCTGCCCGGAGTGCAGCCGACGCAGCGGTCGGTACTACACGGCGACCCTCCAGCTGCGAGGACCGGCCGAAGGTCGGCCGGAGAAGGCGATCCCCCTGCGCGCCCGGCTCGAGGTCGAGTGGACGCGACTCGTCCGGGAGATGCGGCCGGATTGGCGCAAGGCGGTCTCCTGGCGGGAAGAGCTTCCCGAGGGCTGGGACTGTTTCTTCACCGACACGCTCGCCGCGCGCGCCGTCGCGAAGCTCGCGAAACAGAAGTTCGGGGCCTCGATCAAGGAGTCGTCGAGCCTCGTGGGCCGCAAGAACGGCCAGGACCTCTACCGGGTCACGTTCTGTCTGCGGTTCCCCCGTCGAACCTCCGACCTCTCGGACGCCCGCCCCGGAGCGGGCGGAGAGCAAGCTCTGGAACAATAGCCTTAAGAAGCAACCCCTCAGTCGAGGCGTCCGAGAGCGGGGGCACTCCTCCATGAGCAAAAGTGGCATTCTCCGGCGACACCACGGGTCCGATAATTTGGAAGAAGGGACGTTCCTCGACCTCGGCGCGATGAGCTTCGAGGACGAGGCCGGCGCGCTCGCCGGTCAGAAGGGGACCGTACGGCTCGCCGAGATCATTCGGTTCGAGGACCTGCACCAGGTCTCGAAGCTCGCCTACCAGGGCGACATCGTTCTGCTCGACTATACGTCGATCTCGAACGACCAAATGGCGGTCAAGAGGATGAGTGTAGACCTCAAGAACATCGCGAAGGATACGGGGGGCGATGTCGCTGGTATTGCAAAGAACCTGCTCGCCATCACGCCCGCCGGAATTCGCATCGACCGACAGAAGATCCGCCCCTCGTTCTAGGCACCGGCCGTCCGAGGGACCATGAAGGTCCAGGTCGACCGCCGCGACGGCCTAACGGCCCAGGCGGATGTGACGGCCAGCGGCGTCTTCGAGCGCGCCGAGAAGGACGACACGTTCCCGCGCTCGCTGCAGAAGGAGGACGACGCGACCCGCGGCGTCATCAAGGCGGCGTGGGCGAGGAAGGAGATCAAGGGGAAGCGCGGCGAGCTCACGGTCTTCCACCGACCCGACGGCAAGGGCCGCATCGCGCTCGTCGGTCTCGGCCCGCGCGCCCGGTTCACCGCCGAGACCGTTCGACGGGCGGCCGCCGAGGTCGTCCGGGGCTTCAAGGGAAAGGGGGCCCGCACGGTCGCCTACCGGCTGGGCACGTTCGTCGCCGACAACGTGCGCAGCGAGGCGGCGGTCGCGGCGCTCACGGACGGCGCGGTTCTCGGCAACTACGAGTTCCTGAAGTATAAGGCGACGAGCGACGGCGGCTTCGAGGAGGCGAGCATCCACTTGGGGGAGGAGTTCTCCCGGGACGACGCGGCGCTCAAGAAGGTCTCCGCGGACCAGGCGACGCTCGACGACGTGGTCGTCTGGACCCGCGACATCGCGAACCTCCCCGCCGACACGGCGTCCCCCGAGCGGCTCGCCGCCGAGGCGGTCGCGCTCGGCAAGGAGTTCGGGCTCAAGGTCACGGTGTTCGACGAGAAGAAGCTCCTCGAGATCGGATGCGGCGGGATCCTGGCGGTGGGAGGCGGCTCGGCCGGCCACCCGCCGCGGTTGATCGTCCTCGAGTATTCCGGCGGGGCCCGTCGGGGCCGCACCGTGGCGGTCGTCGGCAAAGGGATCACGTTCGATTCCGGCGGCATCTCAATCAAACCGGGGCTCAACATGCAGGACATGAAGTTCGACAAGTCGGGCGCGGTCGCCGTGCTCGGCATCCTACGAGCCGCGGCGACCCTCAAGGTTCCCCCGCGCGTGATCGGGGTCATGTGCTGCGCGGAAAACGTCCCGAGCGGGACCTCCTATCGACCGGGCGATGTGGTGCGTTCGTTCAACGGGAAGACGATGGAGATCATCAACACGGACGCGGAGGGACGCATCGTCCTCTCGGACGGGCTCGGCTACGTCGTGAAGCAATACCGTCCCGACGAGGTGATCGACCTGGCGACGCTCACCGGAGCCCAGGTGATGGCGCTCGGTGACGACACCGCGGGCCTCGTGTCGAACGACGAGAAGCTGGCGGAGGGGTTGCTGGCCGCCTCCGCGGCGACGGGAGAGCCGGTGTGGCGCATGCCGCTCACCGATTTCCACCGCGACCTCGTCAAGAGCGACATCGCGGACGTCCGCAACTCGACCGAGATCCCGGTGGCCGGCATGCTGACCGCGGCCGCGTTCCTCGAGTCGTTCGTGGGCGGCACTCCGTGGGCGCATCTCGACATCGCGGGACCGGCGTACACCACGGCGAAAACGCGCAAGTACCAGCCGAAGTACCAGAACATCGGCGCGACCGCGTTCGGGGTCCGGCTCGTGACCCGGTACTTGGAGACCGCTCCTCCGCGCGGGTAGCGCGCCCGGGACCGGCCGAGGGGCGCTGTCGGCCGCTCGCTAGTTCGCCACGATCTGGACGCTCTCGCCGCCGTGCCGGGTCGACCGGGGACGGACCTCGCAGAAGAGCGGCGTGTGGTACCCGCCGCCGGTGATGAGAGCCGTCCCGACCGGGAGCGACTGGATCATCTCGGTCATCCCGTTCGTGAGTCCCTCGATCGATTGGGTGATCGCCTTCAGGTCGAGAGGGTTCGTCACCTGAAGGATCAACTGGGTGTTGCACTGCGAGAGGACGCTCTTGTCGATCCGTGCGGGACGCTGGGTGACGATACAGAGGCCGAGGCCGAACTTCCGGCCCTCGCTCGCGATGTTCTTCAGGACCCGCGAGCACGTCACCTGACCCTGCTGGGGAGCGAAGTTGTGCGCTTCCTCGACCACGAGAAAAAGCGGCGGGATCTTGCCCTTCTTGCGGTTGTCGAAGAGTGTGGAGGCGATCCGGGCGACGACGAGCTCTTGCACGTCGGGCGCGGCGCCGCGCAGATTGATGAGGGTCGCTTCGCCCTTGTGGACGAGCTCGTTCAGGCTCGTCCCCTGCGGGCCGAGGAGCTTCGTCTGCTCCACGTACTCGAGGCGTTCGTGCAGCGTCTCCGCGATGTTACCCTCGCCGGCTTCGGAGCCCTTGACGAGGTCGTGGATCGTGAAGTCGGGATTGGCCACGCTGACGCGCTCGATGAGCTGCCGCAGGGGGGCAAGGAACGTCTTCACGTTCGTGAGGCCCATGAAGACGAGCAGGTCGCGCGGGTCCAGGTGGCGGAGCGAGAAGGTGAGCGGTTTCGCGGAGGGGTTCAACGACACGTCGGGGGAGAACTCCTGCAGCTGCTTCGCGAACCCCTGAGCGGAGACCCCGAAGCGTGCGTGGACGCCGTTCGGCTCGGCGGAGAAGCGCAGCGAGCCGTACTCCCCGTGGGGGTCGATGATCACGCACGTCACGTGGTGACGCAGCAGTTCCTCGATCAGAACGCCGAGCAAGTAGCTCTTCCCGCCGCCGGTCTTCGCGAGCACGCTCACGTGCCGCTGGACGAGCGCGTTGATGTCGAGCTCGACATGGATCGAATGGTTCCGGAGCAGTCCGACGTACGCGCCCGAGTTCGGCCGATGCTTGAGGCCGAGCACCTCCGCGATGAGAGGGTCCTCGGCTCGGTAGACGTGCGCCCCCGGTCGGAACGGAATGGTGGGGAGCTTGACGAGCCCCTGGGCGTCGCGGTATCCGATGATCCGGGCGACGCCGAGGAGGTTCTCGTGGATCGAGGTCTCCTCCGTCGGCTTGAGGAGGCCCGCGGCTTCGAGCCCGAGGTCGCTCTTGCGCTTCAGGTCGTCGAGCTGGCAGAGGACCTTGCCGTGGAGCTCGTCCTCGACCGTGAGGTAATCGCCCCGCTCGACCGGCTGCAAAAGACTGATGTGAAACTGCCCCAGTCCCACGTCGCCGTAGATGCGGCCCACCTCGTCCACGACGCGATTCATCGAGGGTCGCGGTTATTAGACTGACGCGGCAGGAGAAACTCTCGATTTGCCCTGCGCGGAAGTCTTTATATCGAGCTCTCCTGTCGAAACTCTCCCCGACCGGGGATCAGTTCCCACGGCGGAGCGGTGGCCTTGACCGACGCGATTGAAGAGCTGGAACGAAAACGTGCGGAATCCAACGCGAAAGCGGACGAGTCCCGTGCGAAGCGCGACCGCCTGAACGCGGAGGCGCGCGCGACGGCGGAAACGCGGTCCCGGATCCTGGACGAGCTGCACGACAAGAGCGCGGAGGCCCAGGACCACCGCCGACTGCGCGATACGTTCAACACGCAGGTCCGCGAAGAGAAGCGGCTGCGCGAGGAGTGGAACCACAAGCTCCAGGAGCTCGGGGACCGGGTCCAGGAGGTCAAGCGGAACCGCCAGCCCCGACCGGGCGCGGTGCCGGTCTGGCGCCTCCGCAAGGAGCTCAAGGAGCTCGAGTTCCGCCATATGACGACGGCCCTCACGGGAGAGCAGGAAAAGCGGCTCATCGAGGAGATGAAGCGTCTCGAGGCCGAGATCCGGGACCAGGACGAGCAGCTCCGTCAGGACCCCGAGGTGGAGCAAACGCTGAAGGCGTTCGCCGAAGCCCGGACCGAGGCCGAGAACCATCACGCCGCTGTGGGGAAGCTCGCGGAAGATGCTCAGCGCGAACACGAGGCGATGGTCGCGCTCTACGAATCGGTGGACGGACTGCGACGACAGGCGGACGAGGTCCAGGCCCATCTGCTCGAAGTCAAGGGGCAGGCCGACGAGGCCCACCGCGCGCACATCGCGGCGATCGAGGAGGTCCGCGACATCGAAAAGCTCCTCTACGCCGCCCGGGGCGGCCGGGCCCCGCAGACCTGGGGCGAGGCCGAGCCGCCGAAGGAAGAGGATTTCCTCGCCCGCCTGAAGAAGGGCGAGAAGGTCTCGACCGAGGACCTGCTCGAGCTCCAGAAGACCGGACGTCCCTGACCCGGCACCGACCGTGACGCTTTCCTACGGAACTTTCAGCGTTGACGCGGTACTGTTCGACCTCGACGACGTCCTCGTCCCGATGCAGACGCCCGTGGCCTGGCAGTGGGCCTGGAAACCGCAGGGCCCGGTGCTCGGGGAGCGTCGTGTGAAGGCGGCCGTGCGTCGGGCCCTCAAGGTCTGGGACCGGCGTCGCTGGCAGGGCCTTACGGGCAAGGAGCCGCCGGCCGACCTGGTGGCGCTGCGCGCCCATCTGGCGAGCACGCTGGCGACGGTCGCCGGACATTCCCTTCCGACGGCGGAAACCGAAGCGGTGATCCGCCGCTTCCTCAAACCGGCCGGCGAAGTCGAGCGATACTTGGACGTCCCTCGGGTCCTCGAGCGGCTGCGCTTGCGGGAGGTTCGAATGGGGACCGTGACTCCGCTCCCAGCGGAGTCGGCGCGTTGGCTCCTGCACCGATGCGGCCTTCCCGAGACCCTGTTGCTCGCCTCGGGGGACGGCCCCGGTCCGGTCGTTCCGGACCGCGCGGGATTCCGGAACGCGGCCAAAGCGATCGGCACTTCGGTCGACCGGGTCGCCTACGTGGGCGACCTCTTCTGGAGCGATGTCCGGGCCGCAGCTCGGGCCGGCATGCCCTCGGTGCTGCTCGACCGTAGGGAAGCATGGCCGAAGGTCCAGACCGGTCGGTTGACGAACCTCGACGACCTCGAGACGACCCTCGCGGCGGGCGGGTCCCCGCCGGAGTCCGAAGCGACCGACGCGGAGTCGTCGGACGACGCGTCGCGCTCCGACTGAGAACATATATACCAACCACGGCGGTGCCGCCCCCGTCCATGCGTTCGGTCAAGGTAGACCAGACGGAGCTCCGGGAGATCAAGGAGCTCTACGAGGCCGTGATGTCGCACGCCTGCCACGGTCTGTTCTTCAAGGAAGGGTCGGTCATCGGTTCGGGCATGGCCGAGGAGGCGCTCAAGGACCGGGCGCATTACTTCGACCGGGTCGCGCACATCCTGAAGGAACGCGGCTGGGTCGAGGAGATCACCTTTGCCGAGCCGGAAGTGATCGTGAAGGGGTCGATCGAGGTCGGACCGAGCGATATCCCCACGTGCCACCGTCTCCGGGGGATGCTCCGCGAGTTCTACGAACGTTTTAAGGGGGGGCGCGTTAAATGCACTGAGGAGATGTGCTCCAGCACCGGGCCCTCCGAGTGCCGCTTCCGTATTGAGGAGCTGTAAGGAGGGAAACAGATAGATGATGGCGACGGGAAACGTAGGGGCAGTCGTAAAGGACCTCAAGACCCGCATCGGCGGGATCGCGACCGCTCTGGTCTCACGGGACGGTCTCGTGCTGTACGCGGACGTGCCCGCGGGGGTCTACACCGAAACGTTCGCGATCATGTGCGCGACCATCCTCGGAGCCGCCGCGACCGCCAACACGGAGCTCAACCGGGCCCCGCCCGAGCGGATCGTGATCGAGGGGAACGACTCCAAGACGATCATCGTGGGCAGCGGCAAGAAGGCGCTCCTCGTGGCCGTCGTCGACCAGACCGCGGACCTGACGAAGGTCCTGGCCGAGGTCGTCAAGGTCGCGGACCTCCTGAAGGCCAACTAGAGCGGGCCCGGCCGGTCGGGCCGTGCAGATCAGATCGGGGCTTTGCGGGGGCTTTGCTGTCCGGAATCGGACGTGAGCCGTAGGTTCCCGCCGGTCGCGACGCGCGTGGCGTAGCCGGCGAGCGCGGCGGTGAGCCGCAGCCAGGCCATCACCCCTTTCTGGTCGGAGATGAGCCGTCGGACCCGGTACCGCCCCCAGAGGCTCCCGTGCTTCTCGGTCAGTTGCTTGCGTCCGTAGCCGTTCCAGAACGCCTGGATCAGGAACCGAAGGAAGGTTCCGCGCATGTGGTGGTAAACGAGGGCCTCCGGCCGGTAGACGATCGAAGCTCCGGACTGCACGGCCCGCATGTTGAGGTCGATGTCCTCGGCGGTGACGAACCGCGGGTCGAAGCCGCCGAGGCGCAGGAATAGCTCGCGTCGGTAGGCCAAGTTGCACGAGGGGAACGTCACGTCGAAGCCCTGCTGGAGGAGCTCCACCCGTTCGAGCTGGCCGTAGCGATGTCTTCCCACCACCAGGGTGCGGCCGGCGACCACCGCCGACTGGGCGAAGCCGTTCCGCAATCGTTCGACCCACTGTGAGTCGGCGAAGCAATCGCCGTCGATGAAGGCGACCCACTCTCCGCGGGCCTCGTGGACGCCGGCGTTCCGACCGATCCCACGCGACCCTTTCCGCTCGAAGATGCGGAGGAATCCCGGATGGCGCGCGGCGAACGTCTCGGCGATCTCCCGGGTGCCATCGCGGCTCTCGGCGTCGACGAGGACGACTTCGACCGGCCCTTCCTGGAGGAGGAGGCTCTCGAGGAGCTGACCGATGTGCTGCGCCTCGTTGCGGACGGTGATGACGACCGAAACGAGCGGGGGAGTGGAGGCGCTACTTCCCAATTTCCATCACGACGACGTCCTTGACCGCGCGCATGCTCTTGAAAGGGAGCACGAGCCGGCCCGACGCGTCGCTCTGAAATAGGCGCTGTTCGACGTCTTCGCTCGGGGTCACGAGGACGTGGGCGATCCCGCCGGTGACCGTGTCGACGACGAAGTTGTCGATCATGCCCAGGATCTGGCCGTCGTTCGTCATCACGGTCTTTCCTCGGAGTTCGGTGAGGAACTTACGCATAGCGAGGGCCTCGAGCGCCGATGGCGGGGGCGCGTATTTAACCGTTCGCGGGAAGTGGAAGCCCGCGCGAGCGCTCTCCGGCCCCCGGCGACCACGTTGAGGAATTCCGGCGCGTCGCGTCCCGGCAATGCTTATATGAGCCACCCGGGTCGAGGGCCTCCCGCCTATGGCCCATCCCATTCCTAAGGAGAATTCCGAGCTCGTTCGGCTCATCGTCGAGCTGCGCCACGCGGCGCGCTCGGCGAAGGCGCCGATCTGGGCGACGGTCGCAGACCGGCTCGAAAAGCCCCGGCACCGCACGGTCCCGGTGAACGTCGGTCACCTCGAGCGGTTGACCGAAGCCGGAGAGACCGTCGTCGTGCCGGGGAAGCTCCTCGCGCACGGACCCCTCTCGAAGCGGCTCACCGTCGCCGCCTTCGCCTACTCGAAGGAAGCCCGTAGCAAGATCCACGCGGCCGGCGGGGTCGCGATCACGGTCCACGACCTCCTCAAAACGCGGCCGGACGGGGCGGGGGTGCGGCTCCTTGCCTGACGTGCCGGCGGAGTCCCCGAAGGTCATCGACGCGAGCGACCTCGTCCTCGGCCGGGCGGCGAGCTTGATCGCGAAACGCCTCCTGAACGGCGAGACGATCGTCGTGGTGAACGCGGAGAAGAGCGTCGTCACCGGCAGCCGCACGCAAGCGATCGCCCACTACACCGAGGCGCGGGCCCGCGGCTCGGTCCGCAGCGGGCCTCACTTTCCCCGGTACCCCGACCGAATCTTCCGGCGAACGGTCCGCGGCATGCTCCCTCACCTTCAGACCCGAGGCAAGGTCGCCTTCCGCCGCCTCGAAGTCTACATCGGGGTCCCGCCGGAGTACGCGGGCCACAAGACCGAGACGCTCGAGGACGCGAAGTCGCGCCCGACGCTCCGGCCGCCCGTCACGCTCGCCGAGATCACGAAGCTTCTGGGGGCCCGCGTGTGAAGGCGCCCGTCGTGGTCCTTGCGACCGGCAAGCGCAAGGCCGCTGTCGCGCGTGCGACCGTCCGCAAAGGGATGGGTCGCGTCCGCTTCAACGACCGACCGCTCGAGCTCGTCGAGCCCGAGCTGATCCGCCTGAAGGTTCAGGAGCCGTTGCTGATGGTCGGAGACCGCGCGAGGAACCTCGACATCGCGGTCCAGGCCCGGGGCGGCGGGTACGTCGGTCAGGCGTCCGCGGCTCGGACCGCCGTGGCCCGGGGTCTCATCTCGTGGCTCAAGGACGACCAGCTCAAGGAGATGTTCAAACACTACGACCGCTCGCTTCTCGTGAACGACCCGCGCCGCAAGCTGCCGAAGCGACCCGGCGGCCGCGGGGCCCGCAAGCGTCGGCAGAAGTCGTACCGCTGAGATTCAAGGAGGATTCCCATGACGATGATGGTACCGGTCCGTTGCTTCACCTGCGGGGCCGTGATCGGCCAGCACTGGGACGAGTATCGCGAGCGGACCGCGCGCGGAGAGCCGGCCGGCGCCGTGCTCGATGCGCTCGGTCTCAACCGCTACTGCTGCCGGCGCATGCTGCTCACCCACGTCGACCTCTTGGACGAGGTCGGGCCGTACGGCTGAGCCTTCGGGACGCCCGCGCCGCGTCGACGCCTCGGGAGAAATCCGATCGGGGCGGGCCTACGAACGTTTCAGTTAGAAAGGGGAAGGAAGGGGTTGGTGGGCCGCTCCCGGGGGTCCGAGAGCGCGACTCCTCGTGGGTACCCTACTTGTCCTCGTCCTCGTCGTCTTCGTCGTCCGCGGGGCGCTTCGGACGCTCGAGTCCGGAGCGGCCGGTCCCGCTCTTCACCTGGCCCCGGCGCGAGCGTCGGCGGTACCAGAGGACGATCAGGAAGAGGACGACCACGACCGCGACTCCGATCGCGACGTACTCGAGCAGCTGCGTCGTGGGATTCGGCGAGATCGAGATGGAGAGCTGCTGGACGTTGGGCAGGCTCTTGTAGTTGCCCGCGAACGTGTTCGACGCGCTCACGTTGGCGTAGAGGATGTAGTTCCCGGTAAGCACCGGGGTCCACGTGATCACCGCGCGTACCGTCGCGTTGAACGCGAGGGTCGCGAGCGTTCCCGAGGCGAACGAGGTCGAGTTCACATTACCGGGCGAGATGTAGTTGTACCACTTCACCGACGCCGGGGCTCCGGCGATCGGGATCTGCTTGCTGCTCCCGCTCGGGGATTGGAGATACCACGCGACCGAGACGTCGTCGGCGACCGACTTCGAGCCGCCACCGATCGTGATGTTCACCCAGAAGGTCGCCGAGGAGCCGTCCGTCAAGCTGGTCGGTCCGGTGATGTTGTTGGCTTCCACGATGGGGGTGGTCGTCGTGTTCTGCGAGACCGACAGTTGCTGTTTCGTGTAGGCGGAGTTCCCGTTGCGGTCCCAGACGGTCAGGTTGACCGTGTACCAGGTCGTCGAGGCGGTCAGCCAGGGCGCCGGGTAGGGCTTCACGGTCGTGACGTTGTAGCCCAAGTGGACCTGCGAGTTACCGGAGTTCGTGACGAGCCAGTAGTACTTCACGATCGAACCGTTGTGCGGGTCGGTCGCGTTCGCCCCGTTCAGCAGAACGTTCGCGCTCAGGTTGGTCCCGGCGACGACCCCGCCGTTCTTGATTGCGGCGCCCGCGGAGTTCAGTATCAGGAAGGCCGAAACCGGCTTCTGCGTGTCGTTCACGAGGATGACGAGCGTGGTCTTCGCGGTCTGTCCCGTTCCCGACCAGACGGTCAGGGTAAGGTTGTACTGCCAACCGAGGAACGGCACCGCCGTCCCACCGACCGTGCCGGAGCTGAGGTAGCTGCCGGCCCCGAGGAAGGTGACGGTGAAGGGCGCCCCGAAATTGGCGTTCTGTCCGACCGAGAAGTTCGCGGTCTGCTTGAAGCCGTGCGAGGAGACCAGCGCGAACGACGCGACGGACCGGACGGCCTGTACCGTGGCGGTCGGGCTCACCTGCGCGGTGCTCTGGTTCGCGTTGAAGTTGAGCGTGGTGCCCCAGTTGATGAACACATACGGCGTCGACCCGGCGGTCTTATTCTGGGCGGCGGTCGAATTCGCGGTGATCACCGCGACGACCGGTCCTTCGGCGACCCAGACGTGGAACGTCGTAGAGTCGACCAGTCCTCCCGAGCTCGTCACCGTGAGCTGGCCATTGAGCGGGGTCGAGCCGCTCGCGGTCGAGTAGGTGTGGTTCGCGGTCGCCGAGCCCGAACTGGACGACCCGCCGTCCCCGAAGGTCCACGCGAACGATGTCCCGTTGGTCCCCGAGGGGTAGAGGGAGTTGAGCGCGCTGAACGTCACGTTCTGGCCGAGCCCCACTTCGACGGTGTAGTTTCCGTTCGTGCTGTTGAGGACGTTCTGGTTCGAGAACGCGAAGTTCGACACCGAGGCGTTCACGATCGCGGTGAGGGCCGAGTACTTCACGATCGAGAACGAAGCGCTGCCGACGAGTGCGCTGCTCGGGAGCGACTGGAGCGTGAAGCTCGTCCAGGTCCCGCCGGGCCCGGCGGGTGCGAGTCGCGTGCCCGAGGGGGCTTGCGTACCGGCCGCGAGCACATAGCCGGTCGGCAGCACGAGGGTGTAGTTGTACACGTCCGAGCTCGACACCGGGTGCGCGAAGCCGAACGCGATCCGGTACGTCGAGGAATTCGTCGGGACCGTCCCATTGAGCCCGTAGCTCTCCGACCACTGGTAGGTCAGGCTCCCTCCCGTGGAGAGGCCGCACGAGCCCGAGCAGGTGGACGACCAGCTCGCGAGCGTCTCCGGCGCGGCGGGTCCGCGGAATCCGGTACCGTTGACGCTGGTTTGGGCCTGCACCGCCGGGAAGAACGGTCCCGTGGAATTGACCCAGCTCGCTACCGTCGGAAGCGACGCGGTCGACAGGGCGATCGAGTTATCGAAATCCAGGCCGAGTTGGGCCCACAGTTGACCGACGGTCGCGTTCGGAAGATTCGGCACGACCGTGTCGTTGCCGAGGGTGGCGACGGTCTTGACCGCGAGGTTGCCGGAGCCCGAAGCGACGTTGATCCCCGAGAAGTTGAGGGTCGTCTGGTAGCTGCCGAGCTGGTTCGACGCGAGTGGGGACACGAGTACGTTCTGCTGGACGGGTGTCGGGCTCGAGACGCTGAGAGGATACCAGACGGTCCCGTAGCCGATCGACGAGAGGGCGACGTCGAAGGTCTGAGACCCGCTCACGAAGTTGAGCGGATACGTTCCCGCGGAGTAGAAGCCCCCGACCGGGGTGCCGCTCGTGTAGAGATAGCCGTTCGACGGGTCGAACAGGGTGACGTTCCCGGCAGTCGGAACGTGGGCCGACGGGTTCGAGCGCAGGTTGACGTAGCCCGAAACGAGGTAGTTCTGAATGTCGGGATTGATGACGACGGGCGTGCGCGTCGGGACCACGGCCTGCGTGAAGTTGTAGAGGACCGTCGGTCCGGGGAGCGTCGTCCGAAGGACCCAGTTCGAGAACGGCGCGACGGAGAGCGGGACGCTGAGGGAGAACGCGCCGCTCGCGGCCGTCGTATTATTCACGAGAACGAGCCCGTTGTACGAGGGGTCGAGGAGCGAGACCTGCGCTCCCGGCTCGGGCGTGGCTCCCGAGCTTACCGTGCCCGTGATCTTCCCCGTGTAGGGCAGGACGGAGACGCCGGTAAGGACGACGGGGTAGTTCGAAGTGGTGAGCGCGGTGGCGTTCTCGAACGCGAAGACCGGATTCTGGCTCTGCGGGAGGATGGCGCACTGGTAGGGCCTCGTCGGATTGCAGCTCGGGATGCTGACGTTGCCCTGCGGCGGGACCCAGACGCCCCAATAGCCGGGCGTCAGAGCTCCGCCGGTGCTCGCCGTCGTGAACGTGAACTGGCCGCCGGCACCCGTGATCGTGGTCGAGAAGACCTGGCCCGTGGCCCGGGAGACGAGGTCGACTTGCGCGCCGGCCTTTACCGGGGACCCCCCCGGCTGCTCCACGTAGCCCGTCAGCGTGTAGTTCGCTGGCGATCCGGCCTGCGCCCCAGCGATCGCGACCAGTGAACTCGTCACCAGCGTGACCAGTACCAGGGCCCACAGGGCGGCGCGGTACCATTGTCGAACCAACTGTTTCACTTCTCCCGTTTGGCCGCCCCCTATCGGAGGCGGCGCGCCGAACTTGGCCCCGCTACTTATAGCTTGCTTTACGGAGCGGACAGGCGGTTCGTCGGGGAGAACCTCTAGCGGTAGATGGCCTCGACCGGCTCGTCCCGGCGCCGCCCTACGCGTTCGCGCAGCAGGTGGCGTTCGAAATCCTCGTAGAACTTGAGACCCTCCGCGTCGATCGAGGGCCGGACCTGCTTCAACGCGGTCTCGAAGTGAGCTCGGGTCACTTTGGAAGCCTTGAGATTCTCTCGGATCGCGGTGAGCCCGGCTTCCCGGCACAGCGCCGCGATATCGCTTCCGACGTAGCCCTCGGTCTTCGTGGCGAGGGCATCGAGGTCGACGTCCTCCGCGAGCGGCATCGCACGCGTATGGACCTTCAGGATCTCGAGCCGACCGGCCACGGTCGGGGGCTCGACGTACAGCAAGCGGTCGAACCGACCCGTCCTCAGGAGCGCCTCGTCCACGATGTCGGGCCGGTTGGTCGCCGCGATCACGAGGACACGCTCGAGGGATTCGAGGCCGTCGATGGAGGTGAGGAGCTGGTTCACGATTCGCTCGGTCACTCCGCTCGACGTTTGCAACCCCCGGCGCGGAGCGATGGAATCGATCTCGTCGATGAAGACGATCGACGGAGACGCCTGTCGCGCCTTCTTGAAGATCATCCGGATCGCCTTCTCGCTCTCCCCGACCCACTTGCTCATCACCTCGGGGCCCTTCACCGAAATGAAGTTCGCTTGGCTCTCCGTGGCTGCGGCCTTCGCGAGAAGAGTCTTTCCGACGCCCGGCGGTCCGTAGAGCAGGATCCCGCGCGGCGGTTCGATCCCAATGTGGCGGTAGACCTGCGGGTTCTTGAACGGAAGCTCGACGGATTCCTCGAGGATCTTTCGGACCCGCTCGACGCCCCCTACCTCCTCCCAGTGCGTGGTCGGGACCTCGACCGCCACGTCCCGCAAGCTCGACGGTTCGATCTGCTTCAGCGCCTCACGGAAATCGTGTTCGGTGACCTTCATCCGCTCGAGCAGCGAGAGCGGGATCGGTTGGTCGAAGTCGATCTCGGGAAGGTAGCGGCGCAGCGCTCGCATCGCGGCCTCGCGGGCGAGCGACGACAGGTCGGCGCCGACGAACCCGTGGCTCTGCGCCGATAGGACCTTCAGGATCTTCTCGCGGTCCTTGTCGGTTCCCTCGATCGGCATTCCTCGAGTATGAATCTGGAGGATCTCGAGTCGACCTTCCTGCGTCGGAACACCGATCTCGATTTCCCGGTCGAACCGGCCCGGTCGGCGGAGCGCCGGGTCGATCGCCTCCTCGCGGTTCGTGGCGGCGATGACGATGACGTTCCCGCGGCCGGAGAGTCCGTCCATCAGCGTCAGGAGCTGCGCGACGACCCGGCGTTCGACCTCGCCGACGACCTCGTCCCGGCGGGGCGCGATCGAATCGAGCTCGTCGATGAAGATCACGCTGGGAGCGTTCTTCTCCGCCTCCTCGAACTTCTCGCGAAGTTCCTTTTCGCTCTCCCCGTAGTACTTCGAGATGATCTCGGGGCCCTGGATCCCGATGAAGTGGGCACCCGCCTCATTGGCGACGGCCTTCGCGATCAGCGTCTTCCCGGTCCCGGGCGGACCGTAGAGCAGCACCCCCTTCGGGGGAGTGATCGCGAGGCGGTCGAACAGTTCCGGGTGCTTCAGCGGAAGCTCGATCATTTCCCGAACGCGGCCGAGTTTCTCCTTGAGGCCGCCGATGTCTTCGTAGGAAACCCGAGGTGCGGCGACTTCGGTCTCGCTGACCGTCTCCTCCTTGATCGTGATCAGCGAGGACGGAGCGACCTGGACGATCCCCTTGGGCTGGGTGGAGACCACCATGAACGGGAGGGAGCCTCCCATCAGAAAGACCCCGGGGATCACGAAGACGTCCCCGCGGATGAACGGCCGGCGAGCGAGCGCCTTCGCGACGAAGCTCTCGAGACCCGGTCCTAGGTCCATGCGCGCGGACCCCGCATAGATCGGAGCGATCGTGATGGCATCGGCGTTCGGACAATCGACCCGCTGGACCGAGACTCGGTCTCCGATGCTGACCCCGGCGTTGCGGCGGACCACCGCTTCGATCCGGACGAGACCCTTACCTTCGTCCTCCTGCTGGGCCCGGCTCACCACCGCGGGGGTGGGTTTTCGGCCCCGTACCTCGATGATGTCGCCGAGGCCGACCTTGAGCCGTTGTCGCGTTTGTACGTCGAGGCGGGCCGTACCCAAGCCGATGTCCTGCTGGAACGCTTCGGCAACCCGCAGGGTGATGGCCTCGCCCATCTACGAGGGGTTTGGACCCCGGTGGGACTCAAATAGATTGTCCTCGGGATGTCGAGCCCGGCGGGAAGCGATAGTACCGTGAAAGATCGTCGGCTAGCTTCCCTGGCGTTCCGAGGTACTTCCGTCGGACCCAGGACGGGGAGCGAGCCCCGCCGGGTCGAAATCGGCTTCGAGGATTCCGTGCTGGCTGAGCGGGAGCGGCGTGGAGTTGTGCTTGAAGGCTCTCCAACGCCCGAACCCCAGTTCGCGCACTCTCTCGAGCAGCAGGGTCAGCGGGGCTTCTCCCGGGGGAAGTCCCGGTGAGATCCAGTAGTACTCGATCGCGAGGTGGTCGAACCGGCGCATCGCGGGCTGGCGAGCCAGCTCGTACTCCGCGCCTTTGCAATCCGACTTCAGCAGATAGACACGGTCCCTTCCCTTGAGAAGGGTCTCCAGGCTGACCGACTTCACCGAGCGGACGGTGCCGGCAGATTCGTACATGCCGCTGCCGCCTCCCAGGCCCACGTGAAATGCGACCTCTCCGTCCGTCCCCACGGCGAAGGGAAACGGATGAACCCGAGGTCGCAGGCTTGGATTGAGTTCGAGGTTGGCGAGGAGTCCTTGGAAGTTCATCGGGTCGGGCTCGAAGGCCAGGACTTCCGCCCCCCGCTCCGCAAAATACAGGGCCGTGTCGCCGACATTGGCCCCGACATCGACCACGGTCTTTCCGTGCAGGTCCGCACCGCAGAAGTGGATGTCATAGAGGTACGTCTCCGCCAGGACGAGCCCATCGATCGAAGGTAGGTGGAACCGGATGCCCGTCGGAGTCGTGATGATCCGATCGCGGGAATCCAGTCCCCAGGTCAATCGCACCGGGTCGGGCGCGTCGGAGAACTTCACCCCGTGGGCCCCTAGAAGGAGGAGCGTTCCCGCCTCATTCGGGGTGGGCTTCGGGAACGAGAACCCTTGACGAAAGCGCAGGGAGCTCGAGCCCCGGCCGAGGAACCGGGCCATCCAATAGCTGGGCCAGTTCGCGAGGGCCATCATGCTCTGGGCGCCCTGCATCGCGAGCCATCGCGATGGGGCGTTGGAGGGCTTCGGACGAGGAATCTCGATGTCCATGGACGTCCCGTCGCCGATGCCGCGAGAGAACGGGCTCATCTATTGAACGTTGTGTGCTCCCACGGCTTCGCCGGTGGGCGGACGAAGATCGGCCCCGAACCGGAACCGGACCGGTCCCTACTGCTCGTCGGGCCCGGGGTCGAGACGGCTTTGACCGGGCGCGCGGCCCGCCGCTGCCAGGTCGAGCGGAGGCTCCCCGAGTACTTCCGCAACCACGGCCGCCGTCCCCGGACCGAATCCCATGAAATGGTTGTTGGCGAACGCGAAGACGGAGTCGACCGCGCGACCCTCGTCCTCGAAGTGCTTCTTCATCGCGACGATCTCCGGCCGGGAGTCCCTCTGGATGCGGTCGAACCGCGTGAGGGCACGGTCGCCGATGAACCGGGCGTACAGGAAGTCCCCCGTGGCCCAGGGAGGCGGGCGCGTCTCGGGGACGACGGACCACACGAGAGCCGCCCCGCGACGCTCGAGCAGCGACCGCGTGCTGTCCGTCCACCACGACGGATGACGGAGTTCGACCGCCAGAGCGTACTCGCGCGGTACCGCGTCGAGCAGGAGGTCGAGTCGGGCTCGTCCGTTCCCCGCGCGAAAGGACGGCGGAAACTGCAGGACCACGGGCCCGAGTTTCCGGCGGGAGCGCAAGGGTTCCAAATTCGAGAGGAAGGGATCGAGCACGTCGTGGATCGCCGTGGGGGACGATCCGTGGGTTACCTCCCGAGGCACCTTGAGAGCGAATCGGAACCCGTCGGGCGTCCTCTCGGCCCAGCGACGGACGAGGAAAGGGGGCGGCGCGCGATAGAAACTCGAATCGACCTCCACGACACGGAACACGCGCGAGTAACAAGTGAGAAAATCCCCCGGAGCGATGCCGGCAGGGTAGAACGGGCCGACCCAATCGTCGTACACCCAGCCGGAGCAACCGATCCAGTAACGACCCACGGCTCCCCCTAGGAGCGGAGGGGCATTAGCTGTTTTTCGGCGGCGACCACGCGCGGCGTGGAAATTGTCGCAGCATCCCTTGCCGGAGCAGCGGAAGCCAGATAATCCCGGTCGCGCGTCCTCGACTCATGACCCGAGGGGGAACGTCCGGCTCGGTCCTCGGGAAACTCCTCGAGGCCGCCGGCTACCACCTCGACGTCCGACCCGACACGTTGATCGCTGTTCGAAGCCGGGACCGCCGGGCGGTCGTGGTTCTCACGTCGGCGCGCTCGCCGGCGGACGTGGAGTCGCTCTTCCCCGCCGACAGCGTCCGCCGGACGATCGTCTTCGACGACGAGCCTGGAGAGGCCGCTCGCGCCCTCGCGGCGGACCGCGGAATCGAGGTCCTCGACCCCTCCACTCTCGGCCCGGGTCTGGGCGAACTTCTCCTGCTACCACCGGCCGAGGCCGAGCTCTCCCCGGTGGACGCGGACTCGGCGGCGCCGCTCGAACCCCCGTTCGCGATCGCCCCCGACCGCGAGCGGACCGTGCGACCTCGGATCGGCCGGTCGGAAGCGGAAACGCTCGCGGGCGTGGACGGACCCCGCTACACGCTCCGACTCGTCCCATTCTTCGTCGCGGCCTATCGAGTTCGCCCCGCGGCGCCCGACGGAGGTCACGGCACGGTGGTCCGCAACCTCGTCGCCGTGAACGCCGTGACGCGCCGCGCGGAGATCTGGGGAGACGAGGAGCGAGAACTGATCGGGGACCTCACGGAGCCGCACCAGCGTCTCACTCCCCAGCTGGAGGAATCCCAGGTCGCCCCCCTCGCTCTCGATGCCATCCGGCGACACCACACCGTCCATATCGACCATACCGAGCAGCACCAAGGTGCGCTCGTCATCGAGACGCGTCGGGTTCCTCCGACGTCCGACGACATTCGGCTCGGACCGTTCGTTCTGCTCTACGTACCCCACTGGTATGCCGAGGGTACCCAGGGCCGGGTCGTCCTCGACGCGGTGACGGGGCGACGAACTACCGCGGCGGAACCGGGCGGCGCGTAGGTCGCTCCCCCAGGGTCAAATACGGAGCCCTTCTCAACGGCGCGTGCTCCTCGACCAATTTCGCATCGGACCGTATCTGAACTTCACCTACCTCGTCGCCGAGGAGGCCGGCGGAGAGGGTGTCGTCATCGACCCGTCCTTCGGGATCGACCCGGTCCTCGAAGCGATCGACCAACGGCGCGTCAAGGTGCGCTACATCCTCAACACCCATAGCCACCCCGACCACATCGCCGGAAATCAAGAGGTGAAGGAGCGGACCGGAGCGAAGGTCGTCGCGCACCGCGTCGCTCCGATCAACCAGGACGTCTCGGTCTCGGACGGGGACGCGGTCAGCGCCGGACGACTCCGATTCCACGTGGTCCACACTCCGGGGCACACGAAGGACAGCGTGCTCTACGTGTTCGAAGGGAACGTCGCTACGGGAGACACCCTGTTCGTCGGGGAGTGCGGCCGCACCGACCTTCCGGGCGGTAGCCCCGCGGAGCTCTACGACAGCCTCCAGCACCGGCTCCTGACGCTCGACGACGCGCTGATCGTGCTGCCGGGCCACGACTACGGCACTACCCCCACCTCCACGATCGGCCGCGAACGGGCCGAGAACTACACGCTCCAGCCCCGGACCCTCGATGAGTTCCTCAAGTTCATGCGGGAGTGACCTCGCGACGATGGTACCCCTTCCCCCTCCCGAGGAACGTCCGATACGGGCCGTGGGAGCCCGACGCGCTCGCGCCGGAAACCCGACGACGCCGACGATCATCCGAACGCTCCGCGTGATCGCCAAGGAATCCCCGGCGCTCGTCGCGCTCTTCGATGCCCAAGCCGTGGCGGGCGAGCGACATCTTCTCTCCGCCTGGGCTCACCTCGGTCGAGCGCGAGGACGCGGCGAGACGCGCCTGAGGGATCGCGGCGCGGAATTCGCGCTCTATGTCGCCGGCGACGACCAGCTTCCCCGGGCGCTCGCCAAGGTCGGCGTCTCCGATGCGACCGAGCAGTTCGTCCTCGTCACCGAGCGGTCCCAAGACCCGACCACTCTCCTGGGGCGTTTCGAGCTGACGCTCGACCCGAGCGCGTACCCACGACCGGTCGACGAGGCGCTCCTCGAGCGGCTCGGGATCGAAGCGGCCGAACGCAACGTCGTGCCCTCGTCGGGTTGGGAGGGACTCGTTCTCGAACGGGTCGCGCTCCTCGAGCTCTCGGCCCCGGCGGCCCATCCTCCATCACAAAAGCATTAACCACGCCGGACGGTCGCGCCCGCGGTCCGACGGCGGCCGTGCAGGTGTAATCTAGCGGTAGGATGTCAGCCTTCCAAGCTGACCACCCGGGTTCGAAACGCGGGACCTTTCGGTCCGGCGCGAACGTCCCGGCGCCTGCACTCCACCGCCTCGGGCCCCTCGCGAAGGGAGAGTTTATTCCACCCGGGCCCGCTCTGCCCGATGCGCTGAGGTAGCCTAGCCCGGCAAGGCGCCAGCCTTGAAAGCTGGTGGCGGTTCCGCCACGGGAGTTCAAATCTCCCCCTCAGCGTTCGTTCCCCTCCCAGTGGGATTATTATCCCGCCCCCGCTCGAGAGCGCGCCCGATGCCCGAATCGTCGTCCCTCACCCCGCTCCTCGAGCAGTACGAGGGCGTGAAGGCCCGATACCCGGGCCACCTCGTGCTCTTCCGCGTCGGGGATTTTTACGAGACGTTCGGGGACGATGCGCGACTCCTCGCGCGCGAGCTCGACGTCGTCTTGACGGCCCGCTCCGCGGACGCGGTCGGGGTCCGCACTCCGATGGCGGGCGTTCCTCACCACTCGGTGGAGACGTACCTGGGTCGGCTCGTCCGGAAAGGGTACAAAGTCGCGATCTGCGACCAGGTCGAGGAGGCTCGATTCGCGAAGGGCTTGGTCCGGCGCGAGGTGACGCGAGTCGTTACCCCGGGCACCGTCGTGGAGGACCGGATCCTCGGAGGCCCCGACCACAACTTCCTCGTGAGCGTGGTCAGCCGAACTCCGAACCTCGGCGCCTACGCCGCCGTCGACATCACGACGGGGGAATGGTACCACGGCTCTGCCGATGGTCCCGGTCCGGAGGGCATCGTGTCCACCCTGGCCGCATTCCATCCCCGCGAGATCCTCTGGAGCTCGGCGGAAGGGACCGTCGGCCCGTTGCTGCTGACCGCGCTGCGTCGGGAGTTTCCCTCGGCGCGACTCGAAGCGTCCGCGTCCCAACTCGCGGAGGGAGAGATGCCCACGGCCCTTCGGAGCGAGCCGGGGGTCGCGGACGAGATTCGGGAGGCCGACCGTCGACTGGCCGCCTATCTGAAGGTGACCCAACCCCGTTTGCTCCCGTCCCTCGGTCTGGTCGACCGCGGCTCGGGCGGCCGACGTCTCGTTCTCGATGCGAAGACCTTGCGGCATCTCGAGATCAACCGGCCGATGAACCCGGACGACGCGAAGGGTGTGACGCTCCTCGGTACCTGGGACGAGACGGTGACGGCGCCCGGGCGTCGAACCCTCTCGTTCTGGCTGACCAACCCGCTCGCCGATGTCGAGGCGATTCAGGTGCGCCAAGACGCGGTGCAAACGCTCGTCGAGCGGGGCGCGACCCTCGAGGGTTGGCGAACCCGTCTCCGATCGGTCCCGGACCTTTCCCGCATCGCGGCTCGCGTCGCGGGGCGTCGGGTCCGGCCGAGCGAGCTGATCGCCCTTCGGGCGGGCCTCGAAACCTCCGAATCGCTGGGGCGGGCTCTCCGCGACTCGGAAACCTCCGCGCGCCTCGCCGCGCTTGTTCGCGAGCTCGCCGCCCCACCGGGGTTGGTCGAGCTTCTGCGCAACGCCCTTCCGGAAAGTGCCTCTCCGACGGAGGATTCGGAGGAGCTCTTCCGGCTCGGTCATGCGCCCGAAGTGGACCGGTGGCGCGAGGCGGAGAGAAGCGCCCTCACCGAGATGAGCGCGCTCGAAAGCGCCGAGCAGGAAGCGACGGGGATCCGGACGCTCAAGGTGGGATACAACCAGGTCTTCGGTTACTACATCGAGGTCACGAAGCCTCATCTGGCCCGGGTCCCGCCCCACTTCCGCCGCCGCCAGACCGTCGCCCAGGCCGAACGATTCACCTCGGACCGGCTCGAGGAGATCGAACGGAGGATTCTCGAAGCTCGCGAAGGGGTCCGGACGGCCGAGGCCGCCCGTTGGGAGGAGTTGCTCGACGCCGTGGAGCGCCACGTCCCGGCCGTCCATCGGGTCGGCCGCGCGGTAGGCGAGCTCGACGCCCTCGTCACCTTCGCGCATCTCGCGCAAACGAGAGGCTACGTGCGGCCCACGGTGGACGAATCTTCCGTCCTCGTCGTCCGGGACGGTCGCCATCCGGTCCTCGACCGACTGCTCGGCGAAGCGTTCGTGCCGAACGACACGGACCTCGAGCCGGACGCGCGGCGCATGCTGATCCTGACCGGGCCCAACATGTCGGGGAAATCGACCTACATGCGCCAGGTCGGACTCCTGGTCGTTCTCGCTCAGGCGGGCTCGTTCGTTCCCGCGAAGTTCGCGCGCGTGGGGCTCGTCACGCAGCTGTTCACCCGGATGGGCTTCACGGACGAGATCGGACGCGGCAAGTCGAGCTTCATGGTCGAGATGAGCGAAGTCGCGGAGATCCTTCGGGCCGCCGACGACCGCTCCCTGATCCTCCTCGATGAGGTCGGACGGGGAACGAGCACGTTCGACGGTCTCGCGATCGCCTGGGCGACGCTGCGGCACATTCACGACTCGACGCGGGCGCGCAGCCTCCTCGCGACCCACTATCATCAACTCACCGACCTCGTGCGCGGGCTCTCAGCGGCCCAGAACGCCCACTTTGCGGTCCGGGAGGGACCCGAAGGGATCGTCTTCCTCCATCGACTCGTCCCCGGAGCGACCGACCGAAGCTACGGGGTCCATGTCGCCCGTTTGGCCGGCGGTACCGGAAGGGGTTCTCGAGGAAGCCGAACGTCTCCTGCACCGGCTCGAGAGCGAAAGCGTCGTGCCTCCTTCGGGGAAGGGGGCACGTCGAAAGGGACCCCGCTACACCCAGGCCGTTCTCCTGTCGGAGGGAGCTCCGGAACACCCGGTGCTCGACGAACTTCGTCGACTCGACCTCGACCAGCTCGCCCCGGGCGAGGCGCGGCGCAAGCTGCGGGACCTCAAGCAACGGGCCTCGCACGACCGCGACCCGGAGGAAGAGGTGCGGTGACCGCAGTCCCGACTCCTAGCCGCCGGCCGATCCGACGGCTCTCGAGCGAAACCGTCGAGCGGATCGCGGCCGGCGAGGTCGTCGAACGACCCGCCTCGGTCGTCAAGGAACTGGTGGAAAACTCGGTCGACGCGAACGCCTCGACCGTCACGGTCCGACTGCTCGGCGGAGGGCTCGAGCGGGTGGAGGTCGCCGACGACGGGTCCGGGATCCCGGCCGACGAGCTCGAGCTCGCCGTCGAACGCCACGCGACGAGCAAGCTCGAGCCCGAAGGGCCCGTCGAGCGAATCGGGACGCTCGGGTTTCGAGGGGAAGCGCTCGCGGCGATCGCCTCCGTGTCCCGTTTCCGACTTCTCTCCCGCCCTCCCGAGCGGGAGCTCGCCGAGGGGATCTCGGTGGTGGGCGGCGCGGTCGTAGGTCGCTTCTCGGCCGCGAGGGCCCCCGGGACGACGGTCGAGGTGGAGGACCTCTTCTTCAACACGCCGGCCCGTCGTAAGTTTCTCAAGAGCCCACCCGCCGAACAGGTGGAGGTGTTCCAGACGGTCGAGCGGCTCTATCTCGCCCGACCCCAGGTCGCACTGCGAGTAGAATCCGAGGGGCGCGAGGTCGCGACCTACCCGTCGGCCCACGGTTTGAAGGACGCCGCAGCACGGGTCCTCGGGCCCGGTTTCCTGACCTCCTCCTTCGAGCTGAACGCGGAGATCCCGGGAGGACGTCTCTTCGGGGCGCTCGGTCGTCCGGACACCGCCGTCGCGACCTCGCGCGGACTTTTCCTGGCCGTGAACGGCCGGGCGATCACCTCCCGGCCGATCGCCCAGGCCGTGCGCGTCGGCATTCGGCGATTACCTTCCCCGTTCCCGGTTTCCCGTGGGCGTCCTGCACCTCGAGGTCGAAGCCGACCGTCTGGACGTGAACGTACACCCCACCAAGCGCGAGGTGCGATTGGCACGGGAGCGCGAGGTGCTGGACGCGATCCGGATCCGCGTGCGCGAGGCGTTGATCGGCGCCCCCCACATGGCCGAGATCGCCTCGACCCGCGCTCCGGTGCGGCCGACCTTCGCGGCCGGATCCCCCGCGGGTACCGCCTCCGTGTCGCCCCCTCTCTTGCCGGGACTTCAACGCACCCTTGACGGGGCGCTCCAGGTGGGAGCGCCGCCCTCGGTGCCAGCGGCCGGAGGACATCCCCGTCTCCGGCTCCTCGGCTGTCTCCACGCTCTCTACTGGGTCGCCGAGAGCGACGAAGGTCTCGTGCTCATCGACCAGCACGCCGCCAGCGAGCGGGTGGTCTACGAGGAGCTCCTCCAGCGCGGAACCCTCCAGCGCCAAACCCTGGTCGCCCCGATCCCCCTGCCCCTCACCGGCGCTCAGCGGAGCGCCCTCAACGCCCACGGCGAGACGGTCCGCTCCGCGGGTTTCGAGCTGGAACCGTTCGGTCCCGAATCCTTCCTCCTCCGCTCCGTGCCGTCGTATCGCGGACGGTCCGTACGGGCCGAAGCGGTCGTCGAGCTACTGGACGAGCTCGCGTCGGGCGGCCGTCCCACTCTCCCCGACGGGCTCGAAGAGCGCCGAGCGGCGTCCGTGGCGTGCCATGCGGCGCTCCGGGCCGGGGACGTCGTGGACGCCGAGGAGTTCTCCCGCGTCCTCGCCGCTCTCCACGCGCTTCCCGAGGCGGCCTACTCCTGCCCGCACGGCCGACCGATCGTGATCGCGGTCCCTCGGACTCGCCTCGACCATTGGTTCCTGCGGAGCGGACCGTGAGCCCGTCCGCCGCTTCGACGCCCGCCCGGATCTCCGAGCGAGAGGTGGTCGCCACGGCCGCCGCCTTCCTGGCCGAAAAAGGATACCGGGTCTACCCGAACCCGGATTCCGGCGATTATTTCGACCTCGTGGCCCGACGAGGAGAGGAGGTCGGCTTGGTCGAGGCCAAGGTCAGCAACAGCCGCGCGGTGCTCGTGCAGGCGCTCAAGCGACGTGCGTGGGGAGATTGGGTGGCGGTGGTCCTTCCCTCGGAACGGGCCGCCGAGCGGCTCGCGGCCCGAACCGAGGGCACCCGGGCCGCACCGGTCGGCGTGTGGGCGACCCGGAAGGGGGGTGTCCGGGTGGTTCGCGAGGCCGCTCCCTGGGTACGACCGGGCGAAGCGGACCCGTTCGCGGAGCTGCGGCGGCGGTTCCGGGCGGTCCTCGACCGCATCGATTCCGGGGAGATTCCACCGGAGGTCCGATGGGACGGCGTGGTGCGGGCCGTACGACGGGCCGGGGGCGGTCGCGGCTTCGCGGAATGGCGGCTCGACGAGCCGATGGATTCGGACCGCTAGGCGGCCCGAGGGGCGACCGCCTCACGGAGGCCCGTCGCGACCCGCGCCGGAAGGAACGCTTGCGCGAACCCGGTCGCCGCGCGTCCGACTTCGCGCCGCATCGCGGGGTCGGCCAACAGCTCCGCGAGCACCGACGCGAGGTCGCCCGGGTCGTCGCTCACCGCGACGCGAACGCCCCCCGCGGGGTCGACCGGGAGACGGGCACCGGGAAGGACGATCGACGGGATCGAGGCCCGGGCCGCGCACACGATGCCCGGGTCGAAGCCCGGGTCGCGCCGGGCGAAGACGGCGACGTCGGCGCTCGCGAGTGCATCCGAAAGCGACGACCCCGCCGGTCCGGAAGAGCGATCACTCCGGGGTCGGTCGGGGCCGGGACGCCCCAGACCACGAGCCGGACCCCGGGAAAGAACGGACGCACCCGCCGGAACGCTTCGAGCACGCGGTCCACCCCGCTCGGCGCAGGGGCGGCGAAGGCCGCGGGAGCCACGACGACGGGAACGTCGGGCGGGATCCGAAGGTCTTCGTGGGAGGCCGCCCGCGAGGGGAAGGCCGGGAGCGCGGGGACCGCCGGCGGGAGCGCGATGAGCTTGCGGGCGGAGACGCCGTATTCCTCCGTCAGGGATTTCGCCATCTCGGGCACGTCGTAGAAGAGTCGGTCCGATTCGTCGAGCGCTGCCCGCTCGAGGCGCCGGACCGCCCGACGGTCGCGCCACGTATCGAGCCGGTCCACGAACCCGGCCGCCGGCCGGCCCTGCCGCTCCCCTTCGAACGCGCGCAGCTCCATGCCTCGAACGAACCCTCCCACGAGGGGTGGGCCGCGACGACCGCGGCGGTAGCCGAGCGAACCCAGCCCGACCGGGTCGCGCAGGACGAGGTCGACCGCCTTACGCAGTCGTCGGCTCACGGCCGTGGCGAACTCGGCCGGTTCGACGGAGGCGCCCGGGCGGCGCAGCGGGATCTCCACGGGCAGGCCCGTCACCCCGGCGGGGGTGGCGTCCGCTTCCGACCCGGGAAGATGCAGGACCCGGACATCGTCCCCGTCGGCCGCGAGGGCGGCCGCGAGGCCCCAGGCGCTCGCGGCCCCGTCGTAGGGGTCGAGCGGCGGAGGCCCGGTCGCGACGATGTCGACCGTCCGACCCGGCATCCCGTGTCGGAGCCAGCTCACCCCGAAAAGGGTTCCGGCGGAGAGCGCGGTTCAGCCCGAGAGGCCCAGGCGCCCGCCGAAGGAGCGGCCCGCCATCTCGGTCGGGGCGTCGTATCCCATGCCCTCGAGGATGGTCGGCGCGACGTCCACGAGGTTGAGCGTGCCGATCGTCGTGCCGGGCCGGATCCCGTCGCCCGCGCCGATCAGGATGCCGTTCATCCGGTGGTTGCCGGTACCGCAGAAGTAGTCGGGGCGTTCCCGGATGAGCGCGCTCGGATAGCCAAAGTCCATCCGCGGTTCGGTCAGCATGCCGTCGACCCGGATCAGCAGCGCCGGAGCCTGGGAGAGATTCTGACCGCGGTAGATCATCTTCGGGTCCATGACCTCGATGTGGGCATCCGGGTAGGCTTCGAGGCGACGGCGGATCTCGGCTCGGATCGAATCCCGGCGCTCGGGCGTCAGGTTCGGGTTGTGGGGGTTCAGGTAGATCCCTTCGGGGACGGGATAGGAGAACGCGACGGTCCGCTGCCAATCGATCCGCTTCGAAAACTGCTCGAAGGAGGTGCCGCCGCCGAGATACTCGGCGATCTGGGCCCGTCGGCCGTCCCGGACGAAGTCGACGAGGGGGCGCATCAGTCGGCGGGCCATCCCGATCTTCTGCGCGTAGAGCAAGAGTCGGCCGAGGAGCTTGCGGCGGGAGGCATCCGCTCCGCCGCGGAAGACCAGGAACCGTTCCTCCGCGAGCCAGCGATTGGTCAGGAAGTCCGACTGGATCGCTCCGTGACCGTGGTCGGAGATCACCAGCGTGACGGCCGGGCCCCCGCCCGCGCGGAACGCGCGGTCGACCTGCTCGCAGGCTCGGTCGACGGTGCGCCAGAAGTTCAAGAGGTCCTCCGGGATCTCCGACGCCGGGCGGCTCAGCTCGGACCAGAGCTGGTGCTCGACCCGGTCGGTCTCCCGGAAGAGCGCGAAGAGGAATCCGGGCTGGTGCCGGGTAGCGAGGGTCGCCGCGACCTTCCCTCGCTGTTCGACCGCCTTCGTCGCGTTCGCGATCCACTCGGATCGGGTCGCGTCCCGATAGACGGGGAGCTCGGGCGGGTACTCCTCCCCGATGGTATCCTGGATCTCGGCCTTGATGCCGATCGGATACGTCGTCGTCGGGCCCGGGTACATTCCCGGGACCACGAACCCGTGGAGCGGGTACGGCGAACGGAACGGGAAGTTGAGGACGCCGACCTTGACGCCGACCCGGGAGAGCGTGTCCCAGAACGCCTCGGTCGGCCGGAACGTTTGGATGAGTTTCGAGCGACCCGGTCCGCCGTCGGGCTCCGTGAACCCGAAGATGCCGAGCTCTCCGGGGTCCTTGCCCGTGGCGAACGAGTACCAGGCAGGGATCGTCTTCGCCGGATAGACCGAGCGCAGCGGCGCTCGCACTCCCCGGTGGACGAGCGACTTCAGGAACGGGAGCTCCCCGGCGGCCATGAGGGGGTCGAGGAGGTCGAACGTTCCCCCGTCCAGGCCGAGGACTAAGAATCTCCGGTGAGCACGTCCCATTCGGAACCCTCCACGCGGGGGTCGCCGGAAAGACCCTGGAGCGTCTATAAAGGGTTTCGTCCCGAGTCGGCTCAACCTTCAATCGTCGAACGGGTCCGTTCAGAGGACCCGAATCGCCTCGAGGTTGAACGGGGCGCGGGACTCTACGTTGTAGCGTTTGTGCAGGCTCGAGGCGAGGTCCAGGATGCGCGACTCCTCTCCGTGGTTCAAGATGATGCGCTGCGGCCTCGGGTCGAGCGACGCCACGTAGTTCATGAGCTGGACCCGGTCCGAGTGACCCGAAAACCCTTCGATCGTGGCGATCTCGAGCTTGACCGGGACGGACGCTTGGCGCGGTCCGTCCAGGAACGTCGCCTCGCTGACTCCGCGCTGCAGGCGGTTCCCGAACGTTCCTTCGGCCTGATAGCCGACGAACAAAAGCCCGTTCTTCTCGTCCGGCGCCCACGCCCGGAAGTACTCCATGACCGGCCCTCCGCTCATCATGCCGGACGTCGCGAGGATGATGGACGGCTCTTTTGAGTCGAGCACGGTGGAGCGCATCTGCTGCGAGTCGATCCGGTGGAAGATGTCGGAGAGGAACGGGTTATCGCCCTGCTGGAAGATCTGGGTGCGGAGCTGACTGTTCAGGAATTCGGGGTACGCGGTGTGGATGGCCGTCGCCTCGAAGATCATGCCGTCGAGATAGACCGGCACGCGCGGGATCTTCCCCTCGCGCATCTTCTCCTCGAGGACGAGCATGACCTCCTGGGAGCGGCCGACCGCGAAGACCGGGACGACGAGCTTGCCGCCGCGAGCGAGGATCTTGTTCGTGAGGGAGCTGAAATCTTCGGTCGCTTGCTGGCGGCTCGGCTGCACGTTCCGGTACCCTCCGTAGGTCGACTCGAGCACCAGGGTCTCGAGCCGGGGGAAGCGGTTCGTCGCCGGGTTGAACAGCCAGCTGCGTTCGAACTTGATGTCCCCGGAGTAGGCGAGGTTGTGGTCGCCCTCTCCGAGGTGGAAGTGGCAGATGGACGAGCCGAGGATGTGGCCGGCGTTGTGCATCGTGAGACGGATGTCCGGCGCGATGTCGGTCGTCTCGCCCCAGCGCAGTGGTACGGTTCTCGTCACGAGGTCGCGGACGTGGGAAGAGTCGTAGAGGCCGCGGCGCGCTTCCTGGTTGACGACCTTGATCGCATCGAGCAGCATGAGGGTCATCAGGTCACGGGTCGGCGCGGTGCAGTAGATCGGCCCTTTGTACCCGTACTTGAGGAGCACGGGGACGAGACCGCAGTGGTCGAGGTGGGCGTGCGTGACGACCACCGCGTCCAGCGAGTCGAGCGGCAGCAGTTCGGGGGCGTTGAAGTACGGAGTTCGGTCCGACCCCGGGTCGATCCCGCAGTCGATCAGTACCTTCGAGTTCTGTGTGGTGAGGAGATGCGCGCTGCGTCCCACCTCCCGGTAGCCGCCGAGGGCCGTGTTGCGGGCCCACAACTTCTCGGGAAGCGGGTCGCGGGCGATCCGGATCCCGACCTTCTTGAGGAACGTCCGGCGTTCGTCGAACGAATTGCGAAGGTGGATCCGCACTTCCTCGACGGTCTTCGAGGGGATCGGCGGGGTCCGAACGACCGTAGGGACCCAGCCGATCCGCTTCTTCAGGTCGTTGAGGACGGAACCCCCGCGGCCGATCGCCGCCCCCGGGCTCGCGGCCTCGATCGTGACCTCGCCCGTTTCGGGCTCGAAGAAGAGCTGGCTGATCTCGGCCTCGACCGGTATGAGCTCCCGGATCAGCTTCTCGGCCTCTTTCGGGTCGATGAGCGTGGCCGGGTCGGAACGAACGACGACCCGCCGATGGAGTCGCTGGGCCACCTGCCGCAGGTAGTCGCCGCCGGAGAGGAACGCGTCGAGCTGTTTCGTGTAGACCACGACGTGCGGGCCTTCCAGCTCGATGTCGGTGACCTCGATGGTTTCCGGCAGCACTTCGCGAAGCGCTTCCCGGGTTTGCTCTATGAGCGATTCGAAACTCATCCTTGACGGAAGGGGTTGACGGAGAAAGGGTTCCAAAGGCCGCCCGGGCCCGTCGGTCCTTACGGAAGAACGGGAGGCAGCGGTATCTTGAGTGCCTTCAGACGTTTATTAATTTCGTCCTCGGACAATTCTCGGTATTCCTTGGGCGTAATGATGTGGACGAGGTAACCGTCCCCGCTCGCACTGTCGCGCTTCATCGCGGCCGTGAGACCGCGCAGGGCCAGGTCCACGCCATCGGAGGTGGACATGTCGCGGGAGTACCCTTCCTCGAGAAGGCCGTAGAGGATCGTCGAGCCCGAGCCGACGGAGACGAACCGGTCCTCGATGCAACCGCCCGCCGGGTCGACGGAGAAGACGTGCGAACCCTTCGAGTCGACGCCGCCGAGGATCAACCAGGCGTAGTAGGGGTAGTAGCGGTTGCCGCTCAGGATGTTGGCGAGCAGGGTGGCCGCACCCTCGGCGGTCAGGGGGGCGCTCCGGCGGAGGCGGTAGAGCGAGACCTCCGCCTTCAGGTAGCGCGTCAGGACCTGGGCGTCGCCGACCAGACCCGCGATGGTGATGCCGATGTTCTCGTCGATCTTGAACAGCTTCTGGGTCTGCTTGTTCGAAATGAAGCTTCCGGCGGTCGCGCGGCGCTCGGTGGCGAGGACGACGCCGTCCTTGCAGACCAGTCCGATTGTCGTGGTGCCCTTGAGCAGGCGCTCCTCATCGACCGCGCTGACCATGGTTTGCATCGTCGTACCTCCGGTGGACCGGAATGTGCGAGAGCGGACCCGGGGTCGCTATATAAGGGCTCACGCGGCGATTACGCCGGCATCACCGAGGCACCCCGCACAACCTCGTAGTCGGGGTTCCTCGGGAGAGCGCATCGGACCCGGGAACGACACCGATTAAAGCCCCGCCCGGATGGGCCAGCGATTTCGAATGTTGCGTCACGACGTCGCCGTGGTGGGAGCCGGACTCGCCGGACAGCGAGCCGCTCTCGCCGCGGTCGAGGCCGGACGGGACGTGGCCATTGTCACGAAGCTCCATCCACTGAGGTCGCACTCGGGCGCGGCGCAGGGCGGCATCAACGCGGCCGTCGGCGCGGAGGACTCCGTCGACACGCACATTTACGACACGGTCAAGGGTTCCGACTACCTCGGCGACCAGGACGCGATCGAATTCTTCTGCAAAGAGGCCGGCCCGACGGTCGTCGAGATGGAACATTTCGGCACGATCTTCAGCCGGTCGGAGGACGGTTCGCTCGCCCGAAGGGCGTTCGGAGGCGCCGGTTTCCCCCGGACGATCTACGCTGCCGACCGCACCGGTCTCGCGCTGCTCCAGGGACTGTGGGAACGTCTCGGTACGGAGAAGTTCACGGTCTACGAGGAATGGGACGTGACGCGGGTCGTCGTCCGCGACGCGCGGGTCCAGGGAGTCGTGGCGTTCGACCGCAAGCACGGCGAGTTCCAGGAGATCGCGGCGAAGTCCGTGATCATTGCGACCGGACCCGCGGGCCGGATTTATGGGCGGACCACCAACGCGCACAGTTGCACCGGCGATGGCGTCGCCGCCGCGTACAACGCGGGAGCCTTCCTGAAGGACATGGAGTTCGTGCAATTCCATCCGACGGCGCTCCTCGAGTCCGGCATCCTGATCACCGAAGGGGCCCGCGGCGAGGGAGGCATCTTGAAGAACGCCTCGGGCGAGCGGTTCATGTCAAGGTACGCTCCGCACGTCCTCGACCTCGCATCGCGGGATGTCGTCTCCCGAGCGATCGTCACCGAAGTGCTCGAGGGCCGGGGATTCCAGGGACCGTACGGCGGGTACGTCCACCTCGAGCTGATGCACCTCGGCAAGGAGAAGGTCGAGAGCCGGCTCCAGGAGATCTGCGACTACTGTCGCCTCTTCGCCGGGATCGACCCGGTGACCGATCCGATCCCCGTCTACCCCGCCCAGCACTACATGATGGGCGGAGTGGGAACGAACATCCGGGGCGAGACGAACGTCCCGGGCCTCTACTCCGCCGGCGAAGCCGCGTGTGTCTCGATTCACGGGGCGAATCGCCTCGGGGGGAATTCGCTCCTCGAAACGTTGGTTTTCGGAAAGCAGGCCGGCATCGCCGCGGCCGAGCACGCGCAACGCGCCCCCGCGACGTCGATGCGCGAGAGCGACCTCGCGACCGCCACCGCGGCCTATCGGTCCTGGATGGGTCGCGCCGACGGGGAGGACCCGAGCACGCTGCGAAATGAGCTCCAGAAGACCATGGACCGCTACGTCGGCATCTACCGCACCGAGGCGGACCTGATGGAGGGACTTCGGCGGGTGCGGGCCATCAAAGAGCGCTTCTCGAAGGTGCGCGTCGTCGACCAATCCAAGGTGTTCAACCTGAACCTCACCGACGCGATCGAGACCGGCCATCTGATCGACCTCGCCGAGGTGATCGTCGTCGGTGCGCAGGCACGCACGGAGAGTCGCGGAGCGCATTGGCGCTCGGACTATCCGAAGCGGGACGACGCGCGATGGATGAAGCACACGCTCGCCCAGCAGACGCCGAGCGGTCCGAGCCTGTCGTACTCGCCGGTCGGATTTACCCGCTGGGAACCGAAGGAGCGGGTGTACTGATGGCGGCCGAGACGATCTCCGCCTCCTTCGACATCTACCGGTACCGGCCCGGGAAGGACGCTTCTCCGCGCTACCAACGGTACACGCTCGACCTCACCCCGCACACGCCGGTGCTCACGGCGCTCCTCAAGATCCGCGCCGAGGTCGACCCGACGCTGTCGCTCCGTTACTCCTGCCGCAGCGCGATCTGCGGTTCGTGCGCGATGCAGATCAACTCGAAGAGCCGGCTCGCGTGCGAAACGCACATCGGTCCCGAGATCGAGCGACACGGACGGATCGTCGTGGAGCCGATGCGCAATCAGCCGGTACTGCGGGACCTCGTCGTCGACCAGGCTCCGTTCTGGCGGGAGTACGACAAGATCGAGCCGCACCTCAAGCTCGACCCGCGCCACCCCATGCCCGAGGGCAAGGCGACCGCGATGACCCCGGCCCAGGTCGACCGCTTCAAGGAGACGCCCCGCTGCATCGCGTGCGCGGCGTGCTACTCCGCGTGCCCGGCGGTCGAAGCGGACGCCGAGTTCCCGGGGCCGATGGCGCTCGCGAAGCTCTACCGGTTCGTGGTCGACCCCCGCGACCGCGCGACGCAGGACCGCCTCGTCCGGATCCAGCCGAACGGCTTGTGGCTCTGCCTGCGGTGCCACCTGTGTACGGAGGCGTGCCCGAAGGACGTGCGACCGTCCGAGCGGATTCGCGACCTGAAGGAGATGGCGATCGCGGCCCAGGGCGGCACCGAGACGGGCTCTCGGCACGCGATCGGGTTCAAGGAGAATCTGAAAGGTGCGGGGCAGCTCAACGAGATGCAGCTCGTCCGAGCGACGTCGGGGCTCACCGGCATGCTCGGTCAGGTCGGCCAGGGGATCCGGGTCTGGCGCAAGAAGCCCGAGATCCTGAAGCGCCCCCGCAAGATCGAGGGCATGGACGAGCTCGAGAAGATCTACGCCGCCCTCGACCCGCCGCCGAAGGAGGAGCCATGAAGCTCGCCTACTACCCCGGGTGCGTCGCCCAGGAATCCGGGAAGGAGCTCGACATGGCGACCCGCTGGGTCTGCCGGAACCTCGGGATCGAGCTGGTCGAGTTCCCGAACTTCTCCTGTTGCGGCTCGGGGTTCGTCGACGAGGCGAACGAGGTGCTGAACATCGCGATCAACGTCCGGAACCTCGCGATCGCCGAGCGGGCCGGCCTCGACATGCTCACGATCTGTTCGACGTGCCAGGGTATGCTGACCCTCGCCAAGGTCCGCATGACGGACCCGAAGGTGAAGGCCCGGGTCGAGGCAGCCCTGAAACCGCTCGGCATCGAATACCGGGGAACGGTGCAGGTGAAGCACCTGCTGCGCGTCCTCACCGAGGACATCGGGATCGCCGCCGTGAAGGCGAAGGTGCGGCGACCGCTCCACGGCATGAAGGTCGGCGCGTTCTACGGATGCCATCTGCTCCGTCCCGCCGACGAGATGCAGAGCGAGAGCGCCGAGGAGCCGCACGCGTTCGAGGACCTGCTCAGCGCCGTCGGGGCGACGCCCGTCGACTATCGGGGTCGGGTGATGTGCTGCGGATTCCCGATCCAGTTCGTCAAACCGTCGACGGCGAGCGCGATCGCCGGCCGCCAGATCCTCGACGCGAAGGCGCACGGGGCGGACGCGATGGCGACGCCGTGCCCTCTTTGCCACCTCTCCCTCGACGCCTACCAGAACAAGGCCGCGAAGGAGGTACACGCGGTGCTCGACATGCCCATCTTCCATCTCCCTCAGGTGGTCGGCCTCGCGCTCGGCGCGTCGCCCGAGGAGCTCGGACTTTCCCGACACCTGGTGCCGACCGATCCTGCGCTCGAAAAAGTCCGACCGGCCGCCCGTGCGTGAGCGCGCCGGCGACGACCGGACCCGCTACTCGAGCGGGACACCGTGGGAACCCAAGGTCGGCTACAGCCGAGCCATCCGGGCGGGGAACCACATTTACGTCTCGGGCACGACGGCGACCGCGGCGGATGGGTCGATCGTCGGTCGCGGAGACGCGCACGCCCAGACGGTCCAGACCCTCGACAACATCGAGCGGGCGCTCACCGCCCTCGGGAGCCGGCGGGAGGATATCGTTCGCCTCCGGGTCTTCGTGACCGACATCGGGGATTTCGACGCCATTGGACGCGCTCTCGGCGAGCGGTTCGGCGAGGTACGTCCCGCCGCCACGCTCGTCCAGGTGGTGGCGCTCGTCGACCCGGCGATGAAGGTCGAGATCGAGGCGGACGCCGAGGTTCCGTCCCCCACCTGAGCGCTGGCCCGTCGCGCTCGTACCGGCATACGGTTCAAAAGTCGCTTCGCTCCTCGCGACCCCGTGTTCGAGGACCGGCTCTCGCACGAGGGTCGCGAAAAGCAGGCGGTCGTCCACCGGGGCAGCGAGGTCCCCGGCGAGGACCTGAGCCGGATCCTTGCGCTCACGGACGGGGTCTTCGCGTTCGCCCTGACCCTCCTGGTCCTCGGACTGACGGTTCCGGTCATCGTCACCACGGGCCTGAGCTCCGGGCAAATTTCCGGCGAGCTGGGCGCCCGGCTCCACCAGGACTACCAATCGTTCCTCGGCTACGTCTTCGCGTTCGTGATGATCGCGGTCTGGTGGACGTACCACCACCAGACGTTCCGCTACATCGAACGATACGACACCGTCCTCATGTGGACCAACATGGCGATCCTCCTCGAGATCGCCGTCATGCCGTTCGTCCTTCAGGTGTACACCGCCTACATGGACGCCCAGGCCGCGGTCGTCCTCTTTGCGGTCATGCAGCTCACTACGGGATTGACCCTCAACATCCTGTGGCGGTACGCCTCGAGCGGCCATCGTCTTGTGAACCCGCAGCTCGACCCCGCCGAGATCCGCTACTTCGCCGATCGAGGGCTCATCACACCGGTCGTGTTCGCCGTGTCGATCGGGGTGAGTTTTCTGAGCGTAGAAGCCGCGGAGATCCTCTGGATCGGAGGGTTGGTGGCGCGCCGGTGGGGCGGGAAGTACGGCGTGGCCTAGGCGTCCGTCCGAGCTCCGAGAGGGGTAGGCTCCGCGCCGAGCGCGCGCGCTCCCTCGCCCTTCGTGACGTAGAGGTGAAGGCGGTCGCAGGTCCCCCGGAAGTACGCCGAACCCTGGGCGGCGAACGTCGCGAGCCGTACCCGGATCTCCTCGTCCGAAAGGCCTACTTCGACCTCGGGGGAGAACAGGCAGCGGAAGACGAGGAAACGGTGCCCCTCGACGGAGAATCGGTCGGTCTCGGGAGCTCCGCAGAACGGGCAGACGAGCACGAGGATACCAGACCGGCGCGCCCTTAATCGTTGGCGCTCAGTCGATGTAGCCGAGGGACCGGAGCCGCTCCTTGAGACTGCGCTCCTGCTCCTCACTGAAGCCGGCGGGGCCCGGTTCCTCGAGGAGCCGCGCGAGAACGAAGGCGATGAAGGCGTCGACCGAATCGAACGAGGTGCCCCGGAATCGCTCTTCGAGCGCCGCGACGAGCTCCTCGGGCAGTCGGAGCGTGCGCATCGGTCGGGTCGGGGGGGACGGGTCGGTCACGGGACTCCCTCTCCCGTCTCGAGGAGGACTGCGATAGATATTCCCTTCGGGCGGTGGGTCATTCCCACTCGATCGTGGCGGGCGGTTTGTCCGTGACATCGTAGAGGACGCGGACCACCTGGCCCACGAGCGCGCGCGTGATCCTCTCGGAGATCCTCGACAGCACCGGGCGCGGGACGGCCATGGCGGTCGCGGTCATCGCGTCGATCGACTCGACGATGCGGACGCTCACCGCCTCTCCGTGGACTCGGTTATCCCCCGTCACGCCGACCGTGCGGACGGGAAGGAGCACCGCAAAGTACTGCCACGGCCGGGCGATCTCCTTCGCCGCGACGGCGCGCTCGACCTCCTCCTCGACGATCGCGTTCGCGACGCGCAGCCGTTCGACGCGCTCCCGGGTGATCGGGCCGTTCACGCGGACGGCGAGGCCGGGGCCGGGGAAGGGTTGCCGGTCCGCTTCCGGGATCTCGAGGTGGCGCGCGACCGCGCGCACTTCGTCCTTGTACAGGTCCCGGAGGGGCTCGACCAACGTGAGACGCATATCCTTCGGGATCCCGCCCACGTTGTGATGGGTCTTGATCGTGTCCCGGAGCGCTCCGCCGCTCTCGATCCAATCGGGAGCGATCGTCCCCTGCACCAACCGGTCGCATCCGAACCGGTCCGCCTCGGCCTCGAAGACGCGGACGAACGCCGCTCCGATCCGCCGCCGCTTCTCCTCGGGGTCGCTGACCCCGGTCAGGGTCTCGAAGAACCGGTCGGCCGCCGAAACGACCGTGTAGGGGAGATGGCTCGCCGCAAAGAATCGACCGACCTGGTCCACCTCGCCGGCGCGAAGAAGGCCCGTGTCGACGAAGATCGCCTTCGCCCGGTCTCCCAGGGCTCGATGGGCGAGGAGCGCGGCGACGGTCGAATCGATTCCGCCGGAAGCCGCCACGATCGTCCGGCCCGGGACCTCGGCCCGCAAGCGACGGACCGCTTCCTCGACGAAGGCCGCCGGGTCACTCACGTCGAACTCCCGGGGCTCGTGGCGGGCTCGTCGCGCCACTGGGCTCGATAGTGCTCGAGGGCGCGCTCGAGCTCCGGGTACTTGAGGGCCAGGATCGCGGTGGCGAGCAGTGCGGCGTTTTCGGCGGCGTCCAACCCGACCGACGCGACGGGGATCCCGGGAGGCATCTGCACGACGGAGAGCAGGCTGTCGAGTCCGAGCCCCCGGTTCAGCGGGACGCCGATGACGGGTTTCAACGTCCGGGCCGCGACCACCCCGGGAAGGGCGGCCGAGAGGCCGGCCATGGCGATGAAGACGTCCGTCGCGGGGTCGCGGACGAGGCGGTCGACCTTGTCCGGCTGACGATGCGCCGAGGCGACATGGACCTCGCACGGGATATGGAACTCGGTGAGACGGCTACGGACCTTCTCCGCCACCTCGAGGTCGGATTTGCTCCCGACGAGGACGGTGACCTTCACAACCGTTACCGAGCGTCGCGGTCACAAAAGACTATGCCGGTGCGCCGACGCCCGCGACCGGGAGAGGCGGAGCGCGTTCGTCCCCGGACCACGGAGGCGCCCGTATCTTCATACCTCCCGTCCGGGTTCGGCGCGTGATGGCCCTGAGACTGCACCGGCACGGCCGCTTCCGCCGCTGGCTCGGAGGAGCGCTCGGCGGTGACGAGGAGCTCGGCGACCGGGCCTGGCGCCGGATCATGCATACCTGGGGAGCGGCGGTGCTCGTCTACTTCGCCCTCCCGAACGATTTCTTCGTCGTCGCCCCCAAGGCCGACATCCTGCTCGTTGCCCTCGGGGTCATGCTGGTCCTCGAGGTCCTCCGGCATGCGGCCGGTCTCCAGCTACCCACGATCCGGCCGTACAAGGCGCGACGCGTGGCGAGCTTCGTGTTCTTCTCGGTCGCGCTCGTTGTCGCCGTGCTCCTGTTCCCGCTCCCGATCGCCGCGGCGGTTGTGCTCGGGACCGCGCTCGTCGACCCGGTCGCCGGGGAACTCCGCCACAGGCGGGCCTCCCCGCTCCTCGGCGTGGGGATCCCGCTCCTGGCCTACGCGGGGCTCGCGTTCATCGGTCTCGCCGCCATCGGTGGTTGGCCGGCGGGCGACTCGGCCCTCCTCGCCGTGGCGGCCGCCCCGCTCGCCGTTGCGGCCGAGTGGCCGAAGTACCCGTGGGTGGACGACGACCTCGTAATGACGATCGTTCCCGCGCTGTTCCTCTACGGCGTCGGGGTCCTGGCGCTCGGCCTGCCCGGATAAGGGCGGTTAGACGATCGGGGTCAGCGTCGCGTGCGGGGCGCCCTTCTCGGGGTCGGGGCTGATCGCGTAGATGGTGGTGCGCGGCCGGATCCCGTAGATGCAGGTCGCGTTGTCGATGTTGATGATCCGGAAGTACGAGTCCATCATGTTCAGGATCTCGCTCGACACGAGGAGGCCCGGCTTGAGGAGACCGATGCCGAGGTTCCCGACGTGCTTCGTGCGCGAGACACCTTGGAAGTACATCCGGATAGCGACCTGGTCGCCCATCAAGCTCTCGAACGTGTCGAAGGCGGTGTACTCGAGGAACGGCTTGCGGTCCGGACCGGCGACCGCCCGTTCGGCGGCGACCATCGCCTTGACCGCCTCTTCCCGACCGTAGCGGCCCATCGGGAGGATGTACGGTTCCTCGGTTTCGTTCGCGGAGTAGTCGGGGATCCGGACGCGGGTGTCGAACTGGTTCGCCGGAACGTGCCGGATGAGGGTCTCCCGCAGCTTGTCGGGCGACTCGCCCGCGGCGAGCACGGCGATCATGCCGCGGCCTTGGGTCAGGAAGTTGAGGAACGTGGGCGTGAACAGCATGTAGTAGTCGTCGACGCCGACGTTGACGTCGACCTCGAACGCGTTGAAGCTGCCTCGCCGCAGTCCGCCGCCGAGGAGCCTATCGAAATCGGGGATGCCCGTCGAGTAGTAGCGCTCGGGGTCCGCGACCGGCTTCCATGGACCCGCGTTTGCGGCCGCACCCGCGGCGGGGTTGTTTCCGAGGGCCTCGAAGCGACCGCCGTCGAGCGTGACGGCGTAGCGGGCCCGGCCGATGTTCGTCGCCCGGAGCTTCTCGAGTCGCAGGTGACGGACCCGCCGTTCGTCGAGCTCTTCGCGCTGGATGGAGATGAGCCCGTCGACGAGGTACTCGATCCCGCCGGCCTCGGGCTTTTCCAGGATCATGACGACGTCCGTGCTGGACGCCTCGACCAGGTCCTTCTGGAGGGCCATGACGAACTCTTCCATTTCGAGTCCGTACTTGTGGGTCACACCCTCGAGAGAGTCGATGACGAGCAGCGATTTCTCCGGTAGCGCGCGCTCGATGCGGTGGTAGACGTTCTCCACCTCGGGCATCGGGCTCCGCTTGAGGAGCGCGGTGAGATGGGTACGGTCGACCCGGGTCGGAGGTCCCCGCTCCTGGCCAAAGCTCGCGAGCACCTCTCGGCCGGCCCGCACTTTCTTCTGCTCCCCCTCGGGGAGCTCGGTGTCGCGGGACTTCCCGCTCGATTGGATCGCATCGAGGAACAGCTTCGCGGCGTCGAGCACGCGGGTGCGCATCTCCGAGGTCTTGAGCCACGGGAACTGCCGGAAAAGCGCCTCGTCGCCGATCCGCGTGGAAAGGTAGTACGAACGGGTCGGCTGACCGACGCGTTCGAGGAGCTCGAGCCCGAAGGTCGTCTTTCCCGTACCCGCGCCGCCCTTGACGATGAGCGACCGACCCCCCTTCCCGCTGAGGAAGGTGATGACTTCCGGCGGTACTCCCCCGACCGTACTCCCTTCGCTCGCACTCATGCTAAGTCCCGTGTGCACGGGCGGAACGAGGGGCGCGGAGCCCAGCGAACCATTCCGTGTCCTGTGCCTTCATGGGCACAATCCCAAAGTAAAGCTTTCGCAGCGACAGGACGACACCGGATTATCCTTCACGGGCCGCTTCGCGAGCCGCTTTCCGGGCCGCTGCGAGCGCCGCCGCGAGCGGGGCACCGGGCTCTCCCACGGCGGTGGCCGCCGACGGATTCCCCCCGCCTTTGCCGGCGAATTCCCCCTTCGCGGCGTCCAAGGTCGCCTGCGCGGAGACCTTCGGGTCGGTGGAGCCGACGAAGATGGTCCCACGGCCGTCCCGCTCGCTCGCGAGCAGCGCGACCCGGTCACCGTCCTTCGTGAGGAGGCGGGAGAGCTCCATCATCTCGTTGCGGTCGAGGTCGACCTGGGCGAAGACGAGGGTCGTGGTCGCGACCGCCTCCGTGGACGTAGGGTCGGCGAGCAGTCGTAGGGCCGTCGCTCCCAGGTCCTCCTTTCGGCGAACCCGGGCGTTCTTGCGGGATTCCTCCACCTCGGTGAGCAGCCGTTCCACTCCGTCCGGGAGCTGGTTCATGGGCACCCCGAGACGCCGTGCGGCCTCTCGCAGGATCGCCTCGTGTTCCTCGCGGACGTCCAGCGCCCGCTCGCCGCTCACATAGGTCAAGCGAACCACTCCGTCCTGGATCCGCTCGACGTCGAGGATACCGATGGCTCCGACTTCGCTCGTGTGCGTGCAGTGGGTGCCGCCGCACGCTTCGACGTCGAAGTCGGGAACCTCGACGATCCGAAGGTCGCGGCCGGGGACGGCGCCTCCCTGGTAGAGCGTGAAGCCGAACCGACGCTCCGCCTCGCCGCGCGTCTCGAAGTAGCTCTTCACCGGTCGGTCCTCCCGCACGACCTCGTTGACCCGTCGCTCGACCTTGTGGAGCTCCTCCTTCGAGAGGGCCCGGTAGTGCGTGATGTCGATGCGGGCGGACTCGGGGCCCTTGTAGGCCCCCGTCTGCCAGACGTGAGGACCGAGAACTTCCCGGAGGGCCCCGTTCAGAAGGTGCGTGGCCGTGTGGTGCTGCATGAGCTGGGTCCGTCGCGGCACGTCGACCTTCCCCCGGACTCGTTCTCCGACCGTGAACGGCGCGGGCCGCTCCACGTGGTGGAGGACCCACGGACCGCTCCGGGCGACGTCGACGACCTCGAGGTCGCCGAGTTGGCCCTTGTCGGTCACCTGACCGCCTCCCGTCGGGTAGAAGTACGTCCGGTCGAGGACGACGAAGGCGCCTCCCACCCAGACGACGTGGGCCTCGAAGCTCGTCGTGTACGGGTCGAGATAGTAGAGGATCTCGGTCGGCGGAGTCGACGCCGGAACTTCCGGAAGGCCCTCGGTCGTCTCCACGTAATCCGAGGTGGGGCCCTCGTTCTCGTGGCGCTCGGCGACCTTGGAGTAGAAATCGTCCGGGATCGTGGGCGGCTGCTCGAGCACCTCCACGGCGACCTCCGGCGGCACCCCGAGAGAGTCATACCACTCCACGAGGGCTTCCTCGCCGACCCGGCCGCCGGTCGCGCGGACCCGTTCTTCGTACCGGTGGATCGTCTGCCGGGCTCGAGCGATCGCCTCGTCGTACCGTTCGACTTCGGCCAGCACCACCTTGTGCAGGTCGTCCCGATGCGCTCCCACCTCGGGGAAATCCTGAGCGATCTCTCGGCCGGCCCGGTCGAGGACGGAAAGGATGTCCGGGGCATCCGGAGTTTTCTGGAGGATCCGAAGGGATCGCCGAAGCAGAAGGCGGACGAAGTAGCCTTCTTTGCTGTTCGACGGAACGACGCCGTCCGTCAGCAGGAAATTCAGCGCCCGGGCGTGGTCGATCAAGAGCGCGGTCTCGCGCGCGGGGAAGGTGCGTCGGAGCTCGTCGTACTCCCGGCCGAAGACCGCCTCGTAGGCCGTCTTCGTACCCTGGCTCGCCCAGACGAACCGCTCGAGGCCGTAACCGGTGTCGACAACACGCAGCGGCATCGGCTTCAGGCGTTCGCCGTCCCGGATGTACTGCATGAAGACGAGCGTCGCAAGTTCGAGGCCGGCGACGCTGACGCTCAGCGACGGACCGACGTTACCGCCGCCTTCCCAGACCTCCTCCTTGTACGTGATCACCTTCGGGTCGACCCCGAGCTCGCCCGTCAGCAACTCGTGGCACAGTTCGGTGCATCGGTCCTTGAAGTAGACCTCGTGGTCCGGCCGGTTGAAGGCATGGTGCGCCATCATCTCGAACAGCGTGAAATGCCGGCCGCTGCGGCCCACCTCCTCAAGGTCGATGAACCGAAGAACCGGTTGACTGATCGTGAGCGGGTTCGCCGGCGGCGGGATCGTCCCGTTGGTCACCCACGGCTGGAAGTCGTAGATCGACGCTTGGGTGAAGAAGACGTCGTTTCGCCAGCGGGCGACCGTCGGATACCGACGGATCCGCGTGTGGCCGCGGCGTTCGAAGAAGCTGAGGTACGTCTCGCGCATCGTCCGCAGGTCGTACGGACGCGCGAGGATCGGGTGACCGATGAAGCCGTAGTCGCGGCAGGGCGCTTCCTGGCACCGGTCGAAATCTCCGAGGGTCCAGAAGGCGTGTCCGCACACGACGCACGTGCTGCGGTGGAATCCCCCTTGGTGGAAGAACGGAAGGTCATACTCGGACGATTCCATGACGGCGCGCCGACCATCGCCGATGCTTAAACGGTTTTGTTCGTTGGTGCGTCCGAACCCATCCGGGGGGCGAGCACCCTCGGAGGCAGAAGGCGGTCGAACCGTTGGCGGAGAACCTCGGCGGGCTCCCCCTCAATCCCCGGGCGGCCGCACGGGCCACCTGGGTTCTGGTCGCGCTGAGGATCGGTTACGCTTACAATTGGTTTGACGTCGGCCCGGCGCTCCCCTCCATCGGGAACGCTTTCCAGGTCGGGCCGGCGCAATGGGGTCTCCTCGGGGCGGCGTTCTTGGTCGGCGCCGGGCTGCTCCAGGTCCCGGCGGGATTTCTTTCGCGCCGGTTCGGTGCCCGCCCCATCTCCCTCGCCGGAGTGGGCCTTCTCGCCGTGAGCGCGGCGGCCTGCGGCGCGGCCCCGTCGTTCTTCGTTCTCTTCTCGCTTCGTCTCGTCGCGGGGGTCGGGGCCGCCTTGTTCTTCTCGCCCGCCATCGGCCTGGTCGCGAGCCTGTACCCCGCCGGCCACCGGGGGATTCCGGTCGGCGGTTTCAGCTCCGCCTTCAGCGCGGGGGCCGCCCTCGGCGTGGTGGGGTCCGCCCTCTTGATCCCGCCGATCGGTTGGCAGCTTTCGCTGGTGGTCGGTGGGGCGGTGCTCGGGGTCCTCACCGTGCTCGGCGTCCTCCTCATTCCCCCGACGGCCGGCGCGGCCCCGCCGAAATCGACCGTCCCACGGCCCCGCCTCCCCGCCGCGCTGCGCTACCGCGGCGTCTGGGCGATCGGGATCGCCTTCGTAGGGCTCGAGGGAGCGACGTACGCGACCGGGCAGTTCCTGGTACCGTGGGGGGAGGCGGTCGAAGGATGGACGATCGCGCTCGCCGGGGTGGTCGGGATGATGTTCATTCTGCCGAGCGTCGTCGGCGGCCCGGTCGGGGGCCGGGTCGCGGAACGGTATCGAAACCATCGGACCCAATTCGTGGTCGTGACCCTGGCGGCCGCAGCGGTCCTCGCCCTCCTCCCGTGGGCGGGTCTCGTGGCCGCGGTCGTTATCGGTACGATCTTCGCCTTTTCGTACGGATTCATCTACGCGGTGATGTACGTCCTCCCCCACTACTGGCGGGAGGTCCCCCCCGAGGAGATCCCGCTCGCGATCGGGTTGCTCAACTCGATCCAGCTCGCCGGCGGCGCGGGCGTGTCGGCGCTCTTCGGGGCGATCGTGGCGGCGAGTTCGTACGCCGTGGGCTGGGAGGTTCTCGCGCTCCTCGTGGTCGGGACCCTGGCCGTGATCGCGTTCTTGCCCGCGACGCCGCCCGCCGCGGCCGGTCCTCCTTCCGCGGAGGGTTCCGTCCTTCGCTGAGCGCGCGCCCGGTCGCGCACTCGTCGGCGATGGGGCAGCGCGGACAGAGCGGGCGGTTCGGCCGGCACAGGTTCTGCCCGTGCTGGACGAGGAGCGGGTTGACGGGAATCCAAAAGCGCTCGTCAACGCGCTCGCGCAGGGCGGCTTCGGTCTCTTCCGGCGTGCGAGTACGGACCACGCCGAGGCGGTTGGCGATGCGATGGACATGGGTATCGACCGGGATCGCGGGGATTCCGTAGCCGAATACGAGCACGCAGTTGGCGGTCTTCGGGCCGACCCCGGGCAGGGACATCAATTCCTCCAACGTCCTCGGGACGACGCCGCCGAAGCGCTCGAGCACCTCCTTCGAACAGGCTCGAACGACCCGGCTCTTCACCCGGTAGAAACCGGTGGCCCGGATGAGCGGCTCGACCTCGCTCGTCTTCGCCGCGGAGAGGGAGACCGCGTCCGGGAACCGGGCGAACAGCCGAGCGCTCGCGAGGTCGGTATTGGCGTCGCGCGTCCGCTGGGAAAGGATCGTGCCGATGAGGACCTGGAACGGATTCTCCGCGTGGTCGCGAAGGTACGGCCGTCGCCAGTCTCCCGTCCCGTAGAGCGCGCTCAACCGGTCGAGCAACCGCTCCCAATCGAACGCCCCCGTCGACCCGAGGCCCGTCATCCCGGCTCCTGGGTGCCCGAAGCGCCCTTGGAGGGTACGATCTCCGGCGGAGGGACCCCCGGATCGGAAAGGTCCGGCTCGTCCGAGTCCTCGGAGCTTCGCATCAATTCCCCCACGAGATAATCGCTCCCGACCACGAGAGTGAAACCGTCCGGCCCGGTTCCGGCGCGGGCGAGGGCGACCCCCTCCGCCGCCGACCGGGCTTCCACGATCCGGGGGAACCGCCCGACCGCCGCCACGCGAAGGTCGGCCGGGCGGGCGCCCCGGTCGGAACGGAGCGGCACGACGACGACGGTGCGGGCGAGGGGCGAGAGCGCGTCCAGGATCCGAGCCGCGTTCTTCTCGCGAAGGCATCCGAAGACGATGACGCTCTCTTCGGGGCTCGCGAGCGGGGAGATCTCGGCGAGGCTCTGGGCGAGCGCGAGCGCGCTTTCGGGCGTGTGGGCCACATCGTAGTACAGCTCCGGACGTTTCCCGACCCGTTCGAGCCGCCCCGGCCATCGCACTCCGGCGAGTCCGGCGGCCATCTTCGTGGGGTCCAGCTCGAGGCCGGTGGCGTGGGAGAATCGAACGACCGCCGCCACCGCGAGCGCCGCGTTGCCGGGTTGGAACCGGCCGAGCAGGGGGACGAAGAGACCCGGGAAGGAGCGTCCCGGCACTCGGACCGTGAACGTCTGTCCGTCGGCCGAGAGCGCCCGGTCCTCGACTCGGACCTCCTTCTCGGCGTGCCACAACGGCACGCCGAGGCCGGTCGCCACGCTTTCCACGACCCGCGACGGAGCGTCCGGGAGCTCTCCGACGACCCCGGTCATGCCCCGGTGAAAGATCCCGGATTTCTCCCGGGCGATCGAGACGAGGTCCGGCCCGAGGAGGTCGGTGTGCTCGAGCTCGATCGTGGTGATCACCCCGACCCGCGAATCGAGCACGTTCGTCGCATCGAGGCGTCCCCCGATCCCGACCTCCACGACCGCCGCATCTACCGCTTCGCGCGCGAACCAGTCGAACGCGAGCGCGGTCGTCACCTCGAAGAACGTCGCGGGCCGGTCGATCGTGCCCGCAGCCTCGGCCTTCCGAGCGATGGCCTCGACCCCGGTCACTCCGTCCACGACCGCGGATCGGGAGATCAGCCGGCCGTCGATCCGGATCCGCTCTCGATACGTCGCGAGGTGGGGCGAGGTGAACAGGCCCGTCTTCCACCCGTGCGCGCTCAGGATCGCCTGGGCCATCGTCGCGGTCGAGCCCTTTCCCTTGCTGCCCGTGACGTGGATCGAAGGAAACTTTCGCTCGGGGTGGCCGAGGCCCGTGAGGAGGGCTTCGATCGTCTCGAGGCCGGGGCGGATGCCGAAACGACGGCGCTGGAACAAGCTCTCCAGCACCGCGCGATACTCTTCGCGCGTCACGGATTCCCCGCCCGAGCCGACACCCCGTTTAAGACCCACCGCGTCGCGACCGTTCGCGCCGCGCTAGTACATCGACCGCTCGCGGTACGACCCGAAGACGTCCTGGAAGGCGTGGACGATCTCCCCCAGCGTCGCACTTGCCTGCAGGGCTTCGAGGACCGCGGGCATCGTGTTCTTTTCTTCCGTCGCGGCGACCTTGCGAAGACGGTCGAGCGCCGCCTCGTAGCGCGACGTGTCGCGTCGGGCCCGCACGGCGCGGAGCCGCCGGCTCTGGGCGCGTCGCGCCTCCTCCGTGATCTTGAGCCGGGGCACCTTCACCGGGGTGTCGACCGTGTGGGCGTTCACCCCGACGACCTTCTCTTCGCCGGCTTCGACCGCCCGCTGGTACCGGAAGGAGGACTCCTGGATCTCGCGCTGGAAGAAGCCCCGTTCGATCCCGGCGACGACCCCGCCGAGTGCGTCGATCCGGTCGAAGTAGCGATGCGTCTCCTCTTCCATGGTGTCGGTGAGCCACTCGACGTAATAGCTCCCCGCGAACGGGTCGACCGAGTCCGCGACCCCCGACTCGCTCGCGAGGATCTGCTGCGTGCGCAACGCGATGCGGACCGCGTCCTCGCTCGGGAGCTGCATCGCCTCGTCGTAGGAGTTCGTGTGCAGCGATTGGGTGCCACCGAGGACCCCGGCGAGCGCCTGGATCGTCGTTCGCACGATGTTCAGCTCGGGCTGCTGCGCCGTGCACGAGCACCCCGCGGTCTGCGTGTGGAAGCGCAACCACATCGACCGCTCCGATTTCGCACCGAACTCGTCGCGCATCACCTGGGCCCAGATCCGACGGGCGGCACGGAACTTCGCGATCTCTTCGAAGAAATCGTTATGGGAATTGAAAAAGAACGACAGCCGCTGGGCGAATTCGTCCACGTCCAGTCCGCGTTTTTGGGCTTCGGCGACGTACGTTCGGCCGTCGGCGAGGGTGAACGCGAGTTCCTGGACCGCCGTCGAGCCGGCCTCTCGGATATGGTAGCCCGAGATCGAGACCGGGTTCCACCGGGGGGTCGACCGAGTCCCGAACTCGATGGTGTCGGTCACGAGTCGGAGCGCGTGCCGCGGCGGGTAGAGGAATTCCTTCTGCGCGATGTACTCCTTCAGGATGTCGTTCTGCGTCGTGCCGCCGAGTCGCGCGAAGGGGACCCGGGTCGCGGTCGCGGCGAGCAGGTACATTCCCCAGATGATGTTCGCGGGCGCGTTGATCGTCATGCTGGTCGTGACGTCGGCGAGAGGGATTCCCGCGAGGAGACGTCGCATGTCGTCGAGCGAGCTCACGTTGACCCCGCACTTGCCCACCTCGCCGAGCGCCTCCGGGTCGTCCGCGTCGATCCCGTAGAGCGTGGGGTCGTCGAACGCGATCGAGAGTCCGGACTCCCCGTGCTTCAAGAGATAGCGGAACCGCCGATTCGTGTCCTCCGGGGTTCCGAAACCCGAGAACATCCGCATCGACCACCCGCGGCCGCGGTACATCGTCGGATGGATCCCGCGCGTGAACGGCGGTTGCCCGGGATATCCGATACGGTCGAAGGAGCGATGCGAGTTGAGGGGCGTGTAGACGCGGTCGACCGGGATCCCTCCGAGCGTGGTGAACCGCTCCTTACGTTCCGGATTCTTGGCAAGCACCGGAGCGAGGGTATCGGCCTCCCACTGGCGGGTCCGTTCCCGTAGGGACTCGTCGCTTTCCCTACCGCTGAGACCGGAGGCGGGCGGCCGAAGGGGGCGACTCGCCGACATCGAGCGTAGGGAGGCCGACCGGAACTATAACTCCGGGGGCCACGCCACGGCGGCGGATCCCGCGTAAGGACTACTACGGGATCGTGAGCCCGACCAGGTCACTGCGACCCCGTCGCCCGACCTGCGCTCCCACCTCGCGGGCGAACTTCGGGAACGCCTGCCCCGTCCAAACCGTGTTGTCCGCGAGGACGACCGCTCCCCGGACGAGCTTCGGCCGGACGGTCGAGAGTTCGAAGGTGAGATGACTCGGGGTATGCCGGCTATCGTGCAGAAAGATCCCCACTGATGGGAGCTCCTCCACGAGGGCGGGCAAGATCGTCTCGCTCTTTCCGATCCGAAGGTCCCAGCCCGGCCGGAGCTCGGGCGGTATCGCCCAGCCGCTCGTCCGCCCGGGCGGGAGCGCCACCGGAGACTCGCGGGGGGAGAACCGAGCCGAGCGCTGGGGCAACGGCAGGTCGATCGAATGGACCTTTCCGGTCCCGTTCTTACGGACCCCGAGCAGGAAATGGGCCGAGGAGACACCGCTGCTCACCCCGGTCTCGATGATATGATCCGGTTCCAGAAGGCGTACGAGCGCGTAGAGTTCGAACGGCGCGCGGAACTGCGCATAATGCGGTCGCCCCGCGGAACGGTGTTCCTGACGGATCCACTCCTCGACGGGGAGCAGCTCGCCGATTTCCGCGAGGGCGTTCGCGATGCGTTCGGGGGATGCCCCGCTGAGCCGACGGAGCCATGCGTAGTTCACCGCGGCGCGCCGGTCCCCAAGGGCGCGCTGGGCCCTCCCGACGGCCGCCCGGACCGGAGCGGGAAGGTCCGGGCTCGGTCGGGTCACCCCCCTCCCCCCGACGGCGGGCGACCGTCCTTCGGAACGAGTCGCGCCTTCTCGACCACGAGATCGGCCGTGGAACCGGTGACGGTCCGTTCGACCCGCTGCATTTCGATCCGTTGCTCAAAGAACGGGGCGTCCACGACCAGCGTTTCGAACTCGCCTCCCTCTCCCGCGACGTTCACCGTGCGAATTTCCCGACTCCGACGTTCGAGCTCGTCCATGAGGGCGAGGTCGAGTCGTCGACCGAGCAGTTCGGCGGTCAGCGGTTCCGCCGCGAGGTGGACCAGACGGATGTCGAGCCCCGCCGCAATCTCTTCGCGCACTACGCGGACGGGGTCCTTCCTCCAGAGCGGCACGTAGACCCGTCGGCCCACCTCCCCCGCGATGCGGAGGAGGCGCGCCCACTGATACGACGACTGGATCGCCCCGGCCACGACCGGCCCGTGGTCTCCGTCGATCGCCCCTTTCAGCGCCGCGAGCTCGGGACCTTCTCCGGAGCCGTGCACCGGAACCCGGCGATGCGCCTTCTTCCAGGCCCGGGCTTGCAGGGCGACCAGGTCCAGGTTCGGAGTGTGGAACATCATGGCGTCCGGGTCCTCCGGCACGATCGTGACGAGCTCGTCGACGGGCCAGCCTTGCGTCTCGGCGAGATACGCCGAGTAGATCGAGTCCTTTCCTCCGGAGACGAGCGCGGTGACCGTCATGCCACCCCCTACGGGAGTCCCAGACCGGAGCGCCAACGGTCGTAGAACGAAAGGACCGGAAGCGTCGCGATCGCTTGGCCTTTCCATCGAAGCGTCGCGTCGCTCGCATCGACCGAACCGAGCCGAACGCATCGCAGCGAGCCCATGGCCCGTTCGAAGGTCCGGCACTTTCCTTCGGGAACCTCGACCACGAATCGGCTGCCCCCTTCCGCCGCGAGCGCGAGGGACGGCGAGCCGAGACCGGTCGCGTCGAGGTCGACCATGAACCCACGACCCCCTCCGAACGCCATCTCCGCGAGCGTGACCGCGAGGCCCCCGTCCGAGATGTCGTGCGCGGCGCGCACGAGGCCTCGGCGTCCCGTCGCGAGCAATCGTTCTCCGAGACGACGCAGACCCGGCGGGTCGGGTCGCGGTAGAGCGAGTCCCGATTTTTGGTGACGTCGGGCCCAGAGCGAACCGCCGAGCTCGGGCGCCGAGCGGCCGAGAAGATAGAGGGCGCCTCCCTCTTCCTTGAAGTCGCTCGTGACCGCACGGTCGATATCCTGCACGATCCCGGTGGCCAGGAGTACGGGCGTGGGCGGGATCTCCGCACCCAGGCCTCCGTTGTAGAAGCTGACGTTCCCCGAGGGGACGGCGAGTCCGAGCCCGCGGGCGCCGCGGGCGAGACCGCGCGTCACGGCGGAGAAGTCACCGAGGACGCGCGGGTCCTCCGGGTTCCCGAAGTTGAGGCAGTTCGTGAACGCATCGGGGCGGGCACCGACCGCGTATAGATTGCGCGCGGCCTCCTCCACCACCCAGACCGCTCCCTGCTCGGGATTCTCGGAACAGGCCCAGGGTTGCGCGGCCGTCGCCACGGCAAGTCCACGACGGCTGGAGGGTCGAGGTTGCAAGACCGCCGCGTCGCCGTGCGTCGGCGAGGTGACCCGCCCGTGCAGCGGTTTCACCACCGTCCGTCCCTGGACCTCGTGGTCGTACACGCGCAAGAGCCCTTCGCGCGAGAGCGAGTCCGGAGCGAAAAGGAGGTCCGTGAAGGTCTCCGCCGGGTTCTCCTCGGCGAGCGTGGGGGAGCGTGCGGCGCGACGTCGTTGCGCCCGGGTCGGTCGGCGGAGCGAAGGCGGGGCAACTCGGAAGCCGACCCGGAGATGGCCGGCGAGCTCGCCCTTCCAGAGCAGCGTCTCGTAGGGACCGCGTACGACCTCTCCGATGTCGGTCGCCGGCACGTCGTGGCGCCGGAAGATCGCGAGAAGCTCCGAAAGGTCCTTCGCCGCCACATCCAAGATCATCCGTTCCTGGGACTCGGAGACCCAGACCTCCCACGGTCGGAGGCCCTCCTCGCGCAGCGGCACCAGCGCGAGATCGATGCGCGACCCGAAACCGCCCGCATTCACGAGCTCGCCCGACGCCGAAGCGAGGCCGCCCCCTCCGAGGTCTTTCTGCCCTCGGACCAGCCGACGGTCGTACGATTCGAGGCAAGCGTGGATCAGGGGTTCTTTCATGATCGGGTTTCCGAGCTGCACCGCGCCGCGAGATTCGGACTCGCTGCGGTCCGTGAGCTCCTTCGAAGCGAAGGCAACGCCTCCGATTCCGTCTCGGCCCGTGAGTCCGCCGACGAGGACGAGGCGGTCGCCGGCCGCGCGGGCTCGATTGGGAGTCAGTCGGGCCCGGGGGAGGAAGCCGACGCAACCGACGTTGACGAGCGGGTTCACGAGGTACGCCGGATCGAAGGAGACGGACCCCGAAACGGTCGGCACGCCCACGCGGTTGCCGTAATCGCGGATCCCGGCGATGACGCCCTCCGCGAGGTAGCGCGGGCTCTTCACGCCCGGCGGCAGGTCGTCCGGTCCGCGGTCCAGCGGGCCAAAGAAGAGAGGGTCGCTGAGGGCGATCGGTTTTCCCCCGACCGCGAGGACGTCCCGAAGGATCCCACCGATCCCGGTCGCGGCCCCTCCGTACGGTTCCACCGCGGATGGATGGTTATGAGATTCGATACGGATCGCGTAGGCGTATCCGCCCTCGAACCGAAGGACCCCCGCATCGCCCGTCCCGAGGACCCGAGGGGGATGCAGGCCGGAGAAAGCCCGCTTCAGAAACGGACGGGAGCTCTTGTAACTGCAGTGCTCGCTCCAGCTCTGAGCAATCCCCGCAAGTTCGAGATCGGTGGGTTCCCGTCCTTCCGTCCGGAAATACGCTCGGAGGCGGGCGAGCTCGGATCGGTCCAGGCCGAGTCCTCGGGCCTTCGAAATCCGGGCGAGCGCAGAGGGTGACGCGGTTCGGATCGGGACCGAACGAACCTCGCCCGACCAGCCGGACATGGAACTAGACCGGAAGCGGCCGCACCGACACTCGGTGGATGACCGGGTTCGCGAGAAGTCGTTCGACCGCGCGGTCGGCGAGCCGTCGAGCTTCGGATTCGGAGACGTTCGCGAACTCGAGGTCGTAGATGTGGGCGGTCGTCACGTGGCGAACGGACGGGATCCCGAGGAGCGCGAGCGACTTCTCAATGCTCTCGGCCTCGGCGTTCATGACGCCGGGCTTGAGCTCGACGCGCACCTCGATCCGGATCGCCGGCGCGTCCGTGATTCCGACCTCCCGTCGACGTCGTACCGGACCCGGGAGATAACAATGCGCCCGGGACGGTGAGTACTTCTTCTCGTGGGCCCGCCGCGCTCGAACGGTGAGCGCGGGGGAAGGTGCGGGTCGCGGAGGGAACCGGCTCCGTGGCGGTAGGTTTTCAGTGCTTTCCAAAAGCCTATATAGAGGAGCTTTTTCGGCCCGGCTCGGTGGGGGGCCGGCCGTCATGGAGGAGTTCATCTGCAGTGTTGAGTTCCTTCGGGGCTCGGCCGACGTCATCGCCCGCGTGTCGAGCGAAGCGGGGGGCATCCGCGAATATCGCGGGGCCACGGCCGACGCTGTGATCGATCAGGTCATCAACGACCTCCAAGAGGAGTTCGAGTCCGCCCCGGCGGCGTAGCGCGGTTCGGGGACTGGGCATTCGCTTTTCACGAAGGAGACGACGCGTTCGGAGGGATCACTGTGGAGAAACCCACTGAGGCCAAGCCGCCGGTCAGTCGAGCCGTCGAGAGCGCGTTCACGAAGGTGTGGGGGGAGGAGAGCGTGGTCGCCCTCATCGCCCTTAAGGTCGAGACGGCCGAGGCGGACAACGTTGCGAGCGAGGTCGCGAAGTTCGCCGAGGTCGAGGACGACTACCTCGTCACGGGAGACACCGACATCTACCTCAAGGCCCGTTTCCCGCACTACGAGGAGCTGAAGGAGTTCGTCCTGCACCGACTCCCCGCCGTGCGCGGGATCCGGGAGTCGAAGACGCTGCTCGTGGTCACGGCCTACAAGGAAGGAGGAGAGACCCACAATCCATGACGGGCGCGAACTCCGCTCCGTCGACGCCGGCCGCCGGGGCGATCCCACCGGACGTCCCGAGGACCGGGGTGGACCTCGCGGGCTTCCAGCGGATCGTCGAGGCGCTCACGCAGTTGGCCGACGACGCGTTGGTTCCGAGGAACGTGCGCCGCGGCGCCCAGTCCGCGAAAGAAGCGCTTACGAAACCCCGGGTCGCGCTCGACGTGCGCATCGCGAGCGCCGTCTACGTCCTCGACGACCTCGCGAACGATGCCAACCTGCCGACCCACGGACGCACCGCGATCTGGTCGATCATTTCGAGCTTGGAGAGCCTTCAGTGAATTCCCTCAGGCATAGGGTCAAATACGCCGACCGGGTCCCACCCCTTCGGAGCGCAAACGGGCCCGTAGCTCAGTTAGGTTGGCTGTCCGGCACCCCGGGCGGCCCTACAAAGAGCATCTGGCTTTTAACCAGGTGGTCGGGGGTTCGAACGAGCCTCCTCGCGCCAACCGCGAGGTCGCTCCGGACGTCCCCCCGGGCCCGTCACGTTCCTCGGAGCACCGCATGACCCCCAGCACCACCCGTCGATCGCGCGCGAAGCCGGCCGCGGCCAAGCCCCCCACCCCGCCCCGACCGTTCGTTGCCCACCACCTCGCGCCGCCCCACGAGATCTTGAGCGAGGAGGAATCGAAGAAGGTCCTCGAGCAGCTGGGCGCGTTGCCCGAGCGACTCCCGAAGATCCTGATCGGGGACCCCGGTCTGAGGACCGACCCGCGCTACGAGGCCCTCAAGGAGACCGGCGAAAATCTGGCCGGTCGTCTCGTCCGCGTGCGCCGCCCGAGCGCGACCGCCGGGGAGGCGATCGCCTACCGGCTCATCGTCCCGTCCGTGGGAGGGGACTAGTTCACTCACTATCCATGCGAGAAATCGTGGACGCGTTCTTCCGAGAACGCTCGATCGTCAACCACCACCTGGCGAGCTTCAACGACTTCCTGCCCACCAAGGACAACCCGAACTCGCGGATGCAGCGGATCGTCGATGACGCCCGCGTCAGCGAGGATTCGACCGAGCGGGGCGTCATCCGCCTGGATGTTCAGAAGACGAAGAGCTCGATCTACGTGCGGGTCGGTCGCCGCCGGGACGCCCGCGGGAACGTCAACCCCTCGGCCGAACCGACCATCTTCATCGGAGCTCCGTTCGTCAAGGAGCCGGTCGGCTCGAAGCCGACGCTCACCCCGATGGAGGCGAGGCTCCGGAACCTCACCTATCAGGCGCCCATTTTCCTCAAGGTCACGGTCGTCGAGAACGGCGTCGAGCGCGCCCCCGAAGACGTTCACATCGGCGACTTGCCCATCATGGTCAAGAGCCGCCCGTGCAACCTGAACCGCTACAAGATCTCGGAGGACGACCAGATCTGGCTCTCGGACGACGAGTACCGTGCGAAGCTCGTCGAATACGGCGAAGACCCGCTCGACCCGGGAGGGTACGCCATCATCGGCGGAACGGAACGGGTCATCATCTCACTCGAGGACCTCGCTCCCAACCGGATCTTCGCGGAGTACAACGAGCGCTACGGCACCCCGATCGAGAGCGCGAAGGTGTTCAGTCAGCGCGGCGGATACCGCTCGCTCACCGTCGTGGAGAGGAAGAAGGACGGAGTCCTCCAGGTGTCGGTCCCGACCGCGAGCGGACAGATCCCGCTCGTGATCCTGATGAAGGCGCTCGGGATGAAGAACGACGAGGAGATCTTCCAGGCCGTCCTCGGCGAGCTCCTCCCGCTGGACGAACCGTTCGTCCAGACGATGAAGCACCTTTTGAACGTCAACCTCGAAGAGTGCATCTCGAAGAAACTCTACCCGCCCGAGGGCGTCCTCTCGACCGAGGACGCGCTCATCTTCCTCGAGAAGAAGTTCGCGACCGGGCAGGCGAAGGAGTACCGCCAGCGCAAGGTCGACGGGATCCTCGACCGCTCGCTCCTCCCGCACCTCGGCGACGCGAAATCGGACCGTCTGAAGAAGGCGCTCTACCTCGCGCGCATGGCCCGAACGGTCCTCGAGCTCAACCTCAAGGTCCGCGGCGAGGACGACAAGGACCACTACGCGAACAAGCGCTTGAAGCTCGCCGGGGACCTGATGGAGGACCTCTTCCGGGTCGCGTTCTCGCTCCTCCTCAAGGACCTCAAGTACCAGCTCGAACGGTCGTTCGCCCGCAAGAAGGACCTTCGGATCGCGAGCGCGATCCGCCCCGACCTGCTCACCCAGCGCCTGGTCCACGCTCTGGCGACCGGCAACTGGGTGGGCGGCCGCGCCGGGGTGAGCCAGGTGCTCGACCGGACGAGCCACATGTCGACCATCAGCCACCTGCGTCGCGTCACGAGCCCGCTCACCCGCAGCCAGCCGCACTTCGAGGCGCGCGACCTGCACCCGACCCAGTGGGGCCGTCTCTGCCCGAACGAAACCCCCGAAGGGCAGAACTGCGGTCTCGTCAAGAACTACGCTCTCTGTGTCGACGTGAGCGAGGGCGCCGACGAGGAGGAGGTCACCCTCATCCTGCGCGACCTCAACACGCGCGAGATCGGCCCCGAGGTCTTCCAGGAGTCCGCGGCCCCGCGCGGGAAGCGCGCCGCGCGCGTCTACGTCAACGGAAACCTGATCGGCCTCCACTCGCAACCGCTCGACCTCGTCAAGGAGATCCGCGAGCGCCGGCGAACCGGGACGCTTTCCCCCACGCTCGGCGACAAGACCTACGAGATCAACGTTCGCTACGACGACGAGATGAACGAGGTGATCGTCCACTGCGACTCGGGCCGGCTTCGCCGCCCGCTCGTGGTCGTAAAGAACGGCGTCCCGCGCGTCTCGCGCTCCGACCTCGACGAGCTCGCCCGAGGGACGCTCTCTTTCAGCGACCTCGTCCGCCAGGGAAAGATCGAGTGGGCGGACGCCGAAGAGGAAGAGGACGCGCTCATCGCAGTCGACGCCTACGTCCCGCCCGACCGCTGTCCGAAGTGCCAGAAAGCGCTCAGCCGTTCCGACATCCGTTGGACGTCGATGGGCGACAAGGGCGACCAGACGACCGTCGAATGCGGGTTCTGTCACGGCACTTTCCCGACTTCGAACCTGCTCACGGAGAAGCACACGCACCTCGAGATCGACCCCAACTTGATGCTCGGCGTGTGCACCGGCCTCATCCCGTACCCCGAGCACAACAGCGCGCCGCGGAACACGATGGGCTCGGGAATGGCGAAGCAGGCGCTCGGCGTCGAATCGGTGAACTATCGCCGACGGCCGGATACGCGCGGCCATCTTCTCCACTACCCCCAGGCGCCGCTGCTTCGGACGCAGACGATGCGCTACGTGCACTTCACCGAGCGACCCGCGGGCCAGAATTTCGTGGTCGCGGTCCTCTCCTACGAAGGATACAACATGCAGGATGCCCTCGTTTTCTCGAAGGGCGCGATCGACCGCGGCCTGGGCCGCTCGTCGTTCTTCCGTACCTACCGGGGCGAGGAACGCAAGTACCCCGGCGGCCAGGAGGACCGCTTCGAGATCCCGCGACCGGACGTCGCGGGCGCCCGGGTCGACACGGCGTACCGCAACCTCGGCGAGGACGGGCTGATCTTCCCCGAACTCGAAGTGGCGGAGGGCGACGTGCTCGTCGGCAAGACGAGCCCGCCCCGTTTCCTCGAAGAAAAGACCGACCTGCTCACTCCCCAGAAGCGCCGCGAGACGAGCGTCACCGTCCGCTTTGGTGAATCCGGCTGGGTCGACAACGTCATCTTGACCGAGGGCGAGAACATCTCGAAGCTCGTCAAGGTCAAGGTCCGCAACCAGCGCGTGCCCGAGCTCGGCGACAAGTTCGCAAGCCGCCACGGCCAGAAGGGCGTCATCGGCCTCATCGTCCCACCGGAGAACCTTCCGTTCACTCGCGATGGGATCACGCCGGACCTGCTGATCAATCCGCATGCCATCCCGTCCCGGATGACGGTCGCCCACGTCCTCGAGATGTTGGGCGGAAAAGTGGGCGCGCTCGAGGGTCGCACGATCGACGGGACCGCCTTCTCGGGGGCGCGCGAGGAAGCTCTGCGCGAAGGACTGCAGGCGCTCGGGTTCCACCCGTCCGGACGCGAGACGCTCTACGACGGACTCACGGGTCGCCGATTCGAGGCCGAGATTTTCATCGGCGTGATCTACTACCAGAAGCTCCACCACATGGTCGCGGGCAAGATGCACATGCGCTCGCGCGGACCGGTCCAGATCCTCACGCGCCAGCCGACCGAGGGTCGCTCGCGCCAGGGCGGTCTTCGGTTCGGAGAGATGGAGCGCGACTGTCTCATCGGCCACGGGGTCGCGATGGTCATCAAGGACCGATTGCTCGATGAATCCGACGGCACGATCCAGTACGTCTGCGGCAACCCGGAGTGCGGGCACATCGCCATCCCCGACACGCGCGCGAACTCGCTGCGCTGCCCGAGCTGCGGGAACACTTCGTCGATCTACCCGGTCGAGATGAGCTACTCGTTCAAGCTCCTCCTCGAGGAGCTGATCAGCCTCGGCGTGATCATGCGGCTCCAGCTCGAGGAGATGCGGTAGGAGGGTCGAAGATGGCGCAGGGACTTTCGAAGCGCATCCGCGGCCTCCAATTCGCGTTCCTCTCCCCGGACGAGATCCGGCGGATGAGCGCGGCGAAGATCATCACCGCCGACACCTACGACGACGACGGCTACCCGATCGAGATGGGGCTGATGGACCTCCACCTCGGTGTCATCGAACCGAACCTGCGCTGCCGTACCTGCGGCGGCCGCGTCAACGAATGCCCCGGTCACTTTGGGATCATCGAGCTCGCGATGCCGGTCATCCACGTCGGCTACGCGAAGGAGGTCAAGCGCCTCCTTCAGTCGACGTGCCGTGCGTGCGGTCGCGTGCTGCCCGACGCCCCAAGCCCCCGGGCCGAGGCGGCGGCCGACACGGACGACTCCGCGCCGACGCCCAAGGTCTCCCGACCCCGGGAAGCGAAGGACGAGCGCTCGTGCCCGCACTGCCACGAGATCCAGCAGCGGATCGTTCTCGACAAGCCGACCACGTTCCGCGAGAACAGCCACAAGATCACCCCGAAGGAGGTTCGCGCCCGGCTCGAGCGAATCCCCGACGACGACGTGCGGGCCCTCGCCCTCAACCCAAAGTTCGGCCGCCCGGAGTGGATGGTGCTCACCGTCCTCCCCGTGCCGCCGGTCCAGGTCCGCCCGTCGATCACGCTCGAGAGCGGAGAACGCAGCGAGGACGACCTCACGCACAAGCTCGTCGACGTATTGCGGATCAACCAGCGCCTGCGCGAGAACCGCGACATGGGCGCTCCCCAGCTCGTTGTCGAGGACCTCTGGGAGCTGCTCCAGTACCACGTAACGACCTATTTTGACAACCAGACGAGCGGCATCCCGCCCGCGCGGCACCGCTCGGGCCGCCCCCTCAAGACCCTCGCGCAACGCCTCAAGGGAAAGGACGGCCGGTTCCGTTCGAACCTCTCGGGAAAGCGCGTCAACTTCTCGGCTCGTACGGTCATCAGTCCGGACCCGCTCCTCTCGATCAACGAGGTCGGCATCCCGGTCGAGGTCGCCCGCGGCCTCACCGTTCCGCTCGAGGTGACGGTGCACAACCAGGAGGTCGCGAAGGAGCTCGTCCGCCGCGGCCCGACCCCCGCCCCCGACGCGGAAGGCCACGTCCGCTGCGGGGTCAACTACCTCGTCCGCGAGGACGGTCAGCGGATCAAGGTCATGGAAAAGAACGCGGAGGCATGCGCGGAGCTCGTCGTTCCGGGTTCGGTCGTGGAACGCCAGCTCGTGGACGGCGACATCGTGCTGTTCAACCGGCAGCCCAGCCTGCACCGGATGAGCATGATGGCCCACTTCGTTCGGATCCTCCCGCACAAGACATTCCGCTTCAACCTCTGCGACTGCCCGCCGTACAACGCGGACTTCGACGGCGACGAGATGAACCTGCACGTCCTTCAGAGCCAGGAAGCCCGCGCCGAGGCGAAGGTCCTCATGAAGGTGGAGGAGCACATCCTCTCGCCCCGCTACGGCGGACCGATCATCGGGATGCTGCACGACCACATCACGGCGGCGTTCCTGCTCACGTACCAGAACCCGAAGTTCTCGAAGAGCGAGGTCACCTACCTCCTCTCGAAGCTCCACTACCCGCTGCCGCCGCCCGAGGGCAAGGACAAGGACGGCGTCCCCTTCTGGGGAGGAAAGCAGCTCTTCTCGCTCACGCTGCCGAAGGACCTCACGATCGAGTTCCGGGCGAACATCTACGCGCGCTGCGACTGCCCGCCGCTCAATTGCAAGCACGACGCCAACGTCGTCATCGAGAACGGCATCCTGAAGGCCGGCGCGATCGACAAGAAGGCGATCGCCTACGAGAAGGGCGCCATCCTGGACGCGATCGCGCGCAACAACGGCATGCCGCGCGCCCGCCAGTTCCTGGACGAGATGAGCCGGCTCGCGATCACGGCGATCGGCCTGAAGGGTCTCTCGACCGGTATCGATGACGAGGACGTTCCCGAAGGAGCGCTCAAGGAGATCCTGACGGCGCTTTCCGACGCGCGCGTGCGGGTGAACGAGCTCGTCACCATGTACCGAAAAGGCGAGCTCGAGCAGATGCCCGGTCGCTCGCTCGAGGAGACGCTCGAGGTGATGGTGCGGCGCGAACTCGGTCAGGCGCGCGACACGGCCGGCGATATCGCGGGCCGCTACCTCGGCCTCGAGAACCCCGCCGTCATTCTGGCGAAATCCGGGGCCCGCGGCTCGATGCTCAACTTGACCCAGATGGCCGGCGCCGTCGGGCAGCAGTCGGTCCGGGGCGAGCGGCTCATGCGAGGCTTCGTCCACCGGACGCTCCCGCACTTCGAGCGGGGCGACCTCGGGGCGGACGCGCGCGGCTTCGTGAGCTCGAGCTACAAGCGCGGGCTCTCGCCGACGGAGTACTTCTTCCACTCGATGGGCGGCCGGGAATCGCTCGTCGACACCGCGGTCCGGACGAGCCGGTCCGGCTACATGCAGCGGCGGCTCATCAACGCCCTCGAGGACCTCAAGGTCGCCGAGGACGGAACCGTGCGCAACACGGCAGAGACGATCATTGAATACAAGTACGGGGAGGACGGCATCGACCCGACACGCTCTTACCAAGGAGCCCCGGTCTCGCTCGACGAGGTCGTCGCCCAGGTCCTCGGCCGAAGGGTCCGTTCGAGCGAGGAGCGCCACCCCGAACGCGCGGCCGGCGCTCCGCCCGTGACCGAAGAGGAGATGGACCTGCAGGCCGAGGCGCAGCTCGAGGAAGAGGCCGAGGAAGAGGAGACCGAGGAGTTCGGAGCGCCCGAAGAGGGCCCCGAATTCGGAGGCGAGTGAGCCCCATGGCCGAAGAGAAGAAGGCCCCGGTCCGCGACCTCTCCACGCGTATCCAAGAGACCGCCCGCCGCGAGACGGGGATCACCCTGCCGCCGTCGATGGTCGAGGAGCTGCGGGCCAAACTGCAGAGCCTCCGCCTGACGCCCGCCGACGCCTCCAAGGTCGTTCGCGAGGTCGCGCGCCGGTTCCGCAAGGCCGGAGTCGACCCGCACGAGTCCGTGGGGATCGTCGCGGCGCAATCGATCGGCGAGCCGGGCACGCAGATGACACTGCGGACGTTCCACTACGCGGGGGTCGCCGAGATGAACGTCACGCTCGGACTTCCCCGACTGATCGAGCTCGTCGACGCGCGACGGGTCCCGTCCACGCCGATGATGACGGTGCATGTCGAGAAGAAGCTGCGCGGCGACCGCGAATCGGTCCAGAAGATCGCGCTGCAGGTCGAGGTGACCACGGTGCCCGACGTCGCGTCCATCGGTACCGTCGTCGAGGACCTGAAGGTCGTGATCTCGCCGCAGGCCGCGCTCCTCGAAGCGCGGGGCGTCAAGCGGGCCGAGCTTGAAGCCGCGCTCATCGTGGGCCTCGATGTCCGTCTCTTCGAGGTCAAGCCGGGCTCGGGCAGCGGAGAGACCCGCTCTTTCGAGATCCATCTCAAGGAGGCGACCGTCGGGGCGACCAAGTCCCGCCGCGAAGAGATGGTCGAAGAGATGCCGTTCAAGAAGCTCCTCATCGCGAGCGAAGAGGCGAAGCGGATCCAGATCAAGGGCGTCGAGGGGATCCGCCGGGCGCTCATCCGCAAGGAAAAGGACGAGTATGTCATCTACACCGAGGGGTCGAACCTCGAGGGGGTCATCGAGATCCCCGGCGTGGACGGCGTCCGAACGACCACGAACTCCGTCTTCGAGATCTACCGCGTCTACGGGGTCGAGGCGGCGCGCGCCGCGCTCATCCACGAGGCGAACCGCACGCTCGCGGAGCAGGGGCTCGGGGTCGACATCCGCCACCTCATGCTCGTCGCGGACGTGATGACGAACGAAGGGGACATCCGCGCGATCGGTCGGCACGGGATCTCGGGCAAGAAGACGAGCGTGCTCGCCCGCGCGGCGTTCGAGATCACCGCGGCCCACCTCCTGCGGGCCGCGATCACGGGCGAAGTGGACGAGCTCAAGGGCGTCGCCGAGAACATCATCGTCGGCCAGCCGATCACGCTCGGCACGGGAGCCGTCAACCTGGTCTACAAACCGGTGAGCGCGCTACCCGTCGCGAAGCCGGTGGTCGAGGAACCGAAGGCCGAGGAACCGAAGGCCGAGGCGGTGACCTAGATGGACCTCGCGCACGCGCTCAAGGTGGCGCTCGAGACCGGCAAGGTCCAGATCGGGCTCACCGAGACCCTCGCGGCGGCCGAATCGAAGAAGGCGCGGCTCCTGATCGTCGCGAAGACGTGCCCGGACGCGAAGCTCACGAAGGAGCGCGCCGTCGGCAAGATCCCGATCTACCACTACGACGGCACCGCGGTCGACCTCGGCCAGGCGTGCGGACGACCGTTCCCCATCAGCGCGATGGCGATCCTCGACCCCGGTTCGAGCGCCATCCTCTCCCTCGAGACGTAGGGTTCGCGTCCCCCGTGCGATGCCCGAGGTCACGTTCGACACGGCGACGCTCGGCTACATCCGGCTCTTCGAGGAGCGGACGGGCGCCCGCGTCAAGGATTGTTTCGAGGCCGAAGACAAGCTCGTCTACCTCGTCTACCCCGGCGAGGTCCACAAGGCGGTCGGCCCGGGCGGCGTCCTCGTCGACCGGTTGAAGGGCATGATGAAGAAGGAGATCCAGGTCGTCGAGTTCTCGGACGACACCGAGACGCTCGTGAAGAACATCTTCTACTGGTACTCCCCGAAGAAAGCAGAGTTCGCGCCCAAGGGAAAGGGCCGGCATGTGACGGTGACGGTCGACCCGGCGTGGAAGGCGCGCGCCATCGGAAAAGCCGGAAAGAACCTCAAGGTCGCCCGGGCGATCCTGCTCCGCCACAGCGACATCCAGTCGGTGAGCGTCGCGTAGGCCGGGTCCGACCGTGACGTCCCCTGGGCCGTGAACGTAAAAGACGGGTGCCCGATAGGCTTCGGCGGAGGCAGCGTGCGGGTCCGGGCAGTCCTCTTCGACCTGGGCGACACGCTCGTCGACGGAAAGGACTTCGACGGGTGGACGGAGCTCGCGCGCCGGTTCTACCTCGACCTCGACCCGGACGAACTGCGTCACGCGTACTTCGAAGTGGAGAACGATGTCGACGTCCGGCCGCACCCGGAGGGTCGCGAGGCCGGTCTCGTCGATTTCTGGCGTCGGACGCTCTCGCGGGCCGCGGGCAAGGAGCTCGACGCGAGCGTCACCCGCAAGTTCATCGCGGCCGTCCACGAGGTCGAGCGGCCCGTCCGCCTTTATTCGGACACGCGGCGTTGCCTCGACCTGCTGCAGGCCGAGCACCGCGCCCTCGGAGTGGTCTCGAACTCGACCAGCGAGGCCGCGGTGCGCCGGATCCTGGACCGGGTCGGTATCCTCGATTACTTCGCCCGCATCCTCTCCTCGGGGACGGAGGGCGTCGAGAAGCCGAACCCCGAGATCTTCCGTCGCGCCGTGGAGCGATTGGCCGTGCGGCCGGAGGAAACGGTGTACGTCGGCAACCTCGCCTACACGGACGCGAAGGCCGCCACCGCGGCGGGACTTCACGGGGTCTGGCTCAACCGCGAGGGGTTCGGCTACGGGGAAGACCCTCCGGAGATCACGTCGCTGATCGAGGTCCCGACCATCGTGCGACGGCTCGAGAACGGCGAAGCGGGCTCGCGGCGGGACGCCGCGGGTGGCGCCCGTTAAATACCGGACCCCCTTCGTTCGGGGGCTGAGCCCGCCTCTTCGGAGACGTGGCGTAGCGACGCCGCCACGGCGAGCCGGGGACCCCGTGATCCGCGCTCTTCCAAGGCGACGCCACAGATGGCCCAATGGGGGCGTGGAGCCCTGAGAACCCCTCCCTGGAGACGGGGAGTGACCTCTCGGGACTGACGGGGGAGACAAGTACGAGAAACGTACGCGAAATTAGTAGCTCATCTAACGTAAAGAGCAATTCCGCCAGTCAGCGAAGATCGGTTTCCGACCACAAGTATTCCCGCACACGCACGAACGTGTGCATCAAATCCGGTTGATCCTGCCGGCGGGCACCGCTATTGGAGTTCGCTTAAGCCATGCGAGTCGAGAGGGGTAAGCCCTCGGCGCACTGCTCAGTAACACGCGGACAATCTGCCCTCGAGACGGGGATAACCCCGGGAAACTGGGGATAATACCCGATAGGTCTGAGATGATGGAAGGCTCTCAGGCCGAAATCCTGCGAGGCTCGAGGATGGGTCTGCGGCCTATCAGGTAGTAGGGGGTTTCACGGACCCCCTAGCCGTAGACGGGTACGGGCTTTGGGAGAAGTCGCCCGGAGATGGATTCTGAGACACGAATCCAGGTCCTACGGGACGCAGCAGGCGCGAAACCTCCACAATGTGGGCAACCACGATGGGGGAACTCCAAGTGTCTACACTTATGTGTAGTCTGTTCTCGAGCCTAAAAAGCTCGAGAAGTAAGGGCCGGGTAAGACGGGTGCCAGCCGCCGCGGTAATACCCGCGGCCCGAGTGGTGCTCATTATTATTGAGCCTAAAGCGTCCGTAGCTGGCCGGGCAAATCTCCGGGTAAATCGGGCCGCCCAACGGTCCGAATTCCGGAGACACTGCTCGGCTTGGGATCGGGAGAGGGTGAAGGTACTCCCGGGGTAGGGGTAAAATCCTGTAATCCGGGGGGGACCACCAGTGGCGAAGGCGTTCACCTAGAACGAATCCGACAGTGAGGGACGAAGCCCTAGGGCGCAAACGGGATTAGATACCCCGGTAGTCTAGGGTGTAAACTCTGCAGACTTGGTGTTGGGGGTCCTGCGTGGGCTCCCAGTGCCGGAGTGAAGATGTTAAGTCTGCCGCTTGGGGAGTACGGTCGCAAGACTGAAACTTAAAGGAATTGGCGGGAGAGCACCGCAACGGGAGGAGCGTGCGGTTCAATTGGATTCAACGCCGGAAAACTCACCGGGGGCGACGGAGGGATGAAAGCCAGGCTGAAGACCTTGCCCGATTCTCCGAGAGGTGGTGCATGGCCGTCGTCAGTTCGTACCGTAAGGCGTTCTGTTAAGTCAGATAACGAACGAGACCCTCGCCCTCAGTCGCGATCTCACGAGCGATCGTGAGAGCACACTGGGGGGATCGCTGCCGCTAAGGCTGAGGAAGGAGAGGTCTACGGTAGGTCCGTATGCCCCGAATCTCCCGGGCAACACGCGCGCTACAAAGGTGGGGACAATGGGATCCGACCCCGAAAGGGGAAGGCAATCCTGAAACCCCATCGTAGTCTGGATTGAGGGCTGTAACTCGCCCTCATGAAAATGGATTCCGTAGTAATCGCGGGTCAACATCCCGCGGTGAATGTGCCCCTGCTCTTTGCACACACCGCCCGTCAAGTCATCCGAGTTGGGTCGGAGTGAGGGTGACTCATCTGGGTCGCTCGAACTTCGGTTCAGCAAGGGGGACTAAGTCGTAACAAGGTATCTGTAGGGGAACCTGCAGATGGATCACCTCCTAACAGCGCCTCCCTTCGGGGAGCTCGCTGAAGAGGTCGGGTCCGATGCGCTGGTACCGTTTCCGTACCGTCTCCCCGCCCCAGGGCCATCAACCCTTTTTTGAGTAACTACGCTCTCCTTAATACGGCCGGGCCGGTCGTCCTTCCATGCTCTCGTTGACCGCGCGTCGCGCTGTCCCGAACGAGGTCGCCCCGGCGCTTCGCTCGCTCGCCGCGGGCGAGCCGGTCCTCGTCTTCGACGCCCCGGACCGCGAGGGCGAAACGGACCTCATCTTCCTCTCGGAGACCGTGACGCCCGAGCTCGTGCGGCTCGCGCGCAAGGACGCGGGCGGCCTCATCTGCACCGCGATGTCGGACGAGCTGCGCCGACGCCTCGACCTTCCGTTCTTTTCGGACCTGCTCGCGCTCGCGAAGAAGGAGTATCCGGGCATGGCCGGCCTCGCGGAAGAGCCGCGCTACGACCGGCGCTCCGCCTTCGGCATCACGATCAATCACCGCGCGAACTACACGGGCGTTCCCGACAACGACCGGGCGCTCACGATCCGCAGCGTCGGCGAGATCGCCCGCGCGGCGCCCCAACTCTCCGACGCGGCGCTCCGGGAGAAGTTCCGGGCGTCGTTCGTCTCCCCCGGCCACATCCAGCTCCTCTACTCCGCCCCGAAGCTCTTCGGCGAGCGAAAGGGCCATACGGAACTCGCCATCTCGCTCGCGCGCATGGCGGGTCTCTCCGAATCGGCGACCGTCTGCGAGATGCTCGGAGATTCCGGAGGAGCCCGAGCCCCCGACGCCGCGCGTCGCTACGCCGAGGAGCATGGCTTTGAGTTCCTCGAAGGACGAACGATCATCGAGGCGTGGCGGACATGGTCGTCCGCGTAATGGCCACGGGGGTCTTCGACCTCCTGCACCCGGGACACGTCTTCTTCCTCGTCGAGGCGCGCAAGCTCGGCGACGAGCTCGTGGTCGTCGTGGCGCGCGACCAGACGGCCCGACGACTGAAGCGCGAGCCGTACGTTCCGGAGCATATCCGTCGCGAGATGGTCGCATCGTTGAAGCCGGTCGACCGCGCGGTCCTCGGCTCCGCGACGGACATCTACGAGACCGTGATCAACGAGCGGCCGAACATCATCGTGCTCGGCTACGATCAGGTCTGGAACGAGAGCGAGGTCGAGAAGGAGTGCGCGCGCCGCGGCGTCCCCGTCAAGGTCGTCCGGATCCCCGTCTCGCCCCACAACGACCTCGCGACCCGCCGGCTCGTCGAGCGGATCCTGGAGCGGGGCAAGGAGGTCCGTCCGTGAAGAAGATCGGGGTCGTCGACACGACGTTCGCGCGGGTCGATATGGCCGATTTCGCGGTGCGGGCCCTCAAGTCCCGCGGAACGGGATTCAAGGTCGTCCGTTCGACCGTGCCCGGGATCAAGGACCTGCCGGTCGCCTGCCGTCGGCTCTTTCTCGAAGGCGTGGACCTCTGCCTCGCGCTCGGGATGCCCGGGAAGGCAGAGTACGACAAGACCTGCGCCCACGAGGCCTCGCTCGGGCTGATGTACGCCTCCGTCCTCGAAGCGAAGCCGGTCGTCGAGTGCTTCGTCTTCGAGGGCGAAGCTTCCGGGCCGAAGGAGCTCCACGCCCTCGCCCGACGCCGGGCGGAGGAGCACGCCCTCAACGCCTACTCCCTTCTGTTCCGTCCGGGCGACCTCGCCCGGCACGCCGGAGGCGGTCTGCGCCAGGGATTCCCCGATGCGGGCCCTGCGCGCCGGACGCGGTAGGGTCACGATCCATTCACGGACAAGGAAACAACGATGGCGAAGAAATCGAAGGAAGGGAACGGAGTGCGGGTGGCGATCGTCGTGAGCGAGTTCAACTATGACGTGACGCTGTTGATGCTCGAGCGGGCGAAGGAGGAGGTCTCCTTTCTCGGCGCGTCGCTCGGGCCCGTGATGAAGACGCCCGGCGTCTTCGACATGCCGCTCGCGAGCAAGGTGCTGCTGGGCCGGGACGACGTCGACGGACTCGTCGCGCTCGGCGCGGTCATTGAGGGGGAGACTCAGCACGACGAGGTCGTGATGAATCAGGCGGCCCGGAAGCTCACCGACCTCTCGGTCGAGTTCGGGAAACCGGTCGGCCTCGGGATCTCGGGACCGGGCGAAACGCGGCTCCAAGCGCAGGACCGGATCGAGAACGCCGGCAACGCCGTGCGGGCCGTCGTCAAGATGGTCCGGCGGCTCCGCGACCTCGACTGAGCGGGCGGGGCCCTAGAGGCCCACGCGGCCCCGGAGGTAGTCGAAGGCGGTCTTGCCCTTCGACGTGTGCGGGGTGACGGTGAGCGGCCCCGGCGGGACCTTGTCGCGGGAGCGCGTTTGGAGCGCGACCACGAGGCGGTCGTGCGGGATCTCGATCGTCACGTCCGGGTTCGTCGCGGCTCCCTTCACGACCGTGACCGAGCCGGCCTTGTCGACCGAGAGGGAGGCCACCTCGCGCTCGGTCCGGAAGACCCAGGTCTGCGGAAGGTAGGCCCGGACCATGCCGCCGAAGAAACCGCCGAGCTGGGATTTCACCTGGGGCTGGATATCCTGCGCGACCGATTCGAGCAGCGGAACGAGGGACGCCATCGGGCCCCCCGTGCCCGTGAGGATAATTAGTTTAGTTGTCGCGCCGGCCCCCCCGGAACCCAATGGGGAAGGGCGTTTTCCGAGGTCGAGTTGAGGAGCCCCAACCGTTATGGGGCCGGGGACCTCGTTCCCTCGGGGGGAACGCCAGAGTGGGCCCTCGTGAGTTCTACGACACGATCGCGTCGACCCAGGACCGGGCGCTCGAGCTCGCGCGCGACGGGGCGCCCGAGGGCACCCGGGTCGTCGCGCGACGGCAGGCTCGGGGACGAGGACGGCTCGAACGTTCGTGGGAATCGCCCGACGGGGGGCTCTACTGCTCGGTCGTGCTGCCCCGACCGAGCGAGCACGCCGGACTTCTCCCGCTCACCATCGGCGCTCGGCTCACTTCCGCCCTTCACGAGAGGTTCGCGCTCCCGCTCGCGCTCAAGTGGCCGAACGACATCCTCGTCGGGGAGCCCGGCCAACCGATGCGCAAGCTTTCGGGCATTCTCGCGGACGAGGTGGCCTCTCCGACCCTCGGACGCGCCGTCGTGGCCGGGGTCGGGGTCAACGTTCGCCTCGATCGAGCCACCGTTCCCTCGGCGTTGCGCGAGCGCGTGGCTTCGCTCGATGAGTACCTCTCACCCGCCCCGACGCTCGATGAGGTCGAGACGATCGTCGTGAACTCAGCGATTGGCGCCGTACGATGGCTCTCGAGTCCGGAGGGCGCAGGCCCCGCCCGCGACCTGTGCCGGAAATGGCTCTACGGCGTCGGTCGCCCGGTCACGGTCGACGGACAGCCGGCCGGCACCCTCGAGAGGCTGGGGGACGAGGGGGAGCTTTGGCTGACCACCTCGAGCGACCGAGTGTCGATATGGGCTGGTGACGTGCGCGTGGAGGAGAACCGTTGAGCGAAGCATTCGACCGCTGGGCCGTCCTCAAGAAGAAGGTCCGCGAGGGCGGAGGAGCCGAGCGCGTCGAACGACATCGCGCCGCGGGGAAGCTCACCGCGCGAGACCGGCTCGAGACGTTCTTCGACCCCGGGACGTTCACCGAGATCGACGCCTTCGTGACGCACCGGGTCGAGACCTTCGGGATGGCGGATCGTCGCGTCCCCGGGGACGGGGTCGTGACCGGCTGGGGCGAGGTCGAGGGTCGGCCGGTCTGTGCCTTTGCCCAGGACGCGACCGTCTTCGGCGGTGCGCTGGGCGAAGCCCACGCGATGAAGATCGTCAAGATCATGGACACCGCACGACGGGCCGGGGTCCCGATCGTCGGGCTCGATGATTCCGGGGGCGCAAGGATCCAGGAGGGGGTGATGAGCCTCGGCGGCTACGGCGAGGTGTTCTTGCGGAACGTCATTCTTTCCGGGGTCGTTCCCCAGCTCTCGCTCATCCTCGGGCCGTGCGCGGGCGGCGCCGTGTACTCGCCCGCCATCACCGATTTCGTGATCATGACGAAAGGGACCGGTCAGATGTTCATCACGGGCCCGGACGTCGTGCGGGCGGTGACCGGCGAAGAGGTCACGATGGAAGCCCTCGGGGGTGCCGAGACGCACGCGGCCGTGAGCGGCGTCTCCCATTTCACGGCCGACTCCGAGCGGGATGCGATCGCCCTCGCCCGTCGAATCCTGAGCTACCTTCCGCTCAACAACCTCGAGGATCCTCCCTCCGCACCCCCAGCCGCGCCGCCCCACTCGGCCGCCGCGGAACTGGCGCGCGTCGTCCCCGAGGCGGCGAACGCCGAGTACGACGTGCACGCCGTGATCGACCGGGTCGTCGACCCCGGTTCGTTCCTCGAGGTCCAGTCGGCGTGGGCTCCGAACATCGTCATCGCCCTTGCCCGGCTCGACGGTCGTCCGGTGGGGGTCGTCGCGAACAACCCACAACGGCTCGCCGGCACCCTCGACATCAACGCCTCCTCGAAGGCCGCCCGATTCGTGCGATTCTGCGACGCGTTCAACCTCCCGCTCCTCACCTTCGTCGACGTTCCCGGATTCCTTCCCGGTACGGCCCAGGAGTATGGGGGGATCATCCGGCACGGAGCGAAGCTCCTCTACGCGTACGCCGAGGCCACCGTACCGATGATGACGGTGATCCTCCGAAAGGCGTACGGAGGAGCGTACGACGTCATGTGCTCGAAGCACCTGGGCGGCGACCTGAATCTCGCCTGGCCGACCGCGGAGATCGCGGTCATGGGCGCGGACGGGGCGGTCAATATCCTGTTCCGGCGGGACCTCGAGAAAGGGACCGCCGAGGAGCAGGAGAAGCTGCGCGCCCGGCTCGCGGACGACTACCGGCGGGAGTTCCTGAACCCCTACCTCGCCGCGGAACGCGGCTACATCGACGACGTGATCGACCCGGCGGAGACTCGCGCTCGGCTCGTCGCTGGGCTCAACCTCCTCGCGTCGAAACGCGACGACCGACCGGGCCGGAAGCACGGCAACATTCCCCTCTAGGGCGCGCGCTCCGTATGGTCGAGATCACCGAGACGGTCCTTCGCGACGGGCACCAGTCGCTGATCGCGACCCGGATGCGCACCCGCGACATGCTGCCGGCCGCCGAGCGGCTCGACGAGGTCGGCTACCGTTCGCTCGAGGTCTGGGGCGGCGCGACGTTCGACGTGTGCCTGCGGTTCCTGCGCGAGGACCCCTGGGAGCGGCTGCGCTCGCTCAAGCGGTCGATGCCGAAGACGCCGCTGCAGATGCTGCTGCGCGGCCAGAACCTGGTCGGCTACCGGCACTACGCGGACGATGTCGTCGAAAAGTTCGTCGCGGAAGCGGCCCGGCAGGGCGTCGACATCTTCCGCGTCTTCGACGCGCTCAACGACCCGCGCAACATGGAAACCGCGCTGCGGGCCGTCAAGAAGAGCGGGGCCCGGGCCCAGGCGACCATCTGCTACACGACGAGCCCGGTGCACACGCTCGCAGCGTTCGTCGCGCTCGGAAAGCGCCTCGCGGCGCTCGACGCGGACGAGCTGTGCGTCAAGGACATGGGCGGCTTCATGCCGCCGGCCGAGGGCGGCGCGTTGGTCCGGGCCCTCGTCAAGGAGGTCGGCCTGCCCGTCGTGGTCCACACGCACTCCTCGAGCGGGATGTCCTCTCTCACCTGCCTGGCTGTGGCCGAGGCGGGCGCGGTCGCGATCGATACGGCCCTGAGCCCCTTCGCCGGCGGCACCAGCCAGCCGCCGACCGAGACGCTGGTCGGCGCGCTCAAAGGGACCGACCTCGACCCGAAGCTCGACCTCGCGCTGCTCGCCGACCTCGCCGAGTACTTCCACACCGTGATGGACCGATACCGACCGCTCCTCAACCTGCGCTCCCTGCAGACCGACCCGGGCATCCTGATGCACCAGATCCCCGGCGGGATGCTCTCGAACCTCCTCTCGCAGCTCGCGGAGCAGGACGCGCTCGGTCGGTTGACCGAAGTGCTCGAAGAGGTCCCGCGGGTTCGAGCCGACCTCGGCTACCCGCCCCTCGTAACCCCGACGAGCCAGATCGTCGGGATCCAGGCGGTCATCAACGTCCTCACCGGGGGGCGTTACAAGCAGGTGACGGGTGAGGTTCGCGATTACGTCCGGGGACTCTACGGCACCCCGCCCGCCCCGATCGACCCCGAGCTCCTCCGAAAGGTCACGAAGGATGCACCGGCGATCGTCGGCCGCCCGGCGGACCTCCTTCCGCCGGAGTTCGAAAAGATGCTCGGCGAGGTCCGGGCGCTCGTGCCCGCCGCGGACACGGCGGAAGCGCTTTCCTATGCCCTCTTCCCTGCGGTCTACCAGTCGTACCGGCGCGCGGTCGGTCGAGGTCTGGATTCGGACGTTCTCACGACCGCGGCGCTCGGCGTGGTCGGCGCCCTCCGGGCGTCCCAGCCCGCCCCCCTTCGCGCCGGACCGCGCGAGCCGGCCGCCGGAATGTCACCCTGGGCGTACGAGGGGCGGGCGCGCGGGCAATCGCAACGGAGGTGGATCGATGCGAGTCGTTCTCGAACGCGACGGTAAGAAATCGGAGGTCGAGGTCGCCGCGGACCTCTCTTCCGTCGCGTTCGGAGGCCGGACCTATCCGGTGGTGGTCGTTGCTTCGAGCGCGAACCGGGTCGAGCTCGAGGTGGACGGGGAAAAGGCGGTCATCGAGAACTGGCCCGAGCATTTCCCGCAGCCGTTCGGACCGGTCGATGTGAACGGGGAGCGCTGGTCGATCCACGTGGAATCGGGTCCGGGCGACCTCCCTTCCCGGACGAACGCCGCGGTCCTGCCCGCGTCGCCGGCGATCTCCCCCGCGGTCGGGTTTCCGCCGACGGTTGGCCGTCGCTTCGGGCGACGGAGTTCCGGTCGTTCCTCCGATGCCCGGCCGGGTGATCGAGCTCAAGGTGGCGGAGGGCGACCGCGTCACCAAGGGACAGACGCTCCTCGTGCTCGAGGCGATGAAGATGCGTGGGGAGGTGGCGAGCCCGGCCGACGGAGTCGTGCGGGACATTCGGGTGACGGCCGGAGCGAACGCCCGCGCGAAGGAACCGATGATGTGGATCCGCTCCGAGTCGGGCGGTCGTTAGGGCGGTGTCCCGGTAGGACCGACGGGTTCGTCGTCGATCTCCCCGGTCGGTTCGACGGGTTCGGCGGCCTCGTCCCCGCCTTCCGCATCCTCGGAGGCGGCGTCCAGTCGGTCCGCCTCCTCTACCGGGTCGTCGAAGGTTTCCTCGTCGTCCACCGGCGGCGGAGCGGCTCTCGGAATTCGGGCCGGTTCGAGCGGAAGGGTCCGGTACCAGGCCAGGTACGCTGCCGCCGCGACGGCTGGGACCACGAGCAGGAGGAATGTGTCGTCCCCGAGACGGAGGTACGACCCGAGCAGCACCATGCCGAAGGTGAGCGCCGCGATCAGGCAGGCGAACACCCCGAACGACAACACCGAGAACGTCCGACCCGCCATCGATGACCCGACCCTTACCAGCGGGGCAGCGCGTGGCCGCACGTCGGGCAGGCGCGCGTCCCCGGTGCGATCGGGCTCGCGCAGTAGATGCAGAACCCGATCCCCCCGGCGGGCTCCGAGCTGCTCAAGGGTGCGCTCGGGGCGGGGGACGTCGACGGGAACGGGCTCGAGCCGTTGAGAGGAGTACGGGGAACCGGAGGTCCCCGGGGGCGAATCGCGTAGAGGAGCACGAAGCCCGTGATCATCCAGGCGATCAGGATGTAGAACGCGTCGTTCGCGTACTGCGGGAATTCGAACAGGACGATGAACGCGATCGCGATCGCGACGAGGTTCGCGACCGAGATCATGACCCTCCAGTTCATCGGCTCCTCCCTCCGGCCTTACCGACCGGAGGTTACTTGGCGTTTTGTCTGACGCACTCCCTTCGCCGAGAGCTTCCTCCGAAGGCCAACGTAAATAGGACCCGCGGCTCGCGCCGCGCCGTGCCGAACGTTCCTCGGCTCGTTGCGAAGGACGAGTTCACGTACGAGATCCCGATGGAGGAAGTTCCCGGGATGCGCGTTCCCGGCATCCTCTTCTCGGACGCGGCGCTGCTTTCGGGCGTCGAGGGCGACCCGTCGCTCGTCCAGCTCGCGAACGTCGCGACGCTTCCGGGAATCGAGCGGAACTCCCTCGCGATGCCGGACATCCACTTCGGCTACGGATTTCCCGTCGGAGGAGTCGCCGCGTTCGACCTCGAGGACGGGGTCGTCTCTCCCGGCGGGATCGGGTACGACATCAACTGCGGGGTCCGCCTGATCCGGACGAACCTCACGGTGGAGGAGGTCCGCCCCCGGCTCAACGAGCTGATCGAACGCCTCTACCGGGAGGTCCCGTCGGGAGTCGGGTCCCACGGAGGTTACCCGCTTCGGCCTGGCGATCTCGACGAGGTCCTCTCGAAGGGAGCGGCCTGGGCGGTCGGCCAGGGACACGGCCGTCCCGAGGACCTGCCCGTCCAGGAAGAGGAGGGACGCCTTGCCGGGGCTCGACCGGCGGAGGTTTCGGAGACGGCCCGCAAGCGCGGCCTGAAGCAGCTCGGCACGCTCGGGTCCGGAAATCACTTTCTCGAGGTCCAGGCGGTGGACGAGGTCTTCGAGCCGGAGTTCGCCAAAGCGCTCGGCCTCGTGCCCGGACGAGTGACGGTCATGCTCCACACCGGGTCGCGGGGACTCGGGCACCAGGTGGCCACCGACTTCATCCAGACCATGGACCGCCGGCTGCGCGAGGAGAACGTCCAGCTCGTCGACCGACAGCTCTCCTGCGCTCCCGTGGCCTCCGACCCCGGCCAACGGTACCTGGGCGCCATGGCCGCCGCGGCGAACTTCGCGTGGGCGAACCGCCAGGCGATCACGCACTCCGTGCGCCGCGCCTTCTCGCACGTCTTCGCGCGCCCCGATGAGTCGCTCGACCTCGCGGTCATCTACGACATCGCTCACAACATGGCCAAGATCGAGGAGCACGCGACCGACCGGGGACGCAAGAAGCTGCTCGTACACCGCAAGGGCGCGACCCGTTCGTTCCCCGCAGGGCGCGACGAGGTGCCGGCCGTCTACCGCGCGTTCGGTCAACCGGTCCTGATCCCCGGCGACATGGGGACCGCGAGCTATGTCCTCTGCGGCCTCCCGACCGCGATGGAACGTTCGTTCGGCTCGTCCTGTCACGGCGCGGGACGTCGGCTCAGCCGGCACGCCGCGGTGCGCGCGTTCCGCTACGAGGACGTCACCCGCAAGCTCGCGAGCCAGGGGATCGTCGTCCGCTCCGCGTCGCGCGAGGGCGTGACCGAGGAGGCGCCCGGCGCCTACAAGGACGTCGAAGAGGTCGTCCGGGTGGCGGAAGGCGCGGGGCTCACGCGACGGGTCGCCCGTCTCGTCCCTCTCGGGGTCGTCAAGGGGTAGGCTCGGCGCCCGAGCCGGTGCGCCGACGCGCCACCGCGATGATCGCGACCCCCACCCCCACGACGCCTCCGCCCGCGAGCAGGATCACGGCGGGGAACCCGCTCGAAGCGGCCGTCACAGTCACCGTCCAGTTGCGCTCGGCGAGGTTCCGAGCGGAGTCGGTGACGTTGAGGGAGACGAGGTAGGTCCCGACGAAATCATACGTGTGCGACGCGTTCTCGGTGGGGGCGGCGATTCCGTCTCCGAACGACCACTGGTACTGATACGGAGGACCCGCGCCGCCGGAGGCGTTCGACCAGAAGCGCACCGAGAGCGGAGCGGTCCCCGACAGGGTCGAAAGCGACCCGGTGAGCGAGATCGTCCCAATGGCGGCGACCGGATGATCGTCGATCGCAAGATCGCCCCAGCTGTCGGTCGCGTTCACCACGACCGTGTACTGCCCGACGTGAAAGAAGTGCTGAACGTTGAGGTCGAGGTCTTCGACCCCGTCTCCGAATTCCCACAGCACGTCGGTCGTTCCCGGGCCGCTCACGGATCCGGTTCCCGTCCAGGAGAGGGGCGCGGGTCCGGACGAGGGACCCCCCCGGTCGGAGAAAGCGAGCGCGTCGTCTCGGGGCGTGAATCCCCCGGGCTCGACCGCGGCGAATCCGGGGAGCCAGAATCCCGCTCCGACGACCGCGTTCGTCGCCAAGTCGGTCGCATTCAGGGTGATGGAAAGCGACCCGTTGGCCGCGAGCGAATTCGCGCCCGAATAGGTCCAGTTGAAATCCGGTCGGTAGGACCCCGAACCGCTTCCGAGGTTCCACAAGAACTCCGACGGGATCACCGAGCCGTCTTCGGAGACCAGTCGGGCGGTAAGTGCGACCGTCCCACCGAGCGGGACGTCGATCGCGGGAGAGACCGTCGCTTCGAGCACGGGAGAGGCCGAGCCGCCGGGAGAATGGATCGGCGAACCGACGTCGATCAGGAACGCTTCGCTCGCATTCCCGTGGCCCTGGTCGGAGAGATGGCCGACCGCGATGTAGATTCCCGGAATGGAATACGTCGCCGACACGGAGGCGCCCACCGCGCCGTCCCCATTTCCGAACTTCCAGACCGTCGATGCGGCCACGGTACCGAAACCCCCCGTGGCACTCGCCCGGAAGGAGACCTGGAGGGGCGCGTTTCCGTAGGTGGTGTTGGCGGAAAAAGTTCCGACGAGCGGCGGCGCGACCGTGACGTTCGTGACCGCGGTGGATTCCTCGTTCTCGCTGTCGTTCGCGTAGCCGACGACCGAATAGTTTCCCGAGGACCGGAAGATGGCGCATTCGCACGCCCCCGGGTAGGGGTCGCGGGTGGAGTACTGAACCGACGGAGGAACACCATTCGTGCCCGTCGACCCGCCCGACACGGAGAAGAGGGCGGGGAAATCGGCGGGGGCATCCCGCACTCCCGGGTTCGCCAGGGAAGAAATCGTGAGCGGAGAAGAGTCGTTCCGACAGTTCGGGAGCGGCGACCCCCCCACCCCGATCGCCACGCGGGCGCTCGCGCCTCCGTTGATCGGGGTGGCCGAGTCCGACACGACCACCTCCGCACAGAAACTTCCGGTGGCGCCGAAGACGTGGGTGGTGCTCGAGTCGCTGGAACTGCCGAGGTACGTCCCGTCCCCGAAGGAGAAGTTGTAGAGGTACGGCGACTGTCCCCCGGTCACCCCCACCGAGAAGAGGACCGGCGCTCCCCGCGCGGGCGCCACGGTCGAAGCCGTCAAGCCGACGGCGAGAGCGGTCCCTCCGCCCACCACGATCGCGATCGGGGGAGAGACCGAGTAGTTCGCGACCGAGTCGGCGACGTAGGCCTGGGCCGAGTAGACGCCCGGGTTCTCGAACGTGTATGTCGTGGTACCGCCGGGCGCGAAGGACGAATTGTTGTCGCCGAACGAAACCCCCTCGAACGGGTACGAACCTGTTCCGCCGGTCGCGTTGACATGGAAAGTGACCGTGAGCGGCGCCCGCCCGAATCGAGGAGAGGCGTACAGGAACGTGGCCAGGTCGCTCGAGGTGGCGCTCCGGGGATGGGCGAGATCCAGCAGAAGCGTCGCCACCCGAGGGGACCCGAGACCGGTCATGGGGTCCCATCCCGTTCCCGCCGCGTACCCGTTATTGCCGGTGATCACGTCATGGAAGTCGAGCGAGTAGTTCGGCCCCGAGGCGATGGCGTACAAAGCGGGGTCGAGGAGTCCGAGCGGTCGACCGGCGTTCTGGTCGGCGATCGCGGCGATTCCGGCCCAGATCGGGGTCGCGACGCTCGTTCCTTCGACCGCGGTGTTCCCTCCTCCGAGGACAATGCTCACGGGCGTCCCCGCGTCCAACGCTACGTCGGGGACTCCGCGCTTCGTCGTTCCCGAGGGAAGCCCGCTCTGCCAGCCCGGGCGCGGGAAGGGAGAATACCCGCCGCCCGAACCGCCCTGGTTGCTGCAACCGGGGGCCTTTGCGCCGCTCGCGTTGCCGCTCCATCCGGTCTCGGTAAGGTAGTCGCCGCTCTCGTTGACGGAGAGTACCGTGCCGCCGACTCCCGTGACGTCGGGGTCCGACGCCGGAAAATTGGTCGATACGCCCGAGGTTCCGTCGGCGGCGCCGCAGTCCCCGCTCGCGGCGAATACGCCGATGCCCTCCGCGGCCGCGAACTCGAGGACGGGAGAAAGGATACCGTACGACCCGTCCGTGGAGGCGTTGCACGCGACCGCACACGGCATGCTGAACGCGTCGTAGATGCCGACGTCGGGTTCTCCCCAGCTCAAGGAGATCACGTCCGCGGCCTGGTGCGCCACGAGCCAATCTACCGCCTCGTACAGTCCCGGGCCGGAGTTCGGCGAGAACGTCATGTCGACGGTCGCCCCCGGCGCGGAGGCCCGGGCCCATTCGAGGTCCAGGGCGTCCTCGTCGAACCAGGAAGGGTTCGAGCTCACGTTGAGATTCCGCGAGCCCGGATCCGGGTAAACAAAATTGACCGTCCCCACGGAAAGTCCGTACTCGGAGGTGAACGTCGCGAGGTCCGACGCGAGGGCGGGCTGACGTTCCCCGGAACTGTACGGGTCCACGACCGCGATGCGTTCGCCCGCCCCGTTCGTCCCGCCCGAGATGAGGGACGACATGTTGTAGGCCTCCCAAACTTGACACGGGACGAGTACGGAGGGAGACCCGAGGCAACTCGACGCGGGAGTGATCTCGGTTTCGCCGGGGGGGAGCCCGCCGAGGGCCGGAACGAGGGGGGTGACGTTTCCGAGACCGTACACGCCGGTCCACGGAGCGACCGCCGGCAAACGGGCCGCCGTGGGGTGGCTGAAGAACGACCGCCCGTCGGCGGCCCGGTACTGCTCGAACGAGGTCCCGAAGGCGGCCGCGACGCGGTCGTTCGAACCGGTGACCGAGAGCAACAAGTGGTCCGGGCTCGGACTCACGGTGAGACCGAACCCCTCGAAGTACGTCTCGGCCGACGACAGGGCCGGACCGGTCGGTCCGAAATCTCGGGCGAGCTCCGACGACGAGCGAAAGGCATGGAATCCCGGGGTTCCAGCGGTGTAGAGCTCCGAGACCAGCCCGGCCAGGCCCAACGGGTCGGTGAGGGCGAGTCCGACCTCCACCGAGATCGAGTTCGAGGCCGGCAGGGTTCCGACCAATTCATCCCCCACCGAGGGCGTGAACGCGGGAGCGACCTCGACTTCCGAAGCCGGCGGCGTCGACATCGGAAGGAGCGATGAGGGAGAGGGCGAGAGCTCTCGGGGAGACCCAACTCCACCGGACATGTTCCCGACCCCGGGTGTCGGCACGACGGTGGAACCGAGAAGGACCGCGACGAAGATCGACGCCCCGATGACGGCGCGTCCCAGAGACCGGTGGACCATTCTTTCTCTGGACCCCATCCAGGGGAGGGCATATTCTCCTTCCCGGTCCGGCGTTCCGCAAGAACTCTTAACCGAGCCGTGGCGTGGGGACGTCGGAACTCGCCGTGGACCCCTACCTTGGCTACGAGATCGCGTTAGCTGTCATCGCCCTGTACGCGGCGGTCGTCTACGCGCTCCACCAGTCGGGCCGTCTCGGACCGGGCAAGGCGCTCTCGCTCTTCGGTCCGGCCCTCATGATCAAGACCCAGCGAGGCCGTTCCGCGCTCGACCGCTGGGGTCGATTCAAGCGGTTCTGGTCGGTCATCGGGGACGTCGGGATCGGCCTGTCGATCCTCGCGATGGGGGTGATCGTCGGCCTTCTCGTGTTCGGTGCCATCGAGTCGTTCCGGATCTCGGCGGCCCAAGCGCCCCCGGTCACCGAAGCGATCGGGCTCCCGGGGATCAACCCGATCATTCCGATCGGCTACGGCATTCTCGCGCTCGTGGTCGGGGTGGTGTTGCACGAGCTCAGTCACGGGGTCCTCGCCCGGTCCCAGGGGATCGGGGTGAAAAGCCTCGGGGTCCTGGTGTGCGTCGTCCCGATCGGAGCGTTCGTCGAACAGGACGACGCCGAGATGCTCGCCGCTCCCCGACGCAAGCGCGACCGGGTCGCCGCCGCGGGAGTCCTCGCGAACTTCGCGCTCACCATCCTCTTCTTTGCTTTGCTTTCGAGTCTCATCGCGACCTCCATCACCCCCGTCGCGGACGGGATTCCCATTCAGGGCATCGTGTCCGACACCCCAGCCGCGAACGCGACGCTCGTGCCGGGGGATATCATCACGGCGGTCAATGGGACCCTCACGCCGACCTATTCGGATTTCGAGGCGGCTCTCGCGAACACGACGCCCCACGAAACGATACCGCTCACGTACTACTCGCCGGCTCTCGGCCACACGGTCTCGACGACCCTCACCCTGGCCGCGAACCCGAACGACAAGACCCGGGGGTTCCTCGGCGTGGTCGCCCTCGGTCTCTCGACCTCCGAGCTCAAGCAAACGCTCGTCTGGCCCCTCGGGAGCGACCAGGGTCCGCTCACGGGGACCGTCTACTGGCTCATCCTGCCGCTCGCCGGCCTCGAGCCCGTATCCGGGGCAACGACCGGTTACTTCCATCTCACCGGCCCCCTCGCGGGAGTGGACCCAGGCACCTTCTGGGTCGGGGCGAACATCCTCTACTGGTTGGCCTGGATGAACCTCCTGCTCGGGCTCTCGAACACCTTACCGCTCTTCCCGCTCGACGGGGGCCTCCTCTTCCGGGACTACATCGCGTCGATCGCGGCGCGAATGCGTCGGGGATGGAGCGAAGCCCGTCTCGACCAGTTCGCCGGCCGAGCCGTAACGCTCTCTTCCCTCCTCGTCCTCATGCTCCTCGTATGGCAGTTCCTCGTGCCTCGGCTCCTCTAGACGAGCGATCGCTCTTCGCAGAGTACCCGTTCCTACCGGGGGCGGAAACGCTCCTGGGCGAAGAGACCGTGTCGGTCCGGGCCCTGCTTTCGGACCCGGCGTTCAGCGCCGCCCGCGCGCTCGGTCGCGCCCGCATCCTCGCGGCGGCGGACGACCCGCGCGGCGCCCGGGACCTCGAGGAGCTCGCGCGCGCGGACCCGTACGTGCGGCTGCTCTCGTTCCTGTTCGCGCGCCTGGTCCTATCGGCCGCTGGCGCGCCGGCCGCGATCCGGCGCTGGGCCGTCGCGGAAGCGAAGCGCAACCACGCGCGATTGATGACCGTTCCGGCGGAGGAGCTTTCCGAGGTCGCGCGGCGTCTCGGATTCTCGTTCGTGCCCGGTCCGGACGGGATCGAGGTTCCCCTCGTCGATTACCTTCGCCTTTCGGTCCCGATCCGCGAAGCCGAATTCCGGCTTCCTCGACAGGCGGTGCGTCGCGGGTCGGTGGTCGTGCGACCGGCCCGCGGGGCGCGACTTCTCCAAGAAGCCGTCCGCCTTCGTCTCGCCGAAACGCTGCCCCTCGCGGAGGATGTGGTCCGCGACGTGCGGGACCGGGAGGCGGACCTCCTTTCCGAGCTCGCGCGTCGGACTCCCTCTCCCGTCGCCCGCGCCGAGCTGCGGGGCGGACCGCTCCGCCCGGAGCTTTTCCCGCCGTGCATCCGCAAGATGCAGCGCACGCTCCAGAAGGGCGAGAACCTCTCGCACTCGGGCCGATTCTGCCTCGCGGCGTTCCTCCACCGGGCGGGCGCCGACTTCGAAACGATCGTCGACGCCTACCGCGGGGCGCCGGACTTTGACGAATCGGTGACCCGCTACCAGGTCGAGCACATCACGATCCGCGACGGCGGCCGGGGATACGAGCCGCCCGAGTGCGAGACGTTGCGAAGCCACGGTCTCTGCGCCCGCGACGGCGACCCGAGCGCCTCCGACGCACGGGACAAAGCCCGGGACGAGCGCTGCTTCGAACCGTCGCTCCGCCATCCCCTGCAGTACTACCGCCGCCGGGGCGGCACGGTCGTCGAGGGGGAGGGACCGGACCGGGCTACGCCGAGCCCGACGGCGGGAGCGCGCGATACACCCGGAGCGCCCTCGCGATCGCGGTCCACTGGCCGGCGATGACGAAGTAGGCGAGCGCGACGTCGATCACGGTGAACTCGACCACCCCGACGTGGAACCTCGACCAGGGAAGCGACGTGGCCCACGGCCACGGGAGCGACCAGTCGAACTCCAGGAACGCGGCCAGCGCGATCACGACCAAGCGGTCGGCCCGGGAGAGGAGGCCCGCGTACAGGCGGCCCTGGCCGAGCGCTTGGGCCTGGGTCCCCATGTAGCTCACGAGGAGCAGGCTCACGAGCGCGAGCAGCGCGAGGAACGGGTCCGCGTACGTGGATACGGAGATCCCGAGCAGGATCGCGACGTCGGCGTACCGGTCGAACACATGGTCGACGAAATCTCCTCGGACGGAGGCCCGCGCGGTCTGCCGCGCGACCTCCCCGTCCATCACGTCGAAGAACCCGGCGAAGAACACGAGCCCGGCGACCGCCAGGAAGAGTTCGGGGGTGGTCCAGCGGACGAGCAGCGCGACGACGCCCGCACCCACGGCGAGCAGGAGCGCGAGCAGGCTCAGGTTCCCCGGGTCCCAGCCGAGGTAGGGTCGAGCGAGCCGAGCGATGTACGGCTGGACTTTCGCCCGATACGATTCGAGTACCATCCGAGCCCTCCTACCGCGTCCCGTCCAAAAGATGCTTGGTCACGGCCGGGTCGGCGAGCCAGTTGACGATTCCATAACGAGGCGGCGGCCGATGCCGCACGATGCGGGAGACGATCTGGGCGACTTCCAACGGTGAACGTCGGGTCGTATCGACCTCCCAGACACGGCGACCGGGTCCTCGGGCCTCGACGAGCACAAGGTCGAGTGCCTCGGCGAGATAGTTCTCCCTCCGGTCCTTCGCGCTCCCCCGACCCGCGCGTCGGAGTCGGCCGGCGAGGACCTCGGGGTGACACCGCAGGACGAGGACGTCCCGAACGGGGAGAAGGTGCGCGAGGTGACCGACCACCAGGTCGACCGCCGGCGGATTCCGCCGATAGCGACGTCGCATACCCGCTAGGTCGACCGTCAGCGAACCCTGGCGTCGAAGGGCCAGGCCCCACCGGACCGCCAGCTCCGAGACCTCGATGGAGCGGAGCATGGAGGAGAGTCGGGCCGCGACGGAGCTCTTGCCGGTTCCCGGCACTCCGGTGAGCGCTACGGGGGCCGACATCGTTCCCCGAACGACCCCTTCCGAACGGATGAGCGCGTCGCTCCCGAGCCCGACTCCGCGCACCGGGCCACGGGCCTCAGTGGCCGGTCAGGCGAACCGAAGGGTTCGGAACGTTCGGCGCCAGTCCAGGACCTCCCGGCCCACCCGTTCCTTTCGGATGCCGCCCCGGTGGAGCAGCTCGGCGAGCCGTGGCATGTCCTCGGGCACGAGGCCGAGCCGGGCCACCTCCGCCGTGCCGACCCGACCGACGAGGTCGAGGAGGAGTCGCTGTTTTTCGAGGCGCCGGGCGAGCTCCCCCGAACCGAAGCCGTGGCGGCGACGCAGCTCCTTGCGGTCCATCAAAAGCTGATGGGATTCGGTGAATCCCTCGGCCTCCGCGACCATCGGGAACTCCCGGTCCGCGAGCGCCCGGCCGAGCGCCTTCGCGTTCGCGACGACGGTCCGGGCGTACTCGGTCCCGACGCGTTCGAACTCGAGCAGCGTCTGTCCGAGCGCGGCGATGCGGTTCCAATGAGCGTTGTCGAAGATCCTCCAGACGAGCGCCGGGTCGAGCTGGGCGAAGAGGTCCTCCCGGTCCGTGACGAGGAGCCCTCCCTGCGGTCCGAAGAACGACTTGTGGGTGCTGCCGTACAGGACGTCGGCGCCCTCGCGCAGAGGGTCCTGGAAACCTCCTCCGGCGATCAGTCCGAGAACGTGGGAGGCGTCGTAGAAGACGAGGGCATCGTGGGCGTGCGCCTCCTCGGCGATCGCGCGAAGCGGGTACGGGAACAAGAAGAAGCTCTGACCGAGCACCACCGCCGAGGGCCGTTCCCGACGGATCGTCTCCACAGCCTCCTCCGCCCGGACGCGGTGGCCGGGTCCGGTCGCCGGGAGCGGTCGGACCGTGTAGCCGAACACCGCCGGGATGTACCCGGGGCGTACCCGTCGTACCCTCCTTCCTCGGGCGCGATCGCGAGGAGCCGAGACTTCGGCGGCAAAAGTGGAACCAACGCTGAAAGGGCGGCGATGTGACCCGACAGCGGCCGCGTCGTCGCGAAGCGCGCGCGGAACACCCGCTGCGCCGCCGCGTTCGCGATTCGCTCGACCTCGTCGGTGTAGCGGGTTCCGGCGTAACTGTTGTCGAGGCGCTCGCCGTCGAACTCTCCCGTCATCGGGAGGGTGTAGCGGCCGGCGAGGTCGCTCGCGAGGTAATGACGGGCCGCCGGCGATACGGCGTTCTCGCTCGGCAGAAGGTTGAACACTTCGCGACCGCGCCAGCGGTCGTGCGCCCGGACGACCGCCGCGAGCCGGCGCTCCTCGTCAGCGGGCATGCGCGCCGTCCGGCGCGGGAGCCGGGAACGCGGGCCCGTGCGCGAGCTTCCGCTGCTCGTGGTGGCCGCACCGGGGGCATTCGAGCCCTTTCGCGCGACGCGCGAGCAGGTTGTGACAAACCTGACAGCGGGCCGAGACGACCCCCAAGGACGACGGGGCGGTCGTGAGCTTGACCGAAGGATGGGATTGCAGGACCTTGGCGAGGATGATATCGCCGACCGCGAACTCGCTCGCGAGCGATTCGGTGTACCCGTCCTTCGCCTTCGATACGTGCACCGTTCCCTCGGGTTCGCCCGGAATGGGCCGTCGGCTCGCCGTCGTGGTAAGGATCGTGCAGATCGCCATCGCGGTCTTGAGCTCGTCCACGCGGGCGTAGACGATCTCGCCCTCCTGGATCTCGGGTACCGCGTTCCGGGGTTCGACGCGGACCGTCCGGTCCCGCGGGTCGACATGGGAGGTCCCCAGGACGGAAGCGTAGATCCGGCCCCGGTTCTCGTACGTTCCGCGGCCGGGAAGGAACTCCTCCGCGGTCCCGAGGTAATCTCCGGGAAGGACCAACTTCGACTCTTCGTTCTCGGGTGTCATGGCTTCGATTCCGGTTCGAGGACCCAGCGGTCGACGGCGAGCCGAACGTTCGCCGCCCGATGGTGCGGGAACGTCCGAGGCAGGTTCCAAGGAACCGGTTCGACCTCGACTACGTGGGCACCGCGGTCGAGCGCGAGTCGCGCTATAAAGCTTCGGGACTCGAAGGAGGCGAAGGCGCCGATCGACCGTTTCGCGAGCGCGAACGCGCGGTCCCAGAACGCCCGGTCCGCGTGACGTCGCTGCGCGCCGAACGGGGGGTTCATGACCACCACGTCCGCCTCTCGGCTCCACTCGGAAACGTCCGAGACCTCAAAGTTCACCATCGCGTCGTTGGCTCGGGCGGCCTCCCGGGCGAGCACGACGAGGGAGGGGTCGACCTCGACCCCCGTGACCGGGTCCGCGCCGAGCAACGCGGCCCCAATGGCGAGCCGCCCGGTCCCACTCCCGAGGTCGAGCACCGAGCGTCCGGCCAGACCGACATGGCGGTCGAGGACGGCGAGGAGGTTGGCAGCGGCTTCGGCCGGTGTCGCGACCTGTTCTAGCCGCGCAGCGGGCACCGGAGGGAGCGGGACCGACTGGATCCGACGAACGAGCTCGTCTCGGCGCACGCCGTTTCGAAGTCGTTGGGATGAGATGACGTTGCGGGCGTTCGAAGGGAGCGAAGCGGGGAGCCGGATTTGAACCGGCGAACGCCTGCGCGGCAGGATTTCTTCGGCGTCGACCGCCCTTTAAGTCCTGCGCCGTTGACCGAGCTTGGCTATCCCCGCAGCACTACCGTGCGGGAGCGGCGGGGGCCTCTTCCTTCGCCGCGCGCGAGCCGGTCTTCTTCACCGAGACTCGACGCGGGAAGTACTTCAGGAGGACCACGTCGTTGACCGCCGATACCCATCGATACGGGATGTTGGTGGGCCGGGAATCCTCTACTAACATCGGACTGGTTTCGTCGACGTAGAGGCCGTCGACCTTCGCCGCGTCGACGTCGACGACGACGTTGTCGACCTCGCCCAGAAGTCGTCCGTCCGGCGTGTAGATCTGGCGTCCCAACAGTTCGGTCATCTCGACGAGCATGGTCGGTTCTCTCTCTCCGCCGAGCGGACCCGGCCCTTTTATGCCTTTGGGCGGAAACGAACCGGCGGCCGCCGGGTTCCCGCGCGTCGTCCCTTCACGCGCTGTCCTTCGTGGTCTCCTCCGCTGGAGCGGAGGCTTGCCGAACCTGGGACCGGTACATTTTGATGAGTTCGGCGGAGGTCGTCGCTTCGGTCGGCCCCTTGTCGTCCCGGACGCGGCCAGTGAACCGGGGGAAACGGAGAGCGAGCCCCGCGGCGGGCCGGATCGTCCCGAGTGCGGCTCGATGGATCGGGCTCAGAGTGAGCTCGGCGCCGCGGACCTCGAGCACCAGACCGGGGCGCATCCACCGGTCGGGGGAGAGGGCGGTGTCGACCTCGGGAGGGCGGCTGTCGGTCTCGAATTTCGCGAGTCGCCGGGGCATCTCCTCGAGCGAGGCGTCGTCGAAGCCGGTCCCGACCTTGCAGAACGACTCGAAGCGGTCCCGGGCCGGGTCGTAGACCGCGAGCAGGAAAGCCCCGTAGCGACCCGACCGACGGCCCCGGCCCTGGAAAGCGCCGATCACGACCCCGTCGATCGAGTCCGACAGGCCGACGGTGTATTCCCGCTTGTACTTGATCCACCAGTACCCTCGGGCCCCCGCGCGGTAGGAGCTGCCCTCCTTGACCGATTTCGCCATCACGCCCTCGCCGCCGGCGGCGACCGCTTCCTCGAAGAACCGGATGGCGTCCTCCTCGTCCGAGACGACCTTCTGGACGGCGAGCCGGACGCGCTCGGTAGGCTGGATCATCGCCTCGAGACGCCGACGTCGCTCCGGGAACGGTTGTTCGTAGACCGGCGTTCCTCCCGCGAGGAGGACGTCGAACGTGAACAGACAGACCGGGATCTCTTCCTGAACCCGCGCTAGGTCGTGCTTGCGGCCTCGGCGCCGGGATACCTCCTGGAACGGTTGGATCTCCCCGGTGTTGAGGTCGATCGGCACGCACTCTCCCTCGAGGATCGCCGGGGTGTCCCGCACGGCTTGAGGAAGCTCGGCGACGAGCTCGGGGAACTGGGCGCTGATCTCCTCCAGCCTCCGGGAGAAGAGGCGCACGGGTCCCCGCTTCGGGATGTGCGCCTGGACACGGAGGCCGTCGTACTTGTATTCGAGCGCCGCGGTCCCCCCCATTCGTTCGAGGACCGCGGCGAGGTTCGGCTCGCGTTCGGCCAGCATCGGGCGGATCGGGCGTCCGACCTCGAGCTCGACGCTGGCGAGTCCCTCGACCCCCGATTCGACCAACACGCCCGCCACCAGTCCGAGGTCGCTCGACAGGTTGAACGCAGCCTCGATCCGGGCGCGGGTCGCCTTCGTCCCGTCTCCGAACGCCTCGGCGAGCGCGTCGAGGATCGTCATCTCGCGGACCCCGACCCGCAAGGTGCCGAGGACGAACCGGACGAGGTACTTCCCCTCGATCGGGGTCGCTCGGAGCAGAAGGTCGGTGAGGATCTGGACCTTTCCGTCCTGCGACCCGACGCCCTTCGCGGCGGCGACGCGCAGAAGGTCCGAATACACGCCGGCGACGGTGAGCGGTTCCTTCTCCTCGAGCCTTCGGACGTGCTCGAGCAGCTCGGCGGCGGTCGACCCGAGGTCGCCGGATTCCTTCGTGCGACGAGCGACCGTCGCGTCCTCGATACCCGTCGCGGTCGCCACCGCCCGGCGGGCGAGGGAATCGGCCACGCCGAGCTCGACGCCCTCGTACTCGGGACGGAGCATGCCCTGGGAGAGGTAGAGGACGTGGGAGAGCTCGGGAGGGCGCAGGGGCCGGATCAGCTCGACCAGGGTCGCCCGCATCGCGAGGCGCTTGGTCGTCGCCTCGAGTCGCTCGTAGGCGGCCGCGAGGTCAGCGAACCGCACGCCGGGCCCCCTCCTCGACGGAGGCGCGGAGACGGGCGAGGTTGGTCCCTACGTTCCCGTCGTGGAAGACCGAGTTCCCGCAGACAAAGAACGTCGCGCCGGCGGCGGCGGCTTCAACCGCCGTCTCGGGGCCGACCCCGCCGTCGATCGAGAGGTCGGCTGCCGATCCGAGCCGGTCGAGCCGGGCCCTCGCCGCCCGGACCTTCGGCAGGACCTCCGGGAGGAACTTCTGGCCCGAGAAGCCGGGGTGGACGCTCATCACCAGCACCTGGTCGAGTCGCTCGACGAGCGGGTCGACCCGTTCGTAGGGAGTGTCGGGCCGGATGGCGGCACCGACCGCGGCGCCCAGGCGGTGGACGGTCCGGACGACCTCCTCCGGATCGGAACGGGCCTCCATGTGAAAGACGAGCGTGTTGCCGCCGGCGCGATGGAACGCTTCGACGTGCTTGAGGGGATTTTCGATCATGAGGTGGATATCGAGGGGAAGCTTCGTGCGGGACCGAACGGCAGCCACGAGAGCCGGACCGAAGGAGATGTTCGGGACGAAGTGGCCGTCCATCACGTCGAGATGGAAGGCGTCGGCGCCGGCCGCCTCGGCCGCGCGGACCGCCTCGCCCAGAGCGCCGAAGTCTGCGCTCAGCAGCGACGGAGCGAGCGACAAGCGATGCGCGCTCGACGGCACAGGGCCTCCCACCCTACCCTCGTATTTAGGCGCGCACGCGTCGAGCGCCGAACCGATCGATTTCCGAGACTCTGGCGCGGTCGAAGACCCCGCAACGCAAACGGGATTCGTGTTCCGACCGCTGGGGCCGGCTCGACCCCGGGGCTCGGTCGTGTCCTTCCGCCTCGCCCGCTGCGGCGCATTCCGGGACCGGCTGGGCCATGAAATCAGTGGCTCAGCCGGCCACGATATACGTTCCGGTTCTTTGGATGGGGATAAGCCGACCGCGACGCTTGGCTGCTTCCAACCATGGCGAAGCGGAACCCGCCAGGCGCGGAGGACTCGAAGCGGTCCGTGAACGCGGGACCGCTCTTCTCGGCCGGTCGGCTTGCGTTGCCCGTAGGCCAGAACGTCCCAGGTACATGTACAGACCCGGGACAAGGTGATCTCCGCGATTTCGAACGCCGTCGAGTGGGGTGGATTCACTGTTGTCGAGTCGTCCCTCGGGACCGCCCTTGGGTCCGGGAACCCTGTCGGCCCCGGCGAACCGGGCGAACTCTATGCCGAGCGGCACGTTCGACGGGTGGCCGCGGGACGCCCGGTGCGGGCGTCGATCGCGGCCCTGGTCGGTGCCGGAGCCGCGTTGGGGGGTCTTGACGCCTATGTGGTCGGCTCAATGATCTTGGCGGCTCCCTGGGTGGCCGCGGGCGTCTTCGTCGCGCTGTTTCTCTGGTTACGTTACGGTCGGAGCTACGAGAGCGAAGTGGTCGGGGTCGCCCTCCTCCCGCCCGAGGCCGGCTCGCCCGGCGAGCAGCCTGGCGTGGTCTGGACCGCGGGCCGAATCCGGTCGGTCACGCTCGGCGGCTCCCGGGCCGCGGTGGAGGTCGTAGACTGTCCCGTCGCACTCATGGAGGCGCTAAGCCGGATGGTCCATCGGTTCGAATCGGAGGTCGGTTGATTCGGCGTCCCGGAGCTCGTCCCACCGACTCCCTCGGATCCCCCCTCAGGGCCTTCCAAAGCGGCCGTCCACCCAAAGCGGTCCGTCCGTCCCCTAATCCTCCGGGCGGAGGACCGTTCTAAAGAGGCGATTACCGCCCTCGCAATGCGTCACACTCAGGTGATGTCCTTAGCGCGAACTTTAAGTAGCGCGAAACCTGCAGGGTCCTCATGGACCGACTTATGCGCCAGACGAGACCGGGTGTGGGTGTCGTACTGATAATTTTGGGGCTTGTGATGGCATTTTCCGTCGGAGCTGCGTTCCTTTCGGTCCCGCACTCCGCCGCAGCCCCCGGGCCGGCGGCTTCCCATACGGCCGCAGGTTCCTTGTCGGCCGCGACGATTCACCCGGCGGCGGCGGCGACGCCGACACTCACCTTGACCCCTGGCACGGGGGTGGTCGGCATCACGGTGACGGCTAACGGCACCGGATTCAACGCCAGCATGGCGATCACCGCGTTCACCTTCAACGGAACAACGCCCGCCACCCAAACGTGCACGAGTAAGACTACGAACGCGACGGGTTTCTTCTCCTGCACGTTTGTCGTCCCCGCGAACGTCCCCGGCGCCTACGATGTCAACGCGACCGCGGCCGACGGGGGAGCGGACAACGCCACCGCCGTCTTCACGATCCCCGCGCCGGCGCTCGCCCTCGATCCCTCCTCGGGCGCGCCCGGGATCGTCGTGGCTGTGAGTGGCAGCGGTTTCACGCTCTCCACGGCGATCGCCACGTTCACCTTCAACGGAACGACGCCGGCCCTCCAGGATTGCACGACTCAGACCACCGATGCGTTCGGCAATTTCGCGTGCACGTTCGTCGCCCCGTTGGGTCTCCTGCCCGGCAATTACAACGTCTCGGCCGTCGGGAGCGATGGGGTACCGGACAATGCCACGGCCGTCTTCACGGTCCCCGCGACCGGGGTCTCCGTCGCCTGGGACACTGGGGTGGGGACCTACACCGTCCTGCCCTACGAGTTGGCCTTCACCGTCTCGGTCATCAACGCCAACATCAGCACGTTCTCCACCCAGTTGTGGCTGAACATCTCCGACAGTGCCACCGCGACAACGTGCGTGACCAACAGTCTCTCCGACTTGGTGGTCAACACCGCCGGCTCTTCGGAGATCTTCGCGCTGGTCGTCGACACGAGCTACTTCACCAACGTGACCAAGGCCTGTCCCAACTTCCTGAGCGACCCCGGCACGATGACCATCAGCGCGACGGTGGACAACGCGACGAACGGCGTGGCGAGCGCCTCGGCGTCCGAGGGTTCTTCGTTCGTTCTGTCGACACCGACGAGCCTGCTCATGGTCAGCCCGACCGCGGGCCAAGCCTCTACCTACACCCTTGAGGCCATCTATACCGCTCAGTACGTGGGGAAGGTCCAGCTCTCGATCTTCACTCCGACCGGCGGCCTAGCGTTCTCGACGAACCTCCGCTGGAACGGCACCACCCCGGTGACGGCCACGTGGCTCGAGGCGGCGGCGGGTCTCTATCCGTACACTCTGGCGGTGTTCACGGCGTTCGGGACCTACAGCTCGACGGGTTCGGTCGCCATCTCCGGCGCCTCCCCGGTCTACTACAACTCAACCCAGTGGGCCAACACGTCGTTCATCCCCGGCCTGTCTTCGGGCGCGGCGGGCACGATCCTCCTGGTGGTCGGGCTGATCATCGGAATGATCGTCGCGTTGGTCGTGGGACGCTTGGTTTGGGGAGGCCCCAAGGCAGCGGGCCCGGCCCAGCCGTGGAGCCAGAAGCCGGCGGCCACGAACACCTGCAGTGTCTGCGGACAATCGTTCACGACCCCCGAGGAGCTCGCGGCGCACAGCAAGTCCGAGCACGGGATGCAGTAGGCGGAGAGCAGGTCAGCCTCTCCCAAGGCAACTCCTTCCAACTCGGACCCTTCGCCCGCGAGGCGGACGAAGGGTCCGGCTTCCTCTATTTTCTAACGAAAACAAAGGGTGGATTTGCCCTGCTATCAAAGAGTGTTCAGAGCGAATCGCTCGAGAATCCCGGCTTCCCGCAGCTTCCGCGGACTTTCCGACCAGTCCAGATCGACCGGGCCGGTTCGGGTCTCTATAGGTCGCGGAGGAGAGGCCCGGCCGTCACAGTATATATAGGACCCTCGGGATGGCCTTGCGTTCCCACCCCGGGAGGTAAGGAGATACATGCAACAGAGCGAAGGCGCCGGTAGAACATCGATGTTCTCGAATCGACGAGGGATGTCGGTCGCCATGGCCGCGATTGTGATGGCGGTCATCGTGATCATCGGAGGCGTAGGGACGTTCGCGGCCCTCAACTCCGTCGGCGCCTCGAAGACCACGAAGACATCGTGCGCTCCGGCGAGCGCGTGCGGAACGTCCACCTCGAATAACGACGTGACGTTGTTCATTCCGTACACGGTCGGCGCGGGACAGACTTATGCCGTGGTCGCGGCCGGAGCTTCGGTGCCGGCGACTGTCGGCGTGACAGGAACTGAGACGATCCAAACTTTCAATGTAGCTTGGGCCCCGGGGCAGACTAGCACCGGCTCCACGGGCTCGCTCTCTTACACTTACGCAACCCCGGGCATCTACACGGTGTATGCCAACGCCACCACACCGGCCGGCGTGACCCACACGGGAAACAGCCAAATCATCCCGCTGAAGGTCAACCCGAGCGCGACGAGCATCGGTGCGGGGTACTACCCCACGACGATCGTCACTCTGACGAACACGACCGGCGGCCCTAACCCGTGGATCTCCGCGGGCGGCTTCGTCACGGTGAACGGGACGTACACCGCTGCCCCGGCGAACGCTCTTTACTCCACGGTCGCCCCGACCCTGACAACGCCGGCGACCTCGACCCAATCCGGTCTCGTCTCGGGATCGAACTTCGTGAGCGCGAAGTACACCTTCTCGACCGCGGGATACTACCCGATCACTATGGTGTCCGCGGTCACCGGTCCGTCAGGAACCCTCTACGAGAACTACACTTGGGGCGTCTACGTGGGTGCCGGCCTATCGTGCGCGGTCTGCAGCGCTCCGCACCAGTCGAGCCCTCACCCGAGCACCCTAGTCTACTACAGTCTCGCCGCGGGCGGTGCGTTGACTCTCGACCCGGCCGCCGACTATTACTCGGTCGGCTACGAGGTCGGGCAATCGATCGATGAGTCGCTGGTCTACTTCAACGGGACCGACGACGGCCAGACCCCCTCCAACTTTGTGGCGGGGGCGGCGACCTGCGTGCCGGGAGGCCCCCAGTGCGCGGCGCTCTACGGTGGCAACACCCTGGTCAAGGGCAACGACTACACGTTCGCAATCGATCCCGCGGCGCACTTCTACGACCCGTACACGGGAAAGAGCCGAACCGTCTACCCGTCCGACGTGATGTTCAGCATCATTCGGGCGATCATGTACACGCAAGTGGCGACCGTCACGGGTTACTATGTCGGGTTCGACATCGCGGGTCCCTTGGTCCCCTACTCGGGTCTCTCTCCCAACGACGTGAACTCGTCCTGGGACCTCGGCCCCGCCGCCGCCCCGCTCCACTTCCCGTATAACAACACGCCCTACTGGACACTGAACGCGTTCGCGGTGAACGACACCGCCTACTGTCCGTCGGCGGCGATGGCAGCGAACGGCTGCATCACCTTCCACGCGGGCGCGGACGGCGAGTCGTGGCCGGCGCTGCTCCAGATCCTGTCAATCGTCTCGGCGGACGGGATCCAGGAAGCGGGTTGGTACACGAGCCAGGGCGCGGATGTGCCGGGCTTCCAGTGCAGTGCGACCAACCCCGACCTGCCGTGCCTGCTCCCTGGTGGAGTGACCTCGACCAACACCTCGGGATTCAAGAACTGGGTCGCGAACTCGTTGACCGGAACGTCGGGAGCGGACTCGCCCTACGGCTGGGATGCCGAAGAGGCCTCCGCCTTTACCGGCTACCCGGCCCCGGTTCCCGCCGTGGCCTTTAACGAGGTCGGAAGCGGTCCGTACTACCTGGCCTACGCGAACGCCGGAGTTGGGTACGTGCTGAAGGCGAACCCCGCTTACCAGCCGCCGACCGGATGCAAGGGCCAGGCCGCATGCTTGCCGAACGTCGGCGCCTACGTCCCCAACGTCATCGCCTACTGGGGATCGAGCGACACGGTCGGCATCTCCGAGGTCGAGGCCGGATACGCGGATACTGCCGCGTTCGAGTCCTCGCACTTCCCGTTGATGCTGAGCCTCATCCAGAACGGGCAGCTCGGACTCCTCAACTTCCCGACGCTGGTGACCAACAACTTCGGGTTCAACTTGCATATCGACCTCGCCACGTTGAAGACCTACGACACGAACCCGATCAACATCCCGGCGGACGCGTTCGCCTTTGAGGGACTGCGCGCCACTCTCGAATACGCCTATCCGTTCCTGACGGCGCAGGGCTTGATGAACGTCGTCGACGGGATAGACGGAGGAAACCCCTTCGGTGGATTCCTTCCGTCGAGCGAGTCGGCGTTCTACGACGCCAGTGTCCCGTGGGCGAACTACAACAACGTCACCCACCAGTTCCTGAACCCCACCGTCGGCACCGCGACGACCGCCGGAACCTCGGCATGGTACTGGGCGCAGGCGACCACTTCGGGCTCGCCCATCTACGACCCCGAGCTGGCGTCCTTCAGCTCGTCGAACCCGCTCGAGATCCCCATCCTCGGGTTCACGACCGCGCCGAACATCAACGCGGCAGAGCTCGCGTGGGGTAACCAGGTCTCGAGCATCACGGGCGGAGTGGTCAAGTTCCAGCAGATCCTCGTCCCGTCGACCTCGGAGATCTACGCGTACCTCTCCCCGGGCTCGGTGCCGTGGACGGTCTGGTGGTTCGGATGGATCCCCGACTACCCGGCGCCCGTGAACAACTGGCAGGGAGCGTACGGGTACTGGCCTCTGGGGCGGTGCGGATGCCCTTTACCAGACGTTCGCTGGCGACTACGGAGGGAACTTCAACGCCTCGACCTGTGGTCACTCCGACCCGACGCTCGCGAACATGCAATACTGGGCCGACCAGCCGAACCAGCTGATCCCGCAGGTCTGCCAGGGAACGGCGCTGAACGTGACGAACTACTTCGTCAACGAGGCGACCTACACCTCGGATGTCGCCATCGCCACCCGGGATTGGGACCTGGTCCAGGCGGTCTACAACAACCTCCAGCTGACCCTCGGTATCACGCAGGCGAACACGGTGTTCACCTACGCGCCGTGGATCAACCCCTCGACCATCAACACCAACGTGTTGATCGGTGGCGGCGCTGAGTGGGCGTGGTACCAACTCGGAGGCAACGGGCTCCCGTAGGACCTTCCTCGGGCGACACGCGCCGGCGCGCGCATGGCGCGCCGGCAACCTCTTCCTTCTCTTTCTTTTTAGACGAACTTGGTAGATACGAAATCGGTGATGCGCGCCGTTTCCATCACCGCCTGTTAGGGTCGTCGCCCCGCGCCCTGGGCGTTCGCCCGGGGGATTGTCGACCGATGACCTCCAGGGGCCCGAGCCGGGGAATTCGTCGCCCACGGCGGGCAGCCCCCTTGCGCTCCGGCAGGAGCTTTACAAGAACTCTCGGGGGTCCGGGCCGCTGCCCGGGGTGGGGCTCACGTCGCCCCGAAGGACCCGTTCCCGGTCCGGCGACCAGCGGCCCACCTCGAAGGGGGAGTGCCAGCTCGGGCGGAACTTGCCGCGAAGTTCGGGATTGTACACGTGCCAAAGATACTGCCAGAGGAGGAACTCGAGGTAGATCGCAGCGACCAGGGACGCCGCGAGCGGGAGCCAAGCGTTGACCTGGAGCCATCCGGCCACGATCCAGGCGTCGATGATGAGGAAGGCCAGGCCCAGCCACCACCGGAACGCCTGGGTATAGAACCACTCCCTCCAGGAAGGCCCCGGCTCATGGATGAGGGCCTCTCGCTCCTTCTCCGTCAGGCCGAGACGCCGCCGCTCTTCCCGGTCCTCGGGGTCGGGCTCGCCGAAGGCTACGCTGCCGGAGGTCGGAGAATTGTTCGAGCTCACGGGGTCGATGTGTCGTCGTCAAGGCGCCCGACGGGGACGAGGACATCGGTTCACCCTCGACCGAGGGCGGAAGCGTCCCTTCCCCCGAGGCGAGCGATTCGGCCCCGCCGGAGGCGGGCGACGTCGAGGGCGGAGGGTAGAGGTGGCAGGCGACCCAGTGACCGGGGCGGACCTCGGTCAGCGGGGGGTCCACGCGGGAGCAGACGGGCATGACCGCGGGGCAGCGGGTGTGGAAGTGGCAGCCCGACGGTGGGTAGGCAGGGCTCGGGACGTCGCCCGAGAGGATGATCCGCTCCCGGTGGAGGAACGGGTCCGGAATCGGGATGGCGGACAGCAGCGCTTGCGTATACGGGTGCAGCGGGCGGCTGAACAGCTCGTCCGTTTCGGTATGCTCGACCACCCGGCCGAGGTACATCACGACGACCCGGTCGCTCACGGCCCGGATCACCGAGAGGTGGTGGGAGATGAACAGGTAGGAGAGCTGGTGCTCCCGTTGCAGGACCTCGAGAATGTTGAGAACCTGCGCTTGGACCGAGACATCCAGCGCGCTCGTGGGTTCGTCGAGGACGATGAACTCGGGCCGGAGCGCCAGAGCGCGCGCGATGCAGATCCGCTGGCGTTGCCCTCCCGAGAACTCGTGCGGGAACCGATAGGCGTGCTCTGGGCTCAGGCCGACCTCCCCCAGGAGCTCGTTCACCCGGGCCATCTGTTCGTTGTGCGACCCGACCTTTTGGATCTCGAGCGGTTCGGCGATGACCTCGCGAACCATCATCCGCGGCTCGAGCGAGCTGAACGGGTCCTGGAAGACGATCTGGAGCTTGCCGCGCAGCGACTTCATCGCGCGGTGGTTCTTGCGATAGATCGAATACTGGTCGGCGATCTCGTCGAGCTCCTTCAGCGCGGCCTGCGCTTTGGGGGACCACGAGCCGCTTTCCCCGTCCTCTTTGGTGGCGTACGGTCCGATCTCCCGGTACGATTGTTCGACCCGCTCGAGGACCTCGGGCGGGGCGTGGTAGAACGTATGCCCGGAGGTCGGCTCGATGAGGCGCAGCAGCAGGCGACCGACGGTCGTCTTGCCGCAGCCCGACTCGCCCACCAACCCGACGGTTTCTCCCTCGTGGATCGCGAACGAGACCCCGTCCACGGCGCGGACATCGCCGATGTGGGAGGAAAGGAGTCCCCCGCGGATCGGGAAGAATTTACGGAGATTCCGAGCCGTCAGCAAGACCGGGCCGATGTGCGAATCCGTGAAGCGGCTCGGTATTGAGCGCATCGCCTCCCCCGACATGACTCACTCCGTGGTGGGCGGGCCGTGGTAGAGGAAACAAGCGACCTGGTGCCCCTCCCCCTCGAGGGTGTTCGGCGGGCGGCTCTCCTTGCAGATGGGCATGGCATACGGACACCGGGGATGGAACCGGCAACCGGTGGGCGGATAGATCAAGTTCGGCACCGACCCGGGAATCGTCGTGAGGGTCTTCGACGGTTGGTCGAGCCGGGGGATCGAAGAGAGGAGGCCCTGCGTGTAGGGATGCAGCGGGTGGCCGTAGAGGTCCCGGACATTGGCGATCTCCACGATCTGGCCGGCGTACATCACCGCGACCCGGTCGGCGACCTCCGCGACCACCGCGAGGTCGTGCGTGACGAGAAGGATGCCCGTTCCGATGCGGCTCCGCATGTCCTTCATCAGCTCGAGGATCTGCGCCTGGATCGTGACATCAAGAGCCGTCGTGGGCTCGTCGGCCATCAGGATCTCCGGCTCGCAGGCCAGCGCCATCGCGATCATCACGCGCTGGAGCATCCCGCCGGAGAGTTCGTGCGGGTATCCGCGCGACACCTGGACCGGGTCGGCGATCTGCACGCCCTCGAGGGCGCGGATCGATTTCCAGGCGGCCTCCTCGCGGAGCGGTTTGCTCGCCCGCCGCTTGATGAAGGGGATCCGGTAGGGAATCCCCCGCAGCCGAGCACGAGCGCGTTGGCGCCCCAACGCACGGTGGTGGGCGCGCTCGAGTTCGCCGTGCCGCATCTCCGAAACGTACACCGCCCGTGACTCCCGGGCGACCTGCATGAGCACTCGCTCGGAGTGCAGGTACCGTCGCTGGCTCCCGGAGAGACGCAGGCGCGAGGACGCCTTATGGAGGTCGCGCGCCACGGTCGCGCTCCCGCTCGACCGGGCTTGGCGCGCGAGATAGTAGGCCTGGGTCCCGAAGCTCGGGAGATTCACTGCGTCGCCCAGCTCTTTCGCCGCCGCCCGGACCTGAGCGTCGTCGCCGGCCTCCACCGCTCGCGCGAGTTTCTCTATCGCCGGCTGGACCGCCGGTCCGTCGGGGGTCGCCGCCAGTATCCCGTCGATCGACTCGATGCCCTTGTGCTCCAGGATCACTTCGGACACCTGGTCCGAGACCGAGAAGATCGGGTTCATCGCCTGGGTGGGCTCTTGGAAAATCAGGGCGATGCCGCCGCCGCGGATCGACCCGACCCGGGCCTGGGCGGCTTTCACCTTGCGGAACGACCGCTTGACCTTCACCCGATTGCCTTTCCTCGCGGGCACGAACCGAGCCTCTTGGTCGAGACCCCAGAGGAGGTCGGCCCCTCGGTAGAGCACCTTGCCGCTGACGACGCGACCGGGAGGGTCCGGTACCAGTCGAGTGATCGAGAACATCGTGACGCTCTTGCCGCACCCGGTTTCCCCGACCAGGCCGAGGGTCTCGCCCCGGCGCAACTTGAACGACACTCCCTCCAACGCCCGCACGACCCCGTCGTAGGTGTAGAAGTAGGTGACCAGGTTCCGCACGTCCAGGATGACCGGACCCGGTTGGCCCGCCGCGGTCGGGCCGGCGGTCCTCACGGCCGGGGTCACCGGAGGGGGCGCCTCGAACGAAGTCGAGGGGCCGGAAACTGCAACGGAGCCGCTCAAGCCGCTATCTCCTAAGCCGAGGGTCGAGCGCGTCGCGCAGCCCATCGGCAAAGAAATTCACACTGATCGCGAAGAAGAAGATGGCGAGCGCCGGAAAGAGGATCTGCCACCAGGGGATGACACAGGCGGCTCCCGCACTGCAGTTCAGGAAGATGGCGGTCAGCAACGAAGCACCCGCGGCCGCGACGGACCCCCACTCAGGAATGAGGGGGAAGGGAAACAGGACGAAGCCAATGAAGACGATCGCGGCGAGCAAGAGGGGGATCGAGCCCACGTCGAGCGACATCTGCACGAAGACCGGGTACACGCTGTTCGGGATGATGTGTTTTCGAAGGATCCGGCCGTGGCTCGCCCCGCTTGCACGCGCGGCTTCCACGTAGCGCTGTTCCCGGACTACGAGCGCCTGGCTCCTCACGATTCGAGCGTAGAAGGGCCACCACACGATGATGAAAGCAACGGCGATGAGCGCTAAGGTGGTGTTGAAATCCACGAAACCGGCGGATTTGCCCACGATGATCACTCCGATGACGAGAAGGATTCCCGGGACCGAGAGGAAGACGTCGGTGACGCGCATCACCACCTCGTCGATCCACCCGCCGAAATATCCGGACAGCGCCCCGAGAAGTAGGCCGATGCTCGCGCCGGTGGCGACGATGATCACCGAGATTCCGATGGAATTGACGGTACCTTTGACGAGCATGCTATACGTGTCGTAAAAGAAGGGGGCATTGGGATTGAGGTCCGACTGCGGGTAGACCAGCGATCCCATCGGAAATGATCCCGCGGCGCCCAGCGTAAACGTAGGAGCGATAAAGTTGGGATATTGTGAGGGAGTTTGGTAGCAGCCCGGCGCGGGGGAGACGGTCCCTTGCGGGTACGTGCAGACCGTGTTAGGGTTCAGGTAGCACGGGTTCCCCGGGCCCACGGGCTCCGGACCGTTGGACGCGCAGGTACTGGACCGGGTCGGAGGTCGACGCCGGGTAGGTCACTCCGTAGACGAAGGCAGCCGCGAAGAGAAGGAGAACCACGAGGCCGATCATGGCAAGGCCGTTACGACGCAGAAAGTACCAGGTCCGCTGGTACTGGGCCCACCGCGCGCGAAGACTGCGACGAAACTCCGATGTCGGGGGGGTCACGGTTGGAGCAGCCACGGTCTCGATTTCCTCCGTTCCCCCGACTAGCCGAGACGTACTCTCGGGTCCAAGTACGCGTATAAAATGTCAACGATGATGTTCGCCGCCACGACCATGTACGTGAACAGGCAGCGTACTCCCGAAAATCACGGCAAAATCCCAGTCCTTGGGTAAGCCGATGATAGCGTAGGCGTAGATTCGACCGACTCCCCAGAGGTTGAAGACGGACTCAATCACCGGGAAGCCGGTGATGAAACCCGCGAAAGTGAGACCGAGGACGGTGATCGTCACGTTCAAAGAGTTGCGACCGGCGTGCTTCTTGATCACTTTGGACTCGGGCAACCCCTTGGCTCGGGCAGTTCGAATGTAGTCGAGGTTCATCACCTCGAGCATGCTGTTGCGGACGAAGCGAAGCAGGATGGCGATCGTGCCGTACGCGATGACCAGCGCCGGGAGCACGATTCGGAGCAGGGTGTCGCCCGCAAGTGCCCACTGCCCATGGATCATCGCGTCGATCGTGGGGAAGCCGGTCGGCGAGCTGATGTAGCCACTGGCGAGCCAGTTCGGATACCCGATCGGACTTAAGTTGGCCGTTCCGAAAAGGGGCGCGCACGGCGGTTGGGGCCACGACCCGTAGAAATCGAGGAACACCGTGCTCGTCCCGCCGCAAATTGTCGATTTCGCTCCGGGACCGCCGAGGGCAAAGGCCGCGACTGCGAGAACTAAAGTGCCGAGCAGGAAGGCGGGGATCGCGAAGCCGGAGAAGGACATAATCCGCGACGCCTGGTCGACGGGTCGGTTCCGGTACACCGCGGACAGATTCCCGAGGGGGATTGCGATAATGAGAATGAACAGGAGTGAGAGCAGAGCCAGCTCGATCGTGTACGGTAGGAACTGTCCCAGCACCGTCACGACGGGTTCACCGTGAAGCGCGGGTAACCCTAAGCCTCCTAATCCGGTGCCTAAAGCACTCCCTTGGCTAACGTATCCCCAGTTGAAGGTCAATGCGTTGCCCATGTAAATGGCCCACTGAACCGGAATGGGTTGGTTGAGTCCTAAGGACTGGACCGCCTGTTCGTAAACTGGGTTCGGGCAAAGCTGAGAAGGATCGCTGGGGCAGGAGATCGTGGGACTGCAGGGGGACGTCCTTCCACTCGGACGGAAGTACGAGCACGTGCGCTCGTTGACCGGCAGAGCGCTGATGAGCACGAAGAGCACGGTCATGACGCCGATCACGACCGGCACGACGAGGACGGCGCGGCGAATCACGTAAACCCACATCCGCATGGATTCGCCCCCTCCCTCGGTGACCCCGCCCGAGAGTCTCCCGACACATCCGGACGGTGGTATTTATTCCTCGCGACGCGCGGGGGTACGAGATTCTCGGGGGTGGACTCAGTGGACGCCCTCGGACCCCCCTCTGGCCCGACCGAGCATAATCTCCGGATTGGGGTCCCGAGAGGGGCGAGAGTGGCGGCCTCAGAGAAGCGGCAGATGACCCGTCAGGGGGTCGAGTTCGCTCGCCGGGGCAGGTCCGAGACCGAGGCAGGTCTTCGTGCCCGGCGGGACTTCGGTGAAGCCCGCATCTTCGACGAGCACCCAGGGGATCCCCGCACCGCGCGCTTTCCGGGCCAGGAGCTCGAGGTCCTGAAGGGTCGGTGCCGTCAAAGCAATCTTCTTCTGGCCCGTGGCCGCCCACACCCGAAACGCTTCCGGAGAACGTTTCTCGGTCTCCTGGGCCAGAATGACGGCCGCGTGGGCCACTTGGACGGCGGCTTTCCCAGCGGTCAATCGGAGCTCCCCGCGAACGACCAGCACCATCTTGTAATCCGCGCCAGCGCTGCCAGCTCTACGAGGCATACTCCTCCTCTCTTCGTCGTCGAATGGAATCTCGTTCGGACCTCAACGCTTCGAGCTCCGCCGATAGGCGAGCGGTCTCCGCAGGACTCTCCTTCGAAACGCGCAGAGCGTGTTGCAGACGGCGTTCTTCCCGGCCCAGTCGTTCGAGCTCGCGCGAGAGTTCCCACGCCCCCTCCTCGCCCGAACTGACCTCCGGGCGAGGAACGGTCGGGGGCGTCCGGGCAAACGCCCCCCGCGCCACCGCTGTCGCGAGGGCGAGGACCGTCACAGCCGCGAGGGCGACCTCCAGGACGGGGTCGGACCAGGCGGCTGCGAATCCCCCCGGCGCGAGGCTGAGGATCCCGAATCCGACCACGACGGTGAGCCCGATGCTGGTGACGAACGAGAGGGTGACGACTTCGAGCAGCCGACGAGCTCCGTCCGGTCCACGGACCCTCCACTCGGGAAAGAGGGCCTTCGTGACGGCGTAGCCGGGGACAAAGAAGAGGAGGAGTCCGCCGGCGAGGCTCTCTACGAGGTTCACGGCCGTCATCGGGCCGACACCGGGCTCACGGGGGCGCTTCCCCCGGCGCCCCGAACTGCTTCTCCATTTGGCGTCGGAGCCTTCGGTTCGAGACGAGACCGTGCGCCGCCTTGCGGGTCGTCTCGTAGTGCTTCAAGAGCGCGCGGACTTCCTGGGGTCGGTGCCCGCTGCCGCGAGCGATCCGGTGGATCCGGTCGGCCTTGATGATCTGGGGGTCGTCGAGCTCCTCGCCGGTCATCGAGTCGAGGATGACCCGGAATCCGCGCAGCCGCTTCTGGGTCCGTTCGAGCTCCTTGTCGTCGACCTTCATCGAACCGAAGCCCGGAATCGCGGAAAGTATCTTGGACAACGGTCCCATCTCCCCGACGGAATCGAGCTGCGAGCGCATGTCGCGCAGCGTGAAGCGACCGCTCATGAGGGCCTTGGCCGCCTTCTCGGCGGCCTCCTTGTTCGAGAGCTCTTCGATCCGCTCGAGGAGGCCCTGGATGTCGCCCATCCCGAGGAGGCGAGAGACGAACCGCGTCGGCTCGAACCGCTCGAGCTCGTTCAGGTGTTCGCCCGTTCCGATGAACAGAATCGGGGCTCCACTGACCGCGACCGCCGAGAGCGCGCCCCCGCCCTTCGCGGAACCGTCGAGCTTGGTGAGGATGACTCCGGTCAGCCCCACCGCCTTGTGGAACGCCTCCGCGCTTCGCCCCGCGGTCTGTCCCATGGCCGCATCGAGCACCAGGATCACCTCGTCGGGAAGGAGGGCGGCCTTCACCCGCTTCAGTTCCTCGATGAGCTCGGGGTCGATGCCGCTGCGGCCCGCAGTGTCGACGAGGACGGCCAGATGCGGGGGGAATTTCTCGAGCGCCTCTCGGACGATCACTTCGGCTCGTTTCTCGGCCCGGTTCGCGTAGAACTCGCACCCCACCTTCTTCGCGAGTTGCTCGAGCTGGTCGATGGCCGCCGGTCGATGGACATCCGCGGCCACGAGTCCGACCCGGACGCCTCGCTTCTGGAAGTAGCGGGCGAGCTTGGCCGCCGTGGTGGTCTTCCCCTGGCCAAACAGTCCGGCGAGGAGGATCTTTTTGGGTCGAAGGTCGAACGGCCGGTCCTTGCCGAGGATGCCTCGGACCTCCTCGTAGATGATCCGGACGAGGAAGTCACGGAGGCTCACTCCCGCGGGTGGTTTCTCCTCGACCGCCCGCCGGCGCACGCGCTGGGTGAGGTCGAGGGTCAGCTGGACGTTGACGTCGGATTGGAGGAGCGCGCGCTGAATGTCGCGAACGACCTCCGACAGAAGGGCTTCGTCCACGACGGAGCCGCGGGCGATCTTCTGGAGGACGCCCCGAAGTGATTTTCCGAGAGAATCTAGGACCATGGGACCGGCCGGCCCAAGGGGGCCGGAGGACCCAGTGTGGATGGCCTATAAGTGGGGAGCGTGCGGGGGACGGGACCCCCGGAGCGTGCGAATCCTTCGCTTGCTACGGAATCGTCTTAATAGCCTCCGAGGCTCGGAAGGTTGGACACTATGACCGCCGACGCGGGCACCGCTTCTGCCGCTCCCGCTGCCCCGCCCTCTCCGGCTGCCGCGACCACTCCCGCCGCTCCCCCGAAGCCGGCACCTCCCAGACTCAACCCGGTTCGTGTGCCGATCGTCGAGGAACCGGTCACCGCCCGGACCACGGACTTCCGCGAGGTCCTGCATGCCTATTCGAAGGAGGAGGCGATCCTCGAAGCGAAGCGGTGCATCCAGTGCCGTCGTCCGTGGTGTGTCGAAGCCTGCCCGATCACGCAGGATTGTCGCGAGTACATTCGACTCGTCGCGGACGGGGATTTCGACGGCGCCGCTCGGGTCACGCTGCGCGAAAACCCCCTCGCCACCTGCCTCTGCAAGGTCTGCTACCATTACTGCGAGGATTCCTGTGTGGTCAAGAAGAAAGGCGTCCCGATCGCCATCCGGCACCTCAAGCGTGCGGCGCTCGACTACGGGAAGAGCGACCTCGTGTACATTCCGTCGAAGCCGAAGAACCAGCGGGTCGCGGTCGTCGGCGCCGGCCCGGCGGGCCTGATGATGGCGTGGGAACTCGGCGTTCGAGGTTACTCGGTGACCGTGTTCGAGCAGGAACATCGGTATGGGGGCCTCATGCAGACGATCCCCGCGTACCGCATGACCGACGCGGACGTCGAGACCGACCGGAAGCGATTCGGCGACCTCGACGTCACCTTCGTGGACGGCACCAAGGTCGGCCGAGAATTTCCGGTAGACCGGCTCCTCCGCGAGGACGGTTACCAGGCGGTCTTCATCTCGATCGGCACCTCGACGCACCGAACGCTCGGAGTTCCGGGCGAGAACCTCGCCGGCGTCCTCCCGGCCCTCGACTTTTTGAAGAACGTCAACCAGGGAGTTCCGGTCACGGTCGGCAAGGAGATCGTCGTCATCGGCGGCGGAGACGTCGCGATGGATTCGGTCCGGACCGCGCTGCGCGAATCCCACGGCGGACGAGTGACGTTGGTCTATCGGAGGACCCGGCAGGAGATGCCCGCCGACCCCGAGGAGATCGCCGGCGCCGAGCACGAGGGCATCCGGTTCCAGTTCCTGAAGGCTCCGCTACGGATCGTCGGGAACGGACGCGCGGAGGGGCTCGCGGTCCAGACGATGCAACTCGGACCACCCGACGCGGGCGGCCGGCGTGCTCCCATACCGGTCCCCGGGTCCGAGGAGACGATTCCCTGCGACACCGTCATCGTCGCCGTTGGGCAGAAGGCCGACCTGAACGGTTTCGGCCCCGAGCTCGACCTCAAGCTCACTTCCCAGGGCTGGCCCGAAGGGAAGAACAAAGGATTCGAGACCGCCGTTCCGGGGATCTTCGCGGCGGGCGGCCGGTCCGTGGTGTACGCGATGGGAACGTCGATGGACGCGGCGAACGCGATCGATGCGTACCTCGCGGGAAAGCGGGGCGAGGCCCCTACCGCCCGACCCGATCCGCTGGGGGGAGCCGAGAGCTTCCACTTGCCTCCCGGCTATACCGCCCCCATCCGGGTGTGAACGCTCGCGGGCCCCTCCGCGCCGGTCGGCAACCTTTTTGCTCGGCCTCGCCCCATGGACCGAGAGATGAACTTCGCGCGACGCACCTTCCGGTCTCGCCCTCTCGCGCTGTCGGTCCTCATCGCCCTGCTCCTCGCCGTTCCCGGCGTTTCGGGTGCGGTTAGTCAGCCCGCCCCCTCCCACACTCCAGGGTCCGCACTCTCGGTCCCGCTCGACGCTGCGTCGGTGTACTCGGGCAGCTTCGTCGAGCGCGCCGGTTATGAGGCCGGATACGACGCTTCTGTGTCGAACGCCGTACCGGCCTCGGGTACCCAACTTATCACGATCACGTTCCGTCCGAGCGACCCGTCGTTCTTCGCGCCTCCGTCGACCGGGGCGCTACCTCTATCGCTTGCGCAGATCGCGAATCGCTTCGGCCTCTCGCCCGCCGCGTACGCCTCGGCGGAAGCCTACTTCGAATCGAAGGGCCTGAACGTCGTCTACCCCAGCCCCGACCGGCTGAGTTTCGCCGTGACCGGACCGGTTTCGGCGGTCCAGCGGGCGTTCGGCACCCCGATCGACTCCGGAACCTACCAAGGGCGGGCGGTGACGTTCCCGGTAAGTCCGCCGAGCCTCCCCCTTCCTCTCGAATCGTCGGTGAGCTCGGTCCTCGGACTATCGAGCGGATTCACCTCGTACGTCCTGCCGGCGGGGCTTCCGTCTCCGTCGTTCTCCCCCGCGACCGGACCCGCTGCGGACCCCGACCTGATCACGCCCGCGATCGCCCGACAGATCTACGACCTCTCGGACCTCTACAATCGTACCGGATCCTCCGCTTGGGCGACCGGCCAAGGGATCGCCCTCATCCTGTGGGGGGATGGCTACGCCCCGAGCGACCTCAGTACTTTCTTTTCGAACGGGTATCCTTCGAGCTTCCCGCAGCCGAACATCCAGCCCTATCCTGTGGACGGGGCCCCGCCTCCCTCGAACAACGCGGTCAACGACCCGAGCAAAGCGCCGCAAGAGCTCACGCTCGATATGGAATGGTCGGGCTCGATGGCCCCCGGAGCGACGCTGGACGCGGTGTATGCGCCGGACGGACCGATGGCCGACGGATACTCCCCCACCGACGCATCGATGGAAGTTGCCCTCAACAAAGCCGTCACGGGAATCTCCGGGGTCTCGGTCATCTCGATGTCGTTCGGGACCCCCGAGAATGCGAGCGGTGCCCTTCAGTCGGCCTGGGCCACCGATTTCGCGACGGCGGCCCAAGAGGGGATCACGCTCCTCGCCGCGACCGGTGACCTCGGTGGCGACGCGGCCGCCAACTGCCAGGGGGGACCTTCGATGGACTACCCTGCGAGCTCTCCGGACGTGATTGCGGTCGGTGGCACGAACCCCACCCTGGCGCGAAACGTCCTCGGCCAAGTGACCGGTATCCAGAGCGAATCGGCCTGGAGCGGCAGCTCCGGAGGGTTCTCCCGGGTTTTCCCCGCGCCTTCCTGGCAGGAGGTGGGAAGCGCGGCGGCCCCGATTGAGGCGGGCGGAGGTCGCGGGACGCCGGATGTATCGGCCGCTGCGACGTACAACTATCTCTACTACAATGGAACGGACGGCGTCGCGGCCGGGACCAGCTTTGCGACCCCCCTATGGGGGGGCCTCGTCGCCGAGATGGACTCCATCTACGGGGCCAAGCTCGGGTTCCTCACCCCGCGCCTCTACGCCGTCGGGGCCAGCCAGGAGGCGGGAAAATCGCTGACCGGACTCGCCGATGTCTCGAGCGGCTCCACGTGCGTCGGCACAGCGGGCCCGGGATGGGATGCCGAAACGGGCTGGGGCTCCCCCCGAGCGCTCGACCTCTTCGAGGACTTGACTGCGACCTTCGTCAACCTTACGATCTCCGCGACTCCGTCTCCCGTGGCCCCGGGCGGCACAGTCACCGTGACTGCGGAACTATCGAACCGAACGAACGGAGCTCCGATCGCGGGGGTCGCCGTATTGGTCAGTCTGCAGGCGAGCGACCCGAACGGGCCGTGCGCGGGCGTATGGGGTTCCGGGAACGTGACGAGCAGCGCGACCGGCTCGGTCAGCCTCTCCGTCAGTGTTCCCGCGTGCTATTTCGGGTCCCATGGAACCGCCGAGGTATCGGTGACGAGCCAGGGATTGTACGGCACGAACTCCACGACCGTGGACGTGAACCTGCTCGGCTTCGTCCCGGGGCTCGCCGGAATCGAGGATTTCCCGCTCAACGTGATCGCGTTCGCCGTCATTATGGGAGCGGCGATCGCCATCGGATACGTCATTGGCCGGCCCGCGGGCCGTCCGCGAGGTCGACCAAGACCTCCCGGTCCGCCGACCTATCGACCGGCCGCGGTCCCTGCCGGAGCGGCACTAAGCCCGCCCCCAAGCCCTCCTCCGCCGGCGGCACCCCCGCCTCCGGCAAGCGGGCCCCCCTCGAACTAAGGCGCTGAGTCGGATCGTCCTCGTCCGCGAGGTCCGGCCGGCGACCGCTCGCCCCAAAAGACTTAATCCGGCCCCCTTCTCGTCCTGCTGTGCCCGAGGCATCCGGGGATGCCCCGGTCGGGGCGGCCCCGGTCGCTCTCTCGGGGCCAGAACGCTCGCTGCTCCTCGCCCTGCGCGAGCGGGACGGCGCGCCCGTGGACGAGGAGTCGCTCGGCCGTCAGGTAGGACTGCCCGCCGACCAACTCCGCGGAAGCCTCCAGCGGCTCCGATCGAAGCATCTGGCGGTGGTCGACGAGGAGCACCAAACCATAGCGCGCCTCACGCCTCGAGGCGAGGCGGTGCTCGCCCGTGGGCTTCCCGAGCGCCGCTTCCTCGACGCGCTGCGGCACCACGACGGCTCGCTGACCCCGGCGGAAGCGGCCGAGGCAGGTCTCGACGAAGAGGAACGTTCGGCTGCGATCGGGATCCTTCGCCGGCGCGGGTTGCTCGCCGACGGACTTCCCTTTCGATTGAGGCCCGAGGCCGCGGTGTCGGAGGGCCCTCTTCCCGAGGAGACCGTCCTGAAACAGGTCGGCGAGGGCGCGTCCGACACCGACCCGGCGATCGTGGAAGCCCTCGAGCGTCGGGGTCTCGTACGCCGCGATCACCGTTCGATCAAGCACTGGTCAGCCTCCGAGGAGGGACGACGGCTACCGCTCGCCCCCGAAGGCCAAGACCTGCTGGGCTCGGTCACCGCCGAGATGCTGCGTTCGGGAAGCTGGAAGGACCGGACGTTCCGGCCGTACGATGCTCGGGCGCCCGTGCCCTACACCACGGGGGCGCGACCAAACCCGTATATCGCCTGGCTCCAGGAATTCGAAGAGATCCTCATCGGGCTCGGGTTCGAGCAAGCCGAGGGCCCGATCCTCGAGACGGAGTTCTGGAACAACGACGTCCTGTTCATGCCGCAAGACCATCCCGCCCGCTCGATCCACGACGCACTTTCGGTCGAAGGGGTCGAAGGAAAGCCACCGGCGCCGGACCTTCTTGCTCGCGTCGCGGCGGTCCACGAAGGTCGTCCTCTGCCGGGGATGACCGCCCCCCTCGGCCCCGGATGGCCGGGACCGTACGACGCCCGGGTCGCGGTCCGTCCGGTGTTGCGGTCCCAGACCACCGCGGTCTCCGCCCGCTATCTCGCCCGAAACCCCCGCCCCCCGTTCCGCATGTTCTCGATCGACCGGAATCTCCGGCGAGAGCAGGTCGACGCGAGCCACCACCTCGAGTTCCGACAATGCGAGGGCATCATCGGAGAGGAGGGGCTCGACCTCCGGCACCTCGTCGGGGTCTTCACCGCCCTCGCCGACGCGATCGGGATCCGCGAGATGAAGATCCGGCCGAGCTACTTTCCGTTCACCGAACCGTCCATCGAGGGGTACGTCCGCCACCCCCGACTCGGGTGGATCGAGGTCTTCCCGGGCGGTCTGTTCCGGCCGGAAGTGCTCCGCCCCCTGGGCGTCGAAGTGCCGGTGATCGCCTGGGGGATCGGGATCACCCGCCTCGCGATGGTGGCGCTCGGTTGCAACGACATTCGCGAGCTCTTCCAGGACGACCTCGCGGCGCTCACCGCGGGAGGGCCGTAGCCGTGCCGCGGGCGGTCCTCGACCGAAGCCGGCTGCTCGCGGTCGCGGGTCGGTCGCTCGACGACGCCACGCTCGACGATCTGCTCTTCGCGTCCAAGGCGGAAGTGGAAGGACACGAGGGAGGTTCGCTGACGATCTCGGTGACCCCCGACCGCCTCGACCTTCTCTCGGAGGGCGGTCTGGGCCTCTACCTCCAGGGTGTTCTCGAATCCTCCCGAGGGATCCCGAACTATCGCGCGGGAAGCGCCGACGACGTCCCGTCGGGGTTCGAGGTCGACCCGTCCGTCGAGTCGCTGCGCCCCGCGATCGCCGGAGCGGTCGTGCGGGCGCCGGCCGGCCAGTCCCTCGACGCGGGTCTCCTCGCCGAAGCGGTGCGGTTCCAGGAGCTCCTGCACGCGACGATCGGGAGGAATCGCCGGGCGGCGAGCCTCGGTATCTACCCCGCGGAACGTCTCCAGTTCCCGGTCCGGGTACTCGCTCGAACCGATGGATGCGGTCCGGTTCGTGCCGCTCGATGCTTTCGAGGAGGTCGGAGCGGTGGATTTCTTCCGAGACCACCCGATGGCTCAGACTTACGGGCCGCTCGGTCGGCAGGGAGACTCGTGTTTGACCTTGCGGGATGCCCGTCGGGCGGTCCTGAGCCTCCCGCCCGTGCTCAACGGCCGGGCCGCGGGGGAAGCCCGAGTCGGCGACCGCGAGCTCCTCATCGAGTCGACCGGGACCCGGCAGCGAAGCGTCGTCGAGGCGGTAGGGCTGCTGCTGGTCGTCTTCGTCGCGCAGGGTTGGTCGGTCGCATCGGTTCCGGTGACCGGCCGAGAAGGGATTGCCTCCGATGGGAACTCCCTGGTCCGGGCCCACTCGCTGGACCTGCCGTCCTCGCTCGTCCGGTCGCTCGGCGGAGCGGGTCTCTCGGCCGCGGTGGTCGAGCGCCGCCTCGCCCAGTCGCGCCTCACCGGTCACCCCCACTCCGGAGGCTGGAAAGTGGACGCGCCCCCCTGGCGGCCCGACCTCCTGACCGGAGTCGACGTGGCGGAGGACGTTCTACTCGCGGACGGGGTCCGTTCCGAGGACGGGCTGCTTCCCCCCAGCCGAACCCGTGGACGCCTGCGACCCGAGACGGTCTTCCGCCGCCGGTTCGCTTCGGCTCTTCTCGGCCTGGCCCTGGCCGCCCCCCACACGACGCTGCTGGTCTCGGAGTCGACGGTCGCCCGCGTCGGCGGGAAAGCTCCGCTCCACCTCCACAATCCGGTCTCCGCGGAGTTCGCCTACTTGCGCGACCGGCTGTTCCTCTCGCATCTCGACGTGCTGACCCGCAACACGCGCCACGGATACCCCCAGCGTTTCGGCGAGGTCGCGCCCGTGGTCGTCGTGGCTCCGGGCTCGGAGACCGGTGGAGAGACCCGCTACCACGCAGGCGTTATGATCGCGTCCGACGCCGCCGGGTTTGCCGAGGTGGCCTCCCTCGTGGAATATCTCCTCCGAACGGTCGACGTGGTCGGAGTCCGAGAGCCGGCCGAGGTCCCGGGCACGATCCCTGGGCGGGCCGCGCGCACCCGCGTCGCCGGGGAAACCGTAGCCGAGCTGGGGGAGGTAGCCCCGGCGCTCCTCGCGGAAATCGGGGTTCCGGTCCCCGTGGCGTGGGCGGAGGTCGACCTAACGGCCCTCTGGCCCCTCGTCGCTCGCCACGAAGCCGATTAATAGCGCTCCCCGGTCCAACAGCGATGGCCCGTTCTCGACGCGGGGCGAAAGCGTCGGCGGCCCGTGGTCGCTGGGAGAAGGATGCCCGCGGGGCGATCGGTGACCGGGTAGAGGGAGGACGACTTCCGCTCCTGGTCGATGCTCCGCCCGGGGGCGAGGCCGCATTTCTCGAGAACGTCGGTTTCCCCGGATCCGCGCCGTTCACCCGGGGGATCCAGCCCACCATGTACCGGGGCCGGACGTGGACCCTTCGTCAGTACTCGGGGTTCGGGAGCGCCGCGGCCACGAACGAGCGCTTCCACTTCCTCCTGAAGGGGGGCCAGACCGGACTTTCGGTCGCCTTTGACCTCCCGACCCAGAACGGCTACGACTCCGACCACGAGCGAGCCCACGGAGAGGTCGGCCGGTGCGGGGTTCCGGTCGCGTCGCTCGGGGACATGCGCCGACTCTTCCGGGGGATCCCGCTCGACCAGGCGACCGTCTCGATGACGATCAACGCGACGGCCCCGATCCTCACCGCTCTCCTCGTCGCCGTGGCCGAAGAGAACGGAGTGCTTCGAGCCCGCCTCGGCGGAACCGTCCAGAACGACATCCTGAAGGAGTACATCGCTCGGGGGACGTACGTCTACCCGCCGGGCCCGTCGATGCGGCTCACGGTCGACCTGATCGAGTTCGCCACGCGCGAGATGCCGCAGTGGAACTACATCTCCGTCTCGGGCTATCACATGCGCGAGGCGGGGGCGACCGCGGCTCAGGAAGTGGCGTTCACGCTCGCGAACGCGATCGCCTACGTCCGAGCCGTGCGCGCCCGCGGGCTCGACCTCGACGAGTTCCTCCCCCGGCTCTCGTTCTTCTTCTCGGCCGACCGGAATTTCCTCGAGGAGGTCGCGAAGTACCGGGCGGCGCGTCGACTCTGGGCTCGGATCGTGGGCGACGAGTTCGGAGCGAAGGGAAACCGGTCGCGCCAGCTCCGATTCCATACCCAGACCGCCGGCTCGAGCCTCACCGCCCAGCAGCCCGAGCTCAACGTGGTCCGTACGACGCTCGAAGCGCTCGCCGCCGTCCTCGGCGGCACGCAGTCGCTGCACACGAACGCGTTGGACGAAGCGCTCGGTCTCCCAACCGAATCGTCGGCGCGGCTCGCGTTGCGCACGCAGCAGATCCTCGCGGAGGAGTCCGGGGTCACGAACACCGTGGACCCGCTCGGCGGTTCCTACGAGATCGAGTATCTGACCGACCGGATCGAGTCCGACGCGCGCGAGTACCTCGACCGGATCGAACAGATGGGAGGCGCCCTCGCCGCGATCGAGAGAGGGTTTGTGGCCGGCGAGATCGCGAAGGAGGCCTATCGCGTCGCGCGGGCGAGAGAACGCAAGGAAGAGATCGTGGTGGGCGTGAACGAGTTCACGGAAGGGAACCCCCGGTTCTCGCTCTTCCCCAATGCGGGGGGCTCGGGGGTCCACACTCAGCGGATCACGCCGGCCGAGGAACGTCGGCAGGTCGCGGGGCTCCGTCGCTGGCGACGGGAGAGGGACCGGGCGGCGGCCGACCGGGCGCTCGGGGGACTTCGCGCCGCGACCGACGCCGGCACGAACGTGATGCCCGGCGTCCTTGAGGCCGTCCGGGCGGGCTGCACGCTCGGCGAGATCTCCGACGTCTGGAGGTCCTGCTTCGGGGAGCAGCCCGCCTCCCGGGCGTTCTAGGAGGCGCATGAAGCTCGATCACGTGGGGATCGTTGTCGGCGACCTCGCCGAGGCGATCGCACGCTGGCAGGGAACGCTCGGTCCGCCCGATTCTCCCCCCGAAGAGGTGCCCGGAAGCAGCGTACGCGTCGTGTTCTTTTCCGCGGGAGAAACCCACCTCGAGTTCGTCGAACCGATCGGTCCTAAGTCGCCCGTCTCCAAGTTTCTCGCGACGCGTGGAGGAGGGGTCCACCACCTCGCTTTCGCAGTGCCCGACGTCGATGCGGCGCTCCACGAGGTAGCGGCGCGCGGCGGGCAGTTGATCGACCGGCACGGTCGCCCCGGGGCTCGGGGCCGGCGGGTCGGGTTCGCGCACCCGGCGGCGTTCGGGGGCGTTCTGGTCGAGTTCGTGGAGGGGCCGTGAGCCGGATCACCTCGGCCGACGTCGCGACCCTCTACGACAGTCGCGGTCGCCTCACGGTCGAGGCGACCATTACCCTCGCTTCCGGAGCCATGGGTCGCGCGGGGGCGCCGAGCGGGGCCAGCACGGGAGTCCACGAAGTGCTCGCGTTTCCCAAGGGAGGCCCCTCCGAGTCGCTCACCGTGTTCCGGTCGCGGGTCGCGCCGCGACTGATCGGGCTGGACGCCTCCGACCAGAAAGCGGTGGACGCCGAGCTGCACGCCGTCGACGGCACTCCGGATTTTTCCGCCATCGGAGGGAACACCGCGACCGCCGTTTCGGTCGCCTCGGCGATGGCGACCGCGAACGAGACCGGACGGGCGCTCTGGCAGGTGCTCGCGCGCCCCGGGGTCGACGGCCGGTCGTTCCCGGCGATCGTGGGGAATTGCATGAACGGAGGACGCCATGCGATCGGCGGTCCGGACATTCAGGAATTCATCGCCTTCGCCGACTGCCTCCGCCCCGAGGACTCCGTCCGCGCGGCCATGCGGGTGCACGCGCTCGTGGGCGAGGAGCTGCATCGGCGCCTCCCGACCGCGGCCCTCGGCCGCGGGGACGAAGGAGGTTGGGTGGCGGCCATCTCCAATCTCGAGGCGCTCGAGGTCCTCTCGGGCGCTTGTGCGAAAGCGCGGGACGAGCTCCACCTCGAGGTCCATCCGGGCCTCGACCTCGCCGCGAGCGAGTTCTTCGACAACGGACGGTACCGGTATCGAGAACAGACCCTCGACACCGCGGGCCAGGTCGGGTTCGTTTCGAAGCTCGTCGACCGGTTCGGCCTCCGGTACGTCGAGGACCCCTTCGACCAGGAGGCGTTCGACGCCTTCGCGGAATTCACGAAAGCGGTCGGCCAGCGGACCCTCGTCGTCGGGGACGATATCTTCGTGACGAACGAGAAGCGCTTGCGCCGGGGCCTCGAGCGGCATTCGACCAACTCCGTCCTCATCAAAGTCAACCAGGTGGGCACGCTGAGCGACACCTTCGCGACGGTCGACCTCGCCCGAAGCCACGGACTCTCGACCATCACGTCGCATCGCTCCGGGGAGGTTCCGGAGGGCTGGCTCTCTCACGTGGCGATTGGCACGGCGGCCCGGGGGCTGAAATGCGGAATTCTGGGCGGAGAACGGGTGGCAAAGCTAAATGAACTCCTGCGGCTCGGCCGCGCCACCGGAACCTAACGAGATGCCCGACGAAGAGACGATGATCCAGGAGCCCGTGAGCGCGAGCGACGGGCAGGACATCCAGCCGGGCGAACTGCTGATCCCCGAGGACCTCTACCTCACGTCGGGCGTCCACATCGGTACGCAACAGAAGTCGGCGTCCATGCGCCGATTCGTCTTCAAAGTCCGATTCGACGGACTGCACGTTCTCGACGTCCGCGAAACCGACCGCCGCATCCGCCTCGCCGCGAAGTTCCTGTCCCGGTACCCGGCGGACCGAATCTTGGTCGTCTCCCAGCGCCAATACGGCCAGAAGCCGGTGCGCGTGTTCGCGAAAACGCTCGGCGCGGTCTCCTTCGCCGAACGCTTCGTTCCGGGCTGCCTCACCAACCCCAACCTTGAGGAATACTTCGAGCCGAAGGTGCTGGTCGTCACCGACCCCGCGACCGACCAACAGGCGCTCAGCGAGGCGGTCTCGATCGGGATCCCGGTCGTGGGTCTGTGTGACGTCAACAACGAGACCCGGGACGTCGACCTTGTGATCCCCGCGAACAACAAGGGACGGGTCGCGCTCGCGACCGTCTACTGGCTGCTCGCCCGCGAGGTCCTGAAGGCGAGAGCCGTCGGGGCCGAAATCGAGTACGCGATGACGATCGAAGATTTCCAGGCGGCCCTTTAATCGTCTCCGTACGACGTCGTCCACTCTCCCGTCACCTTCGACCTTTTATCGGGCGTTCGTCTCCTCACATCGTGGGCACGACCAAGTCCGGTCTTCTCGAACTTCTCTCTCAGCACGGCGTGCCGGAGAAGGGGGCCCGGGTCTATCTCGCGGCCTGTCGGGCGGGCGCCATGACCGCGAGCGAGCTCGCCCGCGTGTCGGCCGTGAACCGCGTGGAAGCGTACCGCTTCATCAAGCAACTCACCGCCGAAGGTCTTCTGCGGGCGACCGGGAGCCGGCCGCGCCGCTTCGAAGCGCTCCCGCCGGACGACCTCATCGACCGCTGGATCCGCGGAGCGTCCGATCGCCTCCACCAGCTCGAAAAGGACCGCGACCGGGTCCTCAACGAATGGGAGCAAGGGCGGGACGAGTTCGACGAGCGGGACCCGCGAAAGTTCGCGGTCATCGAGGGCAAGGAAGCGATCCGTCGATTCTTGCAGAAGCGGATCGGCACCACCGACCACCAGATCCTGGTCAGCGCAAGCGGCCGGGCCCTTTCCCGTTTCGTGGACCTGGGCCTCGACCGCGCCTTTCGCGAGGCGAGCGGCCGCGGCGTGAAGGTCCGCGTCGTCACCGAGGTTCAATCACAAAACCTGGTTGAAGCGAAACATTTCGCAGGGTTCTCGGAGCTCCGACATTCGAGCAACCCCGTGGCAAACCGCGCCGTCGTCTTCGACCGGCTCGGCTCCCTCGTGTACGTCTCGAGCGAGGACGGGCTCGGCCGATCGGGCGAGGAACAGGTCGCCCTCTGGTCCTCGGCTCCCATGTTCATCCGACTCGCCTGCGACTACCACCGCCGACTCTGGACCCCGGCTACCCGGGCGGAAACGCGGTTCGTGGAACTCGAAAGCCCTCCCGAAGCGTTCCTCCCCGTGGTCTCGGGGAAGGAATCCATCCCCTTCCAGCGGCTCAAGGAGGTGGCCAAGCTCGGCATGCGGGCGTCTGGGGTCCGCAAGTTCCAGCTGCAACTGCCCGAGCTCATTGAGACGATCGCCCGTCCGCTCGGCCGGGAGATCGCGGAACAGATCGACGGTCGGACTCCGGCCGAGGTCGCCCGAGCGCTCGGGTTGTACTACGAGACCCACACGATGGGCCACCTCGAGACGGTGCGCGAACGACCTCTGACGCTGCGGGTGACCGGCTGCTTCGCGTGCACCAGCGACTCCCCCGAGATCGGCCGAGTGATGTGCCCTCAACTCCTGCGCTCCGTCCTCGAGACTCGGCTCGGTCAGCGGTGGGTAGTTTCGCAGCCAGACCCGACAAAGCACGCGAGCCGCGGCTGTCTTTTCACGGCGACACCGGCCTGAAACGGCATGCTACGCCGCCGCACGGTGTAGCAACTGTAGCAAACAAAAGATACATCGAACGGACGAAGCTATAAATACGAGCCTTCGTTTGGTAGGCCTACAAGCTATGAAGACCAGCTCTACCGCCCCCTCGGGTCGTCGTCCTCGGCCGGCCAGCGTTAAGGCTCCGAACAAGCCTCACTCCACCGAGGGTGCCGTCGTTCCTCAGGGCCCTCCGGTCGCGGAGATCTGCCCCAATTGCGGCTCCTCTCACCTCATCCGAGACGAGATCCGCGGAGAGATCGTCTGCGCGGACTGCGGGCTCGTGGTGGACCAGAGCGCGCTCGTCAGCGACCGCGGCCAGCGCGGTTCGAAGGAGGACACGGGCCGGGAGGCCCGAGGCTGGGGACCGGTCATTTCTCCGCTCATGCCCGACAAGGGTCTGTTCAGCGAGATCGGAGTCCCGACCCGGGACTTCCAGGGGAATTCCCTCTCGCGGAACACCTCGCTGAAGTTCTACCATCTTCGAAAGCTCAACCACCGGCTGCGCGCCGCCCGCACCCACCAGAGGAACCTCGTGGTCGCGCTGGGCGAGCTGAACCGCCTCGCCGGCGTGCTCGGCCTCTCGCGGGAAGTGAAGGAGTCGGCGACGTACATCTACCGCCGCGCCCTCGAACACAAGGCGACCCGCGGAAAGAAGATCGTCGCGCTGGTCGCGGCGAGCGTCTACGCCGCGTGCCGGCAGTGCCATGTCCCTCGGACGATGAAGGAGATCATCGCCCACTCCAAGGCGACCAAGATCGAGGTCGGCCGGGCCTACACGCTCCTCGCGCGCGAACTCAAGCTGGGCTTGAAGCCCGTCGAACCGCGCGACTACCTCGTTCGGTTCACCCAGGACTTGAACCTCTCGAAGGAGGTCCGCCAGAAGGTCCTCTCGCTCCTCGAGCAGGTCGAGCAGGTCTACTCGACGAGCGGGGTGCTCCCGAACGGGATCCTCGCGACGATCATCTACATCGCGTCCAACCTGATGGGCGAGCCGCGCAGCCAGGATCGCATCGCGGCGGTGGCGAACGTGACGCCGGTAACGATCCGCAACCACTACAAGGAGCTGCTCGAGCTCCTGGGGCTGCCGAAGAACCTGACGAATCCGCAGGCCCGGGGGACGTTGCCCCCCGAGGCCGGGGTCGCGACGGACAAGGTCGTCCTGGACGCACCGGCGGCGGGCCACTAGTCCGCCCGTTCCCCGGGGCGACGCCCCCGGAAACCAGATGAACTCGCGCTTCGCTCTCGGAGCGTGCCCGCGGTCCCGGCGCTGAGCTACTCTTCGTTCCGCACCTACCAGGAGTGCCCGCTCCGCTGGCGATTCCTCTACGTCGAGAAGCTCCCCGAGACCCCCCGCGGCTACTTCACGTTCGGACGCGTCGTGCACTCGGTCCTCGAGCAGCTCGTCGCGCCGCTCGTCGTGCCCTCCGCCCGACGGGTCAGCGAGAGCGACCGTCAGCGGACGCTCGATGAGTGGCACGCACCCTCCGGAACCCCGGCCACGACCCGCTGGATGACTTCGGAAGAGCTGCTCGCCGTGTACGACCGGGAGTGGTCGAGCGAAGGGTACACCTCCCCCGAAGAGGAGTCGCGCTACCGCGCGCTCGGGCGCGAGATTCTCCTTCGCTACTACGAGTTCCTCGTGCGGGACCGCCCCGTCCCCGTCGCGGTCGAAGAGCACCTCGAGGCGCGCTGGGACGGCATCCCCGTGCACGGGTACATCGACCGGATCGACCGGACCCCGACGGGAGGCCTCGAGATCGTGGACTACAAGACATCCCGCGACCTTTCGAGCGACGACGCGCGGGACTCCGACCAGCTGAGCCTCTACCAGGTACTGGTGGAGAGCAACTACGCCGAACCCGTCCAGGGCCTCACGCTCTATCATCTTCGTTCGCTCACCCCGATCCGGGTCGCTCCCCGGGAGCGCGCAGCGCTTGCCGGGCTTCACGACCGCCTCGGGACCGCGCTCGACGGCATTCGTGCGGAAGCGTTCGAACCCACCCCGGGTCGCCACTGCACCCGATGCGACTTCCGGGACCGATGCCCCGAGTTCCGCTCGGTGCCCGAAGCCGACGGCGAGCGGCTTCGGACTCTGGTGGACCGGTTCGAGTCGCTTCGGAACGAGGAGAACCGCCTCGAGGGAGAACTCCGACGTACCGCCGAAGAACTTCACCGCGCCGCGGAGGAGCTGGGCGTCCATCGAGTCCCCGGCACGCGATCGGTGGCCGTGCGCCGCCGGGAGGAAGCCTGGCAGTACTCCCTCGACAATGTCCGGCCTCTCCTTGAACAGTCCGGGCTCTCCCACCGGGTCACCTCGGGCACGCCCGAGGAGATCCGTCGGCTGGTGCGAGACTCGAGCGTCGACCCCGAAGTCCGCCGCCGGCTGGCGGAGACCGGTGCCCGACGCGTGAAGTGGTACTGGGACCTCGAACTCGAGAACGGCGCGTAGCGAGCCGACCGGCCGGTGGGCGTTGCCCCCGGGCCGAGTACCCGGTCGAGAGGCCGGGACGGAATGGGTCGGAAACCGGGGTTGACGACTGGGTTATCCCCGCCCTCCTCGTCTTGAAACGCCGAGATAGAGAAGCGGGGGCCATGGCGAGTGCGTCGTTCCGTTGGACGGAAGGTGACCTCCGAGAGGTGGAGGCGAACTACCTCGAGGAACGGTCGAGCCGGTGGATGTACCAATCCCTCGCCGACGCCGATCGCATTCCCGCCCGCGCCTCTATTCTGCGCGAGCTCGCGGGGTTCGAGGAGCGACACGCGGCCCTCTGGGCGGGCCTTCTGAAGAAACTCGGCCGCCGGATTCCCCGGGAGCGCCGGATGTTCAATCAGCGCATCCTGGTCGGTATGGCACGCCTACTCGGCGTCGGTTCGGTGCTTTCTATCGTTCACCGAGAAGAAGTCGACGGGATCGAGAAGTACCGGGACCAGGCCCGGCGTTGGCAGGACGCCGATGCGAAGACCCTTTTCACGACCCTCCTCCCGGACGAGGTGGCACACGAGATCGAGACCTCGAACGAGGCCCGGGAAGCCGGTTCGAAAGGGAGCGGTTCACTGCGGAGCCTCCTGCTCGGGGCAATCGATGGGTTCGCCAGCATCGTGGCCTTGTCGGCGGGCGTCGCCGCCGTCACGAAATCGGACCTCAGCGTCCTCATCGCGGGTTCGGCGTCGGTCGCCGCCGGCGCCCTTTCCATGGCGGCCTCCGAGTACGTTTCCGTCAAGGCCGAACACGACGCACGCACCGCGCAGACCCGGGTGGAGGCCGAGGCCCTCTCGGTGGCCCCCGAGACGAAGCGGCGGCAGCTCATCGCCGCGTACGAAGCTAAGGGTCTCTCCAACGAGGAAGCGACGAAAGTGGTCTCCCGGCTGCAGGAAGAACCCGGACGATTCCTTGACGCGCTGGTTTCCGAGCGGTACGGGGCCGCCGTCGGGGAGGATGAGCGTCCGGGGCGCCAGGGCATGCTCACGGGCGTTTCCTTCGCCTTCGCGGGGGCGGTTCCGCTCATTCCGTTCCTTCTCTTGGGCCCCGAGGTCGCCATCATCGCCTCGGTCGTGGCGACCGCCGTGGCGTTGTTCGTGGCGGGTCTCTTCCGCGCACTGTCCTCCCTGCACCCATTCCTGCGGAGCGGCCTCGAGATGGTGGCCGTTGGGATGGGGGCCGCGGCGGGAACCTATCTGATCGGACTCCTCATCGGTGGCGTGGTCGGATAGGGAGCGGGCCCGGATCGCTCGACGCGGTCGGCCGCCGCGCAAAAGCTAAGACGGTCCCCCGATACTTGCCCGTATGGGGATTCCCCTCGCTTCTGAGTCTCGACTTTCGTCCCTGAAAGGACGCACCCCGACGATTGCGACTCTATGTTCCCACTCCTCTCTGCAGATCTTCCACGGGGCTCGGGCCGTCGGGTTCCCGACGCTCGGGGTCTGCGTCGGGCCTCCCCCGAAGTTTTACGATGCGTTTCCCCTCGCGCGGCCAGACCGCTTCCTGTCGGTGCCCCGGGCGAAGGACCTTGCCTCGGCCGCGGAGAAGCTGCGAGCCGAGGGTTCGATCCTGATTCCGCACGGGTCGTTCGTGGAATACGTCGGGTCCGAGACGTTTGCCGAACTCGATGTTCCCGTCTTCGGTAATCGCGCGGTGCTGGGGTGGGAGTCGGACCGCGAGAAGGAACGGGAGTGGTTGGATTCCGCCGGCGTCCCGATGCCTCGGCGCTACGACGACCCATCCGAGGTCGACGGGCCGGTGATCGTGAAGTACTACGGGGCGAAGGGCGGAAAGGGGTTCTTCCTCGCAAAGAACCGCGAAGCGCTCACCGACTTCACTCCGACCGGCCCGCACGTCATCCAAGAATACGTGCTCGGGACCCGGTACTACATGCACTTCTTCTACTCGCCGCTCTCCGATCGCGGCTACCGCGTCGGGCACGGGTCGCTCGAGCTGCTCGGCATGGACCGTCGCGACGAGGCGAACATCGACGAGCTCTACAAGCTCGGGGCCCAAGAGGAGCTCTTGAAGGCCGGAATCCGGCCGACGTTCGTGGTCACCGGCAATGTCCCGGTGATCTTGCGGGAGTCGTTGCTTCCGAAAGCGTTCGAGGTGGCTGCGCGGATCGTTGAGCGTTCGATCGAGCTGTTCGGAGGAATGGTCGGACCGTTCTGCGTCGAAGGGATCATGACCGAAGAGCTCGAGTTCAAGGTGTTCGAGATCTCGTCGCGCATCGTCGCGGGAACGAATCTCTTCATCTCGGGAAGCCCCTACTCCGATTTCGTGGAGCCCGGGCTTTCGACCGGGAAGCGGATCGCGCAGGAGATTGCGCGGGGTCGGGGCGAGAACCGCCTCGCCGAGATCCTCAGTTAGACCTGGAATACTGACGGCTCGATCGTCCGATTTCGGCAGGTTTATCCGCTGCCCGATATTGGCGAGCGTGACGTGCTAGCACGTAACGGGAGCGACAGGCCGCTGCCAGCACGGGAGAGCGCCCGGTCGAGCCTCGACCGCTTTTTGCGTCCGTGGTCCCGAAAGAGATCGGTCGTGCTTGCGGTCGCGGTGGTGACGATCACTATCCTTTCGTCTTGGCAGCTCGGGCTCACTTCTACCTCGAGTGCGGCCGCCTCGACGGGGACGAGCTTGATGGGCGGGTCCTCGGTTGCGAGCACGGCTCCTCAACCTGGTTCTGCGCCGGTACCCGCTACCCCGTCGATTGGAAGCGCCGCTACTGCGCCTCCTTTGTCGTCCCCGGCGGCTCCCTCTGCAATGGCTCCCGCGGGTCCAACGTCGGAAGGTTCGGCACAACTAGCCGCCGCCCAGGCGTCCTTGGGAGCGGGCTCGGGTCCCGCCCACGGCGTCCCGATGCAGTGTGCCAATCCGGGCGAGGGATTGTCCGTGACGTGTTCCGCCGCGCCCCCTCCGCTATCACCTTCGCCAACTCAGCCGCTCAATCCGGCGCTCCCCAATCCTGCCGGCAACCTTGGCTTCCAGGTCCAGGGCGTTCCGAGCGAAAGGGAGTACGCGGCCGAATCCATGACCTGGGATGGTGCGGACGGCTATGTGCTCCTCTTTGGCGGCTCGAATTACACGGGAACGTACGAGGGAGACACCTGGACCTACCTTCACGGCGTTTGGACTGAATTGTCCCCGCCGATTTCGCCGACCGGGCGAGACTCCACGGGACTCGTGTATGACGCAACGGACAACTACGTCCTGCTTTTCGGCGGCTACACCCCCGGTTCGGGCGGTGTTCTCAACGACACCTGGAGCTTCTCCGACGGAATCTGGACCTACAATGCCTACGCGTCCACGCACGGACCGTCTCCCCGCAATTCGTTCGACATTGCCTACGACGCGGCCACCGACTATGTGATCCTGTTCGGTGGCCATGCCGCGCCGTGCAATGGCAATTACACGTACCAGGACTGCAACGATACCTGGATGTATTGGTACGGAGGCTGGACTCAGCTTCACCCGGCGCGGCCCCCTCCGCCGGCTCGCGAACAGTCGGCGATGGTCTACGACGCCGCCGACGGCTACCCGCTGCTGTTTGGTGGCTACGGACCGAAAGGCATTGTGAACGCCTCGCACGCGCTCGGAGACACCTGGTTCTGGAACGCCACGGGGTACGGCAAGGTGGGGAATTGGACGCAGGTGAAGACCGGCGGAATATACTGCGGAACCCAAGCGGAAGGTAAGTGCGGGGCCACCGCGGCACCGTCGGAGCGCTGGCAGATCCAGCTTGGCTACGATGTGGCCGACCACGAGGTCGTGCTCTTCGGAGGTTTCAACAATTCGGCCGGAACGTTCTCCGATACCTGGACCTACTCGGCGGGAGTGTGGACCAAGCTGTCACCGACCACCTCTGCCTGGGGCCGTTGGGGCGGTGCGATCGCGTTCGATTCCGCCGATAACTATCTCCTCATGTGGGGCGGCGGATACATCTACAATACTCCGGTCGACGGCGTCTGGAAGTTCGCGGCGGGCAACTGGAGCGAGGTCGCTCCCGGCACGGGTCCCCCCGGGGTTTACGCCCCCGCGATGGCCTACGACGCCGTGGACGGATATGTCGTGTTCTTCGGAGGAGAATCCTCCTTGACGGGCCTCTTGGACCAGACCTGGCTCTACAACTCTGGAGTTTGGACTCAAGATCCCTTGACCTCGGCTCAACAACCTCCCGCCCGCGCATTTGCCAGCGTCACCTGGGATGCCGCCCACGGCTATGTCCTCCTCTTCGGGGGCGAGGGCTTGTTCGGGTACCTGAACGACACCTGGGGATTTGTTCATGGTTCGTGGACGGAATTGTGCGCCGGGTTCACCCTCAAGTGTGCCCCGTCGACCCGCTTCGGTGCCGGCCTTGCCTACGATGCGACGGACGGGATGCCGATCCTGTTCGGAGGGTACAGCCCATTCCCCACCGCGGTGAACGATACCTGGACGTGGAACGGCAGTTACTGGAAGCTCGTCCCGTTCACGCATGCTCCTTCCCCTCGGGCGTTTCCCGGCATGACGTACGATGTCGCGGACCAGGAGATCGTCGTGTTCGGGGGGTCGAACGGCACCGGTTCTCTCGACGACACGTGGACGCTCGCGAGCGTGAGCGGCGGATGGCAAGAGGTAGGTATCTGCGGAGGACCCGGACAACCGGGTTGCACCGATTCACGCCCGAGCCCGCGGTCCCAACTCCTCTTCGTATACGATGGCGCCGACCAAGTGGTGTTGGCAGCGGCCGGCCTCTACGGGGCCTTGGGGGATCCTATGAGCCGTACACGTTCGTCTTCAAGGCCGGAGTTTGGTATCAATGTCCGGGTGACTACTGCATCAATGGGTTTCCCGGTTGGGCACCATACATCGCGCTCGTGGGGGCGGCCTACGACCCGAACGATGGCTACGTGGCCATCCGGGGCGGCTTTGTCCCGTTCGGCCAATACGGGGGAGATAGCTATTCCCGAGATACATGGGTGTTCGGTCACCTCATCTCGGGCCCGCCACCGAAGGAGACCCCGGGCGACGTTGACATGGGCCTGCCCACGACGCTCGCGGCCAGTGGCGAGGGTGGGGGATTCGGAACGTTGAGCTACGGCTGGAACGGAATCCCGGGGGGTTGCTCTCCCCCCTTCGTCGGAGCCCAGGTATTCTCTTGCGATGTGACCGAGCCGGGCATCTCGCAGTACTACAACTACGGGGTCTACGGCTCGTATTTCGTGTTGGACAATGTCATCACGGACTCGAACGGATTCCCCGGGATCACAACGGCCGAGAGTAACCTGAACATCGCCCCGACTCTCAAGGTGGACGTCAACTCCTCGGCCGCGGTCGCGGATGTTGGACAGGTCGTCTACTTTGGAACGAACGCCGTCAACGGCTGGGGACCTTTCGTCTACTTCTGGAACACCCTGCCTCCCGGATGCGTCACGGTCAACACGACGTACGCCGCGACTCTCGTGAAATGCGTGCTCGGGAAAAACGCGGTCGGGACCTGGCTCCCATACGCCACGGTCGTCGATAGCACTGGGTTCAACGCGCTCTCCAACTCGCTCACCCTGACCGTCGATCCCTCACCCAATTCAACGGCAATCTCGGTCAACACGATCGCGTTGGATGCCGGGCAGACCCTGTCAGTGGGTGTGAATCCTTCGGGGGGATCCGGCACTTACAACTTCAACTGGTCGGGGGTGCCTTCGGCGTGTCGCGCGGACGCCGCATTCCTCTCGTGCGTCGTTCCCGCGACCGAGGTGGGCGATTTCGATCCGACGGTCACCCTCCACGACTCCAACGGAGCCATTTTCACGGAAACGTACTCGGGCACGATCGTGGTGTCGCCGGACCCGACGGCCTCGGACCTCGCGATAACGAACGCAACGAGTCATCCCACTTCTGCGGCGGACTTGGGCCAAGCCGTCACGTTCACGTTGACCTCGACCGCAGGATCGGGCGGCGATACGATCGAGTGGACCGGCCTGCCCACCGGTTGTTCGCCTACGGGGTCCGCGGCGACGTCCGTCAGTTGTACTCCCACCGCAACGGGCGGTTTCAGTGTCACGGCCCGAGTGACGGATTCGAACGGAATCTCCGCGACCTCGCCGGCGGCGGCGCTTCTCGTGTCGCCCGCGCTGGCCGCCGTAACGATCGGCGCTTCGGCCTCGACGCTGGATGTGGGTCAGACACTCACCCTGACGAGCGGCTATTCAGGGGGCTCGGGAGGGGTCGGCTTCTCCTGGACGGGCCTTCCGGCGGGTTGTTTCTCCTCGAATTCACCGACCGTGACCTGTTCCCCGAACTCGCCGGGGTCGAGCACTCCGACCGTGACGGTGCAGGACAGCAACGGTGCGGCGATTCACGCAACCGAGGCGGCCGCGATCATCGTCTCCGCTGCCCCGACCGCGATGACCCTCAACGTGACGGACCAAGGAGGGGCGACGGTGATCAACATCGCCGCCGGGACCACCATCACCTTCAGTCTCGGCTCCACCGCAGGCTCGGGCGGCGACACAATCGTGTGGACCGGACTTCCGGCCGGCTGCCTCGCTTCCGGTACGAACGCGGTCTTGATCGAGTGTTCCCCCAGCGCCGCGGGCACTTACGTCGTCTCGGCTCGGGTCACCGACTCGAACGGGGTCAGCGCGACCTCCCCCTCGGTGGCGCTGACGATCACCGCAGCGTCCGCCGCCGCCCCGTTCGCCACGTCGTTCCAAGTCCTGGAACTCGGACTCCTCGCGGTCCTTCTCGTGCTCGCGTTCGTGCTGCTCCTGTTCGTCGTGTTCCGACCCGCTCGCCGGGATCCCGCGAGGGGACCGCCTCCTCCTCCGCCCGCTCCTGGTTCCGGTCTTCCCGCTCCTCCGCCCGCCGGGGCCGATGATCCCGCAGACTACCACGAAACGTAGTCCGCCTCGGGCCGGCCCGAGTTCCGACTTCCTTTGGCCAGGCTCGCATATCGGAAGCCGAGGCCTAGGTTCGGTCGTTCCGCACGGTTAAGAACCGGCCCGGTACTCGGCCGCCTTCCATGGCGTCCGCGATCTCCTCCGTTCACCTCGGGAAGACCTACCCGAAGGCGCGACCCGGGGTCTTCGCGCTCGAGGACCTTTCGCTCGAGATCCCGACCGGACGGGTCTACGGACTCATCGGGCGAAACGGCGCCGGAAAGACCACCTTTATCCGGATCGCGGCGACCCAGCTCGCGGCGACCACCGGGACGGTCTCCGTCCTCGGATACGATATTCGAACCGAGGAACGAGCCATCCGGGCCCGAATTGCCTGTGTGCCGCAGGAATCGCGGCCGCTCTACTTCCTGAACGTCTACGAGGTGGTCTACACCTACCTCAAGCTGCGGGGGCTCGACGGCCGAGAGGCGCGCCGCCGCACCAAAGACGCGCTCGAGGAGCTCTCGTTGGCGAAGTACTCGCGCTCGCTGGTTTCGCGGCTTTCGGGAGGCCTGCGTCGGCGCACGCTTTGTGCGATGGTGCTCGCCTCGGACGCGGACGTGCTCTTCCTGGACGAACCGACGACCGGTCTCGACCCGATTGCCCGCCGGGAGGTCTGGCAGGCGATTCGGCGAGCGAGCCGCGAGAACCGGACGATCCTGCTCACGACCCACTACCTCGACGAGGCGGAGGCGCTCTCCTCCCGTCTCGCGCTCATCGAGTCCGGTAAGCTGATGCTTGAGGGGACGCCGGCGGACCTGCGGGCCCGAGTCCGCTACCCGTACCGGGTCACGATCGAGGGTTCGTTCCCTCGAGCGGAGCTCGACTCCTACGGCAAGGTCTCCGAGATCGAGGGAGGATTCCTCCTGTTCACCCGCGAGGCGGAAGCCCGCGACGTCGCGCGCCGCGCGCTCGAGAAGGGATTGCGGGTGTCGATGGGTCCCGTGAGCCTCGAGGACATCTTCCTCGACGTGGTCGGAAAGTCGATCGAGGAGGACGAGGCCTCCTCGGAGAAGGAAGAGACCGCGACCAAGGTGATGGCATGAGCGAGCGCAACCGGCTCCGCTCGATCTTCACGCTCGTCCAGCTCAACGGGATCATCCCCATCCGGACGACCCCGCTCTACATCGTGAACCTGCTCGCCTCGCCGCTCTCGTTCCTGTTCTTCATCTACATCGTATCTCACGGGACCTACGTCGCGTACGGGATCACCGGCGGCATGGTGCTCACGATGCTGACGGTGGGCACGAGCCTCCAGTCCGACCTCACCCACTACCGCCACGACCTCAAATTCCAGGACATCGTGGTCGCCTCGCCGGTCGAGGCGCCGATCTACGTCGCCGGAATGGCGCTCAGCGAACTCGTTTACTCGCTGCCGGCGCTCGGGGTCTTTGTCGTGTTGTTCTTCGCATGGGGCTACGCTTCGGTCCTCAGTCTCGCCGTGCTCGCCGGGGTCCTCGTCCTTGTCTGGGCGTTCGCGAGCGCGCTGGCCTTCACGCTCGCGACGTACTTCCAGGACGTGCGAGAGACGTTCATCTTCAGCCCGATGATCTCCCTCCTGTTCACCGTGCTCCCGCCGGTCTACTATCCGCTCTCCGCCCTCCCGGCGTGGGCCCAGGTCGCCTCCCGGGTCTCCCCGACCACCTATGCCGCGAGCTTGGTCCAGGGGGCGGTCGGGTTGCAACCTCTCTCGCTCTCGGGCGCCGCGCTGGATTGGGGGGTGCTGATCGCGTTCACGGTCGCCCTCTTCGTCATCGCGGCCGTGAAGGCCCGTTGGAAGGAGCCCTGAAGGCCCGGACCGGCGACCGGCGCGCGCCGGACAGGCCCCGACGCGCGAGTCCTTATGTACCGGTCCACTGGTGGAGCCGCGATGCTTTCTTTTGCGGACAGTCGCAGCTTCGATTTGCCCGATGAACGCCTCTCTCGATGCCTGTTTTGCGGGAAGGATCTTGTCGTGCTGCCCGGCGACCGGCGCGGCGGGGCCTGCTACGATTGTCTCTCGCTTTCGATCCGACCTCCGGCCCCGTGCCCGAGCTGCGGGGTCCTGATTCCCGGCGAGGAGCGCGCGGTCGGTTGCGCCGTTTGCCGGTGGTACCCGCTCCGCGACTAGAGTTCGCCGGGCCGGCCTCCGCTAAGCTTATCGGTCGAACTCGGTCCATCGCCGAGGGCGTGCCGAGGTGGCTCAGTCCGGTACGGCGCGAGTCTGGAAAGCTCGTGGCGGAATACGCCTCGGGAGTTCAAACGTCGAAGACGGCCGACCCGTCGCGACGGAGATTCTCCCCCTCGGCGCTCCCCTACCCTTCCCGAAGGTTTCCGCGGTCTCGGGGGAGGAAGCGTGACGGTCCCCGACCGAGCCCAACGGCCGGCGTGGCTGCAGGTCGACGCGATTCTGACCCGTCTTTCGGGGAAGCAGGCGTTGCAGGAAGTCTGTCGATTCCTCCGTCACTCCTTCGACCATTACCCGTGGGTCGGGATCTATCGGTTGGAAGGAACGACGCTCGTCCTCGATGCCTGGGAAGGAGCCCAGGCGACCGAACATACCCGGATCCCTCTCGAGCGGGGAGTTTGCGGTCAAGCGGCCCGAGAGGGTCGGACCGTCATCGTCGACGACGTGAACGCAGACCCGAACTACCTGGCCTGCTTCCTCGAGACCCGGGCCGAGATCGTCGTACCGATCCGGCATGAGGGAGCGGTCGTGGGCGAGATCGATATCGACGGAAATGCCGTCAAGGCGTTCGACGCGTCCGACCGCCGGTTCCTCGAGGGCGTCGCGGCGAGGCTCGGCTCCGCCGTGGAGCGGTCGGGCGCCGAACTGCCGCCCGCGTGAGTCCCCGGCCCATCGTCGCGAGGGCCGAAGAGAGCGCCGCTCGGCGGTCGAAGGGCGTCAGCCGCGGTGTGCGCGAAGAATTCTGCCACCGATCGGCTTGCCGGACGATTTCGTCGAGGGCTCGGGTGACCTCGTCGACGATCGGAAGGTCGGCCGCCCGGCTCGTGCGGGAAAGGGGATTCAGGTCGACCGATATGACCCGTTTCCCGAGGGCCCGGAGCGCTTCGGTACGGTCTCCGTCCTCGAGCGGGACGAGACAAACATCGGCGTCGAAGATCCCTCGTCGGTCGACTTTCGCTCGGTCGGATGGCAATCCGGGGATGATCGCCGAGGGCCTCACTCCGAGGATCCGCCGCACTCCCGCGGTCCGCAGCGCTTGGGCTACGAGGAGAGCGCGCCGGCCGGACCGATGGAACAAGTTCACCTCCACGTCCAGGCCCGAGATCGTGCGTTGGAGCCGCGCGACCTCCTTCGCCGCGAGTGCCGCGACGTTCCCGTTCACGCTCACGACCGGGTGGCGCGCGGCGAGCAGCCACTCGGCGGCCGCTCGTTCGGCCCGCCGCGCCCCGGGGGTCGTTCGTTCTCCCAGGAAGTAATCGAACGCCTCCCCTCGTCCCTGGGCGATCAGTCCCTCGGGTACGACGAGCCCGCGCTCGTGAGCCGAAGCGAGCGCGCGGCGCACTTTCAGACTGGCGAAGCGAGGATGGCGAGGAGAGAGGCGCATCGCGTCGACGACTCAGTGTTGGTCGGGCGGAGGGTCGGACGCCGCCTCTTCGGCGGCCGGCAGGCGATTCTCGAGGGCCGCGATCCGCTCCGCGAGCGGAGCGAGGCCCTCCTCGATCGCCTTCGTAAGGGTCAGTTTGAGGCTCTCCTCGAGGGCGACCAGGTCGCGGCCCAGGTCAATGATCCGGCGCGCGTTCTCGTTCAGGAGGAGTCGGCTCTGGGTCGAGACTCGGTACGTGTCGGAGAGGTCCTTCGTCAGCTGATGCGACGATTGGGCGAACGTCTCGATCGATGAACCGACGGGTTTCCACTTCTCGTCGAGGTTGGAGGTGAGATTGGCGGAGAGTTTCTCGCTCGCGGATTGCACGCCCGCCGACACCTCCCGCGAGACCCTCTCGGCGAGCGAGGTCTCCATCCCTTCGAGCCGGGTCTTGACCTCCTGGTCCGCTTGCTGGCTGCTCGTCTCCATTCGCTGTAGCCGGTCCTCGACCGATTGAAGGCGAGCGAGCGTGTTCGAGTAGGCGGTCCCGACCAGGGTGTCGAGGTGCTGCTGGCTCAGCTCCTCGCTGCGCAAAAGGAGGTGGAGGACCCAATGCTCCCGACCTTTGGTCTCGGAAAGCGGCCCCTTGTCTATCCGGTCGCGAACCTCGCGGTCGTCGATGAGCGCCTGCAGCTCCTTCAGGACCTCGACCCGGGAGTACGAGGTCGACCCCCCGGTGGTTGCGGGACGCCCAGCCATCGCCGGAGGATGGGCTTCCCGAAGCTATATACATTGGCCGGGGGGAAGCCCGTGCTCGCCGGTCACTCCGCGAACTCGCGACCGAGCAGCTCGCGCGCGACGATGAGGCGTCGGATCTCGGAGGTACCGGCGCCGATCTCGAGCAGCTTCGCGTCCCGCGCCAACCGTTCGAGGGGAAGGTCACGGATGTACCCGTACCCACCGTGCACCTGGATCGCTTCGAGAGCGTTCCGGGTGGACGCCTCGGAGGCGAACGTCAGCGCCGCCGCACTCGCCCGGAGGCTGCGCGGGTCCGTCCGTACGGCTTCGAGAGCGGCGTACATAAGCCAGCGAGAGGCTTCGAGGTCCGAGTACATCGCGGCGATCTTCGCCTGGATGAGCTGGAACCGGCCGATCTTTTGCCCGAATTGCTCGCGTTCTCGAGCGTAGGCGACCGACCGGTCGAGACACTCGGCCATGATGCCCACGGGGATCGCGGTCAGGATGGCCCGCTCGACATTGAGGCCGCTCATCATGATCCGGACGCCCTCGTTCTCTTTTCCCATCAACTGGTCCCGGGAGACCTCTACGTCCTGGAAGGCGAGCTCCCCCGTCGGGGAACCCCGCATCCCCATCTTGTCGAGACTCTTCGTCACCGAGAAGCCCGGGGATTCCCGGCGCACGAGGAAGGCGCTGATCCCCCGGGGACCTTTCTCCGGAGCGGTCTTTGCATAGACGAGCATCGAATCGGCGACCGGTCCGTTCGTGATGAATTGCTTCGTGCCGTTCAAGATGTAGTGGGTGCCCCGGCGTTCTGCCTTGGTCCGGATCGAGACGGCGTCCGAACCGGCCCCGGGTTCTGTGAGCGCGAGAGCTCCGATCGAGTCCCCGCGGACCGCGGGCGGTAGGAACGCCGCCTGTTGATCCGAGTCCGCGTTCCGCGAGACGTTGTCGGCGAACAGGTTCGAGTGCGCCCCGACGCTCAGAGCGAGCGCCGGGCTGACCCGAGCGATCTCCTCGAGGACCAGCGCCTGGGGGATGTACGAGAGTCCGAGCCCTCCGTACTTTTCGGGGACTGTGATGCCGAGAAATCCCTGGGCGCCGAGGCGAGAGAAAATGTCTCGGGGGAAGTAGTCCTCGCGGTCCATCCGGTCGGCGACTGGCGCGACCTCCTTCCGGACGAATCGGCGGGCGGCCTCCCTCAGGTCCTGGTCCTCCGGGGAGAGACTGAGGTCCATGTCGGGGCGACGGCTCCCGAGGCATAACGGTTGTCGGAGGAACTAGCCGGGGCGGCCGGGGGACTCTTTTCGCTCGAGTCCGATGTGGAGGAGCCACGCGGGGCGGCGTTTCGGAAAGTCGGAGCGGAAGTGCGCTCCCCGACTCTCCGTCCGAGTGAGGGCCGACCGGGCGATCAACGAGGCGGTCAGGACGGCGTTCGCGACGGGGCCCGGGATCTCGGTCGCGCGACCCGGCTCGGTGGAACGAGCGAGTTCGCCAAGCTCCTCGAGAGCGGACCTCAGTCCTCCTCCCGAGCGCACAATCCCGACGTCGTCCCAAAGAATATCCCGGACCCGGTCCACGGCCCCGGGGACCCGGTCCCGGCCGGCGCCGGAGGGCCAGTCGAGGCGCACGACACGTTCGGGTCGAGCCGGCTGGGCCGCGACCGGATGGACGAGTTGCCGCGCGACGCGTTCCCCGAAGACGAGCCCTTCGAGCAACGAGTTGCTCGCGAGGCGGTTCGCCCCATGAACGCCGGTGGAAGCTACTTCGCCGCACGCGTAGAGCCCCCGAAGTGTCGACCGTCCTTCGAGGTCGGTCGTCACTCCCCCAATCATGTAGTGAGCGACCGGGGTGACCGGAATCCAGTCGCGCGATGGGTCGAGGCCGTATGTCGCGAGGAACCGGCAGACGGAAGGGAATCGAGCGAAGAAGCGGTCGCGCGGGATCCCGGTGGCATCGAGATACACGCACGGGTGGCCCGTGCGATGGATCTCCCGGTCGACCGCCCTCGAAACGACATCCCGGGGGGCGAGCTCGGCGTCCCGGTGCTGTCCCACGAGGAATCGCTCACCCGCCTCGTTGCGGAGGACCGCGCCCTCGCCGCGGACCGCCTCCGTGATCAGGAATCGCGGGGCTCCCTCCCGCCAGAATACGGTGGGGTGGAACTGGATGAATTCCATGTCGGTAAGGAGCGCCCCGGCGCGGAATGCGATCGCGACGCCCTCCCCCGTGGCGACCGAGGGGTTCGAGCTTTGCCGATACAGGCTCCCCGCGCCGCCGGTCGCGAGCACGACGGGGCCCGCGTCGGTCTCCTCGACGTTGCGTCCGTCCTCCCCCGATATTACGGCGATCGTTCCCGGCCGACCCCCCGACTTGAGCCGCCGCAACGCGGTCCGTTCCCGAACCTCGATGCCAGCGTCCAAGACCCGACGTTTGAGGGTCTCCTCAATGGAGAGGCCAGTGGCGTCCCCGCCCGCGTGCAGGATCCGCGCTCGGGAGTGGGCGGCTTCTCGCCCGGAGGCGATCTGGCCCTCGACCGTATCGAACGGTACACCGTAGCGAACCAGGTCCGCGATCCGGGCGGGGGCCTCGTAGCAGAGCGCTTTCGCGGCGGCGGGGTCCACCAGTCCGGCGCCCGCTCGAATCGTGTCCTTCAGGTGGAGCGCCGGAGAATCGTCCGGCCCGATTGCAGCGGCGATGCCGCCCTGGGCGTACCGCGTAGTCGCTTCCTCGAGCCGGGACTTGGTGATGAGCGTCGGTCGTAAGCCGAGTTCCCGACAGCGAAGCGCGACGTACAAACCCGCGATGCCCGTACCCACGACGAACGGGCGACTTGCGGGGTCGCGCACGTTCCCCGCGAGCGGGCCACGGGGTATAGCGACTTCTCCACCTGTGCGGACCGTCGTATACCCATTCGGCCTCCGGTGACCGTGCCCGAGGGCGAAGGGAGACTCGTCGCGTTCTTGGGAGAGCGTCGTCTCCGTCCGGGCGGACGTTCCACTGGAACGAGAGCTGCAGGCGCGGCTCGAGAACGAGACCGGCCTGCGGTCCGTCGGAGTCACGGACCTCATCTCGCTGCGACGGGCGTACTACCGGACCGTCGGTCCCCCGGTACCGATCCTGCCCGAACGCCAGATTCGTCTCGACCGCGGACGATCCGTCCACCGGAAGCTGGGGGCACAGTTGGCCCGCGAAGGGATCCTTGAAGCGCGGGTTCGTCGGGACGGACTCGTGGGGAGGATCGACATCCTGGCCGACCTCCCGATCGAGGTGAAGACGTCGTCCGCGATAGTTTCCCCTGCGGAGTTGCCCGCCTACCGCCCTGACCACATCGAGCAGCTCGGCATGTACTGCGGTCTTCTGGATCGTCCGGTCGGTCGCCTGCTCACGCTGGTGGAGAGCCCGGCGAAGACCCCGGAAGTGCAGGCCGTAGATGTCGCGTTTCGGTCGCCGCCCCGGATCCGGGAGGAGATGGTCCGGCGCGCAGGCATTCTTCGGACGGCTTGGAAAGAGGCTCGCGTCGATGACCTCCCGCGCTGCGCGTGGTACGGGAAAGGGTGCGAATATCAGGAAGCCTCGGTGTGCGCTTGCACCGGAAGGGAGAGTGGGCCTGCACGGCCGTTGACCGACGAGGTAGAAACTCTCACGGCTCGGGACGATGTACAAGATCGACTACGGACTGAGCTCTCGTCGTCGTCTTCCGTGGAGGATGAGGCAACGGTCGGGCGGTTTCGGGAGATTCTCTATCCCCGGCGCGCTTACTTCGAGCGGACCGCGCCGGCATCCGCCGTCCCTGAGCAGGCTTACCTACCCTCCCTCGAGCCCGACCTCTACGCGCGGTTGAGCGAGGCGGTCGAAAGCGGTTCGCCCGGGGAGGTCGCTCGATTACCGGCCCGGACGCTCGAACCCGAAGAGGAGGTCGTGGGTTTCCGTGGTGTTCCCATGTTGCTACGGACCTCCCGGGCCTGGGCCCGCTTCCGGGCCGAGGAGCTCGTGGCTCGGTTTCCTCAATACGCCTTGGACCTCGGGTTACGATGCGCGGTCACCGGGACGGACTCGGGTCTTCTCGTGGTCGGATTTGAACGCGCCGAGTCGAACCGCGACCGTCTCCAGGTCCTCGAGCTCCGTTTCTCCTCCCTCACTCCGTTCTCTCGGATGTATCGAGAGCGCAGTCAGGGGCTGGCGGATGCGGTCCGCGACCGCGCGCCAGCCCGTTTGGCTTCGTGCCCGGGATGGATGACGACCGACTGCCCCTACCGATCGGAATGCGGCTGCGGAACCCCGGACGTTCGACTGACCCGGTAGATCGTCGAGCGGACCGTTGGCTCGAGGTGGAACTCCTGATACAACCGGCGAGCGGGCTCGTTCGCCGCCGTTACCCACAGGTGGACCCGCTGGTAACCCAGAGCCCAAAGCGCCCTCAACCCCCAGCGGAACAGATATTTTCCGTAACCGCGGCGGCGGAACTCAGGGTCCACCATGAAGTTCACGAAGATCGCCTTGCGCGGCGACCGTTCGGCCGAAAGGATCGCCCCCACCAGCCGGGGAGGGTCGGGAAGAAGGAGAGCGATCGACGCCTCGTCCAGGAACCGTCCGAGGCTTCCGGCCAGGAGCGCCGCGGTCACGCGGCGATACTCCTCCCGCCGCTCCCCGATGAGGAGCGCGTCGACGGTCCCTATGACCGACCGGAAGTCGAGGTCGGCGAGCGCGTCGATCGTCACCGCCCGGATCGGGACGAGCGTGAGCCCCTCGGGCACGGGGCCCGGGGCCGGCCGTTGTCGTTGCCCAGCGATCGTTCCATCGCCATTCGTTCGATGACGGTCGACCCCGTGCGCTGACCGAGTCGACCGAACAGTTCCTGTTCGGGCGCGGGCGAGAGGCCGGTGAAACCGACGTTGATCGAGCGGATCTCCGAGGGTAGGTGGTCGAGGAGCGCGTTCGCGAGGCGCTCGCCGCGGTCGACCGCCCCGGGTTCGTCGGCCACGTGGACGTGACCGTACGCCTCCGAGCCGCTGGACGAGTAGAAGGCAAGGCCCGCGCCCCGGTCGATGGGATAGTACCATCCGACCGTGGCGCCCGATTTCAAGCCCTCGGCGGTCCGTTCGACCCAATCGCCCGCAGGGGACTCGTCGCGAGCCAGGAGCGCCTTGCGGACTTGGTGGACCACCTCGACCAGTTCGTCGAGGCGCGCCGCCTTCGCCGGGAGAGGATCGTCCACGGACGGAACCTCGACTACGCCGCGACGAGGCGTTGGAGGATCTGGGCGATGTCGGGAGCGACCGAGGCTTTCTCGGCCGGATTGCCGAGGGTATCCGTCGAGTAGACGTCGCCGACGACCACCTTGATTCGTTCGAAAGCGTCCTTGAGGAAGAGACCGTGAGTGCACGCCGCGCTGATCCCCACGGCCCCGTTCTTCTTCAGAAGTTTGGCCGCCTCGACGATCGTGCCCCCGGTCGAGATGACGTCGTCGATGAGGACCACGTGCTTTCCTTCGATCGGGGCCGGCAAGGTCGACGGAAGTGAAAGTTCGACGTGCTCGCTATCGATACGGCGTTTTTCGAGGGCGAACCACGGCTTGTCCAGGAGTTGGGCCATTCGACGCACTCGGTCGACGCCGCCCTTGTCCGGCGAGACGAGCAGGTCTAGGGGGCGCTCCCTCAGGAGCCGCGCGATCGCCGGGATGCCGCTGGCTTCGAACGCGGGCTTCGTGAAGTGCGTCAGCGTCTGCGAAGAGTGAAGGTCGACGGTCACCACCGCGTCGGCGTCCAGCTCGACGTGGCGGCAGAGCGCCCGCGCGCTGACGGGTTCCCCCGGAAAGAACCGTCGGTCCTGTCGACCGTACCCGAAATACGGAACGACCACGAACGTGCGACGAGCTCCCGCTTCGCGGACCGCGTCCTCCAAGAGGATCAGTTCGAGGAAGTCGGAGTCGGTCCGGGTCGACTGCACCAGCACGACGTCCTCTCCTTCCAGACGTCCGCCGACCCGGACGTAGAGTTCGTCGTCGGGGAATCGCTTCGTGAAGGGGATGCCGAACGGGGCATTGCCGAGCTCGCGGGAGATCCGCTCCGCGAGCGCGGTAGACGCCGTGCCTCCGATGACGTGCATCTAAAGCCCCCGGAGTTGGGACTCGGGGTAGGACTATAAGATTGCGCGACGGACACGGGTCCCGGACTCATTCCCGAGCGGTCTCGCTCGGCCGCGGCGGAAACCGGATCCCCGGTACTCTCAGAGATCGTCGTCCGAATCGCTCTTCTTGGCCGGCTTATGGTTGCGCCGAACGTGAGGGACCGGCCGCCCGCGCCGGGAGGAAACATGGGACGGCGGTGGCCGAGTCCGTCGCCGGGGAGTGACCTCCTCGTCCTCGTCCTCGTCTACCTCATCCTCCGAAGGACGCCGGCGCAGATGGGATAGCCATCTACGCGGAGCGGACTCGGGCGCGGCCTCGGCCTCCTCACGGGCTTCCTCATCCTCCTCGCGACGCAGGGGGGTCTCGATGCCTTCTCGGCGGAGGGCATAGTGGATTCCGAAGGCGACAAGGATCAATCCCACGATGGTCAGGCCCAGGAACTCCCACGATTGGGCGGGAACCTCGCCGGCCTGTCCCTGCAAGAGCAGCTTTACGGCCCCGAACCAGGGGATCATCCCGCGCGCAACTCCAATGATCCAACCGGGTTCGACGAGCGAGCTGATCGTCGCTACCCCCGCGCCCGTTTGATCCGGGGCGGTGTTGTTGTCGCCCATCGTGAGGAAGCCCGAATGGTCTCCGAGGGCGGGCGCGGAGAGGGCCAGGGAAATGTTCACCGATTTCCAGCCGATGTCGTACAGATTCAGCCCTCCCGTGAGCCGCGTTGTGTTGCAATTGGCGGGCCCATGGGCAGGGAGGTAGGCGTACACCGCGTTCGACGCGGTCCCGCACGGGAGTCCGGCTAAGTCCGTGATGTTGTAGAACCCGTGGGGGTCCCACTGCATGTACAAAATGGCCCGGTGAATGACGGGAGTACTCCCCTGCCCGTTCGGCCAGTAGAGCAGCACATCCCCGTACTCCCCGTAGGTCGTGTACCCGGTCTGGAGCCCCGAGACATAGGGCGTGACCCCCGAGAGCGAGGTCTTCTGGGCGAGAACGAGGTCACCGGTATTGATCAGTCCCAGCTGATCGTTCGAACCGTGCTGCATGCTCCCCGATTCCACGACGTAGATCGGAGGCCAGTTCTGCGTGTACGCGAAGAGCGAAACCAGCAATACGACGACGATGGCAAGGGCGACCAGGGGTTCGAAGAACAGGGAATCCCGAGCCCGCCAATAGATCGGTTTCTTTTGCGGGGGAACGGCGCCGGAGGGTTCCGCATCCTCTTCCTCCTCGCTTCCGGGGGCGCGCCAACGCCGCACCGGAGGGGGACGCTCCCGGCGGGTGCTTCGTCGCGGGCGAGGGTGCGTTCGCTTTCGAGGAGCCGGCTTCTCCTCCTCTTCATCGGCCTCGTCCTCGTCCTCCTCATCGTCCGGGTCGTCGTCCTCGTCCGGCCGGACGTGGGCGGGGTGGGGCATCGGGCGCGTCTCTCCCGGACACTCCTTAACCCTTCGTTTCGACCGGCAGTCCGCAGGTAGTCCGGGGGGTGCGCGCTCGGCGATACTTTCGGGAGCGAACGCTTAAGCGACCCGAGGTCCACGACCCACCACCGGGACGCGGTCGGCGGCGGTCATGCGACGGATCGACATCTCGATGCCTCTTTTCCCCGGAATGCCGTCGTTCCCGGGAGACCCGGAGTTCGAATCGACCCAGGTCCGGTCTCTGGCGCGAGGGGACCCCTACAACCTCTCCGAACTGTCGCTCGGGTCTCACGCGGGGACCCATGTCGACCCGCCCTCTCACTTCGTCCCGGACGGCGTGCCGATCGATGGACTCGACCTCGAGGTCCTCAACGGTCCGTGCCGGGTCGTCGCGGTCGGCTCTCGAGCCTCTTCCGTGGGAGTCGAGGACGTGGCGCGAATCCCGGCGCAGACCCGCCGCGTCCTGTTCCGAACGTCCAACTCCGCCCGATGGTCGTCCCGACTCGCATTCTTTCCGGATTATGTGGGCCTCACGCCGGCCGCGGCGGACGCCCTCGCCCAGACGCACGTTCGGTTGGTGGGTCTCGACGCCTTGTCGATCGAGAACGACCCTACGGGGGCGTTCCCCGTTCACCACGCGCTCCTTGGGCGGGGGATCCTAATCTTGGAGGGGCTTCTTCTCAGTGACGCTCCTCCGGGTGAATACACTCTGGAATGCCTTCCGCTTCGACTTCGGGGCGGGGACGGTGGCCCCGCCCGGGCCACGTTGAGCGCCCGCTAGGTCCGTTCGTATGGCGCCTGTCCCTCCCGGTCCCGGGGTCCACGACCTTTCCCTGGCGACTCCCGCATTCTACCTTCTCGCCGCGACCCTCGCACTGTTCGTGGCGATGCTCTTCCTCCTCCGTCACTACTATCCGAATCGAAAGCGAGGTCTCGAAGGCTATCTCGACGCGGCCGGAGTGAGCCTCGGATTCCTCGTGTTCGGAGTGATCCTCGTGGTCCTCCTCGCGACCCAGGACCCCCAAGGGAACGGGACGGCCTACGCCCTGTCCGAAACCATCCTGACCGGTTACTGGCTCGCGTTCGCGATTCCGGTAGTGACCGTCGGAAGCTCAGTGCAAGCCCGGTCGCGCGGGACGATTCACTGGCTGTTGCCGTCGATGCTCATCGCGATCGCGATGTTCTTTGGGATTTTCACCTACTACTATTCGATGACCTGAGCCGAACCGCGCCGGCGAATTAGTCCCGCTCGTCCGGCGGAAGCAGGTCCGGGATCCCATCGGAGATAGGGTACTCGACGTGGCACTTGCCGCACGTCAGCGTCCCTTCGACGATTTCGGCCCCCTCGGTCTTCCGGGAGGTCAGGGCGAGCTCCCCTCGACAGAGGGGGCAACGCAGAATATCGAGGAGGTCGCGCTTCACTTGGCCCCGCCTTCCACGATCCCGTACCCGATGAGCCGCCAGGCATTCAACTTTCGGGAGATGGCGACCCGGCTGCCGGGGAATACCGTGACCGCTCGATTGAGCGCGAGCTCGATGTCGTCGCCGCGGGCACTCGTCACCTTGCCGGCCGCGATCGTGGTCCCGACGGTGACGGCGAGCATCTCGCTGGTACGGATCTTCTCGACCTTGATCTCGCGCTGGGCGCCGAGGACCCGGTCGAGGAGCGTCGCCTTCAGTCGCATCTTCTGGCTAACGGGAGGAAGGGTTCCGGCGGTTCCGACCAGCCGTCCCGTGAGCCCGTCGCCTTTCGCGAGCGCGGGGTCGAGGCTCGTGCCGATCGCGGCGAGGCCCCCGGGGCGAAGCTCTTCCCACTCCTGACCGCCGGAGACGATCGAGGTGATCTTCGTGGTCAGGGCCTCGAGGCGGCCGGCGGCCGCGCCGGTGGGGCCGGGGCGGATCTCGATCTCTTCTCCCATCTTCAGACGACCTTGTAGGAGCGACCCCCCCAGGACTCCGCCGCGCAGCGCTGCCGGCCGGGTCCCGGGCCGGTTGATGTCGAACGAGCGGGCTACGTACATGAGCGGCGGCTTCTTCGGGTCCCGGGGGGCGTCGGGATCGTCTCTTCGATCGCGCCGATGAGCGCGTCGATATTGACCCGATGGTTCGCGCTGACGGGGACGATCGGCGCACCGGCGATCGGAGCCCCCTTCAGGAACTCGGTGATCTCCCGATAGTTCTCTTCCGCGGCCTCGGAGGAGATGAGGTCGATCTTGTTCTGGACCACGACCACCTTTCGGACGCCGATAATGTCGAGGGCGTAGAGATGCTCCCTCGTCTGCGGTTGAGGACAGTGCTCGTTCGCGGCCACCAGCAACAACGCGCCGTCCATGATGGCGGCGCCCGAAAGCATGGTCGCCATCAACGTCTCGTGGCCGGGCGCGTCCACGAACGAGACCGCGCGCAGAAATTTCGCTTCCCCTCCGCAGGAGGGACAGACGGGCTCGACGGAATACCCGGAGGGCTCGGGGCACTTGGGGCATTTGTAGAAGGCCGCGTCCGCGTATCCGAGCTTGATCGAGATCCCGCGCTTCAGCTCCTCGGAGTGACGGTCGGTCCACTCGCCGGTCAGCGCCTGAGTGAGGGTGGTCTTGCCGTGGTCGACATGGCCGACCAGGCCGATATTCACTTCGGGCTGGCGGGGGACCTTCATGCCGCGGCGAACAGCTCCGCGAGAGGCTTGGAGCCTTTCTGCTCGACGATCAGGTTGATCTGGACGGTGTCCTCGCTGATCGTGTTCCCGCGGAACGTTCGGCGCTTACGCATCCCGGCACGAGGAGCCTGGAACCCGAAGCCGTCTCCCACGTAGAGGCGGGTCTGGCGCGCGCCGGGGAGGTCCGGGCGAAGGGGGAAGCCGCTCTTGTCGGTACCGCCCGTGATCCGGAACGTGTAGCCCGTGGCGCCGATCAGCTCGCCTCCGACCGCCTCGCCGATGCGCTTCCCGAGGAACCCGGCCGCTTGCGGGTCCCCGACGGTGCGCGCGACGGACTTCTCGCGCTCGGAGATTACGAGCTTGTACTCTACCATCCAATCCTCAAGAGGCGGGTTCGCGCGAGTGACGGGCCGTTTAAATAGCTTGCCCGAGCGACGGTCCTCGCTCGGCGGTCCTCGACTCGTGCCCAGGGGTGACGGGGAGTCACGGCCGACGGGATTCGTCTGCGGCCGGGCGTGTCCGCTGCGGGAAACGCCCTTATCAACCGGCCCTTCGTCCTCACCTCCCGAGGCGGCGCCCCGGGATGACGGACCCTGCGACCATTGCGCTCGCGGCGGACGTCCTCCTGCTGCTGGGGGGTTTCGGCTACGCGGCCGCATCGGACCTAAGGGACCGTGAGGTCTCGGACCGCCTCTGGCAATTCCTCGGGGTGGCCGGGTTCCTCATCGGATTCGTTCCCGTCGTTCCGGACGGGGCCGGGCCCACCCTACTTTGGGTGGTGGTCGGGCTCTTTGTGATCCAGCACCTGTTTGCGTGGGACCTACGGCTCGGAGAAAGGGCCGAAGGGTACGCGGACCTGATCGAGGTCGGATTCTACGGCGCCGCCGTCGCCATCGTTCTGATCGCGGTGGCGCATTGGGGCATCGGCCCGATGGCCGTACCCGTCTCGGTGCTCGCGGTCCTGTTGAGTGTGCTGTTCGCGCGGGGGCTTTTCGAGGCCGGGATCCTCTACGGCGGGGCCGATGCCAAAGCCCTGATGATCGCGGCGCTGCTCGTCCCGATGTTCCCGAACCCTTGGATCGCCCAGCCCGCGGGAATCGCTCCGGTCACCGCGATCTTTCCGTTCGCCGTGAATGTTCTGATGAACGCAGCGGTCTTTTTCCTCGCCGTTCCGGTCGTGATCGCGGCCCGCAACATCCGGGCACGTGAGTTCCGGGGGCTCTCGGGATTCGTCGGCTATACGATTCCGGTGGAGGAGCTTCCGCGGAGGTATGTCTGGGTGCGCAACCCGATGTTCGGCGAGGCGCGCGAAGAGGAGAAGTCGATCGAGACCTCCGAAGACGACCGCCTCCGGCGCGTGAAGATCGCCGAGGAACTCAAGTCCAAGGGTATCGCCCGGGTCTGGGTCACGCCCCAGATCCCGTTCCTCGTTGTGATGGCGCTCGGGGTCGTGGGCACCCTACTGGTGGGCAACGTTCTCTTCGACATTCTCTTCCGCTTCTGATGCCCCCGGGCCAAAGCTTTTCTGATGGGTCCCCGTCGGCAAACAGCTGAGGATGGCGAAAGCGCGGGCCTCGAAGAAGACCCCGATCCGGGTCCTCATCGCAAAGCCCGGACTCGACGGACACGACCGCGGGGCGAAAGTGGTCGCCCGGGCGCTCCGCGACGCCGGCATGGAGGTCATCTACGCGGGTCTGCGACAGACCCCCGAGGAGATCGTTCGCGCCGCGCTCGAGGAGGACGTCGACATCATTGGCCTCTCGATCCTCTCGGGGGCTCACATGGCCCTGTTCCCCCGGATCCTCGTGCTTCTGAAGGAGCACCAGGCCGGGAACATTCCCGTCTTCGCCGGCGGGATCATCCCGGACGAGGACGCCCGGCGCCTCAAGAAGGCGGGCATCCGCGCGATCTTTGGCCCCGGCACTTCCCTGGAGGAGATTGTGACCACCGCTCGAACGCTTGCCCGCCATCCGGCATGAAGGCCGCCTCGCGCCTTCCGGCGGCGGCCCGGGCGATCGTAGACGGGGACCGCCGCGTCCTCGCCCGCACGATCACGGCGGTGGAGAACGGGGACCCCTCGGCGGACCGGGTAGTTCGTAGCCTGTACCCACGCTCCGGTCGAGCTCCGGTGGTCGGACTCACCGGCCCGCTCGGCGTGGGCAAATCCAGCCTCGTGAACGCCCTCGTCGGTCGTCTGCGGGAGCTCGGACAGACGGTCGGAGTGATCGGAGTCGACCCATCGAGTCCGTTCACCGGCGGCTCCGTATTGGGCGACCGGATTCGGCTCGAACGAAGGGCCGACGACACCGGCGTGTTCTTCCGTTCGATGGCGAGCCGCGGGGCGGCCGGAGGCGTGGCCGCCGCGACGCGCGAGGTCTCCCGCCTACTGGACGCTGCGGGATTCGACGTGATCCTCGTGGAAACCGTTGGGAGCGGTCAGGTCGACGTTGCCATCCGGGACATCGCCAGCACGAGTATCGTCGTGGTCGTGCCCCATCTCGGAGACGAGGTCCAGACCCTGAAGGCCGGACTCTTCGAGATCGCCGACATCTTCTGCGTGAACAAGGTCGACCTTCCCGGCGCGGACCTCGCGAAGCGGGACCTCGCCGAACTGGTCACGCTCGGTGGACGGGCGAACGGCTGGGCCCCCCCGGTCGTTGGAACCTCCACGGTGGAACCGTGCGGCATCGACGAACTTTGGGAAGACGTGCTCGCTCACGAGAAGTTCCTGGACGCTTCGGGCGAGCGAACGCGCGGGGAGCGCAAGCGCCTCTCTTCCGAGATCGTCGGACTCGCGCGCGACCGGGTCGGTCGCGAGCTGACCCTGCGCCTCGAGAAGGACCCGGCGCTCCGGCGCCTCCTCGATGAAGTGGTCGCTCGAACCATCGACCCGCGGAGCGCGGCGGACCGTCTCGTGACCGGGAGTCGGCGGACCCGATGACGGGGGCCGGTTACGAGATCCCTCTCGCGATCGCGCTGATCGTCCTTTCGGTCGGCATCGCGTACTTCGTCTTCGCGTCGTTCGCGTTCGGAGCCGGCTACCAACCGACGCCGCGTCGGTCCGTGGAGACGATGCTGCGGTTCGCGGAGGTCGGACCCCGGGACACCCTCTACGACTTGGGCGCGGGCACCGGAGCCATTGTCTTTCGGGCGGCCCGAACCTATCGAGCGCGGGTGGTCGGAGTCGAGGTCGAACCGCTGCGCTACCTGATCCTCAAAGCCCGGCGAGCGTCCGGGCCGTTCGCCGACCGCATCACGCTCCGTTGGGGAAACCTCTTCGCTCTCGACTTTCGCCCAGCGACCGTGATCACCGCATTCCTGTGGCCGGGAGCGATGGCCCGTCTGCGACCGCGCTTGGAGGCCGAGCTCCCGGACGGGGCGCGGGTCGTGAGCCACTGCCACGCAGTCCCCGGATGGACGGCCGAGAAGCACGACCCGGACACGGACGTCTATCTCTATCGATGGCCCGCCGCCGGGTCGACGCCGCCTATGGGTGGAAGATGAACCAGATGATCGCGGCCGCCGAGAAGGTCGCGAGCAGGACGATCCCCGCTGCCATCCAACCGACATAACTGCCCCGGTCTTGCGCGGAACCGGTCTCGTTCGACATTGGCTGCTCGCTCCTCAGCGCGAATCCCGTTTATCTGATATCGATACCAACCGATCCGACTCTAAGGGACGCCGGCTCCGATCTGGCCGGTGATCCCGAAATACGCGATCAGCACCCCGACCGCAACGGCGACCGCGAAGGTGAGGACGACGAAGGTGCGCGAAGGCCCGGTGGGTGCGGTTGTCATTGCCGCCCTCAGCACAACGGGCGTTCAAGAGGTCGCGGTTCGTTCCGGGAGGGTGGGGGATTACTGCTCGTCGGAACCGGCCGGTCCTTTGGCTCCGGTATGGCCCCCTTTCGGGGACTTCGGCTTCGCCGGAGGTTCGGGAGCGTCGGAAGGGCTCGTCACCTCGGCCCCGGGCTTCTCCGCGCCCTTGGGGGCCTCGGTTTCGGCCTTCTTTTCCGGGATGGGGGTCACGTACTCCTCGACGACCCGGATCGTCTGGGGATGTAGATGGGTCCGGATCCGGTCGATGACTCGCGGTTTCGCCGCCATCCAAGCGATGTCGAACTTGGTCCGGTCGGGAACCTTGAGCGTGACCACCTTCTCGTGGACTTCGACATGGAATTCGGCCGAGCGGCCGTACTGAAGTTCGATGACCGCGAGAGCCTGCTCGGCGTGTTCGCCGATCTCCTCCACGACCTTGAACTTCCCCCGGACCTTTCGCCCGGCGAACGGCGGGTTAAAGTCGACCCGGACCCGGGCGGCGGTGAGCGACACGACCCGTCCGCGTCGGCCTTCAATCGTCAGCGTCGTGCCGATATCGAGATGGGCATCTTCGCGTCGCATCTCGGGAAGGCGCTCGACCTGGTGCATCGAGAACAGCTCGATCAAGTTGGGGTCCCGCTCGCCGAAGGCATCGGCCGGCGAGAATTCGCGCTCGACCTCGTCCCCGACCTTGAGGCCGACGAGCGAGTTTTCGATGCCCGCCGGGAAGTACTCCCCGCCGATCTCATGCGGTCGCGGACCCCAGGTCCGTCCCTCGGTCCTCGCGTTCTCCTTCTGGGCGAGCTCCTCGTGCGTGGTGTCCAATAGTTCGGTTTTTCCCCCCAATTCGGTCCAGAGGTCGTACTCGAGGCGTACGAGGTCGCCCTTCTCGGTCACTCGAGCGGCGGAACCGTGGTGGGATTCGGGAGACATCGCCCCGCCGAACCGGGGGCTCGGATAAGGTTTTCTCGAGAGCGGACGGCGCCTCGGCCGGGCGACGCCGGGAGAAGCTAGGCATCGCCGGAGCGCTTCGGGGGCGGGGGACGGCCCACGGAGCGCTCGGCGGGGGTCGACACCCGCCGCCAACGGAAACTCGCGTGGAGCAACGCGAAGGGCTTCATCGCCGCCTCGAAGTAGCGCAGCGGGTGGGCCACCGGCGCGCGTCGTTCGGACAGCCGACCCCTTAGCTCGCCGTTCTTCATCAGCGACATCGCCATCGCGACGAGGTACCGGTAGCGCTTTCGGGCCCAGCGCGGGAAGCTCGACTCCTCGCTGCGGTCGTGGTAGACCCACGCGTCGGGAACGAACGTCCCGACGAGTCCCGCCCGCGCGGCGCGCGTCTCGAGGTCATGATCCTCCGCATAGGGGATCCGCGCGTCGAAACCGAGCCGTCGGAGCGCATCGGTCCGCCAGGCGGTATTCTGCAGCGGGAGGTAGGAAACCCGCCGGGGAACCAGGTCCGCGTAGATCGATTCCTCGAGCAACACCGAATAGCGCTCGATCGAGCCGACGGGGGCCCTCGACGGTCTCGTGGGCCCCCCGGAGAAATCGGCTCGGCCGAGCTCGACCGGTTCTACGAGTCGCGCGAGCCATTCTGGCGGAGCCTGTTCGTCGGCGTCCAGGAACGCGGTGACGGTCTCTTGGAGGTCAACGAGACTCCCTGCCCGCGCGTCGACCACACCTCCCGAGAACTGTCGGATCACGAGGTGGAGACCGGCGAAGCGCTCGCGAGCCGTAGAAATCAGCTCGGGCGGGGTGGCGGTGGACGCCGCAATCAGGACCCTCTCCGGGCGACGCTGCTGGAGGTCCAAGGAGGCCAGCGCGTCGAGCAGCCGGCGGTCGTCCCGGACCGCGACCTCGACGCAAATCGTTCCCATCGTTCCGGGACCGTACCGGACCGGTTCGGTCCAGTTCCCCTTCGGGCCTCAATGCGTCAAGACCTTAATCTCACGGGCTCCTCGGGAGGACGTGCGGGTTCTCCTCATCGGAGGGGGGGTCCAGCCGATACCTCCGACGGGGTACGGTGCGGTCGAGCGGATCCTCGACGACCTTCGAAAAGCGCTCGTGGCCGCCGGTCACGAAGCGGACGTAGTGAACCAGGTCCGCCATCGACGAATGCGCGACGAGTACCCGTTTGCCTGGCAGCTTCCTCGGCTTCTCAAGGGTCGACGATACGACGTCCTTCACGCGCATACGCCGGTCGTCGCGAACCGGCTCGCCTGCAGCGGATTTCCGTTCGTCTACACCTCCCACTCTCGCCACTGGTACTATCGAGACCGCCTCTCGCACCGTTGGGGGTACTGGCTCGAGCGCCGCGCCGTCCGACGAGCGAGCGCGGTCATCGCCCTCACCCCCACCCTCGAACGGACGATGATCGGCGCGGTGGCACCCCCCCTCCCGCCGATCACGGTGATTCCGTTCGGAGTCGATAGCGAACGATTTCGCCCCGATTGGACCCGACGGTCCGGACGCGAGGTCCTCGGGGTGGGAGTCGTGCTGCCGTTCAAACGTTGGGAGATCGCGGCGCGAGCCCTGCGGGGTCTCGGAGTCCGCTTGCGGATCGCCGGCCCGATGCCGTCGCCCGAGTACGCCGCCCGGGTGCGCGCCGCCGGCGATCGCGTGGAGATGCTCGGGGAAGTTTCCGAGGAGGAGCTCGTCCGGCTGTACGCGGAGAGCGACCTCCTCCTCCATCCCAGTGCGGTCGAGGTCCTCTCGGCGGCCGTGCTCGAGGGACTCGCCGCCGGTCTCCCTGTAGTGGGGGGGCCGGCGGTCAGGGGGGTCGTAGAGGAGGGAGTGACCGGCTGGTCGATTCCGGACACCGACACCGTTTCGTTCGTCGCCGGGATCCGAGAACAAGCGGGCCGCCTCGTCTCGGACGCTACGGCTCGACGCGAGATGGGGGAGAACGCGCGCCGTCAGGCGCAGAACCGTTATTCCTGGCCCCAGGTGGTGGCGGCGCACCTTCGCGTTTACGATTCTCTGCGGGCGACCCCCGCGGCGACGGGAGCGCCCGGCTCTCCCGCGACGTGAACCCGTCGGGCCTCGACCATCTCCTCGATCGTCCGGTCCACCGCTTCGGCACTGTTCCATCGAGGCTGCCATCCCAGCGCCTGGATGCGGCGGATCGCGAGAAGCTGGAGCGGAATGTCGCCGACCCAACCCCGGTCCCCGCCGGTGTACTCGATCCGCGCTCGACCGCCGTGGGCCGCTACCACTTTCTCCCCGATTTCTCGCGGGGTGATCTGGTCGGTGTTTCCGAGGTTGAAGAGATTCACGGGCCGGTTCGTCCGGTCGGTTGCGAGCAGCATGCCGGAAACGCAATCCTCCGAGCGAAGGTAGCTCTTCGATTGGCGACCGTCCCCGAGGATTTCCAATCGGGTCGGGTCGCGACGAAGCTTCTCGAAGAAGTCCGGGATGATGCTGTGCGTCATGTTCGGTCCGATGATGTTCGCGAACCGGAAGACGTGCACGGTGAGGCCGAAGGTGTGCGCGTAGGCGGTGAGAAGGCCCTCCGCCGCGAGTTTGGCCGCTCCGTAGAGGGATTCGGGCTCGAGCGGACCGTACTCTTCGGGGGTGGGACGGACGCTCGCGAGTCCGTACACGACGCTCGAGGAGGAGAAGGCGACCCGGGGAACGTCGAATCGACGGGCGGCTTCGAGGACGTTCGCGGTGGCGATCGTTCCTTCCTCGAGGTCGAGGCGTGGGGCCTCCGGCCCCTTTCGGACGTCGGGGTTCGTGGCGAGGTGCCAGACGGCCACCGCGCCGCGGAAGACGTTCGTATAGGAGGCGGGGTCCTTCAGGTCCGCGACCGTCAGGATGACCTTGGTGGTCTCCGAAGAGGCGGGAAGGTGTTCGCGACGCCCCCCGAAAGGTTGTCGATGACGCGCACTTCGCTCGTGCGCCCGAAGAGCGACCGGACGAGAACGGAGCCGATCGCGCCCGCTCCGCCCGTGACGACCACCGGCCCGTTCGCAGAGGTGTCCGCCATCGGTCGATTGGAGTTGGGGAAGCATATATAAACGAAGGCCCGCCTAAACTCGCTGCACCGACTGTCCCGGAGGGGACCGCGTATGCGTACCTACGTTCGGATGACCTTCCACTCCGAGGGCGCGAACCCACTCAAGGTCGTGGAAGCGATGCGGGGCCTCGGCTTTGAGGAGTCCATGGGGATGCACGACTTCGTCTACAAGTGGAAGGAAAAGGCGGCGATCGAGGACGTGATCCGGTTGATGACCGAGATGCACGATCGATTGAAAGGCCTTGACGTCAACTACGAGATTACGACCATCTCCTGAGAAAGTACTGGACCATCACATGCCCTCGGAGGATTTGGACCGTCTGGAACGCCTGCTCCTCCTGCACCTTCTCGAGCACCGAGGGCAGCAGATCCGGTTCGAAGCCTCCCAGTGGACGACCGAGTTCGGCATCATGCGCAAGTTCGCGAACGAGGACGCGGCGGAGATCAAACAGGCCCTTCGAGTCCTGGAGATCGGTCGGATGATCTACCGACGAACCCAGTACGTCATCGGCTACTCCGAACCGAAGCACGTGTTCTCGCTCACTCCGAGCGGACACCGCAAGGCCCTCGAATGCCGTCGGGGCGACGACGCAGACGGGGGGGCCGTCGGAATGCCGGAAGAGCCCGAGGCCGTGGAAGAGTCCGGTCGAGGACCGTCGACCCGCGGACCCCGGGGAACCTCGGTCGGCTGAGTCGGGATGACGGTCCTCGAGGGAACACTAGTACGGCTCCGGCCGCTCGCCCCCCCGGATTACCCGGACGTCTTCGCATGGTACAACGACCCCGAAATCGTCGCGCCATACGACCGGTTCTCCGTCGACACCTTCGATGCCCTCGCGGAGGCTGTGGCCGCGGCGCCCGAGGACCCGACATCGCTCGCGCCGCGATTTGCGATCGAACCGCGGGACGGGGGAAAGGTCGTTGGGGTCGTCGGGTCCTATCGGGCGCATCCGGTGCTCGAATACACCGACGTGTGGTACGTTCTCGGAGACCGGGCCGCTCGGGGACGTGGTTTTGGCCGCGAGTCGGTCCGGCTTCTGACCGACCATCTCTTCGCCTCGAGCGCGGTCGAACGGGTAGGAGCCACTTGCGACGTCGAGAACGTCCCTTCCTACCGACTGCTCGAAGGGCTCGGCTTTCGCCACGAAGGAACGATGCGCTCGGCGCTGTTCCACCACGGGCGCTGGCACGATGTCCGCGTCTACGGGCTCACCCGGGCGGAGTGGGCAACGAAGTCTCCTCCAGGCTAAACCCGATCCGGTCGCCCCCTTGGGCGGGAACCGGCGAACGAAGGGTCACGCGACCGATCTCCCGCGTGGAGCGAAGATGGGTGCCGCCGCAGGGACAGACGTCCGAGGCCTCGATCTCCACGACGCGGACGGGGTCCACGTGGGCCGGTAGGGGAACGAGTCCGGAGCGCTCGGCGAAGGGGTTGCGGTCCCACTCGGCTCGAGGAACCTGTCGCAGCGAGACCGGCCGGGGATGCTCGAGCGCCTCGACGAGATCTCTCGCGAGGAGGGCCACGACCTCGGGAGCAAGTGTTCCCTCGAGGTCGAGGGTCGCCGCCGTCCCGGCGAGCTGCGCCTTTCGGGTCCTCAACCCCGTCCGCGCGAAAACTCGGGCGCTCAAGAGATGTTGACCGGTGTGCAGTCGCATGTGACGATACCGGCGGTCCCAGTCCAGCGTCCCCTCGACCTCGGCACCGATCGCAAACCGGCGGAGTACTTCGGGGGAGCCTCGAATGCGGTGGATGACCGAGGGTCCCGATTTGGAAACATCGACCACCTCCGCGCGCTCGGCCTCCGGGAGACCGAGCGTTCCCCGATCGTTCGGTTGCCCGCCGCCGGTGGGATAGAAGAACGTGCGGTCGAGCACCACCCCTCCCGGAGGAAGCGCGGTGACCCGCGCGCGGAACGACCGGACGTACGCGGCGTCCGAGTCGACCAGGTAGGCGAGTTCGGTCACGCGCGACGAGATTCTCCGGCGGAGAAACGGCTTGCGCTCGAGAGTGCCGCGCGGCAACCTTTTTAGAGGGGACCGATGTGTCGCGCCGAGGCTTTGGATGTTCAAGCTCCGTATCAAGATGGAAAACCTCCGCGAGGTCGTCGAGGTGGTCTCGACGCTGGTGAGCGAGGTCAAACTGACCATCTCGAAAGACGGCCTCGAGGCGAAGGCGGTCGACCCTTCGCACGTCGCGATGCTCGTCCTCAAACTCCAGAAGAGCGTCTTCGAGGAGTTCACGGGGGAGAGTACCGATATCGGCGTCGACGTCGAGAAGCTCAAGGAGGTCCTGCGGCTCTCCAAACCGGGAGACGTCATCGACCTCCAATTCGACGGCAAGAACCGCCTCGTCGCGTCCGTGGGCCGGCTCACCCGTCAGATGGCGATCGTGGACCCCGCGGGGATCACCGACCCGAAGGTTCCCAACGTGAGCCCGCCCGCGAGCGTGACCGTCAAGACGGAGGACATGCGCCAGGGGATCCGAGGGAGCGAGAGCTTCACCGACCACGTGACCCTTTCCCTCGAGCCCGACGCGTTCACCATGCACTCCGAGGGCGACACCGACCGGCTCGACCTCAAGATCCCGAAGGAATCCCTTACTCGCCTCGAGGTCAAGGAACCGGTCAAGAGCATGTATCCGCTCGACTTCTTCTCGGCCATGGTCAAGTCGATCGCGGCCGACGAAACCACGCTCCACGTGGGGAACGAATATCCGCTCAAGATCGAGTTTGCCATGAGCGCCGGTCGCGGCGAGGGTCGCTACCTGCTCGCTCCGCGGGTCGAAGAAGACTGACGGCTCCGCCGGGGACTCGTCGCCTCGGTTCCGGCACGGCCGGTTCGGAGAGCTATCTTGATAATCGGGCGCCGGGTCGCTTTCACATGACGTCCCCTTCGGAGCACTCGGTCGCGATCCTTTCGGCGGTGCGCACTCCCATCGGCCGCTACGGCGGCGCGCTCCGAGGGGTCCCCGCGACCGCCCTCGGAACGCACGTGGCCAAGGCCGCTATCGCCCGGTCCGGAATTCCCCCGGCAGAGATCGAGGAGGTGCTGTTCGGGCAGGCGATCCAGGCGGGCGCAGGGCAGAACCCGGCGCGCCAGGTGCTCCGGGGCGCGGGGATCCCCGACACCGTGGGGGCCGCGACCGTCAACATGGTCTGCGGTTCCGGCATGAAGGCGATCCATTGGGGATTTTCCGCGATTCGGGCCCAGGACTTTGATCGGGTCCTGGTGGGGGCGATGGAGAGCATGTCGAACTCACCGTACCTTCTCCCGGGCAGCCTGCGTTGGGGGAGTCTCCCGGGTCCTCACACTCTTGACGACGCCATGCAGCGCGACGCGTTGATCGATGCCTACGCCGAGCACGAGATCATGGGACTCACCGGAGAGCGGATCGCGAAGAAGTTCTCGCTCACGCGGGCCGAGGTGGACACGTTCGGCCTTCGCAGTCACGTTCGCGCTGTAAAGGCCACGGAAGACGGGACCTTCTCGAGCGAAATCGAGCCGATTCCGGCCGAATTGACCCCGGGGGGGAGCGGCTTGTCACGCGATGAGGCCCCTCGGGCCGACACTACGCTTGAAAAGCTGGCGAAACTAAAACCGGCGTTCGCCCCCGACGGAGTCCTTACGGCCGGCAACTCCTCGAAACTCTCGGACGGCGCCGCCGCGCTCGTCCTCGCAAGCCGCCGGGAGGTGGAGCGGCGCGGCCTGAAGCCGCTCGCGTGGATCCACTCGGCCGGGGAAAGCGGCGTTCACCCCCGTGACGTGATGGAATCACCGATTCCCACGGTCCGCCATCACCTCGAGCGAACCGGTCTTAAACCGTCGGACTTCGATCGAGTGGAGCACAACGAGGCCTACTCCTCCGCCTCCCTCGCGGTCCAACGCACCTTCGCTTTCACCGAGGAGCAGTTCAATGTTCACGGGGGAGCGGTCGCCCTCGGGCATCCCATCGGCGCGAGCGGGGCCCGAATCGTCGTGACGCTCGTCCAGGAGCTGGTGAGGTCGCGAACCCGCCTCGGGCTCGCCACCCTTTGTATGGGCGGTGGAAACGGCCTCAGCCTGGTCGTCGACCGCGCGGGGCTCTGACCGAAACCAACGGGATCCCCGTCCGTTGCTCGATCGAACGGAGCGCCGCGCGCGCCGCGCTTCGCTCTCCGGCGGCGACCCGGTCGCTCGGCTCGCGGGATAGGTCGGCGGAAAACTGACGGAGCCGTTCGATCACTCGGTCGGCGGCCAACCCCTCTCCGAGGTCCCTTCGAATCCCGGCCGAAAGCCGTTGCACGGGGGCAGCGCCCCGCGAACCGCCGGCGCCGGGAGAGAGCCATCCGGTCAGGCGGCGGCACAGCTCACCGTACTCGCGGTCGGCGGCGTCCAGCGCTCGGGCGTCCCACTCGAGACGGACCCGATAGGGGGTCGAAAGGAGGTACCATCGCAGACCGCCCACGCTCGACCGCTCGAGTGCGGTCCGCAGAGGAATGAGATTTCCCGTCGATTTTGACATCTTCGCTCCGTTCTGGAGGACGAACGCGGTGTGGACGAAGAGTCGCGCGAACGGCTTTCGATCGAGAGCGAGCGCGACCTCGTTCTCGGCGTGGTGGTGCGGATAGATGAGGTCCAAACCCCCGCCGTGCAGGTCGACCGGTATCCCGAGGATCCGTCGGGCCATGGCGTAGCATTCAAGATGCCATCCCGGGGCGCCCCGGCCCCACGGGCTCTTCCAGGAGGGAGACGGAGGGTCCTGTCGCTTCCAGACCACGAACTCGCCGACCGCACCCTCCCGTCGGGGGAACGGGTGCTCCGGCTCGTCGACCGCGTGACGGGCGAGCTCCGTATCGGTCGGGAAATTCTCTCCGGGCGGCCGTTCCGGCGGAGAATAGATCCACACGTCCCCTTCGCGCCGGACCCGTCCGGTCTTCGCGAGCGCTTCGGCGACCCGGATGATCTCGGGAACGAACGCGCTCGCGCGCGGGCACCGGTCGGGAGGAAGGATGCCGAACGCGGACATGTCGCGGAAGAACCTCGCCTCCTCGCGCCGTGCGAGAGCCCTCCAGGTGAGTCCCAGTTCCCCGGCCCGGTGGTCGATCTTGTCCTCGAAGTCCGTCACGTTCATCACGTGGCGAACCGCGGTGCCCTCCCCGGTGAGGTAGCGGCGGACGAGGTCGAAAAAGAGGTAGGTACGGGCGTGGCCCACATGCGCCGCATCGTAAACCGTCGGTCCGCAGACGTACAGCGTCACCGGGCGTCCGGGCCGGCAGCGAACGGTCCGGCGCTCCCCGGAGCGCGTATCCTCCAGCCGGAGGGGCATGGCGGAGGAGCCCGGCGTCTCGTGGCGCATAACGCTTTGGGATTCGGTTACCCTTCCGTGCCCTTCGGAAGCTTGATGGGGAGGAAGCGCGCTCGTGAACCTGGGTGCGCCGTTCGCCGATGGAGACCCTATACCTCCTGGTCGAGACCGAGGTCGGACGCCTCGAAGAGGTCCTGAAGCGACTGAAGACGATCCCGAGCGTCACGGAAGTGCAGGCCGTGACCGGGCCCTTCGACCTGATCGTGAAGGTCGAGGCGCCGCACATCAACGCCGCGCTGGACACCGTGGTCCACCGCATCCGCAAGGTCTCCGGGATCAAGTCGACCGAGACCCTCGTCACGGTCGCGACCGGCTGAGCCCGCCCCGCTCGGGCGTCCCCTCAAATAATCCGTTGATTCTCGGCGAGCATGGTAGCCGTCGGCGACACCGCGCCCGATTTCACCGAGCCCAATCAGGACGGAACTCCGTTTCGCTTCTCCTCGCTGAAAGGTTCCCCGGTCGTCCTGTATTTCTACCCCAAAGCCGACACGCCGGGTTGCACGGTCGAGGCGAAGGGGTTTCGAGACTTCCATAAGGAGTTTCTCGCTCAGAACGTGAAGATCGTGGGCGTCAGCGTCGACGACTGTCCGGCGCAGAAGGCCTTCGCCGACAAGTACACCTTGCCGTTCCCGCTGATCGCCGACACCTCGAAAAAGGTGACCCGGGCTTACGGCGTCCTCAACCCGCGCGGAGCCGCCCGACGGGTCACGTTCCTCATCGATGGCCAAGGAAAGGTACTCGAGGTCGTGGATAGCTCCACCGCGGAAGAGCACGTCGCGAAGGCCCGCGCCCGCTTCCTGGCCCACTAAGTTTCTAGCGGTCGCCCGGGCCCTGCGGGGGATTCGCCTCGGGGGCGGCGGGGGACTTCGGGCGCGTCCCGAACCAGGTCCAGGCCCGGTCGCCCCAGGTCTGCAGGAACGCCGGGACCAGGTACGTTCGCACCACCATCGCGTCCAGGATGACCGCGACCGCCACCGAGAAACCGATCGCTCGGATCAACGTGAACGACCCGACCGTGAGGGCGGCGAACGCGCTCGCGAGGATGATCGCCGCCGCGGTGATGATCCCGCCGGTCCGGGCGACTCCCTCCACCGCGGCTTCCGAGCTGGTCCGCCCCCGGGCCCGCTCTTCGCTGACCCGGGTCAGAAGAAAGATGGTGTAGTCGATCCCGAGCCCGAGGACGAGGATGAACAGGATCGTCCGGACGTAGAAGAAGAGCGGGAATCCGAGGATCTGCTGGAAGACGAGGTAGCTCACCGCCCACGCCCAGGCGATCGAGAGCGCGATCGTCGAGATGCCCATGAGGGCGATCACCCCCGAGCGCAGCACGACCAAGAGGACGACGAGGAGCCCGAGCGTTACCGCGATCACGAGGAATACGGTGGCATTGAACGTCTGCTGGGCGAGGTCGTTGATGGTCGGGCCGCCGCCGCCGTACACGGTCGAGACGATCTCGGGGTGGTCGGCGGCGTACGCACCGAACGACGATTTGACCGACTCCACCGCGGTCACGGCCGCGAGGGAAAGCCCGGTGGCCGAGGGCTGCATGTCGAGAAGGACCGTGCGCCCGTCGGTGCCGACGAAGCCGGAGAGCGACCCGATAAGGTTCGCCCGGGTGGCGGGCGGTAGGGTCGAGAGGTTCAGCCAGTTCGAAAGGCTCGTGCCGAACGGCCCCACCGGCGATTTGACCGCGGCGATCCCGGAGGTCGCCACCGCCTTTGCTGTGAGGGCGGCGATGTCGGTGAACTCGACCGCATTGGTCGAGTTTCCCACGACGAGCGGTTGGGAGAAGGTCACCAGGGCAAACGAGGGAACGGCAAACCCGTCGCCGAAGTGGTTCCCGAGCTGGACGAGCCCGTCGGTCGCGGCCTGGCCGCTCGGCAGCTGTCCGTAGAAATCGTAAGCGACCGGGGCCGTCACGGCGACCAGGACGAGAGGGACCGAGATGCCCAGGAGGACGGCGACGAACGTCCAGGGCCGGCGCTGGGTGGCGCGTCCCGCGCGGTAGAAGTAGGTCTCTTCGCGCGCCATCCGTCCCGCGAGGACCTTCGCCTGCCGCTGGAATCGTTCCCGGGTGTTCGGCCAGAGGATCCGCGGTCCCAGGATCTTGAGGAACGCGGGAATGAGCGTGAGCGAGAGCGCGAGGGTGATGAAGACCGCGAGCGAGAGAACCGACCCCCACTGGGCGATCAGGGCGACTCCGCTGAACGTCAGGGCGATCATCGCGAGGATCGCCACCGCGCCGCTCGTGGCGACGGACTTACCTGCCCACGTGACCGCCGTGACGATCGCTTCGTCCGAGGATTTCCCCCGCACGAGCTCTTCTCGGTACCGCGCGACCAGGAAGATCGCGTAATCGGTGCCGATCCCGAGGACGAACACCTCCTCGAGCGCCAGCGCCGACGAGTCGACGTGCCAGACGAGCGTTCCGACGAACACCGTCGCCCCGAGGCCCAGCACGAGCGCGATCCCGAGACCCGCGAACGTCAGCAGCGGCGTCACCGGGGACCGGAAGTAGAGCATCGAGATCGCGAGCAGGAGGCCGACGGTGATCGGAAGGACCAGAGCGAGCGAAGAGTTGGTCGAGGTCTGGGTCAGTAGGTCGAGCGGCGCGGGTCCGGTCTGCACGTAGGAGATCGACCCGGTCGCGTCGGACCCGCGGAGCGTCGACGCGACCAGCGTGTCGATCTTCCCGAGGTCGGAGTAGACCGGTTGGGCACCGGAGGAGTCGGTGTAATCGTCGGCCACGGAGAAGTAGACCTGGACGATCGTCGCCGTCCCGGCGGATGCGAGGAACGAGGCGTAGATCGAGAACGGCACCGGTAAGGGCTCGGACGCGAGGGTGGACGCAGCGACCGTCGCATTCGCCCAGGTGAAGGGCGCGGACGGGCTCGGGAACCCGTGCGGGAAGCTCGCGTTAACGAGGGCTAGAAAGCTCGTCGGGAGTCCGGTCCCGTTCGTCATCCCTTCCGAGAGGAATCGCTCCGCGAGCTCGGCCTGACCGGCGAGGTACGACGAGTACTCGGTGTACACCGTATAGACTCCCGCAAGGTCGGCGAGCGAAGAGTCGCCCGCGAGCGCGGAGGTCACGGTGAGGATGACGCGTTGCGCGTTCGCGTCCGTCAGGTTGGGTCCGTAGAAGAGCAGCGTCGTCGAGGAGGCGCTTTGACTCCCGGGGAAGAGCTGGGCGAGCTCGGCGTTGGCCCGCGCGCTCGGGGAGCTCGAAGGGGTGCTCGTGGCCGAGTTCGTGGTCACCGAACCGAGGAGCGGCAGGAACGGAACCGCGACCACGAGCAGGACGACCCAGAAGACGACCGGATACCACGGATGGCGAACGATCCACCGTCCGAGGGAGCCGAACGCCCCGTCGCCGAGTTGCTTCGGGATTTCGGAGGGCGGTGCCATCGGTCGGTCGGAGGGAGCCTCCGAAATAACCCTATCCGTGGGCGTTCGCGGGAGTTCCGGCTTTGGACCTCGACGACTTCTGCCACAGGGCGGGGAACCGGACCGGGTCCACGAAGACCCGTGTTTCGTCGACGACCCATCCGTGCTTCACCTGGCCGACCTCGTCCGAGCCCCGAAGCGCGACCCCCGTGGCAACGAGCTCGCCGGAGCGGGTCACGAGGGCCACGCGGGCGCCCCGCGAGAACGGCTTCGGCAGGGCGAGGATCCCGCCGCTCGCGAGGCCGGCGCCGTGCGCGAGCGCGCTCGCCGCGGCGTCCTTCACCACGATCGCCGGGAATTCGCGCCAGACCTCCTCGATGGGGTGCAGCAGGGCGAGCAAGGGCGCCGGGTCGCCGGCCGCGCGCGCGGCCGCCGCATCCGCGAGCGTCGCGAGCGCGACCGACTGCTTCTCTCGGAACGGGCCGGTGGCGACCCGCCGCAGCTCTTCCATGTGGCCGCCGAGCCCGAGCGCTTCGCCGAGGTCCACGGCGAGCGTCCGGACGTACGTTCCCGAATCGGCGGTCAGGTCGAGGAGCAGGCGTGGCCCGTCCGCTTCGACGAGCTCGAGCCGATGGATCGTGCGGACCCGCCGCTCTCGCTTCACGGCCGAGCGGACCGGCGGGGTCTGGTAGATCGGGCCGGTGAACTCCTGGAGCATCTTCTCGACCTCCTTGACCGGCACCGGTCCGTGAAGGACGACCGAGGCGACGTAGCGCTTCGGGAATTCGAGAACGAGCGGCAGGAGCTTGAGGGCGGGGCCGACCCCGACCCACAGGAGACCCGAGACGTTCGGGTCGAGGGTCCCGGCGTGCCCCGCGACCGAGACCCCGAGGAGGTCCCGCGCCCAGGCCGTGACCTGATGCGAGGACGGTCCCCGAGGCTTGTCGATGAGGAGGAACGCTCCCTCGCGAAGGCGGACGTCGACCGCGTCCTCCGGGTTCATCGGTTCCTCGCCGTTTCCCGCTCCTGAAGGTAGTTCAGGATCGCTTCGGCGACCGCGGTCGGAGGGCGGTCGGTCGAGTCGATGACGAGGTCGCTCGGTTCCTTCCCAAGGTCGATCCCGTAGAAGCGCAGGTACCGCTCGCGTTCGTTCGCCTCGCGCTCGCGGACCTTGGCCCGGGCTACCTCGAGGGACTGGCCGTCCCGCTCCGCCACCCGGCGAATACGGACCTCCTCACCGGCGGTGACGAGCAGGTCGTAGACCGGGAGGCCGGCCCGCCGACAAAGGGCCCCCTGGATGCGACCGTCGAGCAGATGGCCCGGTCGCGCGAGCGCCTGCATGCTCTCATCGAGCTCCCGGTCGACCTCGGGGTGCGCGGCCGCGTAGTGGCCGAACGCTTCGAGGTCCATGTGGTGGCGCCGCGCCTCCGCGCGGAAGAACCCTCCCGCCGAGTAGAACTCGAGGCTCAACGACCCCGCGACGATCCGGCCGGCGGTCGATTTTCCGCTCCCGGGCGGCCCCCCGACGGTGACGACCGCGCCGATCACGCCGCGCCCCCGGCCGCTCCCGAGGCGGGGGGGCCGGGCGACAGGTGGTGCTCGTCCGCGTACCTCCGAAGCCAGAGGTGTTTGAGGACCCGGCGGAAGACCAGGGAGAAGGGCACCGTGTAGAGGCTGAAGATGATGAACCAGTAGGGGATCGGCAGGCCGCCCACGTTGTGGATCAGGTTGATCGAGCTCCCGCCGAGGCTCACCGTCTGCTGGACCGCGTTCGCGTTCAGGATCACGAGGCCGACCCAGGTGTAGATCAGGATGAGGAGGAAGTAGGTGATCGCCATCCCCTTGAACTGGGCGATCGAGACCTCGCCGGAAAGTCGGGTGAGGCGCTCCTGGTGCGGCTTGAGCGCGGCGATTCGGTCCTTCTTCCCCGAGCGGATCGCGGCCATCTGGACCTTGCGGAACGCCGAGCTCCACTTCTGGACCTTCGCCGCCTTCACCCAATCGGTCGTGTAGTTGTAGGCCACCGACGTGACGAGCATCTCGATCGCGCCGGCGAGCAGCATCGTGAGGAGGAGGTAGTTCGAGCCGAATCCGATCGCGAGGTAGAGCGGCCCGGAGTTCGCGGTACCGGTCCCGAGGAGGCCGGCGATCGAGTTGCGCGCGCTCTGGTCGATCAGCATCCAGAGACCGAGCAGCCCAAGGAAGACGTAGATGAACGTCGAGATCTTGAAACCGGGCGCCGGCGGCCTCGCGGGACGAACCGGAGCGGCCGCGACTTCGGGCTCCTCGGCCTCGGCCTCCTCCTCCGTCTCGGTCTCGCCGCGCATGATCCGCGCCGCTTCGTCGTCGAGCGGGGCGGAGTTGTCGGAGGATTCCTCGGCGTCCGCCTCGGACGGAAGGGGTTTTCCGGACCCGCTCATCAAGTCTCGCCTCCGAGGAATCGACGCAAGAGCGGGTTCATCTCCATCAGCTGCTCGCGACCCATCGCTTCGTAGAGATTGATGATGATCCCGACCATCAGGAGGACCCCCGTTCCCGAGGCATTCCCGAGGGTCCCGATGAGGTCTGCGCCCGCGGCCAGAGCCCCGACCGCGGCCCCCGAGATGACCGTGATCACGGGGATGTAGCGCTCGAGGACGCGCCGCAGCACCCGAGGCTCCCGGCGGAATCCGGGGATCTGCATACCGGAAGCTTCGATCTGGCGCGCGACCGCCTCCGGACCCATGTTCGTCGTCTGGATCCAGAACTTGGCGAAGAGGATCGACCCTCCCACCATCGCGCTGAAGTAGATGGCGACGTGCAGCAGGCCCTGCCACCACGCGTGTCCGACCAGGAAGACGCCGTACTGCTGGTAGTTCAGGATCGGTAACAGCCAGGATTCTAAACCATTGACCGACGAAAGATAGTACGCGCCGCCGCTAATCGGTGTCGTTTGACTGATCCCTTGCGCCGTCGCCTGGGCCGCCGTCGGATACGAGCCGACCCACCACTGATGGCCGATGAGCGGGAAATGCGTGAGCGTGGGGTTGGTCCAGAGCAGGATCGAGACCATCGAGACGTTGGCGAGTAACGCCGACATCAGGATGACCGGGATGTTGGAGGCGTAGATCAGACGCAGCGGATACCGACCGCGAGCGCCCCGCGCTTCGGCGTGCGAGAGCGGAAGCTCGATCCGGGTCGACTCGGTCCATGCGACAAGGAAGAAGATCGTGGCCGTGCCGACGAGCGCGACGATCGGGTTCGGTTGTCGTAACAGGACCTGCTCCCAGCCGCCGCCGGCCATCTGGGAGGCCGTGAGATGGGTCAGGAACCACAGGGTCTTCGGGATCGTCCCGCTCGGAGGATTCGACGCGGAGATCGCGACCGACGGATTTTGGGGGACCCAGTTGAGCGTTCCTTGGACGATCTGCTGCGACACCCCCGCGGCGATGAACAGCGAGATCCCGCTGCCGATCCCCCACTTCGAGACGACCTCGTCCATCAGGAAGACGAGGTAGCTGCCGAAGACGAGCTGGGCGATGATGATCGTGTTGGCGAGCAGCTGGCCGTTCCCGGGCGAGAGGGTGCCGAGGGAAGAAACCAGCGAGCCCGACGGAGTGAGGTATCCGTAGACCTGCGGGATCGCCTCGATGAAGATCATCGCGATGACGACGACCTTCTGCGTCCCCTGGTAGACCCCTTTGTCCTCGTCGTCGGTCAGGTCGAGGTTGATGATCTTCGCGCCGGTGAACAGTTGCATGATGATCGACCCGGTGACGATCGGGCCGATCCCGAGGTGCATGAGCGTGCCCTGCGCCCCGGCGAGGATCGCGCGGTAGCTCGCGAACAGGTCGATGACGGTCGCCTGGTCGACGCCGAAGAGGTAGATGTTGGTGAGCAGGAAGTAGAGGAGCAGGATCCCGAGCGTCCAGAACAGTTTGGTCCGGAAATGGACGTGGCCCTTCGGCTGGGAAACCGCGGGCATCCGCGTGGTGAGCGGTTTCAGGCCGTAGAGTCGCGAGCGCGAGCCGCTGTAGGAAAGGCCGAGATAGAAGAGGGTGAGGACCGCGGCGATCGCCGCGGTGAGGATCCCGAAGGCGATGAGCGTGGGCTGGCCCCAGAACCAGTAGAGGGCCAAGATCCCGGCGCCGAGAAGGATGAGCGGAACCGCCCAACGGCGGTCTCGCGGGATCTCCTCTTCCGCCATGAGGTGAGTTCGGAGCCGGACCGCGAGTTATATAGTCTACGGGCCCGAGGAGGCGGTTGCCTCGGGGGCGCCGTCCGGGGGCGCTTCGAGCACGGTCACCTTTTCGCGCGCGTGCTTCGAGGCGTGCGGGACGTAGACCTTCCAGGTCCGGGCCACGCTCCCCCCGCCGAGCAACCGGTCGACCCCGGCCTTCGCGAGGTCGGCCACGAACGTCTCGCCGTCCCGGCGAAGCGCCTCGGCCGCGACCAGGCTCGGAACGAATCCCTCGAGGTCCCCGACGTTGAGGCTCGTCGGGCTCGCCACGATCTGGGTCGGTCGCTTGAACCCATGACGGCCGAAGTGGTCGGGGGCGTAGATCAGCATCGACTTGAACTTGTACTTGTGAAGTCCGGCGTTGCCCCGGCCCCCCTGCTTACCGGCGCCGCGGCCCGCCTTGATGCCGCGACCGTGGGTCCTCAAGCCTCGGAACTTGCGGGTACGACTGGGCATCGAGAACCTCCTAGATCATTCTCCGGACGAGCTCGTTGATCGACCGTCCGCGGTAGCCGAGCGCTCCGCCGAGGGTGAACGGCTTCTTGGTCGACCGCCAGCCTCCCTTCGGCGCGCGAAGTCGGAACAGCGGCTTCAGTCCCTGGACGTGCGTCAGGCCCTTCTCGGAAACGGAACGTGTGAGGGCCGGAAGGTCCTTTCCCGGCATGATGTCCTCGACCGTATCGGCGGTCAGCCGCGCTCCCGCCGCGGTCTCGCCCCGCTCCTTGAGGAGAAGCGAAACGGTCTCGGGCTCGGCCTCGCCCCAGGTGACATACCCTTGGATTGTCGTGAGCATCCCGCGCACGGACGGGACCTCGGGCACGACGGTCGCGTTGTTCGGCCGGGTCAGGTGAAGGAAGCGCAGGGTCTCCACCACGTCGTGGCGAGCGTGCACCGAGCCGCGAACGCGCACGATCATCCACGCCATGGCTCGTTAGTGCCCCCTCGGAGGGCCGCCGGTCCTCGGGGCGCCGGGCCCACCGCGTCCCGGCGGCCCGCGTCCGGGTCCTCCGCGCTGCGGTCCGCCCCGGCGGCGTCCCCGGCCGCCGCGCATGGGCCGCGGGGCGTTCTCGTCCTTCGGCGGAAGGATGGAGGTCCCGACGGGTCCGCGGATGATCTTGAGTCGCGAGGTATCCTCGTTCTGGACCTTGAGGTCCGACAGGGCGACCAACGCTTGGAAGGCGGATTGGGCGTAGTTCACGGTGGTTTTGGTGTGCCCGTCGGTAAAGCCCCACGCGTCCGTGATCCCGGCGAAACGCAGTATCGGCTTCGCCACGTCGCCGACCGCGAGACCGACACCTCGGGGCGCGGGACGGAACGTGACGACCACGGAGCCCGCGCGGCCCTGGACCTGGAACGGAAGGGTGTGCGCGCGTCCGCAGCCGCACTCCCAGCTGCCGCAGCCCCGGAAGATCTCGACGATCTCGAGCTTCGCCCGGTCGATCGCACGGCGGATCGTCGGTCCGACCTCGCGACCCTTCGCGCGACCGAGTCCGACGAACCCGTCGCCGTTGCCGACGACGACCGTGACCGCGAACTTGAATCGGCGGCCCGAGTCGGTCATCCTCTGGACCATGTTCACGTCGAGGACCTCGTCGTGCAGACCCGGTAGGAGCTTGTCGACGATCTGCGGTTCGCGCAGCGGCAGACCGCTCTCGAGCGCCGCCGCCATGGAAGTGATCTCGTCGGCCGCCACGCGACGGCCGAGCTCGGTCTTGGGCACCCACGGCACCGGGGCCGGCGGACCTCCCGGGCCGGACCGTTGCGGGGGTCCCGACATCGCCGCGCTCACGCCTTAGCCTCCGAGCGGGGAACGAGTTCGGGGAGCTTCATCTTGTACGCCTCGAGGGGCTGCGGGAGAGGTTTCGGAAGGTGGGCCCCGTTGAGCCGCTCGGGACTCGGGAAGACCCCTTCTCCGTGCGGCACCTCGACGCCCGAGTCGAGAAGCCCTTTCAACGCGGCCGAGAGCCGCCCGCCCTCGGTCGGGTGGCGCAGGCCCGTGTCCAGAACCACCGATTCCGCGCCGGCCGATTTCGAACGAAGTCCGGCCAGGTACGCGGTAAGGTACGCCGCGGGCGTGGAGGAGAGGCTCGACGCCGGGAACCCGAGGCGACCGAGCTCGGCGCTCTCCGCCGAGGCGACGACCCGGTCCCCGACGGGGTCGTACTGCACGATCGAGACGCGAACGCGTCGGTCGGAGAACCGGACCACGGCGCGCGCGGTCCCGGATTTGAGGAGGCGCAACCGCACCCGATAGTCGGTCTTGCCTTCCCGCCGGCGGCGGAAATGGACGCGGAAGCGCGGACCGGTGCTCATTGGGGACTCTCCCGAAGGTGGCCCGCGAGACGCAGGTTGACCATAAGGTGCGACCGGCTGCGGAACATCCCGCCCTTCGCCCGCCGGTAGAACTCGCGATAGACCGACGGGGGTATCTTCTTCGTCGCCCGCAGCTCCTGGAGGAGTTTGCGCTGGGCGCGGATGCGCCGGATCCACCGCTCCTTGCGAGGGACGCGGGAGGACGGAGTGCCGCGCCGAGAGCCCGGGCCCTGATGTCGGCCCTTCAGCACCTCGGCGGCGTGAAGGCGGGCGCGGACGCGTGACGTTCCTTGGATCGGAGCGCGGCGGATCACGCCGGCCTTGATCGCGCTGCGGACGTCCGAGCGGGTGACGGCGTCCGCGAGCTCTTCCTGGCTCGAAGGGTCGATCCAGACCCGACCTTCGCCGCACTTCAGCAACGCGGCGGCGAGTCGACGCTGGTTCGAGAGGTCGGGCATACGGTCTACGCCTCCCTCTCCGACTTTACGATGGGGTTGAGCACGTGGATCCCGAGCTTGCGCGCGGTCTCTTCGAGGACGAGTCGACGTCGCGTCCCAACGGTCCGGGCGATGATCGCGGCCTCGAGCTTCGCGTTGAGCGCCTCGAGCTCCCGGGTCGTGTGAACGATGATGGGGCGGAATCCGCTCGGCACCAGCCCCCGGACGCGGGCGGGCGACCGGTATCCGACCCGGACCACCTTCGGTCGATAGCCATAGTGTCGCCGCTGCTTCGACTGGAGTCCTCGTGGGGCACGCCAGGACATGTCCCGGCCGATGCGGTAGTACCGATACCGTGCCTGGCGACCGAACAAGGGGCGCCGTCGGTCGATCGCGTCGCGGGCTCGCATGAGAACTCGCTGGGCTTCCGGAAGGTCGGCCCGACGCGGAGCCCGGGGTCCTTCGTCCTTCGCCGGGGCCTTCGCGGTCTCGCCGGGGGCGGGTTCCGCCTTCGCGGGCGCCTTCGCGCGGCGGCGGGGCGCGCGCTTGGGGGAGGCGGGCTCGCCAGTCTCGCCCTTCGGCTCGGGCGCGGTCTCCTCCGCCATCAGCTTCCCTCCTTCAAGTGCGCGCGTTCGACGAGGTAGATACCGTCCTGGAAGACCCGAGGGTCGTAGTCCCGGATCCGGCTCGCCCGTTCGATGTTCGCCGCGCTCTGCCCGACCTGCTCGATGTCGTAGCCCGATAGGATGACGATATCCCCCTCGACCTTCGCGCTCGTGCCCGGCACGAGGTCCGAGGAGCGGGGGTGCTTCTCGCCGAGGAAGTTCTCGATGAGGATGTGGTTCTCCTTCACCTGGACCTTCATCGGGAAGTGTGCGGCGACGACTTTGAGGCGAGCCTCGACGCCGACGGTGAGCGAACCGGCGAGGTTGCGCACGTGAGCGGCCCAGGTCTTGAGGAGCGATTGGGAGCGCTTGCGGTGCGTCGGCAGCCGGAGCGTGAGCGTCACCTTTCCCGCGGTGGACGCGAAGTCGATCGCATCGGACGGGAACGGCCGTTCGACCGTGCCGAGCGGGCCTTTCGCCTTCAGGCGCCGATGGGCGACCGTGAACGTGACCCCTTTCGGGACCTCCACCGTCTCTTGGCCGCGGTCCGGTTCAGTAGACATAGGCGAGCAGCCGACCTCCGATCTTGAGCTCCCGGGCCTGCTGGTGGGAGAGAACGCCGCGATTCGTGGAAAGAACCAGGAGGCCGAAATCCTGCGCGGGAAGGAACCGGGATTCGAAGCGCTCCAGCCGGTCGTACGCCACCGCGAGCCGCGGCTTGATCACGCCGCAGGAGTTGATCCGCCGGCCGAGCGCGACGTCGTACTTCCCACCGCGCCCGGTCGGGACGAACGTGAACTCCTCGATGTAGTGGTGTTCCCGGAAGATCCGCAGTACCTCGGCGATCAGTTTCGAGGTCGGGGCGATCTCGACGCGGGGCTTGCCGTCCCGGTCCGCGTGGCGGAGCGTGACGAGCGCATCGTTGAGTAGGTCCATCTGCATCGTTCGTCCCTCCCTACTGGTACTTCCTGAACCCGAGGTCCATCGCGACTTCGCGGAAGCACTGGCGACAGAGGTGGAGGCCGTAGCGGCGCACGATCCCGCGCTTGCGGTCGCAACGCAGGCAACCGTCCTTGCGCCCGAAGTTCTTCTTCGGCTCACTCAAGGAGCGTCACCCCCAGTTCGGAGACCAGGAACGAGCGAGTCTCGTCGCGCGTGGAGCGGAGCGTCTTCGGGAGGGGGCGGGCCTGGAGACGGCGATTGCGGATTCGGTGGCCGGCGCGGCCCATCTCGACCGCGATGTCCATTCCGTGGATGCCGATCGCCGGGTCGTACTTCATCCCGGAAAAGTCGGTGTAATCCGCGATGCCGAAGGAGAAGTTCCCGTTCCGGTCGATCGAGTCGACGTCGAACTGCCGGTCCCGTGCCTCGAACGCTCGCCGCAGGAATTCGAGCGCCACGTCGCCCCGGAGGGTGACCTTCGCCCCGATCTCCTGACCCTGCCGGATACCGAAGTCGCGGTTCGTCGAATGCGAACGGGTGGCGATCGGCTTCTGATGCGTCACCATCTGAAGGACCTTCTCCGCCTTCGTCCGGGGCTCGCCCGACTCGCCGACCCCAGCGTTCACGACCACCTTGATGACCCGTACGACGCGGTATGGGTTCGCACCTGTCGCGCCGGCGCCGGGCTTGGCCGCGGCCGAGGGAGGGGCGCTCATCGGTCGACTCCTTCGGCGAGGGTGACCTCGGGGGCGTTCTGACCGACGACGAAGACGTACTCCTTGACGGTCGAGAATCCCTCTTTGAAGTGCACGAGGTTGGGCTGGGAGGAGTTGCGTACCTCGACCCGCTCGACGCGGGCGAGCTCGCCGACATGGGAACCTCCGGCGATGTACGCGAGGGTCCCCGGAGCGAGCGGTAGGTGCTCTACGACCTTCTGTTCGGGAAGCGCGAGCTTCACGGAATCGCCGACCCGGTACGGGGTCGTGGCCGCGACGAGGAGGTTGCGTCCGTCGTGGAGCGTCACCTCGACCTTCCCGCCGGTCACCGCGTGCTTGAACCGGACACGGCCGATCTTGAGCGCGGCCTCCGTGGAGGGGATCGTGACCAGGGTGAGCTTACCGCGTCGGTCCTTGACGACACGGTAGTGCGCATCGAGCGGGGCCGCGAGCGAGAGGGTATCCATCAGGCCGAGCCCTCGGGAGAGGTCCTTGGCGACCTTGCCGTCCACCTTGACGGCGCCCGAACGCAGCAGGATCCGCGCTTCCCGAGTGCTCGTCACGAGGTGACGAAGGTCGCGCAGCACGAGCAGCAGCGGAATCGACTGGTCCTGGGCGTGAGGTCCCGGGGCGGGCCGCTTCAGCCACTTCGTCCCCTTCCGGGGAACGGTCCAGCTCCGGGGGGCGGCCCGGCGCTTGAGACGGAACGTCATTCCTCCTCCTTCGCGGTCTTCCCGCGGGTCTTACGAGGAGCGGCCGGAGCTTCCGCCTCGGCCTCGGGCTCGTCGGTCGCATCGTCATCGTCCTCGGCGGGCGCGACCTTCGGCTCCGCGGGAGCTTCCGGAGGGGGGGTCGCCGAAGAGGATTCGGCGGTCTCCTCGCCCTCGACGGCCTCGCCGCGTTCCTCGGGCGTGACCTCTTCGTCGGTCACGCGCAGGGAGCGCCGGCGCCACGCGTCCGAAAGGTTGAGGCGGGTGATCACGAGGTTGCTGACGCCGAGCGTGAGGGGTTTCAGCTTGTCCTCCGCGGTCTTCAGCGTGACGTTGTCGAGCGTCACCCGGTAATCCCGGCGGTGGACCTTCGCGACTCGTTCTTCGCGGCCCGCGAAGCTCCCCGAAAGCACGCGGACGGTGTCGCCCTTACGGATCGGCACCGCTCTCCGGCGGAACCGAGAGCGCAGCTCGCGCGAGAGCGGGACGCCCATGCGCAGTCGCCGCTCGAAGGAATCGGCCGAATAGAGCGCCTTCCTCTGGCGCCTCGGGGACGTGGAAGAGACGGACACGGTGACGTCCTCCTACAGGATGATCGACGACGCGGCGGCGATGCGCGGCCAGCGTTCGGCGGCCTCCTTCGCCACGGGTCCCTTGATCTGGGAGCCCTTGATCTCCCCCGTCTCGGTCGTGATGACCGCGGCGTTGTCTTCGAACTGGACCCGGGTCCCGTCGGCCCGCCGAAACGGCGCGCGGGCGCGGACGATGACGGCGTGCAGAACCTGCCGTCGCATTTCGGGCGTCCCCTTCTTGACGGAGACGATGATGAGGTCGGCGATCCCGGCCCTGGGATAGCGACGGTGGGTGCCGTGCCAGTTCCGCACGGCGATGATCTCCACGATCTTCGCCCCGGTGTTGTCGACGCACTCGAGCCGCGCGCCCTTCGGGAGGGACCGGCCCCTGCGACCCGCGAGTCCCTTCATGGGCCCTCCTTCCCCGCCACGGCGGGGACGGGTGCCTCGACGGGCTCTTCCCCGCGCACGCGTCGGGCCGCCTCTCCCAAGTCCTCGACGATGCAGAAGCAGACGAGCTTCGAGAGCGGACGGGTCTCGGCAATGCGCACGCGGTGGCCGACCGGCACGTTGAGGCACGGGGGGGCGTGCGCGAGGTAGCGGCGGCGGCGCTTCTCGTAGCGTTCGAACTTCGGAACGTAATGCAGGAGGACGCGCTCCACAACCGCCGTGCGCTGCATGCCGGTCGAAACGACGGTTCCCTCGAGCACCTGTCCGCGGACCGGGAGCCGCCCGTGGAACGGGCAGTGCCGGTCCTCGCAGCGGGTCTTCGGCGCGCGCACGTCGAGCCCGATGTCCCGGGCCCGGCGAGCGTTCGAAGTGCGTGTCGGGGTCATGAGAGCCTCCGAGAACCGCCCGCGAGTAGGCGTTTCGTGCGGTCCTCGGGCCGCACGCGTAGGGAGTCCCCTCTTAACGGTAACTCTCCCGAGGCGAGCGCGATCGTCCCTTCGAGGCCCGCCTTCGGGACGCGCACCGTGCGCGAGGTGCCGGTGAGGCGAACGGTGAAGGTGGAGAGGGATTCGTCGACGAGGGTCCCGGCGACGGAGCTTTGAAGCGCGGGCGACGCGGGGATCGAGACCGATGCGCCCAGAATCTCTCCGGCGAGGAGCTCCCGCTCGGCGCGGGAGAGGGCGGTGAGGGCGTGGGGTTTCTTCGACATCGGCTCACCTACGCGCCCCCTATGGTCGGCGACCCTCCCGGGCGGCGTGGGCGCGTTCGCTCAAAACAGTGAGGGCCCGGGCGACGTTGGTCCGAAGGGCCCGCATCCGGCCGGGGCTCGGCGGAGCGCCTCCCATGGCGGCCACCCCGCGCTCCCGGAGGAGCAGGTTCTCGTCGTCGGCGACCCGGCGCAGAAGGTCCTCATCGGTGAGGGCCCGCAGGTCCTTCATTCGCTGGAGCGTCATGGCAGGTCCGGCGCCTCCACTTCCGGGCCGAGCGGGACGGCGGCGACCTCCTCGACCGGCGGCAGCTCCACGGGGATCGGTTTCGGCCGGTCGGCGACGCCCTTGACCACGATCTCGTCGGGAAGCTTCGCGGTCGGTCGCATGATCCAGACGTTGACGCCGATGGCGCCGGGTTTCAAACGGGCCTGGTAGAATCCCTTGTCGATCCAGAGATGAACGGCCTCGCCGCAGTACTTGATCGTCCCGGCTTTGAACCGCTCCGTGCGGTGGCGCTCACCAGTAAGTTTCCCCGACAGGATCACCTGACAACCGCGGGCCCCGGCCTCCATGATCCGTCGGACCGTGGAGTGCCCGGCGCGGCGGAAATGCCAGCCGCGCTCGAGCGTGGAGGCGAGCTTCTCGCTCATCAGCTGCGCGTTCAGGCTCGGCGCCCGCTCTTCCTGCACTTCGATCTGGGGGTTATCGAGCTGGAACCGGGCGTGGATATCCTCGGTCAACCGCTTGATGAGCTCGCCGCGGTGGCCGATGAGGATCCCCGGCCGCTCGCAGATCAAGGTGACGCGCGTGCCCATCGGCGTGCGGGTGATCTCGAGTCCTCCGAATCCGGCCCGCGCGCTCTCCTTGACGAGGTAATCCTTGAGGAGGACGCGTCGCATCTGCTCCTGGATCACCTTGCGTTCGGCGGTCATTCCTTCTCCTTGCGCTCGGCGAGCACGATCTCGATGTGAGTGGTCTGTTCGTTCCACGCCGTGGCCCGCCCGTGGGCTCGCGGCATGGTCGCCTTGCGAATGCGGCCGCGGCTGCTGGCGGCGATCTTCACGAAGAGGGCCTCCGCCTCCAGTCCCTCGTACTCGGCGTTCTCCGCCGCGTTCTCGAGGACCTGGAGGACGTTCTGGGCCACCTTCTTCGCGTAGCGGCCCGGCCCGGTGCCGGTGTGGTGGGCCGTCTCCTGATTGTACCGGCGGAACGGGATGGCGTGCTTGAGCGCGATGGCTTCCTCGAGCATCGTCTTCGCGCGGTCGACCGGCAGGCCCCGGATCGCGTTGAGGACCTCGTAGGTCTTCTTCGGGGAGATGTGCAGTTCGACCCCTCGGGCCCGGGCGACGCTGACTCCCGATTCGGCCCGGTAGGTGTAGCCCTTCATCGCGCGACCTCCCTCCTCACTTCAACGGCATGAACTTCGACGAGCGCGTGGCGCCGACGCCCGGACCCGAGTGCTTCTCGAATCGGCGAGTGAGGGCGAATTCCCCGAAGTAGTGCCCGATCATCTCGGGCCGGACCTCGATGTCCTTGAACTCCTTGCCGTTGTGGATCGAGACGTGCCGCCCGACGTGCTCCGGAAGGACGAGCGCGTCGCGGCAGTGCGTGCGGACGACCTTCCCCGGCGCGGTCGAACGCATGCGCTCGAAGAAGAGGGTCGTCTCGGAATTGAAACCGCGGCGGATCGAGCGGCGGGCCCGGGCGGTGAGGACCTTCGCGAGGTCTTGGAGGTTCATCGCCTGGAGTTCGGGAAGAGTCCGGCCGCGGAGCGTGAACTCCCGCTTGCGACGGGCCTCGACCTTCTTCGTTCGACGGGCTTTCGGCACGGTTACCTACCCTTCCCTTCGCGAAGCTGCCGCTTCTTGCGGGACGATCGGGAGAATCGCCCGACTTTCGCCCCCGGCCACGTTCCGCTGGACACGGTGCTCGGCCGGCCCACGTGCTGGTGAGCCCCGCCGCCGAACGGGTGGTTGACGGGGTTCATGGCGACCCCCCGGACCTTGAACGGCTGGCGGGCGAGCGTTCGGGTGGCCCAGTACCTTCTTGCCGGCCTTGATGATCGGTCGTTCCTTGCGGCCCCCGCCGCCGACCGCGCCGACCTGCGCGCGGCACGTGGCGAGGAGGAGCTTGAACGCGCCGGACGGCAATTGAACGGTCACGTCGGACCCGGAGTGCGCGACCACGAGGGCGCTCGTGCCCGCCGTACGGACGAGGCGGCCTCCGTCGAACGGCTTGACCTCAAGGTTCGATACCAACGTCCCGTCGGGGATCTTGGCGAGCGGAAGGATGGAGCCGCGGTCGAGTTTGCCCTCCTGAAAGGCGACGGTGTCGCCGGTGGCGAGGCCCGCGGTGGCGAGGATCCGGATCGTCGACCCCTGAGGCACCAGAACCTCGGCGACCGGGGCGGACCGACCCGGTGCGGGTAGGATCGCGGTGACCGTCCCTTCTCCGATGATGGTGGGGGGAGGGTGGTAGATCGCTCCGTGATGGCGATGGCTGGGAGACCGGTACCGGCCGGTGCCGCTCCCGCGTCGCCGGGAGATGACGCGTTTTCCCATTAGAACACTCCCGCTCGTCCGCCGATGTCCTCGGCGGAGAACTCCTTCGTAAACCGGATCGTGGCGATCTTGCCGACCCGAACAATCTTCGTAGTGATCTTCTCGACTTTACATTGATAGATCCCTTCGATCGCGGCGCGGATCTGGGCGCGGTTCGCGCGACGGTCGACGACGAACTCGAGCTTGTTCTGCCGCTCCATTTCGTCCATCGACTTCTCGGTGACGTAGGCGTGCAGGATGATCCGGTGGCGAATGTTCGTCATGGGGCGACCTCCCCGAGACGCTCGCGCAGCGACTCGACCGCCGCACGAGAGAACAACGTGAGCCGGCAGGCCGAACCGCCGGGAGCCAGGTCTTCGGTCGCGAGGCGACGAGCGGGCACGACCTCGACGCCGGCGAGGTTCCGGAACCCGAGCGCCTTGCCCGGTCCGCTCGTCACCACGAGCAGGCTCCTCGGGGTGCGCCGAACGCGTCCTCGGCGTCGCGCTCGCCCCGACGCCTTGAGGTGCGTTCCCGAGCGCGCGCGTTCCACATCCTCCCAGAGCTTCAATCGCTCGAGCAGGAGGCGGGCATCGTGCGTGTGCTGGATCTCTTCGACCGGGTCCTCGAGGACGAGCGGAAGGTGGATCGCGTGCGGGAAGGTGTGCCCCCGGCCCGTCGCGAGCTTCGATTCGCGCGTCGCCGCCAGCGCGGAGGCGAACGCGAGCTGTCGTTCCTTGCGATTGATCTTCTTTTCCCAGATCCGCTCGACCTTGGGCGGGTGGGCCGGTCGGCCGCCGACGGTGTTCGGGGCCTGCGCGCCGCGCATCGAGTCCATCAGCCTGGGGGTGCGCGCGACGCCCTTTCCTTTTCCCGACCACTCCACCGAATGTCGGTTCCCGGCGGTGGGGCTGGTTCCGTAGGGCTGGCGACGGTGCGACTGCGCCGCGACAACGGCCCGCTGGATGAGGTCCGGGCGCACGGGGCTCGAAAAGGCGAGCGGGAGCGCGACCAGCGCGCCCGGCTTGCCGTCGAGTCCGGTGAGATGGACGCGGTGGTGCGGGGACGCGCGTTCCGCAATGGAAGGCCTTTCGGCCGAGGGGGCGTCCGGCGTCATGCGCCCTGCTTCGACCGGGTGCTGAAGTAGCGCAGGTCGACCTTCTCCACGGAAACGACCTGGCTTCGCATGGGGGCGCGGAATCGAAGAAGGCGCTTCGCCGGCCCGGGGAGCGAGCCGTGCAGGACGATGCAGGCGCTCTGGACCTCTCCGTAGTGAGGGAAACCGCCGGCGGGGGTGATCGGGTCGGCCCTCGGGTCGCGAACGATCTTGAGGACCCGCATGTTGAATTGGGTTCGGCGGTGGTATCCCTGCTGGCCGGCTTGAGGAATACGGTACGTCACGAAGCTCGGATTGTGAGGTCCGAGCGTTCCGATCATGCGCCGGTGCTTCGAGTTCTTGCGCGGCTGCAGCTTCACGCCCCAGCGCTGGATGTGGCCCTGGAATCCGAACCCCTTCGTCACCCCGATGACATCGAGGAATTCTCCTTCCTTCGTCAACCGGTCCGCGGGGACTTCTTGACCGAGTTGCTGTAGGGCGAACGCCCGGCGCTCCTCGAACTTCTCGCCCGAGACGCGGACCTCGAAGAGATTGGGGTTCTTCGACCCGGTCCCCGTGATGAGCTGCGGTTGCGTATGAACGATGAGCCGGACCTCGTCCCCCGACGTCTTCCCGAACGTCTCGACGGTCTCGGTCGAGCTGGGCGGATGCTTCGGGATACGTCGGGTGAGCTCATCGGCGAGGCCCGACGTCCAGATCTCGGAGACGACGCGCGAGCCGTAGGGGTTCCGGGCGTACCAGCGAGCCCCGACGATGCGCAGCGGAGGAACCTCGACCACGGTGACCGGAACGGCCACTTCTTGGCCCGCGGTGGTCGACCGCTTGCGGTAGTCCACAATGAACGCGTGCGTCATGCCCACTTTGAAGCCGGCGAACCCTTCGATCGCGGCCGGTTTCGTCCCGGGAGCCCAGGAACGGATCCGCGGAACGGGCCGTACGGCCCGGGAGCGGGGGGAGAATGCGAGGGATCCTCGCCTCGGTCGGTGCCGTCGAGCCATGGGTCGATAGGAGGTCCTGCCTCCGGTGGGGACGGGGGAGAAGGGTGCCCTATATAAGCGCTCGCGCGCGCGAGGGTCCCGGACCGTCAGAGATTCGAGTTTCTCCTCGAAAACCGACGCGACGACGCGCGCGTTCTCGGACGCGCGCGTAGAGCAGCGCACCTTCGCGTGGGTGCTTCACAACGGCTCGTAACTCCCCAACTGTTAAGCGGCCCGAACCCTCCGCGAGCCGGAGCGGAGGAGCGTGCAGGCGTTCGTAAAGTCCGAACGAGGTCCCGGCGCCGAGATCCGCACGGTCCCCGAGCCGAAACCGGCTGACGACGAGGTGCTCATTCGCGTGCGCGCCTCGTCGGTTTGCGGGACGGACGTCCACATCTGGGTCTGGAACGAGTGGGCTCAATCCCGCGTCCGCCACGTGCCGATGATCCCCGGCCACGAGGTCAGCGGCGAAGTGATCGAGGTGGGCAAGCGCGTCCGAAGCCTTCGGGTCGGCGACCACGTCTCGGCGGAAACGCACATCGTGGACGGGACCTGCTACCAATGTCGCACTGGCAAGATGCACATCTGCGAGAACGTGCAGGTCCTCGGGGTCGACCGCAACGGGGTGTTCGCCGAATTCGCCGTCCTCCCCGAGTTGAACGCCTGGAAGAACGACCCGCATCTCGACCCGGCTCTTGCCTCGATCCAGGAGCCTCTCGGGAACGCGGTGCACTCGCTCCTTCCCGAAGATAACCTCGAGGATTTGGCCGGGGGCTCGGTCCTGGTGACGGGATGCGGACCCATCGGCCTCCTCGCCATCGCGGTCGCCCGGACGCTCGGGGTGCGCCGGATCTTCGCGACCGAAGTGAACCCTTTGCGGGCGTCCCTCGCGAAGAAGATGGGCGCGGACCGCGTCTTCGACCCGACGGACGCGAACGTTCCCACCGCCTCGGCCATCCGCGAGGAGACCGAGGGTCGAGGGGTCGACGTCGCCGTCGAGATGTCCGGCCACCCCGCCGCACTCAAGCTCGCGTTCGACGCGCTCACACCGGGCGGTCGCGTATCGCTCCTCGGTCTCTACGACCGAGACGCGAGCTTGAATTTCGACGACGCGGTCATTTTCAAGGCGGCGAAGGTCCACGGGATCTTCGGTCGCCGTATGTTCGAGACCTGGTTCCAGGTGAAAGGACTGCTCGCGAACCCGGTGTTCCGGGAGAAGATGGGTCAGATCATCACGCACCGCGTTCCGATTCGCGACCTGCCGCACGCGATGGATCTCATCCAATCGATGCAGGCCGCGAAGGTCTCGCTCGAGGCGAAGTGGTAAGATGCGCGACCCGACCGCGTTCCTCGGAGAGGAGTACCGTCAGCTGGTCGCGACCCAGCTCGACTGGCGGCTGCGGGTCCTCGAGGGCCCGAGCTCCCCGTGGTGCGAGATCGACGGGAAGCGAGTCCTCATGTTCTGCTCCAACAACTACCTGGGACTGAGCAATCACCCGAGGCTGAAGGAGGCCGCCCGCCGCGCAATCGATACCCACGGTGTCGGGTCGGGGTCCGTGCGCCCGATCGCCGGTACGATGGACCTCCACGTCGAGCTCGAGCGCCGGCTCGCGCACTTCAAGCACGCGGAAGCGTCGCTCGTCTACCAGAGCGGGTTCGCCACGAACGCCGGGCTCATTCCCCAACTCGTGGGAGAAGGGGACCTGGTCGTCTCGGACGAGTTGAACCACGGCAGCATCATCGACGGCGTCCGCCTCTCCCGCGCGGAGCGGGCGGTCTACACGCACACGACCGTGAGCGACCTCGAGCGCGTCCTCACCACCGCCGAGGAGCATGTTCCGGCGTACCGCCGGATCCTTGTGATCACCGACGGAGTGTTCTCGATGGACGGAGACATCGCGCCGCTCGACCTGATCGCGGCGGCCGCCGCGAAGCACGGCGCGATGGTCTACGTGGACGACGCGCACGGCGAAGGGGTCCTCGGCCCCGGCGGTCGAGGGATCGTCTCGCACTTCGACCTGGGACGCGATAAGGTGCACGTGGAAATGGGAACGTTCTCGAAAGCGTTCGGGGTCGTCGGCGGCCACATCTCGGGCTCGACCGACCTCATCAAGTTCGCCTACAACAAATCGCGAACCTGGCTCCTCAGTGGGTCGCATCCGCCCCCGGTCGCCGCGGCGTGCATCGCGGCGATCGACGTGCTCGAATCCGAGCCGGAACACGTCACGCGTCTGTGGACCCATACCCTTCGGTTCAAGAAGGACATGCGCGACCTCGGGTTCGACATCGGTCACAGCGAGACCCCGATCACTCCCGTGAACGTGGGCGATAGCGCGCGCGCGCAGCAGTTGAGCGGGCGCCTTTTCGAGCTCGGCGTCTTCGCCCTCCCGATCGTCTACCCGATGGTCGCGAAGGACAAGGCTCGGATTCGCACGATCATGAACTCCGCGCTCACCCACGAGGACGTGACGACCGCGGTTTCGGCCTTCGAGAAGGCCGGTCGCGAGCTGAAGTTGATTTAATGACTCACGTCCGGGCCGGTTACCTCGATTCCATCGACTCCGTTTATAGGGTACGTGAGTTGGTACAGTAGGAGGACCGATGGAGGGTTCGAGGCGCGTGCGCGACGATTCCCCGGCGGCCGAGCCCCCTCGACTGTGGACGGTCGCGGAAGCGAACGCCCGGCTCCCCGACCTCGAGCAGTTGCTCCCGCGGCTGCGCGGCTGGGTCGGACGCCTCGCCGAGGTCCACGAAGAGCGCGAACGGCTCTCGAAGTTCTGGGGCTCGGAGGCGGACGCGGACGACCAGCCCGACCACGAGCTCAAGTCCCGGCTGGACGCCGAATGGCGCCATCTGAGCCGTCGCCTGGAGGAAGCCGTCGGCGCTCTCCACGCGGAAGGGATCGAAGTGAAGGACCTGGGGAGCGGCCTCGTCGATTTCTACGGCATCGAGGACGGCGAGCTGGTGTTCCTGTGCTGGCAGAGGGGCGAGCCCGCGGTCGGTTTCTATCACCCCCTCACCGGAGGTTTCCGCACCCGGCGGCCGATCGCCGGGCCGCACCGGGCGACCTCGCCGCGGGCCCAAGGCCCGGTCTAGGCCGTCCGAGACTCCGGACCGACCTGAAAGATCTCGAGCGTACGGGTCGTCGCCGCGAACGCGCCGAGCGCCGCGAGAACCGCCGCCCCGAGCACGACCGCCGGGAACACCCCGACGAGCGCGAGGAGATAGAGCGCCACCGGCGCGAGGATCCCTGCGCTCCCCCCGACCACTCCGACCGCGGGCCGGTCGCTGCGCGCCGTGATGACCGCGGCGAGCCCTCCTACCAGTGCCACGATCCCGAGCAGCACGACGCCGCTGCCGACCGACGCGAGGAAGCTTTCGAGGGTCGGGAACGGCGACAGCGCCACCGTCGTGCCGTTGTTCGAGGCCCCGGGAGCGAGAGTGATCGAAAGGCCGGTCGTACCGGTGTTGTAGACGCTGGATGCGAAGGTGTTCACCGTCACCGGTGCGTAGCCCGGAAGGGATACGTTCAGCGCGATCCCGCCGGCCGGGACGTTCGAGAACGCGAAGGTTCCCGTCGGCGAAGTGGTCTCGGAGATACCGGACGAACGTTCGTCGGTCAGCAGCACGGTCGCGCCCGCCGCGGGGATGCTCCCGCCGCTCGGCAATTCCTCGAGGACGGTGCCCGAAACGGAGTAACTCTCGGGGGTCAGGGCCTCGGCACCCAATACACTGAGCAGACCGCCCAGGACGACCGCGAGCACGACGATCCCAATCAGGGCGGCCAAGGCCATCCGCCGCATCCGCACCCGGGGGCGGCGGGGAGCGGGGAGCGCGGGATATAGGCCCGGAAGGACCTCCCAGCTGTACAGAGGGGGCAGGTCCCGCGGCACCACGACGGGCACCGGATTATGGCATTGGGGGCACGGAAACCATTGAGTCGGGGGCGCGGGGGCGAGAACCACCCGAAGGTCCGCGCCGCACGTCGGGCATCGGACCGAGACACTCGGCGCTCCCATCGGCGCCGCCAAACCTCGTCGGGGGTCTTAGCCTTGCGGCGTTCCCTCGGAAAGGTCCACCCTCGCGTGGTCGGGGTAGACGACGGAGCGTTCGACCGAAGCGAACGCACGGCGCCCCTCGCGGCGGTCTCCCTGGCGCTGCCGGATCACGTCGAGGCCGTCCGCACGACCCACGTGCGGGTCGACGGGACGGACGGGACACGGCGAGTCGTCGCCCTCGTCCGGAGTCTCGGGCCCCTCGACGGCGTCCGCGCGGTCCTGCTCGATGGAGCGGTCGTCGGCGGCTTCAATGTCCTCGACCTCGACACGCTCCACCGAGAGCTCCGGCTGCCGATTGTCGCAGTCACGCGGCGGCCCCCCGCCTTCCCGCTGATCCACGCCGCGTTGAAGAAATGGTTCCCGAAGACCGCGCGGGCGCGCTGGTCGCTCCTGCGCGCGCACCGATTGTTCCCGGTTCCGACGGGCGGGCATCCCATCCAGGCCGCGGCGGTCGGCTGCTCGCGCGCGGACGCCACGCTCCTCGTCCGGCGGGCGACGATCCAGGGTCATTGGCCCGAGCCACTCCGGCTGGCCCATCTCGTCGCGTCCGCCGGTCGCCGTCCAGTTCGTCGGCGCCCGAAGGATTAAGCAGGGCGGAGGCCGTCGGTCTCCCGGGCCTGTAGCTTAGCATGGACAAAGTCCTGGCCTTCTAAGCCAGTGAACTCGGGTTCAAAGGCCCCGAACGCCGGCCGTTCGGGGCGGAAACTCCCGACAGGCCCGCCCGTTCACCCTGGGGCGTCGACCTTCGCCGTGCAGCTCTCGCAAAGGATCCCGCCCCAGCCGGGCGGCAGAGGCGCCCCACAGAGCGGGCAGGCGGCTCGAGCGTCCGCCGCGGCGATCAGTTCCTGGACGCTCGTCCGGAGCATACTCTCCGAGCCCGTCATCGCCGGCCCGACCGGTAAGGCGGTGGCGAGCCCGCTCGGGACGAACGCTTCCACGTGAGGTCGATAGACACCGGTCCGGCGGTCGAACGTGACGAACCCTCGGGCGACGAGTCCTTGGAGCGCGGAATCCACGAGCTCGCGAACGCCTCCGAAGATGTGCGCGATCTCGACGGAGGTGAGACCGGGGGACTCGGTGAGCACTTCGAGGCACCGGGCGGCGAGCAGGGAAAGGTCGCCCTTCCCGATGACGCGGTCGACCGCGAAGCTGAACCGCGAAGGTCGCCGGATCATACGGGAGGGCGGGAGGCGGCCGGTCCGCGGGTCGGGCAGTAGGCTCGTCTCGAGGAGGTCGAACTCGTAGCGGACCCGTTCGTCCGAGAGGTAGAGAAGGATGGCGACGGAAAACGGAAGGAGCCCCTGTTCTCGGTAGACCGCCAGTCCGCGTTCGAGCGTTCCGAGATGGGTCTCCAGGCCGACCCGCTCGCCGCCGCTCGCGCCTCGGTCCTCGTCGCCCCGCGACCGGGGAAGGTAGTGTTCCCTCAGGAGGACTCGGGCGATCGCGCGCTCGGGGGGTCCGGGGATGAACGGATGGAGGTCGGCCGAGCCGTCGGGGTGGAGGACGATCCGTTCGAATCGTCGTAGGAACCCCCAGGCTCCGGGGGCCGGGGCGGGTTCCGGACGGATCTCGAGCGTCGTCGGGTTTGCCTTCGGGTCGGTGAGGAGAGCGTAGACGGTCGGATACTCCACCCCGTCTCCGTGGACGATCACCGGCGCCAGGGGCTGGCGGTGTCGGGAGACGTACTCCTCGTAGGCGCGGGCGAGGGCCCGTTCGCTGAACGGGTCGTGGCGGTCGCCGGCCAGCTGCCGGGCGAGCGAGTCGAGCTCAGGAAGGGATACCGCCGTCACGCAGAGGCCTCTCTTCTTCCACCAGCCGGTAAAGGGAGATAAAGCGACGGGCCATCATCTCGAGGGAAGCGGTCTCGCGAACGAACTCGGCGGCCTGGACCCCCACCTTCCGCCGGATCTCGGTCTCGTCGAGGATCCTCTGAAGGGAGGCCGCGAGCGCGCCGGGGTCCGTCACGGCGACCCTCCAGCCGGTCACACCTTCCTCGACGATCTCGGACGCTCCCCCGGAAGACGGAGCGATGACCGGGGTCCCGCAGGCCATCGCTTCGAGGAGCGCGACGCTCGAGGTGTCGCTCGTCGACGGCAGAACGAACAGGTCCGATTGCGAGAGGAGGGCCGCCTTCTCAGTCTCGGCGACCGGCCCCACATAGCGGACCCGGGCGGCGAGCTGCGGGTTGGCGGCGAGACGCTCGCGGACCCGCCCTTCCTCGGGACCTAGCCCTCCCACGATCGCCACGAGGTCCGTGCGCGGGATCGCCGTCTCGACGGCGTCCAGAAACCGATGGACCCCCTTGTCGACGGTCAGGCGCCCGAGGTAGGTCACGAGGGGAGCGGAGGGAAGTCCGCATCGCGCCCTCCAATCCGGCACGGGGGTGTCGGGCCGGAATCGCTCGACATCGATCCCGTTCGGGATGACCTCGATCGGATGGTGGAACGGCTTCGTGGCGCCGGACAGGAGCGAGTCCCGGGCGGCTTCCGACGGGGCAGTTGCGACATCGCATCTCCAATAGGTGCCGAGGTTGTACCAGGCCGCCACTCGAAAGAATGTCGGGACGAGCATCTTCGCCGGCACGCTCTCCTGCATCTCCCGGATGTTCGTGTGGAACGTTCCGACCAGGGGCCGGCGAAAGCGACGGGAGGCGAGGAACGCCATCGTACCGAGCAAGCCCGGGGTGTGGAGGTGGATCACGTCGGCGTCCTGGACCCCTCGGTCGCGACGGAGCAGTCCGAACGGCCAGAGCGGCCACCGGTACTGGCCGTAGAGCGGAACGGGCACGGTCCGGACCCGCCGGATCGTCACCCCGTTGCGCGTCTCCTCGGAGGCGGGGCCGGGCCGCGGGTTGGGGGCATAGACCCGGACCGTGTGGCCGAGCCGGGAGAGCGTGCGGGCCAGGCCGCCCGTGACGGCCGCCACACCGTCCCGCATGGGCGGATAGGAGTCGGTGAAAAACGCGACCTCCATCGACCGGACCTTCGCCTTCGCGTGGCCTTCGGGGGTTCGTATGCTTATGGGTCGACTCGTGGTGCGGGGCTGGAGGCGTTACCGAATGAAGGAGCTCGAAGGGCTCGACCGGACGATCGAACGGGGCATGGCTCGTGCGAAGACGCCGGGGCTTTCCGTAGGCCTGATCCGCCCCGGGCAACCGCCGTTCGCCAAGGGCTACGGCTACCGGGACCGGGAAGCGAAGCTCCCCGCCACTCCCCGAACGGTCTACGGGATCGCATCGGTGACCAAGTCGTTCACGGCGCTCGCCATCCTTCGGCTCGCGGAGCACGGTCGCCTGCGGGTCACCGACCCGGTGGTCCGTCATCTTCCCGAGCTCCGGATTCCCGGAGCGAGCGCGCGCCACCCCATCCGTCTCCACCACTTCCTGACCCACAGTTCCGGGTTGCCTCCACTTCCTTCGATCTACTACACTTCGATGCGCAGCGTTCGACGGGACCCGCCCTACGACCCCCGGGTGGCCCGACGCGTCGGGGTGGACCCCGACCACGAGCCGCTCGACACTTACGAACAACTGATGCGCTACCTGTCGGAGGAAAAGTACCGCCTCCTGGGGCGTCCGGGCCAGTTCTTCAGTTACTCGAACGAGGCGTTCGGCCTGCTCGGCGCGGTCATCGAACGTGCGTCGGGTCAACGATACGAGCGCTTCCTCGAGGACGAGATCCTGCGACCGGCCGGCATGACCTCGGCCGTCTTCGACCCGGGGGTCCTGTTTCGCCAACCCGAGGTCACGACGCTCTACTCGCCCCGGTGGACCGGAAAGCGCCACTCCCTCGCGCCGAGTCAGGAATGGTGGGAGGACGCGTGTCTGCGCGGCGCGGGGGCCCTGCGGACCAACGTGGTCGACCTGTTGCAGTATCTGCAGATCTTCCTGCATCGGGGGCGCGTGGGGCGCGAACAGGTCGTGTCGGCGAGCTCGGTCGCGGCGATGATGCGCCCGCACGTACCGGTGGGTATGGGAGTTCACTACGGATACGGAGTCGCCGTTCGACCGGATTACCACGGGACCCTGCTCGTTTCCCATAGCGGTGGGCTGAAGGGCGTCAGCTCGCTCTTTGCGGCCGCGCCGCGTCGTGGGGTCGCCGGCGTGATCCTTTCGAACGCCGAGGGCGCGCCGGTATCGCGGCTGCTGGGCGCCGCGGTCAATCCGGCTCTCGGACTTCCGGCGAAAACCCCGTTCGAGGAGATACCGAAGGTTTCCGGGGTCGCCGTGCCGCTCTCCCCGTACTCGGGCTGGTACTGTTCGGGCGAGGGGATCTGGGCCGAGATTCGGCCCCGAAAGGACCACCTTCGTCTCGACTTCCGAGGCATCGAGGTGATCGCGAAGGACCTCAAGATGTTCCCGGCGGGCCACGACCAGTTCGTGGTCCGGCACCAGGGGCAGTCGGCGGTCTTCCGCTTCTCCCGCGACGATTCGGGCCGCGTCGATTCGATCTTCCTCGGGTGGCGGCTCCTCCAAAGGCGGAAGGCGAGCGAGCTCGGGCGCGCCGCGCGCGGAACGATGGTCTGGTAGACGCTAGAGGACGGTCTCGAACGCGCGCTCGAGACGGCTCAAGTCTCGGACGTCGAGCGAGCGGGGGTCGAAGGAGACGAGCAGAGCGGAGCCGGTCTCCTGGGCCTGGGTCACGAGCCAGTGGACGAACTTGAGCGTCGTCTCGAGGGTATTCTCGGTCGCGAGGAATTCGAGCGCGTCGACGTAGACCATCGCGCCCCCCTTCGCCTCGGTCGGGTCCCTCAGCCGACCGCTGATCTCGCCGGGCGAGAGCCGACCTTGGTCCGGGTTCTCGGAGCTCCCGGAACCGCTGAGCGTGAGGTCGATGCGATGACCGCTCGGAAAGCCGGGCACGTCGGGGGGCCGCATCGACACCACGGCGAGCCGGGGGAACGCGGCCGCGTTCGCTCGGAGGATCTCGACCGCCCGCGTTGGCCGCTCTTCGCGCACGAGGAGGGAATGCCCGGGAAGGAGGCGGAACACGGGAGCCGAAGGGGCGGGTGCGGCGCCGCTCCACGCCCTCGCCGGAGCGGGCGGGCGCAGGAGCGAGCCCCACGCCGGACGTCGGGGCGGGGCGAGCAGGCTTTTGCGCTTCAGCTCCCCCTCTTCGGCGACTCGGGCGAGCCGGCTCGCGGTCAGCATCCGGATCTCCTGCGGCGTGTGGCCCCGGGAAATGTGTTCGAGCGTCTCTCTCAGCGCGTTCCGGACCCCCTCTTCGTAACCGGCGGCGTAGGCCCGGACGTACTCTTCGTCCGAGGGCGGCGTTTCGCTGGGCGGAGGGGCGGCGCCGTTCCGCCGCTCGGGGGCGTTCACGCGGAGGCCCGGTCCGGGGTCGGGGAGTCTCGCGCCGGAACCGGTACGACCGACCCCCGCGCGGACGGGAAGATACCGGATTCATCGAGCGGGGTGAACTTGTAGCCGTAGTGGATGACGCCGGAAGCACCCTCCTCGCGCAGCTTACGGAACGTCGCGCGGACCTTGAGCCCGATCGTGACGCTGCCGGGCTCGATGTCCACGATCTGCCCGGTGAGGATGGGTCCCTCCGGGGTCCGCACGAGTCCGAGGGCGTATGGGACCTGCATCTCGAAGCCTTCGGCGGCGTCGTGGACGACGGTGTAGGAGATGACCTCGCCTTCCCCCGAGAGCTGGAAGGGGATCATCTTCTCGATCGACTGACGGTGATGCGTGCATTCCGGGCAGACGGCTCGCGGCGGGAAGTAGACCGTCCCGCAAGCCGTGCACTTCGAGCCGCCGAGGTTGTAGCGTCGGGGAGTTTCGCGCCAGAATCGTGCTACCGACATGATGCCCTCCGTCAGTTCGCCCTCTCGAGAAGGTGGACCACCGTCGTCGCGCCCGTTCCCCCGACGTCTTGCGCGAGACCCAAGGTCGCCCCCGAGACCTGGCGATCCTTTGCCTCACCCCGGAGTTGTCGGACCAGCTCGACGACCTGGGCTACGCCGACCGCCCCGAACGGTCGTCCCTGCGCCTTGAGCCCGCCCGACGTGTTCACGACGGTTTTTCCTCCCGGTCCGAATCGACCGCTCGCGAACTCGGGCCGGCCCGGCCCTTCTCCACGAATCCGAGGTCTTCGAGCGAAACGAGGGCGCTGATCGTGTACGCGTCGTGGATCTCTGCGACCTGGACGTCCGCCGGCGCTCGTCGGGCCTGCTCGAACGCTCGATGCGCGGCGACCACGGTGGAATCGAGTCGAGTGATCTCCTGGCGATGCTGAACGGCCATCGTATCGCAGGCGACCTGGCTCGCCGCGATCCGGATCGGCGTGTCGGTGTGCTGGCGCGCGAGCTCCATCGGTCCGAGCACGACCGCGGCCGCTCCATCCGAAAGCGGGGCGCAATCGAGGACGCCGAGCGGCTCGGCGACGGGACCGGCGCCGACGACCTGAGCCAACGAGAGCTTGTTCCGATAGTGGGCGAGGGGGTTCTTCGAGCCCATCTCATGGGCGTGAACCGCGACCCGGGCGAGGTCCTCGCGCGTCGTTCCGTAATCGTGCATGTGGCGGCGCGCGACGAGCGCCCAGAGCGCCGGAAGCGTGGCGCCGAAGACCACTTCCCACTCCGTATCGGCGGCCGAGCTCGTGATCTCCGCGGCGGTCGCGTCGGGCACGTCGGTGAGCTTTTCCGCCCCCCCGACGACGACAAAATCGTAGAGTCCGCTCGCGACCGCGAGATACCCTTGGTGCAGCGCGAGAGCTCCCGAAGCGCCGCCCCCCTCGACCCGCACCGCAGGCAGGTGGCTGCGGGCGAGTCCCGCCACGTCGAGGATGAGCGGGGCGATCTGCTCCTGGTCGATCAAGGCCCCCGAAGCCATGTTTCCGAGGAACAACCCGTCGAGGTCGTGCGAGGAGAGCTTTGCGTCCACGAGCGCTTGCAGCCCCGCCTCGATGCCGATCTCTCGGAACGACCGGTCCCAGAGCTCGCCGAACTTCGTCTGTCCGACCCCGAGGACCGCGACGTCGCGCATCGCTAGCTGCCTCCCATGTTGATCTTGCCGCGGACCTTCGCGTACTGCGCATACGAGATCTCGACCCCGCGTTCGAGGAACGACTCCACCGACCGGCCGTACACTTTTTCGTACGTCGCGATCTCTTCGGTGGTCTCGAGGTCGAACGCGTCCGACCCGGCACCGGAGCCGTACCCGACCACCAGGATCTTTTCTCCCGGTCCCGCGTGGTCGAGGACGTTCGCGAGCCCGATCAGCGCCGCCGCGGAGTACGTGTTCCCGATCGCCGGAGTCACGAGTCCGTAGCGCATCTGCGGCTCGGTGAAGCCGAGCTGCTTTCCCACCCGTTGCGGGAACTTTCCATTCGGTTGATGGAACACGACGTGGCCGTAATCTTTCGGGGTCGTCCCGACGGCCTCCATCATACGATGGGCGCACTCGGTGACGTGACGGAAGTAGGCGGGTTCGCCCGTGAAGCGGCCACCGTGGCTGGGATACTTCTGACCCTCCCGGCGCCAGAAGTCGGGAGTATCGGTCGTGTAGGAAACGGTCCGATTCACCCGGCAAATGACCCGGTCGCGTCCGATGACGAACGCGGCGCCGCCGGCGCTGGCCGAGTACTCGAGCGCGTCGCCCGGGGCTCCCTGGGAAGTATCGGTCCCGATCGCCACGCCGTACTTGATCATCCCGGCCCCGACCAGGCCGAGGCAAGTCTGGATCGCCGCGGTCCCCGCTTTGCAGGCGAACTCAAAGTCGGCGGCCGTGAGGTTCGGCGTCGCGCCCACCGCCTGGGCGACGACCGTGGCCGTCGGCTTGACCGCGTAAGGATGCGACTCCGAGCCCACGTAGAGCGCTCCGATCTGTTGGGGGTCGATGGCGCCGCGTACGAGCGCCGTCCTCAGCGCTTCCGTCGAGATCGTGATCGTGTCCTCGTCGGGGTCCGGAACGCTCTTTCTTCGAACGCCCAGGCCCTGGCCCATCGCTTCTCCGTCCACTCCCCAGACACGACCGATCTCGGTGGGCGTGATCCGGTGGCGGGGGACGTACGCGCCGTAGCTCACGATGCCTGCTTCCATCGTTGATCCCTTCCTGTTCTACAGCTCCTCGAGTCGTTCGAGCACCGCCGGCGCGTTGAGCGCCGTCGTGAGGAGCGGGATGTTCTCCACCTCGGAGAGGCGGATCGCCAGCGGGTCGACCCGACCAGGATTGGCGAAGAAGACCGCGGCGGGCTTGAGAGGGTGGGCTCGGATGGCCACCATCGGGGAGCGACCGTACTTGACGTTCGAAAAGATGAGGGCCCGTTGGGTGGTCCAACCGTAGACCTCCACGAAGTGGGACGCGTCGATGGAGAGGATGGCCCGCGGCGCGTCGAGCACGGTGAATCCGTGAATGTCCCGATGCAAGTCGACCCGGCTCACCGGTCGCGCCTCGAGCCGGTCCCCGAGGGTCTTCAGGGGAATGGCGACGGTGAACTCCCGCATCCCGAGGATCCCCTCGGAGTGGGGGCGAATCCCCATCCGCTCGCCGACCTTTCCGCCGTTCGCCGTGTCGAGGGCGAGCAGGCCCTCCACGTATCGACGGATGAATCCCGCACCCGGGCTCATTCGTCGTTCGGACTCGTAGTCGCTAATGACCGACGGCACGGTCGCGAGACGGCGCGCAAGGTCCCGTTGGGAGATGCCGAAATCCTCGCGCCACTTGCGCAGCGTCCGGCCGGGATGCGGTGAAAGGACCACTTCCCCCGCGATCTTCTCCCGGATCTCGGCTTCCACGGGCCCGCCAACCGGAGCCCGGTATAAATCGCTACTCTTCGTGTCGGTGCCTGGGCTCGACACCTGCCGAAGAGCAGGAGAGAAATAGGGAGTGGACCGGGCGAGATTCTCCGGCCCGGCCGCCGACGGCGGCCCGACCCTTTGAACTCGCGACCTCTACCTTGCCAAGGTAGCGATCTTCCGCTGATCTACCGGCCCACGCCGGCGAGGTCGAGGTCCGCATCAGGATAAACCCTTCCTCCGTCCCGGCCGTCCGACACGGCAGGGGCTCCTTCGTTCGCCCGTTTCGGTAACCGACCGGGGAAGCCGCGCGGGTCAGCCAAACCCTTATGGCTCCGACCCGACTTCGCGGCGCGATGGCTGAGGAGTCGTCCTCCGGCGAACCGATCGATGTGCTCCTCAAGAGCACCCGCGACCTGCTTCGCCCCGAGGAATTGGTTCGGGAGGCGACGCGGGACATCGTCAAGGATGAGATCCGCCGGCACCTCGAAAAGACCCTGCACGACGACCCCAAGCTCGCCCAAGACTTGCGGGAAGCCGTACGGGACCTCCTCGCCGCGCGGGCAACGGAATACGCCGCCCTCGTTCGGGTCGGCACGACGGCCGCTCGCCTCGGTCTCTCCGCCCTTCCGCCCGAGGTGCGCCGCACGCTGACGAAGGATATCGTCGACCTGATCTCGAAGGAGCTCGGCCAGATCGTCGAGAGGTCCCTCTAACCCCATGCCGATGGCCCCGGACCAGGTCCGGATCTACGAGATCAAGCGCGTCGACGTCGAAGGCGCGATCGTGATCGACGGGTTCCCGTCCGTGGGTCTCGTCAGCTCCATCGTGGCGAACTACCTCATCGACACGCTCGAGATGGAGCAGATCGGGATCGTAGAATCCCCTGCGTTCCCGACGGTCTCTCTCGTCCGCAACGGGATCCCGCAACACCCGGTGCGGATCTACGCCGGCCACCCGCCGGCGGACCGGACCGGTCGGGGCGCGGACAAGATCGTCGCCTTCGTTTCCGAGTTTCATCCGGCCCCGACCATCATCCACCCGCTCGCCACGGCCATCCTGGACTGGGTCCAGGAGCAACGTTGCTCCCTGCTCGTCTCGCCGGAGGGCCTCGTCGTCGAGGCCGTTCCGAACGCGTCGCGCGCGACCCGGACCCCACGTCTCACCGACGTGAAGGTGTACGGAGTCGCGAGCACCCGCAAGGCGCGAGAACTCTACATCGAGCCGAACATGATCCCGTTCGCCGAGGGGGTCATCACCGGGATCGCCGGGGTGCTCCTGAACGAGGGCCGACGCCGCGGCTTCGACGTGCTCACGTTCCTCGCCGAAGCTCAAGCCGATTACCCGGACGCCCGGGCCGCCGCGAAGGTGATCGAGACGATCAACCGGATCCTGCTGCGGACGCCCCTCGACCCCGTGCCGCTGTACGCCGAGGCCGAGCGGATCGAACAACAGCTGCTCTCGATCCAGAAGCACGCCGCGGACCGGAGCCGGGCGGAGCCTTCTCCGCCCTCGTCGCAGCCAATGTACCGGTAACGGGGCGCGCCGGGACCTTTTCCAGCAGTTCGCGAACGCCGCCGATCAATCGGTCGGCGTCGATCCGGTCGTTGTAGAGATAGAACGAGGCCCGCACGTTGCCCGGGAGGTTCCGTCGCGAATAGTAGGAGTGAACGCAGTGCATCCCCGAGCGAACTAGGACGTCGTGGCCCTCATCGAGGAAGACGGCGGCGTCGTGCGGGTCGACTCCGTCGATCGTGAACGCGAAGATGCTCGAGCGCTCCCGCGCATCCGGGGGGCCGAGAAGGTGGACCCGAGGTTCTCCGGCGAGCGCCGCGGAGACGCGAGCATTGACCGCGTATTGCTGGGATTGAACGTCGTCGAACCCGACTCGAGATAGGTACTCGAGACCGGCGTGGGCCCCGATCACGCCGGCGTAATTCTGGAGGCCCGCCTCAAAACGGTAGGGGGATGGACGAAGCGCATGAGTTTCGAGCGTCGACCATTCCACGGTCTCCCCACCTAAGAGAAGGGGCCGGAGGCTCGAGAGCGGTCCGACCGCGCCGGAGAGGACCCCGGTGGCCGTCGGGCCGAGCATCTTGTGAGCGGAAACCGCGTAGAAGTCGACCCCGAGGCGGTCCAGGTCCACTTTCTGGTGGGGCGCGGCTTGACAACCGTCGAACAGGACGAGCGCTCCCCGATCGTGGGCACGTTCGGTGATCTCCCGGATCGGCAGCGTGTGGCCGTCGAGATTCGAAGTATGGAACAGGCTCACGAGCCGGATTCCTCGGCCCAACCGGTCTTCGAACGCCTCGGCATCGAACCCGCCGTCATCGGGAAGCGGCAGGACCTCCATCCGAATCCCCCGCTCGGAAGCGAGGCGTTGCCAGACGATGAGGTTCGAATTGTGCTCCCGGTCGGAGACGAGCACTCGGTCTCCGGCCTTCCACGGCAGGCCCTCGCCGACCAAATTGATCGCCTCCGTCGCGTTTCGAAGGAAGACGGTTCCCGATGGGTCCGACCGGCCGAGGAACCGGGAGAACGCGGACCGGGCGAGCTCGTACCGACGCCCGACCTCCTCCGCGTACCGATGGACACTGCGCCCCGCGCATCCGGGAAAATCGCTGTAGTACTGCTCCATGGCTTCGAGGACCGGCGACGGGACCAGCGACATGCATGCGGAGTCGAGGTAGGTCGGAGGGCGCTGACCGTCGCGAGTGCGCAGCGCCGGAAAATCCGCGCGTACCTGCGGTACGTTCATGGTCGGGACCGTTGAAGACTCTCCGCGGCAGTCGCGAGGGTGGCCGCCCCCACGACGAGGGCCCGATCGTCCGGAGCAAACGTGGCACTATGCAGGCTCGCCGGTCGGTTCGGGATCCCGACACCGAGGCGCAGGAAAGTTCCCGGTACCCGTTCGAGGTATCTCGAAAAATCCTCGGCTCCCATGAGCGGGTGTTCGACCTCAACCACGTTCTTTCGGCCGAGCTCGACCGCGAGGCCCTCCGCGACCGTCCTCGTCGGTCCGGGAGGATTGATGAGCGCGGGATACCCACGGACGTACACCACCCGGGACCGGGCGCCGTGGCTGGCCGCGATCGCCCGGACTCGTCGCTTCAGGCTCCGCTCCATCAGATCCCGGGTATTCGCGTCCATCGTCCTCACGGTCCCTTCGAGGACGACCTCGCTCGGAAGGATGTTGTTCCGAGTCCCTCCGTGGAACATGCCGACGCTCACCACGACGGGGTCGAACGGGGCACGCACGCGACTGACCAGAGTTTGAAGGCCGGTCACGACCTCGCTGCCGATCACGATCGCGTCCGGTCCTTGTTGGGGCGTGGACGCGTGGCCGCCTCGACCGAGAATCGTGATGCGGAAGTGGTCCGCCGCCGCCATCGTTGGACCGGTCCGCCAGCCGACCGTGCCGAGAGGGAGCGCGGGATCGACGTGTTGCCCGACCACATAGTCCACCTTCGGATGATCGAGGCACCCTCGCTCGATGAGGGGAAGCGCCCCGCCGCGGTGACCTTCTTCTTCCGCGGGCTGGAAAATCAACTTCACGGGTCCTCCGGTCGAGCGCGGGCTCCGGGCAATCATCGCCGCCGCTCCGAGGAGCGCCGACATATGCACGTCGTGGCCGCAGGCGTGCATCTTCCCCGGAAAGCGTGACCGAAACGGCAAGCCCGTCAATTCGGTCACCGGGAGCGCGTCCATGTCGGCGCGCAGAGCGACCACCGGCCCCGACCGGTCGGCCCCTACCATGCCGACGACGCCGTGGAAATCATCGAACGTCCGAAATGGAATCCCGAGCTCCCGAAGCGCGGCGACGACCTTCTCTTGGGTCCGGTCTTCCTCGAGGGAAAGCTCGGGCTCGAGATGAAAGGCGGTCCGCCAGGCCCGCATCGCGGGCAGAGTTCGGCGAGCGGCGGAGACCCACGGCTCCCGGGCTCCGCCCATCGCCCGCACAACGGAACGGGCGTTATAATGCGCGCGATGCCCGCACTACTGAGGCGGAAGCCGCCCCCGCGGTTCTCCGGAGAGGACGGCCTCCGCCCGGGCCGGCGAACGGAAGGAATGCAGCTCGGAGACCGGCCAAGGGTCCGGGGGTGACAGACGGAAGCGATTGAACCAGATCGGTCGGATCCCCACGTTGCGAGCACCGGTCACGTCGCTCCTCCAGGAGTCCCCGACCATCACCGTCTCCTTCGGTCGGGCGCGGGCTCGTCTGAGGGCGATCTCGAAGATTTCCGGGTCCGGCTTCGCGACCCCCACACCCGCGGAGACGACCATGAAGTCGATCAGGGAGCGAAGCTTCAGGAAGTCGAGCTTTTCCTCCTGCTCCGCGACTTCGTTGTTGGTCACGACGCCGATCACGGTGCGTCCCTGGAGCCGCTCGAGAACCCGGCGCGCCCCCGGGACGACCCGCCTCAGCTGCAGATAATGGGCCCGATATTCGGCCGAGAGGTCGGCGGCGGAACTTGTGGAGACCTCCGAACCGCAGAATCGAGCGAGCTGCCGAAATCGTTCCACTCGCGATTCCTGAACGGTGACCCGGCCCGCGAACACGTCCGGCTGGACCGCCTCCAGCAGTCGCAGGTACTCGTGCCACAGAGCCTCGAGGGGACGACCTCGAAGGCGCGGATCCGCCTCGCGAACCCGGGCGAGCGACCGTCGGCACGTCAAAGAATGGTCGAAGATGGTGTCGTCCATGTCGAACAAAATCGCACGCGGAAGATCGGAGGCGCGCGGGGATCGGGCGCGCGCAGCATCGGCCACGCCCGTTGACTGGATTCGGCCTACAAAAATCTGCGGTCTTATCCCCCATCCCCGGAAGGGCGAGCCCGGGTCATCGGACCCCTCATGGGGACGCCAGGAACCTGTCGGTCAGAGCCCTCGGCATTGAAAGTGCGAAGCGAGTCTCTGAAGGACCGTCGGGGATTCGAACTCCGGTCCGAAGTCGGCCAGGTGAACGCGTCGAGCTTTGGTGGACCAGTAGAGGACGTCCTCGCAGTGCACCCCGATGGCGGTGGCAGAGACGTACTCTCGTTGCGCACGGCCCACCGTGACAAGTTCGTCCGCGGCGCGCTGGGTGATGATGAGTTTGTCTTCCCGGGACTCCGGGACGGGGGGGAGGGGGAGCTCTTCGTAGAGGCGATGGACACACCAGGGGCGGTCCAGGTCCTGGTTCAGAGCGGCGTCGATTCGTAGCGCCAGCGGAGAAACCGTCGCCCTTGCCTCCATTCACCGTAGTATTGGTTTCGTCGGTCGGATAAACCCATCTGCCGCCCGGAGAACCACCGAGGAGCTTTGGAAGCCGAGGAACCGCAGTGGTTCCCAGGAGACCGCCCGGAGTCGATCAGAGGCGCATCCCCGCGGTTTCCGCTTTCCACCTCGGTCGGGCGGAAAAAAGTCACAAACCCCTGTTTTCGTCGAGATTCTGCGAGGCACTCTCGGGCGGATTTTACTCCCGCCGGTCCCTTCTCATTCTCGGGAAGAACTCCCAGGTGAACGAAATGATGCCAATGGGACTCGGAGCGGGTCTGGCAAGAGTGAGAGCCGAACCCGGAGCACAGCTCGCGGAGGCCGCCCTCCGGGAGCACGCCCGCGCAGAAGCGCGCGAGGTGGAAGCGCGAATCCGGAAGGAGCTCGAGTACCTGCCCGTGAAGCCTTCTGCCGCCCGACGACTCGTCCGCTGGGGAGGGAAGTGGCTGGGAGGCCGCGACCTCCGGGCCCCCCGAGACGCGATGGTTCAGCCGATGGTTTGCGAAGCGGCAGCCGAGGTCGACCGAGGGCGGAAGGATGGCTTGACGGGAACTCTGGCCGCAGTGCCCGCCATGCGAGAGCGGGGTCGGCCGCAGGGGGCCACCCTCCCCATCTCTGCAGTCCCGGTCTTCGCTCTGCAATACCGGCGGTAGCCGGATTCGAACTCCCAGCGGAGATCCCGCTCACTTCGGCAACCCCTTCCTCGAGTTCGCTTCGGGGGGGATCGGGCCGGACCCATGCAGTCTTCCCGAGCAGACCAGGCTCTGGTCCACTCAAACAACCTTTTGGGCAATCCCTCGGTCCGTCCGCTCTGCAGGCAGAGATGGACAGCCTCGATCTTTCGATCTATCGTTATTTGTCCCCTCGGGGAGAAGCCCGTTTCTGGGCCGGGCGTCGCGTCATCGACCCCACGATCCCCGCCCGAGAGATCGCCGAGCGGGTGGGGGCAAGCGAGAACGGGGTTCGGGCTCGGCTTCGCGGTCTCGCAGAGCGGGGGTTTCTACGGGGAACCGCGGTGAGCGTCAATCCCTCGCTCTTCGGGGTTCGAGTTTTCGTGGCCGAACTCCCGATCGAGCGGCCGACGGACTCCGAGCGGGTCTTTCGGGACCTCGCGCTGGTGGAAGGGGTCTTCTTTGCCCGCGACACGTTGGACGAAGGGGACCGCCATGTTCGAGTCCACTTTGTTTCGAACAGCGACCCAGTGACGTCCCGACGCGCCTCCCTTATCCGTCGCCTCTCGCCCTCCGGGCAGCTCCGCGACCCGCAACCCTACTGGATTCCCCCGTGCGACCGCGAGCTCTCTCCCCTCGACTGGCGGCTTCTCCAGATTCTTTGTCGATCTCCCGACGGGACAATGGCCGAGACTGCTCGGACGGTCGGGGTCAGCCTCAAGACGACCGTCCGGCGGCTTCATCGGCTGGCCGAATCGACCGCCTGCTGGTGGACCCATGGACCGGAATGCGAGGAGTATCCTCTCGCGCTCGTACGCCTGGACCTCCGGGAGCCGTCACGACGTGACGAAGTAGCCGAGGACGTTCTTCGGGAAGCCCCTGTCTGGATTCCGGTCGCGCGCGACGGCCTCGGCCTCGACCCGGAAGCCTCCGCGGCTGTGGTTGCGGGTCTGGTACCGGCCGATGCTCCGGCGATCCTCGAGCGGACGGTGAAGAAGCTCGTCGACCTACCGGGAGTTCAGAGCGTCCATCGGACCTTCGCCCTGGGTTCCGTGAGCTACCCGGCCTGGTTCACCGACCGGATTGCGGAACACGTCCCCGCACGATCGGATCGAGGTGAATCGGCCGGCCCGGCGGTTCCCCGCCCTACTGCCCGGACGAACCGAGCACCGCGGCGTACGTCTCGGCCACGCCAAGGTACAGTTCGTGAAGGTCGGTGACGACGGACCGGGAGGCAGGCGTGTCCAACGCGTCGATGGTTTCGAGGGATTCCAGGAGAAAGAGACGAATGCAGCGGGGGGAGCAGAATACTCGGCCTTGGAACAGGGGCCGAGAAGACGAAGAATCCGTGGAGATGTGGAATGCAGTCCCTCCCGTCGGGATTCGAGTTCCGCACCCGCAGGTGGCCGGACCGGTGCTCGGGGACTGATAGAGCAGATGCTCCGACATTGTCGTGGCCGAGATTCCATAAGCTGTCCACACTAAGGAGGAAGACCCGAACTCATTCGGCGACCGAACGGGTTCGGTCAGGATTCCGGTTCTCCGAGAGGCCCGGATCGGGTTTCCGGAGAGCTTAGCTCTGAGCCGCTCTTGCCACAAGGTGAATGGTGAATCCGACGGGAGGGGTCGACCCGCCCTCGATCACCGTCGGGACTCCGAAGGAGTACGTGTACTGGGTCGCACGCCTGCGAGGTTTCTTCGCAGAGCTGGGGGCCAACCCGGACAATTTCAAGCAGGTCGACGCGCGCTACAACTACCGGGCCAACCGGATCACAATCTATCGGCTCGCCAACCCCGCCGACGAGCTTTCCATCGTAGACACGATTTCGCATGAGTTCCTCCATGGACTGCTCTATCAGCTGGGAGAGCCGGGGGCCGCGCGCCTGATCGATCTCGTCGGCCGGCCCGCAGGAAATCCCTCGAGGATTGGCGGCATCTGAGGAAACGCGTGCAACCTCGACCGGTCTCCGGGAGTCGTCCCCCAGAAAATCGGCCACGGTCGGCACTACCCAATTCGCTTATTTTCGTCTAGACGAAGGCGGGCTGCGAACTCCATGCCCTTGACCATGGCAGAGAACTCCCCACCGTCTCCTCGCTCAGGCCCGACGGTCGCGGTCAGCCTGATCTATGCCTCGAACGCCGTGCAATGGGCGTCGTGGTCCCTCGTCTCCGTCGTGCTACCGTTCCGGTTTCAGTCCCTCGGGCTTTCGGTGGTGGACTACGGTGTCGCCATCGCGATCCTCGCGTTCGGGATGCTGTTGACCGAGGGATTCTGGGGGGTGCTCGCCTTCCGTCTCGGCAATCCTCGGACGATCGCCGTCCTTGGATTGGTGGTTGCGATTCTCTATGCCGTAGTGGGGGTGTCCACCACCTTTGTCACGCTGGCGGTCTCGTTGGGGCTCCTCGGCGCGGTGTTCATTTTTGAAGTCCCCCTGATGCGATGGATGGCGCTGACGGCGCTGGGTCCCGGAACCGGAGGGAGAGGGACAGGCCTCTACGGACTGTTCTCCGGCGCCGGCATCGTCGCGGGAACATCGCTCGGTCCGTTCATCTTCGTCGACTATGGTTTTGCGTTTCTCATCGTACTCGTCATCGCGTCGTACTCCGTCGGGGTGTTGCTGACCGTCTTCCTCCCTTGGAGTGAGGTGAGCCTCCCCCCGCGACAGCCCGGTGTCGCTCGGCAGGTGCGAGCCGTATTCGATCGACCGTTCGTGATGGTCGCGATGCTGGTCATCCTCGCCTTCACCGCGAAGTCGCTCGTCTGGAATTTCCTCCAGTACTACTCGGTCTCGCTTTTCCAAGGGACCACCTCGGAGGCGGGTTTCGTCATCGGCGCCGCTCAAGGCGTGAGCCTCATCGCCGGCGTCGTGCTCGGGATTCTGGTCGATCGTTGGGGGCCAGGCCGGTCCGCCCCGTTCGGGTTCGTGCTCCTAACGCTCGGCGCCTTCGGGACTCTATTTTCGACCTCGTACCCGGAGATGGTAGGGGCGACGATATTGTTCTCCGCGGGGGTGGGTTGGCTCTCGGCGGCCCTCCTGCCGCTGGCCCTGGCGCCCGTGGCGCGCCCCCTCCAGGGCACCGCGGTCGGGGTTTTCGGCTCGTTCGAGGATCTTGGACTTCTTGTCGGGCCTATCCTGATCAGCGCCGTCTACGCGAGTTACGGAGTCCGGGACATCTTCCTGCTCGTCGGCGGCCTCGCCCTCGGCGGAGCGCTGCTGGCGGTATTGCTGCACCGGTCCGACCGGAGCACCCCCCGCGGCGCGGATGGCCGGCTTACCCCCGGAGGTACTCCGCTGGACGATTGAAATGGGTGTAATGGTCATTGCACCCAGGGCTCGATCGCCAAACCGCTGAGACCTCCCTCGCGACCAGTGGTTCCTCGGAAGTTACATGGTCCCCTTTCTCTAAGTCCCATGACCTCGGCCCCGGCTCGGATGCCAGAACTGACCGTACTTCGGTGGGGCAAATAGGGACCACATAGCCGGCAGTGAACCCAGCACAACCAATGCGGCCCCCACGCCGATCCAGAACGGGCCAACTATCTCGGCCGGCGCGGGCGTTTGACAGGAGTTCGGGCAGAGGAATAACCCTTGGGGCATGATCGCTAGAGCGAAGCCATCGATTCCTACCAGTAGGGAACGAATCGCCCAAAAGCTCCAGTTCATCGTTCGAGTGCCCGAGGTTCCGGGCGGGTCCCGGCTACTTTTGGCCTGCGCCAACAACAGTGATCCCAGAGCGTTGCCGCACGCACCGAACAGCACGACCCAGGCCAACGCCGAGACGGCCTGGGGCGGACTCGTGAGCCAGGACCACCCACTGGAGAGAGGGGGAACGGCGACCAGCGTGGCGAGGCTTACCGAAGCTCCAAGCGAAGTCCAACTGGCCTTCGGAATCACGAGAGCTAGAAGGGGGACTACAGCAAGCGCGATCCAGGGATAGAGAAAAGGCAGGGGGACTACCGAGTACGTGTAGGGCTCAGTCACACACCCATACGAGGGCAGCGAGACAAACGGCTCGGGGCAGGATTCGATCGTATGGGTAATCGTTGATCCTCCAATGGACAAGATTCCAATGAGGGCCAGGGCGGTGCCGGTAGCCACCGAAATCATTCCGGCGCACCACCCGATGCCAAACCGGGTCTTTGCCGGGGCCGGAGTGGACGACAGGGTGACCGCCCCCGAGGCTAGTAAACGTGCGTTCCCCTGATGTATGTATCGCGGCAGTCAAAGCTGCGTGAAACGCGGACGAGGCGAATCGGGTCGGTGCTCGGAGGCTGGGGCCTGACCTCGAGGCCGTCCTTTTTGCACGGGGGGCAACCGGGAAGTGTTTCATCGAATTCGATAGAAGGCGATGCGCCAGACGGCACTGGGAGAGATTGTCGCTGCACTCGCATTGGACCTCGACTCCCCGAATCGCTGAGTCTGGTATCAGGTCGTGGGTTTAATCTGACAGAAGGATTCTTCGCATCGTGGCCGCGGCACGACGACTCGCTGCAATCATGTTCACCGACACCGTTGGCTACACGGCCTCGACTCAGACCGACGAGGCGCAGACCCTCGAGTTTCTTCGACGGCAGCAGGAACTGATTCGGCCCTCGTTGGAAGCCCATCACGGTCGGGAGATCAAGTCGACCGGTGACGGGTTTCTCGTGGAGTTTGACAGTGCTCTCCAAGCCACCCAGTGTGCGGTCGATATCCAGCGCCGAATCTACGAGAGGAATGCCGAAGGTAGTGGACCTCCGATCCGGATCCGGGTCGGAATCCATCTCGGGGATGTTGTGGCAAGGGGCTCCGACATTCTCGGAGACGCGGTCAACATCGCGGCTCGAATCGAGCCTGTCGCCGAACCGGGCGGGATCTGCGTCTCCGGCGCGGTCCGTGAGCAGGTCTGGAACAAGATTCCCGACAAGCTCGAGAAGCTACCTTCGACTGCTCTCAAGGGGTTGGAGGTGTCGATGGACATCTACCGAGTTGTGTTGCCCTGGCTCGCCGGCGCGGCCTCTACCGCGAGTGCCGGACCCACCGGGATCGCCGTCCTTCCGTTTGCGAATATCAGCCCGGATCCCAAGGATGAGTACTTCGCGGAGGGCCTGACTGAGGAGATGATCACGGTACTTTCCCAATTGAGGGAGCTTCGGGTCATCGCACGGACCTCGGTCACTCCGTACAAATCGACGACCAAGGGCATCTCGCAAATCGGATCTGAGCTGGGAGTAACTTCCATCCTCGAAGGAAGCGTACGCAAGTCCGGGACCCGGTTGAGGATTACGGTGCAATTAATCGACGTGGCTTCTCAGGGCCACGTATGGGCAGCCAATTATGACCGCGAACTCACCGACGTCTTCGCCCTTCAATCCGAAATGGCGATGCAGGTCGCCGAGGCGTTGAAGGTGAAACTGCTCTCGCGAGAGGAGGCACGGCTAAGCCAGCGATCACTCCCCCGACCCGAATCGTACCTCGAATATCTCCAGGGACGGACGAGTCTCCACGGCTTCGCTGAGCGGGAAATGCTCGAGGCGAAAGAGCACTTCGAGCGAGCGATCGCTATCGATGACAAGAATGCCGCAGCCCATGCCGGACTCTCCGACCTCCATAGGCTGCTGGGCGGCATGTACCATCACGTCCCGAAACCCGAGTGGGAGGCGCTGAGTCGGAAGCACGCCGCACGGGCCATCGAGCTCGACTCGAATCTTGCCGAAGCACACGCCTCGCTGGCGCTGATAGTCTGGGACGACTACAATTTTGTCGAGGCGGAGAGCGAGCTGAAACTCGCCATCTCCCTCAACCCGAGCTATGCCTGGGCGCGAATGTGGCTCGGGAATGTTCTGGCCGACCAGCTTCGGACGGAGGAGGCTCTTCGGGAATTCGCGCTGGCGGAGCAGCTCGACCCTATGTCCGCCCTCGTCCACGCCCTCAGCTACAATCTCCTGATCTCCCTCAACCGGCTCCCCGAGGCTGAGGCACAGCTCGAAAAATTGGGCCGGGTAGAGAATTTTGGCATACTCTACCATGACGCCCGAATGACCCAGGCCTTCTTGCGTCGAGACTCGGAACAGGTTCTCAAGGAGCTCGAGCGGCTGCGCGAGCTGCTTCCCGGTCGACCTGAGCTCGTCTCGGGAGAAGCGATCTACAATCTCTTGATCGGAAATAAGGCGCGGGCCCGAGAGCTGATTCAGTCGCTCGAGGGACTTCCCGACCCGGTACGGCCCGATTCCAATATCGCCGCCGTCTACGCACGCCTGGGCGACCTCGACGCCACATTCCGTTGGTTGGAGATCTCCTACCAATCCCGAAAACTTGGGGTCCAGTTCTTCCGCCTGAATCCCGATATGGCTCCCGTACGGGCGGATCCAAGGTTCCAAGTCCTGTTGAACAAGATGAACCTCGTCTGACCATGCGTAGGTGCACTTATGTGACTTCCGCCCGCGTTGATTCTCTGTCTACATGGTTCTCCGATTGAGCGTGTGCGGGCTCCGCATCCACTTATCCGCGCCTTGTGCGCACGATGACGCTCGCAGCCGCCCGCTCCCGATCGACTGACCCCACTCAATTGCACGCGGCCGTCTCACGACTCCGCAGCACCTACACCGGAGCTCGGTCGGTCAGGAGTGTAAGGGGTCCCCCGTTTGAGGACCGCATAGACGATCTTCAGCAGCTTGTGCGCCCCGGCGACATTCCCCTTCTGCTTGCCACCGCGCCGGGTGACCCGTCGGGCCACCTTTGTGACGTCACTGCTCCTGTCCGCCCACTGGCGATGGGACCACGATGCCTCGACCAGGAGCCACTTCACGAGGTGATTCGAGTCCGTCTTCAGGTGGCCCTGATACGACGACTCTCCCGACTGGTGGTTGGTCGGCACTAGCCCGGCATACGAGCAGAGCCTCTCGACGTTCGGGAACCGGTCGATGGGGCACAGCTCGGCTACCAGGGCGACCGCGGTGAACTCCCCAATCCCGGGAATCGTCTCGAGGAGTTGGGCCTCCTTCGACTTCAGGAACGCCTGGTGGATCTCCTCGTCGAGGCTCTTCGTGAGCTCCTCGAACCGATTGAGGACGTCCAACCCTCGATCGACCTCGGGGAGCTGGTAGGAGCGCAGCTCCTCCCGCTTCCTCTTCTGGCCGAGGAGACCATCGTCGTACTGGATCCCCTTTCGGAGGAGAGCGGAGTAGATGTGGTTCTTGATCCCCGCCTCCTCGCGCTTGTAGAACGCTCCGTCTCTCACCAGCTGGCGGAGGGCTCGGATCTCGGGGTCGGGCGCGTAGGCCATGGGTATTCCCTGGAGGCGGAGGAGTTCCGCCAGGCTCTGGGAATCCACCTTGTCCGATTTCAAGCTCGCCTCACTGATCAATCGAACACGGTAGGGGTGGGCGAGGGTCACCTCGGCGTCCGTGGAGGCCACGGCGTCGTAGAAGTGCTCCCAGACGTTGCACGCCTCGAGCACGACGTGTTTGTGGCCCGGAAAGCCATCCAAGTAGGCAATCAGCTCGGAGTCCCGAGGTCCGAAGCTCGACTGATCAATCCGATTCCCCTCTCGGTCGAGAACGGTCGCGACCACCGACTTCTTGTGCACATCCAACCCGACGAATAGTTCGCTCTCCATGCGGCGCCTCGAGGGCGATGAAGAGAGGCGACGCACTTGTTTCTTGCCCGGCATCGGGCGGAAGTCAACATGTCATCAATTGTCATTGCACCTACTCACCGGTCGGGAGTAGGGCCCCCTCCATAGGATCCGAAATCGGCACTCCCCGGTCGCCAAACATCAACACCGCCCAGCCGGCGACGCATGCCTGCGGGCGCGTCAACTTAGGTTGACCCGTAGATTTTTCCGCTCCCACCCTGTAATGAACGAATCTGCGATTGGGGTGCAACATGATGCTGATGGTCAGTGTCCAAAATCTCGAGGAGGCGCACGAGGCGGCTGACGGTGGGGCCGACATCGTGGATGTGAAAAACCTGAAAGAGATGATGGTCGGGTCCAACTTCCCGCCGGTGATCCGAGAAGTCCGGAATGCCTTCCCGAAGCCCATGCACGTGAGTGTCACGCTCGGTGTCGTGCCGAACCAGGCCGGAACGGTGTCCATGGCGGTTTACGGCGCCGCCGCTCTCGGTGCGACCTCGGTCAAAGTGGGTTTCGTCGAAAGCGATTACGAGACCGCCCTCCGAATCTTGAAAGAGAGCCGACGGGCTCTCGAGGGATTCGATACCAAGCTCATCGCCGCGACGTTTGCGGACAGCCACCTCTACAGCGGGATTGACCCCACCTTGGTCGTGAAACTCGGGCGAGAGAGTCGGAGCGACGGTATGCTCATCGACACCCTCGTCAAGGACGGTCGAAATCTCTTCGACTTCCTCGGGGAATCACAGTTGAAGGAACTTGTGCTGGAGGCAAAGGAAGCAGGAATGAGCACTGCACTCTCGGGCACCCTCAAGGTTTCGAACCTGCACACGCTCGTTCGGATCAACCCCGATATCGTCGGGGTCAGGGGCGCCGTTTGCACCCGCGGTGATCGAGAGGGCGGAAATGTCGTCGCCTCCGCCGTGGCCGCGTTCAAGGAGGAACTTCGACAACGGCTGACGGGGAAAATCGACGTATTCTCCGAGACCGAGCGGTTCGCCCCCAAGGTTCCATCGTGAGCTCCTCCGTCGCGGCTCTAACGGTCGACGGTACGCTACTGACCTGCAAGGGCGTGATTGCTCGGCTCGAAACCACGTTCGCAGACCTTCCGGCAGGTAGCCTCGCTCGTGTCTTGGTAAATGACGTTCCGAATCGGATCGACGTCCGTGCCTGGGTGGACCGAAAGGGACACCGAGTCGTGAACGAACTCCGTCAGGGCGATACGTTCGAGTTACTGATCGCGAAAGGTGGAGTTTCTGTCGAACACTTGGCTTCGGGAGCCCTGATAAGTCGGCGCTGAGTCGGGACGTCAGCAGAACGGACCATCAGGAGTCCCCCGTGCAATACACCCGATCGGACGCGAAAGCCTGGGCTCGAGAGAAGCTCGTCGGACAATGGACGACCATGATCACTCCGTTCACCCCCCAAGACGAGCTCGACGAGAAGGGACTCGCGGCCAACATCGAGCATGTGCTCCGGCTCGGCACCCGAGGGCTGGGTTTTTCGTGGAACATGGGGGAGTTCTGGAGCCTGACCCGAGAGGAACGATACCGACTCATGGAACTCGCTCCGCAACTCGTTCGAGGTCGATCGCTCGTCGCGTTCCAGGTTACGGACACGGCCCTGAAGGACGTGGTCGCCATGGCCCATCGAGCCGAGGACCTCGGCTTCGACTTCGTGATACTGGCTTCGCCCTACCTGGTGACGAAAACCGAAGAACAGGTTCTCGACTGGGTCACCCGCGTTGCGGAGCAGGTCAACATTGGCATCGCGTTCTACAATTCTCCCCAGTTCGGGATCGTCCTTTCGGCCAAAGCGTTGTCCCGGATGGCCGATCTTGCCGACGCTGATCGCGATCAAGGAAGCGAGCTTTAACATTCAACTTTCGATCGACACCCACCTCGAAGCGGGCGCAAAAGCCGTCGTGAGCATGCCGGACGAGGAGATCTTCTTCGTCGGGGAACCGTACGGAATCCACCAACAGGTGATGTTCGCGAATACGAGCGACTGGAGATTCGACACCCTCACCTCGAACAATTACGTTCGGTTCATCGACCTCGCGACGGGCGGACACTGGGACGAGGCGCTCAAGTTGTACCCGAAGATCCGGCCGATGAAGGCGGTGTCCCGAAAATGGTGGGCGCGGCTGGCCGGTCGTACCGCGGGTTCTTTGCCGGTCCAAATGGTGAAGCATTGGGGAGAACTGATGGGAATGGCTGGCGGCCCGGTTCGACCCCCGCTTCTTCCGCTGACGCAGGCGGAGCGGGACGAGATGCGGCGCGACCTGGCGGGATTGGGACTGACCAAGCCAGTCGGATAGCTTCCCTCCAACTCTCCGACCTGAGGGTGCAATGGTCGTTGCAACCACCAGAGAAATCGAATCCCGGGTGCCGGCAGGCTCAGTCCTGCGCGAGCACGAGGGCCTCCTCGGTGGCTCACCAGAGAGCGCTGACCATTAGGGCGAAAAAGACCACGGCCAAGTAAGGGCTTGAGAACTTGAAAAGCGTCCAAGCTCGGTCGGGCGTGGGTCGGACCCACAGCCAAACGCTCATGGCAAGCAATGGAACTCCTACGGCCGCCGCTACCAAGACATAGCCGAGGCCGGCCACCGACGTCGCGAACGGGAGCGCCAGGCTGAACGGCACAAGGAGGGCTCCGGTGACCACCATGCATCGGAGAGCCGTCTTCTCGGAGGTCACGACGGGAAGCATCGGAATCCCGGCCCGGGCGTAATCGTCCCGGTAGCGCAGAGCGAGGCTCCAAATGTGAGTCGGGGTCCAAATGACGACCATGGCGGCGAGGAGAACCGCGGCCAGTCCGATCGAGCCGGAGATAAACGCCCACCCGAACGCCACGGGCATTCCGCCAGAAATGCCGCCGAGGACGATGTTCCATCGACTGGTGCGCTTGAGCCAGAGGCTGTAGATCACCACATTGTCGACGATGCCGAGGGCCATGAACGCGAGGGTCAGAGGATTGCGAAGGCCCGAGAGCACCAGAGCGACCCCGAGGAGTCCCGCTCCCAGCCAAACCGCACGGCTCGCGGGAGAGATTCGTCCGGTGCACAGCGGTCGGGCGGCGGTCCGCTCCATCAATCGGTCGATGTCTCGATCGATGTAGCCGGTAATCGCGTTGCATCCGGAGGTCCCTGCGATAATGGCGGCAAGACCCCACAGAACCAAACCCGGATTCGTTGCCTGCCCGAGCGTACTGGCCGCGACTACCATCCCCACCGCTGCCGTGAACACGAGCAGAGCCACCATTCTCGGCTTCAGGAGTTGGCTGTAGGCCAGCAAAGAATCCCACCAAGGCTGAACCGTCACTAAAGTCGAGGACGCGCGGCCGGTGGGGAAGCCCAATTCTCCCCGCTCTTCGACAACCCCCATGGAACCGCTCCGGTCGTCGGCCTCGCTTCGCCTTAGAAACGCAGGAGGGTCGACGCGTCTAAGTATGGCTCGTAAAACTGAGCCCACCTTTTCTGCCCGTCGAGCCCGCTTCACGAAACAAACTACCCTCGACTGAGTCTGAAGGCGATTAAGGTGCGACGCGTGGGATTAGCTGGTTTCTCGCCGTGCCCGCAGGTCGATGGGCGGACCCGCCCGGACAGGCCCGATTGTCCGCAACCCAAGACGTTCGCGTCGGCCGGTAGCTCAAGGAGTGGTGGAAACGATGGTACCTGAAAGCATGAGTCCGGACCCGGCCGTGCCGCCGCGACCCAGGGCCGTGGATGCGAAGCCTGCCAGTCGGTATCTGATGACCGAGAGGGGGTACCTCCACCCGATGAAGACCTACGTGTGGATCACGCTACTCATCATCGGCCTGATGTCCCTGCTCTATTACGTCCTGGGCCTTGGCCCGAGCGCCCAGGGTAGCCTCCCTCCGGGGTTCGGGTTCGGAGCGTCCGACCTCTACTTCCACTCGATTGCGATCGGGATGGCGTCGCTTGGGGTCTACCTCGTCTTCATGGCGTTTGACCTCGACAAGTACGAACCCTCCATTGATTTCCCCATCCCCTACCGTGCGCTGATGGCGACGGTGATCGGAGCCATCGGGGCATTCTTCTATCTCCGGCCCATCTTCAACGCGAATCTGGCCCCAATCCCGCTCGGTCTGATCCTGCTTGGCCTCATCCTCCTCGCCGACGTGGGAGGAGCGCTCCTCGTCCAGCTCTATCTTTTGCCGGGTAAGCTCGCTGGAACCTATGATCCGAGCCAGAACCGTCTCGGGATGATCCCGAAATGGAAGTACCTCCCGTCTTGGAAGGACTTCCGCAAGATGGACTCCACCTACTGGCTCACCTTCGTCACGGTCATCTCCGCGTTCATCGCCGGTATCATCGGATTCGCCGTGTTCTGGTTGAACTACTTCGTCATTGACATCGGGGTTTCCCCCGCCCTCCTCAGCGGCTACATTGCCTGGTTGGGCGGTGCCGGGAATTTGGTCGGGATCACGATGGGCGCCCACTCCCACATGATGGTGATGGCGCTGATCCTGGGAGTCGTGGCCGTCGTCGCGAAGCGATTCGACGTGCTCGCACTGACCGGATGGAAGCGCGCCATGGCCAAAGTTGGCCTCTGGGTCAGCATCACGGGCGTGCTGGCGTTCACGACAGTATTCGTGCTCGAAGCGTTCACGACGGTGTTCCCGGGCGGGGTGCCCGGGACCCTCTTCGCGAGTAATCCAGACGCATTCAGTCTGTACGCGGGCACCGGGACCGAAGCGAACGGATTTGCCGGAGACGACTCCACGATGCTTTGGGCATCTCTAGGGGCCGTGATCGTGCTGATACCGCTGCTCTACACGAAGGTCGCGGGTCGGCCGGCCTGGAAGGACCCCGTGCGGGCCGCGATCCTCGGGACCTGGATCTTCTCGTTTATCGCAACCCCGATCCAGGGGTTTTACATCGAGCTGAACGAAGCGACACTTTCAGGCGGTCCCGCCGACGTTGTCTTCGGAGCGCTGCAGTACTTTGCACTCATCGGCATCACTCTCGTCTGCATGGCCCTCTTAGCGATCGATTTCTACGCCGACAAGAAGGGAACGCGCACCCCGATGGCGGGGTTCGCGATGATCGGGACCTTGATCGCGACGGTGGGCGCTTACGTCTACGTCTGGTACGGCACCAATCAGGGGAGCTCGGGCTATTGGATCTTCAACGTCGGCTTCGTGCTGATGGACCTCTTCCTCATCTTGTCGATGGTGGGGGTCTACCTCGGTCGCCAGGAGAGGATCCCGACCTCGGAAGCGAACGTCGACGTGGCCGAGACGAGCCCGACCCAGAAGCCCCGGGAACCCGAAAAGGTGTCGGCCTAGGCGAGAGGTCGGGCACCGGAGGAAGGGAACGTGGACGCGACCGGAACTGGAATCGCCATTTCGCTCTTGGCCCTCACGGTCACACTCGCGATTGTCTCGGCGCGAGGGCTTCTGCAGTTCGTGCGGGGGCATATCCGGAGCCAATTGGCTTGGGGGGCGGGTCTTGGCCTCGCGGCCGTCGCGACCGGGGTCGAGTTTGTCGTCTACCTGGGCGTGGTCGACCTTCCTCTTCTCCAAACCTACGTCTTCTTGTCCGCCGCGATCGTGGGAGTGCTCTCTTTGGGTTGCACTCAAGTAATTCGAAGCCCGCGGTTTCGCGCTGGGTACACCGCATTCACCCTCGCCGCTTGTGCGTTGGTGGGTGCGCTGACCTTCACGACCCCCCTTCCGAATAGCATGGTATCGGGCGGAGTCATCACGGGAAACCCTCCGTTGACCTTGATCGTTCTTTCCACCTTGGTCACCGGACCGGCTACCCTCGTCTTGCTCGGGGCGGTCGTGCTTTCGCTGAGGAAAGCGTGGCGGTGGCAGACGGTAATGATGGGAATTGGCGCGGTGGTCCTCGCGGCCGGCGGCGCCCTGTACATCGCCTCGTTCCCCGTAGCCCTGTACTACGCGGAGTTCCTGGGTGTTATCCTGATCTTCTTCGGTCTCGTGACACTGCCGCATGTGGCCGCCATTCCGGCGGGGGCCGCGAAGAAGCTTCGGGCGCAGGCTTAGGCGCTCGCCACGGTGCCGGGATCAGACGTCGACGCGCTTCCTTGGAACGCTCACCCCCGAGTGTGGGGGTAATGGTAGTTGCACTCACCTTGGTCGATTTCGGCGGAACCGGGAACCTCTAACCATACTACGGCTTGCGTCCCCAAGCACTCACCATCAGCGGGGAGAAGCGGGACCAGGAGGGGTCGTCGAACACCCGGATGGCATCGTCGAACTCCTCGGGGGTGAGGAGGCTTCTTGTAAGGATCTCGTCACGAAGCTGTTGAAGGTTTGCTTTCTCGAGTTCCCCTGCGGCGCTCGCGCCCTTCCGGATCGTTACAGTCGGTTCGAACCCTATGCCCTGAATCCCGCGGGAAAGGAGAGCGGCGGGCAACTGCCGACCGATTGTGAAGTGAACCCGGTGCTCGCGGAAGATCTGCATGCGCGCAACAGCAAGTTTGCTATATCGCGCGATAGCCACCGCGGAACCCGCCGACTCAGTCCAGTCCAGAGCCTGAAGATCGAAGTCTTCGACGAGAACGGTCCCACCGGAGCGAAGGGAGTTCACCATGTTGTCGAGTCCCTTACCCCAATCCGGAACGTGCTCAAGTACCAGCCTCGTGTGGACGAAATCGAACGCAGCGGTCGGAAGAGGATCCGTTCCGATGTCGTGTCTCAAGAGCTCGACATTCTGAAGTCCGGAGAGAGCCTTGGTGAGGAATCTTGGATCGATGTCCGTAACCAAAATATGACCTTGTGAAGCCACGCGCTCGGAGAGCCAACGAACCAGGCTGCCTCCACCACCTCCGACCTCAAGGCAGCGAGCCCTTGCGCCAACCGCTTGGAGGGAATCGATGATTCTTTGCGTCGTGGGATCGAACAAGGCCCCGAGGGATCGGAACCGCACTTCAGTTTCCGCTTCCGCGGCATTGTCGAAGACGTACTGCGTCACGAACTGGTCCCCGCTCGAATATGGATGAGGCAAGAGGACCAATTTCGAGGTTGGCTATGAACTCGTCCCCCCTCAGCCTGCTCCTTTTGCGATGTGCAAGTGTGATTGCACCTACTTTCCGAGCCGCATTTTGATCGGCACCTCGTGAGTGTTTATGGCGTGCCGGAGCTGTCCCAAACGGAATGCCAGTGAAGAAGCCCCTCGACTGGCTGCTCGAAGAAGACCAGCCCTCAATCCGATATCTCGCGCTGACCCAACTTCTCGGGAAGAGGGAGAACGACGCGGAGGTCCGCGAGGCCAAGGCGCGCATTCCTGACACCGGATGGGTGGCCGACTCGCTCGCCCGCCGGAACGCCGCAGGATGGTGGGAGCGGGACAAAGGCTGGATGGAGCCCAGGTTCACGGCGACCCACTGGACCATGCTCGCGTTGGCCGATCTGGGGGCGACGCGTGCCATCCCGGAGGTGGCGGCGTCGGCGGAGGTACTGGATGGCCAAGTCGCCGCTCGAGGGAGGGGGCGTTGGAGGGTTCGGGAAAGGGAAGGGGCACCACTGCTACACGGCCAACATGGCGCGCGGGCTCCTTCGCCTGGGCTACGAGGACGACCCCCGAGTCCGCAAGACCCTCGAATGGCTGGTCCAGACCGCCCACCCAAAGGGGGGCTGGTCCTGCCGTTACGTCAAGAACGGGCCGGCCACGAGCCGTTCGCTCGACGCCTGGGAGGGATTGGGCGCCTTCGCCGCGTACCCTCGTTCTAAGTGGAGTCCGGCGATGAAGGCAGTCGTGGAGCGGACTGCCGAGTACTACCTCGAGCACGAGCTCCACAATCAGGGCGACCGGTACGAGCCATGGTATCGCTTCCACTGGCCCGTGCACTACTACTACGACCTGTTGGTCGGACTGGATTGCCTGACCGCGCTCGGCTACGGCAAAGACCCGCGACTGGGATACGCGGTCGAACTCCTGCGCAAGAAGCAGCGGCCCGATGGAAAGTGGAACCTCGACGCCTTCCAACCGGATCCTTACCAGGAGTTCGTCGACTGGTTCGCGAAGCACCCCGGGAACTGTCCGGTACCCCTGACGTTCGAGGCGGAGGGTAAACCGAGTAAGATGATCACCCTTCGCGCGCTGACCGTTCTCTCTCGAGTTAGTTGATTCCGCGCAGACGTGCAGATCTCCTTCGGCGATCTATCCGGTGCATTTCCAGGTGCGCCTATACATCGGACAAATCCGGTGCAGCCGAAGTATCGAAGCGCCCCGCGTCTACGAGAACGGCGCGGCCGGGGATCTCCACTGATTCCGAGAGATGACCTTTCCGGTTGATGTGTCGACTTGGGCGAGAACGCCCGCGGAGCGACCCCAGAAACTGACCTCCAGCGAATACCAGAACACGTCGAAGTGACCGGGCATCGGTCGCACTTCGGCAAAACGATGGGTCTCGTTCAGCATCCAACTCGCGGAGAGTGCGATGGGATAGCTGCGAGCTAGGGCCGCCTGTTCGCTTTTCGTGCTGGGTTCGACCGGGGGGTGGAGTGGCATCTCAACCGCTCGACGGTCGGTGACGAACCCTCGCAGAAGATGGTACCGCGCAGTCCGAAGTCGAAGTTGTTCGGGCGTCCGATCTTCCCCGAAGAACACGAAGACAAAGGGGTTCCCTTGCGGGATAACCGAGGAGAAACCTTCCCGACGCTGGACCACTCCGGCTCTCCACCGGCCGACGATTCGAACTGCGAAATAGAACAGGACGGCTCCAAGGAAGACCCACGTGGTGTCGGACCAGACCGCAACGGGGAACCGTCCCCGTTCGTAGATCAGGGTCACGTACGCGATGACAGTGAATGCCATGGACCCCACGTTCACAATCCGGTCGACGTCAAAGTGATACTCGACCTCCGAGAAGGGTGCGAAGATCGGCACCGACCAGTGGTCGAGGGAATCCAGAAACACGTGGGACAACCCTCCGATCTCCAAGGCGGCAAAATACTCGAGGAGCGATCCTCCACCAAACGCTGGTCCCAAACTCCAGGCCATCGCCGGGGGAATCACAAAGGAACCGATCACCGCGATGACGGTGACCCCGAGTATCGAGTGGGAGACTCCTCGGTGACGAAGCAGAGGAAACCTTCGGGACAGGGGGTAGAGTGCCACATCTAGGTCGGGGAGGGCACCGGCTATCGCCGCCGCAATGACGTATGGTAGGCCACCAGGCCCCCAAAGGCCGAACCCGAGCAAATATCCGAGGAGAAGGTGACTGAACGGATCCATCCGGAATCTTCGCCTGCCGAAGTCGGGACCTCTCCAAACCGTCGAGCTTCATGAAGGGGCGCGACGGACGGTGACCGTCACCAGGCGCAATTGTAGTCGCACCCCCGGCTATTGACCACGTTCCTGCCCGTGAGGCGCGCCGTTGCGCCTAGGTGCGAAGAACCAGAATCTCACCCGGCTTCGGTAGTGGGTGGCATTGCCCCCGGCTCGTCACATCGTTATGGGGACCCCAGCCGTGCCATCGCCGGAGCATTCTTACCCGTACGGGCAGCCGTGCACCCTTGAAGTGGCGACGGTAGAAGTCTAGCGTAATGGCGTGCTCCTCAAAGAGCACATCCTCATTGTATCCGCCGACAGACTCGAACGCTTTCCGACGAACCACCGCGAACCCCGACATGAACATTTTGTATCCGAATAGAGCAGTCAGCACGTTCAGCATGGTGCTCTCGACCCGCATCATGAAGACATTCACCGACGGGCTTGGCCAGTACGTCACCGCGATCGCGAAGTCCCAATCGCCCTTGACCCATTTCTCCCAGTCCCAATCCGTTTCCAAGTGGACGTCGTCATCTACGAAGACGAGGACGTCACCGGTCGCCGTGGCCGCTCCGATGTTTCGGGCGTGAGCGGCGCCACCCGGCAACGTGACGACAATGAATTCGCGCCCTTGGGGCAACATTCGGGCAATTCGTTGGATGTTGCCCTGGTCGGGGGTCTTCATCGGGGTGATGAACGAAATCACCGGCTCACTCCTGGTGCAAGGCTGCCCGAGTCCCCCAGAGGTCCGCGCAGTGCCTTCTCCCCTTCGGTTCCGGCTCCTCAACCTATCGAACTTACCCGTTAGCTGGTCCGTGCCCCCTCAATCGTCCGAGGAACATGTTGGTTGCGCTGGGAAACAGAAAGAGGTGCAATTGCGGTTGCAACTACTCAATGCCCTGCAGGGACCCCAGAATCCAGCGGTCGGGGTTCGAGGACGAGTCCTTCTTTGTCCATGAACGCTCGATAGGTCACCACGGGAGTCTCTGCCGGACCTCTCAGCACTTTCCCCGTTTCGATGTCAAAAACGGACCCGTGCCAAGGGCACTCGACGCGGTACTCGCTCAACTCTCCTTCGTCGAGGGGACCCCCCTGGTGGGTACATTGCGCGCCAAGCGCAAAGAGAGAACCTCGAACGTTGAACACCGCGACCGGCTGCCCATCGGCGTCGACTTGGACACTCTTACCGTCGAGGGGCGGAGAGAAGCCCTTGATCACGATTCTAGAGCGGGGCGCGGGGTGCATGCGCCTGCCATGGACTCGCGCCTTATGCGGTTTCCGAGGTCAATTGAGTTAATCTTGGATTCACGCGGGTGGCTTTGAATGGGGTTCCTGGAGCGCTTTGAGAAGCGGGAGGAACTCATACTGCCCCAACTGAAGTCTTCCGTTGACGAAAAAGGTGGGGACATCCCCCACACCCACCTCTTGTCCACTTTCGAGATCGTCGTCGACTCGACGTCCGGCGGCGCCCGAGGTCAAGTCCCGCTCAAAATCGGCCAAGTCGATGGGGAGGTCGCGTGCGATTTCCCGAATTAGTTTGTCCGAGAGTTCGTCCTGGTGGGCGAAGAGTCGGTCGTGCATTAGCCAGAACTTTCCCTGTAGTCCCGCGGCCTCGGCTGCCTCGGCCGCCCGTCGAGCCAGCGGATGCGGTTTCGGTTGAGTAAAATTTCGATAGACGAAGCAGAGGTCCCCTTCCAACTCGCGAACAAGTTCGTTTACAACTCCAACGACATTCCGGCAATGGGGAGACAAATAGTCGCCATATTCGACCAGCGAGTATCGGGCGGAGGCTGATCCGAGGCAATTGTCGCGGGCTTCCATCGGCAGGACCAATTCGGGCAACTCTTCGTTCTTGTCCATGGAATCCTCGGTGCCTCGAGGCGAGAGGGGACATCTCTCTTTCGGAGGAGCGTGTGAATCGCGGCGAACGAGTACAAAGCTCACGCTGATGGGTGCAATTGTTGTTGCACCCATTTGCCAATAGGCAGGTCGCCCTCGTCCTCACTCGTCCTGCGCACCGAGCGTGGTTGCGGTCAGCCCTGGGTTCGCCGGCGCTCCCACAACAACCCGAACCTTGGCGACCGATTCGATCCGCTCCCCTGCCGCGCTGAAAGTATAGTTCTGCAGGAAGAACGCCATCACCCCGCAAGAGAGCGAAAGCAGGGCACCCACTCCAAAGAGCCAGTGGAAGGCGGTCAGAGTTGGCAGTACCACGGCGACTGGATCGCCCGGGGCGACGATCCCTGTTCCAAAGACCCCGGTGAAGCTCGCAAGGATGGTCGCCACGACTACGGGGCCGATGCTCGCGCCGAGGTCCTGGAACATCTCGGCCATGCCGGTCTGAATGCCGGTCTCGCCCTTTCGGGACGCCAGGACGACCGTGTTCGTGATCGTGATGATCATGGTAACGAGTCCCACGAACGCGGGGATCGGCGCCAGCATCACTTCGGTATACGTGTGATCGAACGTGAGCATAAGCAGGAATCCAGTCGTGGCAAACCCAGACCCCAGCAGCATTACCGGTCTCGGGCCGTAGCGGGCGATCGCGCGACCAATGAACGGTGCGGCGATAAGCATCGACATCGTGGTCGGAAGGCTGAGGAGTCCAAACTCGAAGACCGTCCGACCCAGCCCAACGATGGGCGTCTCCACGAGGATCGTGATTCCAACGAACCCGAGGAACAGGCTCGCGCCGACCAATAGGGCTGCGAAGTAGCTGATGGCCAGGTTCCTCTCTCGGAACCGCTCGAGACGAACCATCGGTTCGGCGGCGGTCTTCTCACGAAGATAGAACAGGACGGAGAGGGCCGCAGCGAGCGCAAAGAGTTGGGGGACGCCCAACGGGACACCCCCCACGTGGACGGCGGCGAGCGAGCTCCAACCCCAGGACGGCCCCTGGGACAGTCCAAGAAGGAATGTCGCGAGCGCCGCCCCGAGGAAGGCCGCGCCGGGAACGTCCAGCCGTGACTTGAGACGGTGCCGGGACTCGGGGAGGATCCAGATCGCGCTCGCGACAACCGCTGCCGCGATCGGGATCACGATGTGATAGGCGATCTGCCAGCCGTAGCTCTGAATGACCCAGGCGCCTCCAAATAGGCCCAGGGCGGCGCCGATCGCAAACATCGCGCCGATGAGCCCCTGCGCTTGGGCCACTTTGGCTGGCGGAAGGTCTTCCCCCACCATCGCGAAGGCGAGCGGGAACATCGCGAGTCCCACTCCTTGAAGCCCGCGCAAGGCGATCAGGAGGTAGACGGCGTTAACTCGGGACAGGCCGACGGCCGTGGCGATTTGGGGCGTGAAGCCGGTGAGGCTGAGGGCGACGGCGTAGATGCTGAGGACAACGACCAGGATTCGCTTCTTCCCATAGATATCGCCCAATTTCGCGAACAAGGGAGTTGTAGAAACCCCGACAAGGAGATAGGCGGAAACGACCCATGCGATCGTCGTGTAGGGCACCCCGTCGAAGAATGCGACGAGGGTTGGTAGTGCGGGGACGAGCATAGTCTCAACGTAGTTCACCATGAGTGCAGCGGCCGCGAGAAGAACGAGGATGATCGTTCCTCGGCGCGCGAGGTTCTCCGTCGAGGTACTCGTAGTGACCGTGACATTGGCGGTCTCGGGGGTCGCTGTCATCGGCTCCAAGAGGGGCGTCGAGAAGGTCAAACCCGTCCACGGCCCCTCCATCGATTTCTGACGTTCGACCCCGAGAATGTCTGATTCTTACGGTCCGGACGCAAAGGTCGGAAGTCTCAAGCAGGGCGCGGATGCTTCCTCTCCGACGTGTCCGCCGCACCACTCCAGCCTGAAAGTCTGGATATCGACCTCCTCAGGGAGATGTATCGGGGAGGCGCGGTGAACATTGCGGGAATCGACCCGCGGCTCAACGCCACGCGCATTGCGCACAACCTCGGGGTGGGCCGCGCGCGCGTGGCCGCGCGACTCAAGGCCTGGAAGGAGAGCGGACTCCTTCGGCGTTACGACGTCTGGCTGAATCCGGGCCTAATCGGGTGGCGTGGTGCCGCAGTGAATATCCGAGTAGACCATCCTCGAGCCAAATCGACCCTCTTCTCTCGCCTCGAGATGGTCGATGGGGCCGTCATGGCGATGGAATTTCTAGGGGAATGGATCACGCTCGCCCTCGTCGCGTCGGACGAGACGTCCCTCGCGCGGCGCGTCGAATTGGTCCGCGGTCTCGCCGGTATCCGCGAGGTCGAACCCCCGACTCCGTGGCCCGTTCTCGAACCCCGACGGGGGCTCACGCCGCTGGACCTCCGGATCGTTCGAGCCCTCCGTGAACGGCCGACCGCGACCTTGAGCGAGGCGGCACATCGCGTGGGCATTTCCACTCGGACGATGACCCGTCGCTATTCGGCCCTCATCGACGATTGGGCCGTCTGGTTCGTTCCAATTTTCGACTTCCGCGCGATTACCTCTCCACTCGTATCCCTGCGAGCGGTGGTACGCGCGGAAGTGGACAACGAGGCGGTGATCCGGCAGATTTCGAAGCGCTTCCCGCTTACCCTCGCGTTTCGCGACCCGATCGTGGGAGCCGGGATGCGTCGGGAGGTCAACGTCTTTGTGATGCCGCCGTCAGCGGCCCACCTGGAGGACCTGGAGCAGTACGTGAGCTCGATCAAGGGCGTCGTCGAGCTCGAGATGAACATCATGATCCGTCTGCACTCCTTCACCGGTTGGTTCGACAGCCATCTGGAAGCGCTTGCGCAGCCTCGGGTCCCCGAGTCTCCCTCCGGAGGTCACCACCGCGGCTGACGTTGGCTGCAATTGTGGTTGCACACACCTCTCCTCGAGGGGTCTGTCTAGTTATGCAAGCATCAGGAAATCGGCAAACGGAACGAATAGGATCGGTGGTTCCAGCTCAAGGAAATCCCTGGTCACAACAATCCCAAATGGAGGACTCTTATCCTCAATGAAGTGGCGGAGTCCCTCCAAGTTAGTCTTGGGATCCGTTCTGTACTTTACCTCGATAGGCAAGGGTGCTCCATGATATTCGATTACCACGTCAACCTCGTGGTCGTGTTGGTCTCGCCAATAGTAAACGGGTGGAGTAGGACCCGGTGAAAGGTTGAACGCCAGACGTTTTGCGTACCCGTGCACGACTGATTCAACAGTTCGGCCCATTTCAATCGGATCTTCGAGGATTGTTCGGTCAACTGTTCCTCTCAAGACATTCAAGAGCCCTGGGTTCGGGATGTAGATCTTTCTCTGCTTCCTCAGGCGAGTGTCCCGTTTCTTCGAATAGTAGTAGGCTCTCGAGATTATGAACGCCCCTTCGAGGTAGTCAAGGTACTCCGTGAGGGTTCTCTGGTCAAGTCCCAACGGCTCGGCAAGCTTCCTGTTATTTGCCAAGCCGCCGCTCTGTCCCGCGATAAGGGTGAGTAGGTCCTCGAGGACCTTGGTACTCGATCTGATCTGATGGAATCGATAGAGATCGTGCGCGAGCGTCAGTTTCACGTAGTCATCCAAACGTCGAGCACTGCGTCTGATGTCTTTGGACGTGATCAATTCAGGGAAGCCGTCGACCAGAAGATACCAATCGAGCGCGTCTTGAATCGCGACTCGAGTTTTCGTGGGTCTTGGTTTCGTGAGCTTTAGTCGCTCGAAAAGTGGTGTTGGGTCTCGCTGCTTGATTGAGATGGGTAGCTCGGCTCTGGCCTCCAGGTATTCATCATTGGTTCGGTAATCCCCGGTACGGAGTGACATCACATCGACGAATTTCCATGTCATGAGCAGCTGAATCGCGATCCGCCCAGTCAAACTTGCAGAAGCCCCGGATTGTAGCTCAGAATTCGAGCTGGAAGAGACAAGGAACCGGAGCGGCAGGCGTTGGTCGTACCATCCTTTGAGATCTCGGTGCCAGTTTGTCACCTTCGTGATCTCATCGAGTAGAATGTAGACTGGCTTCCCAGTGGTGCGTAGAGGTTCGCGCAGTACCTCTTTCCTCTAACGTTCGAATCGCGTCGTTCAGGGGCTGCGAGCTGTACAGGCCGAGGCCTGGCAAATCGAAGCTGACGAACAGGACTCGGCGCGGCGCGACACCCTGGGCAAGCATGTCCTTGATCAACTGATACATCAGAGTCGTTTTGCCAACCTGTCGAGGGCCGGCGAGAGCCGTGATTAGTCCCTCCTGCAATCGATTTCGAACGACAAAGAAGTCCCTCCGACGGTAGGGTGGCACTAGCGCATCAGGGACTGAGCCAGTCTCCCACCAAGGGTTGGCTTCCGAGAGCAGCTGCAAAAGCCGTTCAGGATCGTCAGGCATCTTGAGCATCGTGATGCACGGGGTGGATATCAATGTTGTACATCATGATGTTCATGTTTCACATACTGTTGATACATTATAATGTGCATTGTTATTGATCCAAGGCATGGTCATCTGCCTGCGCCCGAGCTAAATCTCGACATTTTGAGAAGGCGACGAACGTATATACGATGCATGCAATTAGTTACAATGCAAGCTGTCAAGCTCTAGCAGGGGTTTTTCCGATGCCGAAGTACAAGATGCTCCGTGTTCGAGAGGAGGACTACGACCGGCTGAAGGCCCTCCAGGATCTCCTCAAGGCAAAGGGACTCGAGAGTGTCAATTGGGAATTGCTTGGCGAGCAGGGGTTTGTTTCGCCGCCCACTTCGAGTGAGAATCAGACGGAGAACGCCGCAGCACTAACCTGGGGTTTCGTGATAGGTGCCGGTGCCGCCGCACTCGCCTACCTGGTTTTCAAGCACCTACAAGAACGAGAACAGGGGGCCGAATCTGGGGCCCACTGGTGATCTGTCATGGTCGTCGGCTGACGAGGAGGTGATAGGATGAACGAAGATATTGAGCAGGCACGGAAGGCGATTCAGGACATGATTCAGGGATTCGCCAACATGACTCGGACTGTGATCGACACAAACGTCGAACTCACACCCGAAGAGAAGGCCCTCCAGCGCGATGCGACGCGCGGCGTGGAGCAGCTTCTGCGGGGAATCGTCGATTTGGGTGCGCTTGCCGTTGCCCTGAAACGGGAAGACGAGAACGACTGATCGGCGGCCTCAAAGTCTGCCGGCGTGGGACCCGTATGTCGCTCGGGCACAACCGGGTGGGTCCCACGATAAGGGACTGTGAGGGGCGCTGATTGTTGTGAATTCGCTCATCAGTAGGCGTAACGGTGGTTGCAACTACGCTCCGAGAAACAACTGGGTGAGACCGACACGAGTGTTAATGACGAAAGGACCGCCCTGAGATGTCCCCCGAAAGATCGACCAAGCCGGCACACAATCGGTCACCGTTGTGGCGAGAGCAGTTTTCCTGTCCTAATGACGTAGAGAATGTTCTCTGGAGCGAGCGCCTCAATGTCCGCGATAGGGTTTCCTTTGACGATCACCGCGTCCGCCTTGAAGCCTTTCTTCAGGACGCCGCTGTTCTCCAGGCCCAGGCACACGGCCGCCCGGGAGGTGGCTGCGATCAGCGCCTCCCTGTTCCCCAGGAACTTCGCCTCAGCCGCAATCTCCTCGTAGTTCCTGCCATGAGGCCGAGCCGCGTCCCCGACTATGTCCGACCCCATCACCACCTTCACCCCGTGTTCCTTCGCTATCTCCATGTCTTCGGAGAGGTGGCGCTTGACCATCTCGTTGTACCTGTTCTTGTAGTCGGGGTTGCTGTAGGTCACCAAAGTAGGAACATAGTAGATTCCTTTCTTGGCCATCGCTCTGGCGATACTCGTCGTGAGTCCCAACCCGTGCTCGATGGAGTCCACTCCAGCGTCAACTACGCTACCGAGCGCCTCCTCCCCATAAGCGTGGGCCGCCACTTTTAGGTCCAGGCGCCCAGCCTCGTCCACGATCGCTCCGATCTCTTCCTTCGTGAAGTTGGGTTTGATCCTTCCTCCTCGTGAGAACGCCCCCGAGGCGTAGAATTTCACCACCTTCCCGCCGTCTCTCGCCACCTTCCTGACCGCTTTTCGGCACTCCCAGGGGCCGTCGCAGAAGTGGGTATAGGACGCGAGCTGTTGCGCCAGCTCGAGGGGGAAGCCCGGGGGGTCGTCGTCCTCCCCGGTCTGGGCGAGCGCCCTTGAGCAGGAGACAACCTCAGGTCCCTCGATGGACCCCTCAGCGACCGCCTGGGCGAGATGGGTTCCGCCCTTGGTCCCGAGCTCCCTCACCGCGGTGAACCCCGAGTGGAGGAGCCGCTTGAGGTCCCCAGCCCCTCGGAGCACGGCCAGTGTGTCGGGGACCGACGCCCAGGCGGTTACCCCTTCGCCCTTGGCGGAGTAGAAGTGGACGTGGGCGTCAATGAGCCCGGGGAGTATTGTGGCATCTTCGAGCTCGAGCTTCTTGGCCCCCTTGGGCTCTTCCACCTCTCCTCTCTCGCCAAAGCCTTGGATGATGCCCTCGTCGGTGTCAATCTTGACGACCGCAGACTTGTGGAGGATCCTTCCGTCAAAGGCCCTGCCCCTGAATATCAGAATTGACATCTGGTTCGCCGGTCGACAGGCAAGACGCGGTTCGTATTTGTCTATGGGCCCGCGCTGACCCGTGCCAGCAGCACGACAACCTCGAGCCCGAAATCAGTTGGTGAATGAGGAAATGGCGGTCGCCAGCCTACTGGCTTGGACAAGTGGAATGGTGGTTGCACCGACTCGTCGCAAGATTCCGCGCGTTACGCAGGGGTTTGCTTTCTTGAATGTCTGACATTGACGGGTCGCAGGTGACCGATTAGCTGACTGCGACCGGCACGCGACACCGATGAGAGATCGGGGCGCAGGGTTCACCTCCGAGAAACCATTCTACATCAATCCAAGGGCCGATGGAAGACAATAGCGTTCAACCGCGGCCGCCCGAAAGCACACCCGGCCGCGGCGTGAGGGGCCCCGTCACTGCCGGGACAGTGATAGAGCCCATCGGTCGCCGGGAATCGTTAGGTTTAAGGAACAAACCAACTTCAGGGGACAGGATTACCATGCCACCGAGGCGGATCGGGAAGTTCACGCTCCGCTCTGTGGTGGCTGTCGCGGTCATCGTAGCCGTGTGCGGGGTTGCCATCGCAGCGTCGTTCTTCCTGTTTGAGCAGACGGTACCGGGGACCACGTTCCCGCCGCCGGCCAGTGTCGTTACATCTGTCTGCTCCGGCGCCCTCCCGGCCTCCGGCTTCAAAGGCGCCAACACGTCCGATGCCTGGGCGGTTTTCTCCTGCAGCGGAGATAGCACGGCAACCCAAGCAGCTCCTGCAATCTTGTTGGCATATGAGGGTCGAACCACAGCGACCTTTACAACGCCCACCGGAGTTTGGGATGTTTGGCTGATCACGAACGGCGGGACCCCTACATCGGGCTGTGGATCGGTCACCCCGGGCTACAACCTTACCGCAGATCCAGTTGTAACGGTGACTTCATCGAACCTCGGCCAAACACTGAACTACTGCATTGACGGCGCCCCCAACGGGAGTTTCGTAGGGTTCACTGTCAGCTGGTCCGAAAACTAGTCTGGGCCATTGTCGGTCACGTCGTGCCTCACACCCCGAAGCGGTCGCTGGCGACGCTTAACCCACTACTCCTGAGGAGTATTCGAAGCCGCCCACCCGGAGGTATCCTGCATACGTTGGGGACGGTGGCGCTCGAAACGCTCCCGGCTCGAGCTGCGGTTGCGCAGGAAGAGCGCGCCTCCGTGGAGATTGCATGCGAACGGCGGATCGGGCCCATTTCGCTACCCAACCTCGCGGACCATCTCGTGCAATATCAATGGAAATGGGATGGAATCCAACCCGACTTGTCGGACCATCGGCGCAGTCGTTAACTTGGCCGGGCGAGCCGCGGAAACTCCCGTGATCTACCGGAACGAAGAATGCTGGGGCTGCGGCGTCGACTACATTTTGGAGGATCGGCAAGCGTACGCTCACCAGTCTTGAATAGCTGCAAAGGTGGATGCAACCACACGTAGGCCGGGCCTATTCCGGTGCGCCTAACGCTTGGACACCTTCTCCTTCAGGTATGCATCCCGAATCACCGGGGCATGGGCGGCGAATTCAGAATCCAGGAACTCCCTCGCTGCCGCCTCCACTTCATGGGCCGGAAGAGTCTTCGAGGTAAACTCGCCGTACACGTCAATCCGGGTCTCGTTCCCCTGGGGCGAGTACACGTAGGTCATCTTCGAACCCGCGAGCACTCCGTCGATCCATTCGGTAACGACCGAAACCGGCGGGAACATCGAGATCCGCATGCGATCGGGAGCCCACTTTCCTCGCAAGTAGCGCTCCGAACCATAGATGATTGTGATGTCAGAGTACTTCTCGAATTTGGGATTCCGAGTTGTCTTGTGGGCGGAATCGTGTGCTTCGCCACCGAAGATGTACTTCCACACGAAGTCGATCGGGGCTTCGAAAACGCTTCCCTCATCCTTCACATACACCATCTGTCCGCACCTTCCGGCGGTGAGGCTTATCCGACCGGGATATTTGTATCGGTAGGTGAAAGAAAGTAGGTCAACTCGGCTCGCCCAATCGCGACGGCGAGGGAAGATTCACTTTCGACTCAACTTCAACGCCTATCCGATTCAGGCCAGCCTCGGTGTCTTGGGGAGAAAGTGGGCGCTCCCAGTTCTAATGAATATCGCTCTTGGCAAGGCCCAGCGATTCAACGAGCTGCTTCGGTCCACACCGGGAATGAGCAAGCGGATCCTTGCATTGCGGCTTCACGAGCTGGAGGCGAATGGTTTTGTCACCCGTGCCGAGGGCCCCAGTCGTTACCCGAGATGGCGTATCACCCCAAAGGGAGCTGACGTCCTTCCCGTGTTGCTCACACTCATCCACTTTGGCGCGCGATGGCACACTACGGAGGTCCCCTTCGCTTTCGATAGGGACAAGATGTTCGAGATCACCTACACCAACTCACCAAGAGGAAAGGGTGTCGCGGTCGCGAGTACGGACCACGACGGATGATCATTCGCTGAATGGGGGGTTGTAAAGGTCGGTGGAAGGAATCGTCCACGGCCTTAGAGTGAGTGCAATGGTGGTTGCGCCCCGTTGTGGCGGGCACAATCGGTGTTTGGCGTCTCGGCGTTGTATAAATTATGCGGTGCTGCATTGCGTGTCCGGCGCGAATGCAGTGTTGGGCCTTGACGCCGGCGCCTTGAAACTCACCGGCGGGTTTGGACGCTTGCATGGGCCGGCCCGCCATGATGACCAGCATAACGAAGCGAGGATCATTGCGCGCTTTGGCGAACAGCGGAGATAGGCGGACCCGTACCGCTTGCATGGTGTGGTTCTTCGCCGCGGCGAACATGTACTCGAAGAATCGGTCCAAGTCGCCAAGGGCGAAATGGATGAAACCGATCGATGACTGCCGAGAGGTGCCCTTCTTGAACAGTTCATCGAGCTTGGTAATCGTTCGGAACGCCGTGTCGCGGTCTCCCATCAAAGCCGCGAGGTACCCTCGACAGAGCAGGGCGGGGTCGCTGTTCGGTGCGACCCTCTCTAATTCACGGACCATCGCCTCGGCCTGGTTCCAATCCCCGATGAGCATGTAGTGTTCTGCCTGCCCACGGTACGAGTCAATCGGGTCGGATTCAACATGTTTCTTCCAATGCGCCAGGGCTTCCTCGAGCCTTCCCGAATTGAAGTAAGCCTCTCCCTGACGTCGAATCATCGGAGGAGACAGCGGGTCGAGGCGGTATGCCTCCTCCGCCTGGCTGATGTATGATTCAACGATTCCGAAGGAGCCGGCCAGGGAGCTCAGGATGCTATGGGCCGGAGCCAGGTTTGGGTTCAGCTGCAAAGCTCGTCGGAGCTCCCGGTCGAGCAAATCGGCTGGGTCGTCTGCCATGAATGCGAGCTCGGCCAAGAGGGAATGCGCTTCGGCCAAGTCCGGATCGAGCTTGCTCGCCCGCTCGGCTGCCGCCTGTCCCATCTCAATTGCACCGGTCCAAGTCAGGAAGCCTTCCACGCCTAATCCGATATAGGCCCGGGCCAGTCCGGCATACGCCCGTGCGAACGTCGGGTCCGTTTCGATAGCCTTCTGAAAGTGTTCCAGCGACTTGCGGAGCGAGGGCTCATCCCTCTTCCAGATCAAGGCCTGCCCCTGCAGGTAGGACAGATACGACTGCGTCTCTTTCGGTCGCTCCAGCTCCGGAACCGTAGGTTGTGGCTTCGTTAGGCTCCCCGGGAGGGACGTCGCCACCTTCGCCGCGATATCGCTTTGCACGGCAAAAATGTCGTCGAGCTCGTCATCATACTTTGCGGTCCAAACGTGCTCTTCTGTCGCTACGTCGATCACTTGGACGGTGACTCGAATTCGGTTTGCCGCCCGCCGAACACTGCCCTCGACCACGGTCCCGACGCCGAGTTCTCTTCCAATCGCGGAGACCTTCTTCTCACCCTTCTTGTATCCGATGGTCGAAGTTCTCGCGATTATCTTGAGCCCGGGCACGAGCGAGAGGTTTGCGATTAACTCCTCGGTCAATCCGTCCGCAAAGTACTCGTCGTTCGGGTCTGGGCTAATGTTGGCGAAGGGAAGGACGGCGATTCGATTTCTGTCCGCGGGGCCGGAATCGTTACCCTCAGCGCCTGCTCCATTGTTCATCCAAGGGAGCAGAACGCGATAGACATCCATCGGGGCTTGCACTCCTTTCATCGCTTGGGGCTGAAGCCTTTCGAATTTCTCGGCAACTTTGGTACGAACCTGCTCGTATACGGCGCCCGAAACGCAGACCCCGCTCGGTTCGGCCAGCGGCTCGATGCGAGCTGCGATATTCACGGCGTCTCCAAGGATGTCGGCGCCGTTCTGCACCACGTCGCCGAGGTGGACCCCGATCCGAATCTGAATGGGGGCAAGACCCCCTTCCGAATTCCGCTCGAACAGCCGGCGCTGGATGTTGACCGCGCACTGCACTGCCTTCAGCGCGCTGTCGAACTCGACGAGGAATCCATCTCCCGTGGACTTGATTTCGCGTCCTTGGTGGAGGGAAACGATCGGGCGCACTACTTCCGCCTGCTGGCGGAGCAGATCGAGCGTTCGCCCCTCGTTCGTCTGGGTGGACGCCGTATACCCGACTGTGTCGGTGAACATCACCGCAGCGAGACGGCGCCCGGACTCCACGAGACTTGGGATTCTTTCATCAGATAAGAGCCTGTCCGAATACTTTACGACCCATCTGGCCAGGGGTGGGCGGAGCGAATTACGAGACCGTAAATCGTGCGTGGGATCGTTGTGCCCGAGGTTACGCACACCAGAACGCAGTCCAACCTGAGTCTACATGTTTATGTAAGTGTGTTGATATCAACACACGATGGTCGTAAAGACTGTTACCCTGACCAAGGACGCCTACGATGCCCTCTCAGCGCTGAAAAACGAGGGGGAGAGCTTCAGCGAGGTAGTCCGGCGGCTGACAGGCTCCCAGATCCTCCTCTCCTCATTCGCTGGGGCCTGGAACGGGAGTCCCGCGTCCAAGGTAGCAGAGGTTCGTGAGTTCCTGAAGGAATCGGACCGCCTCTCTCGGCAGAAGTTGCGGCAACTTGCCGATCGAAGGTAGAAAATGGTCAGTCTGGACAGTTCCTTCTTGATCGACCTTCTTGCGGGGGAAGAAAGAGCGGTCGCGAAGGCCCAAGAGCTCGATCGAACCGCCGAACCTCGGTTCATTACCGCTCCGGCAGCTGCAGAGGTGTTGGTGGGAGGCTACTACCTCGGCGGCGTCTACTTCACCCGGACCAAGACCCTGGTCGACAGCATTCCCCTCCTGCCGTTTGACCGACCCTCCTGCCATGAAGCGGGACGATTGGGTTCGGCACTCGCAACTCGGGGCAGTCCATTGAGCCAGTCGGACCTCTATATCGCCGCGATCACATTGCGACACGGGGAACGACTCCTCACTCGCGACCGCGGATTCATCAAAGTGCCCGGCCTCAACATCGAAGGCTATTGAATCGTCGGAATGGGTGCAATCGTGGTTGCACCTACTACCGGCGGTGGACGGTGAACACTCGGTCAGAGACAGAGTCGAGGTGACTTCTGATAAGGGCGCTACGCTCTCGACCCCCGGTTACCTGTGGGTAAGCGAAACTACACAACCCAAATTGGGTTGTTCCGAGTCGAAGACGTATGAACGAGCCGGAAAAATCGAGAGTCCGCCCGGCGCCGAAATCCTCGACGGTCCTCGTGACCGGCATCACCGGTAAGCAAGGCGGCCACGTGGCCCAACACCTGCTCGCAAGGGGCCATCGAGTGCGGGGGATGGTTCGCGACCCCACGAGCTCGAAGCTCGGAACTTTGCGCTCCCAGGGGGTCGAGATCTTGAAGGGCAGTTTTGGTGACCCGCTGGCCATGGAAAAAGCGGCCCGGGGGGTCGATGCGATGTTCCTGATGAGCACTTCGTTCGAAGGCGGTCCCGAGGCAGAGACCCGTCAAGCGAACGCAGCGATTGACGCGGCGAAGGCAGCGGGTGTCCCGTGGCTGGTGTATTCGTCCGTCGGAGACGCTGATCGCAAGACCGGAATTCCCCATTTCGATTCGAAATACGCGGTCGAGGAGTACCTTGAAGGTTCCGGGGTGCCCCACGCCGTGAGCGCACCGACGTCGTTCATGGAGAATTACCTCATCCCGTTCCAGATCGCCTCGATCCAGCAGGGTAAGCTCGGACTCGCGCTCTCCCCGGATCACCTCCTCCAGCAAGTCGCCCTGGACGACCTCGGAGCCTTCGTCGTTCACCTCCTCGAGAATCCGACGCGGTTCCGGGGGAAGCGGATCAATGTGGCTTCCGACGCGCTTACCGGCCGAGACGCGGCGCGGATCCTGTCCGACGTGCTGGGTAAGAAAGTCGAATTTCAGCAGGTCCCGATCGCGGCTCTTCGGTCCCAAAGCGCCGATTATGCGAAGATGTTCGAATGGCTCGAGCGCGCCGGATACACGGCGGATATCGAAGGGTTACGCCGGGACTATCCGGAAGTGGGTTGGCATCGGTTTCGAGAATGGGCGGCCCGACAGAATTGGACGCCCGCCAAAACCTAGGTCCAGAAGGTCGTCCCCCGCCGGGGGAACAACCGATCGAGCGCTAACGCTTCCGGGGCCGGGAGCGAGGCTTCGCAGTCGCCCGCGTCCGGTTCGGGGCTCGCGATTTCAGAGTGGCTCGCACCATGGCGGTCGGGACTTCAAGGAGCCAGAAGATGTTCCCGTCCGGGTCGGCAAACTTGGCGCTCGATCCCCACGCCTCCTTCTTGGGTGGCTCCGGGAACTTTACCGCTCCTCGGGTCATCCGGGCCACCATCGCATCCAGCTGATCGGTCACAAACGCGATTCCGGTGTTTCCGGGCTCGAGGGGCGCGAAACCCTCGCACAAGTGCAACACGAAGCGCTCCCCTGGCGGAGCGACGAGGATCGCGTGTCCGGCGCCGCCTCCGATCGTATAGGTCGAGAACCCGAGGTTCTTTTCCCACCATTTCGCGGATTCTTTCGCGTTCGAGACGACCACCGCCACATCTGCCATCGCTATCATGGGTCACCTGCCTGAGTGTCCTCTGACCGATTCGAGACTTAGCCATTCCCGGGGGGATGGCGAAACGGGGTTTCGGAGATAGCGTGATCGACTATTTTCCTTCTCGAAACGATCTGAACGCTCGAGCTGCGTGTAAGCACCATTGATGACATGTTGACCTCCGCCCGATGTCGGGCAAGAAGCAAGTGCGGCGCCTCTCTTCAGCCCCCTCGAGGCGCCGCATGGAGAGCGAACTGTTCGTCGGACTGGATGTGCACAAGAAGTCGGTCGTGGCCACTGTTCTGGACCGAGAGGGGAATCGGGTAGACCAGTCGAGTTTCGGGTCCCGGGACTCCGAGCTGATCACCTATCTGAACAGCCTCTCTGGCCGCAAGCATGTGGTCCTCGAGGCCTGCAACGTGTGGGAGCACTTCTACGATGCCGCCACGTCGACGGACGCCGAGGTGACTCTCGCCCACCCCTACCGGGTGCGCTTGATCAGTGAGGCGAGCTTGAAATCGGATAAGGTAGATTCGGCCAGCCTGGCGGAGCTCCTCCGCCTCCACGGAATCCCCATGGCGTATGCTCCCGACCCCGAGATCCGAGCTCTGCGTCAGCTGGTGAGGGACCGTGCGTTCTACAAGCGCGAGGAGTCGAGCATCAAGAGCCACATCTACTCGGCGCTGCTGCGCAAGGGGATCCAGTACGAGGATGGGCTCCTCGGCCAGAAGAGGAAGCGCGAGGAGTTGCGCTCCTACGCTCTTCCCGAGGTCGATCGAGGCCTGGACGTCCTCCATCGATTCGAGGAGCTCACGAAGACCCTCGACGAGGCGATCCACGCGGTGTTCCTCAAGTCGAAGGAGGCCCAACTCCTCGAGACGATCCCGGGCATTGGGGAGTTCACAGCGGTGGCCCTAGTGGCCGAGCTGTGCCCGATCGACCGTTTCCCGAATGTGGAGAAGCTCTGCTCGTACGCCGGACTCGTCCCGACCAACCACCAGTCGGGAGAGTCCTCCTACCAGGGTCATCTGAAGCCCGACTCGAACCACCTCGTGAAGTGGCTCTTGGTCGAGGCATCATGGTCCCACCGCCAGTGGGCCGACAAGAGCAGTGACGTCACGAAGGTGGCCCGTCGCGTAAGTCGACGGGGTGGGAAGCAGAAAGGGAATGTTGCGGGGGCCCACAAGCTTCTGAAGATCGTCTATGCGGTCCTCAAACGGGGGACCCCTTACACTCCTGACCGACCGAGCTCCGGTGTGGGTGCTGCGGAGTCGTGAGACGGCCGCGTGTCATTGAGTGGGGTCAGTCGATCGGGAGCGGGTGGCTGCGACTGTCATCGTGCGCAGAAGGCGCGGATAAGTGGATGCGGAGCCCGCAAACGCACAATCGGAGAACCATGTGATCCGCGGAGAACCGCCGCGGGCGGAAGTCACATAAGTGCACCCACCTGTCGTCGTGAGACGTCTGGGAGAGGCGATTTCAATGCCGTCGGGACGGGATTTCTTTGAAGCGTTCGCTACGCGGCATTTCCCGCTGAACGGAGTCGAGTTCCGGAGGCGGGGCTCGCGGTCGTCGTTGGTCGAGGTCGAACCAGACTCCCTCTGAGGTGACGGTCGCTGTGAGCTCGCCCGCCCCGTTGAGGAAGGTGTTGCATATCTCGAAGCGAACACCGTCCGCCGAAAGCCCGACCATCTCGAGGCTCACCGCGAACTCGTCGAGCAGTCGCAGCTCCTTGCGATAGACCAGCTCCTCGCGTCCAATGACCGGTCCGATCCGTTCCGAAAGGAAACGCGCCGCGGGGAACCCATGCTCGGCGAAGAACAGTAGACGGGTGTCGGCCGCTCGGTCCAGAAAGGCCGTATTGGCCATGTGGGCGTTTCCGTCCACGTGACCCCAACTGACGCGGAATCTCTGCTCATAGCGGCTCACGGCGGCGGTCATTTCGGACGGGCCCTCTTCCCACTAATGCTCGAGGCCTAAAGGTTCTGTGGAAGGGCTGAGCATCTTGACACCCTTCGCTGTCCCGCGCGGCGGTTCGAGGGCTCACGACCGTAGAATTAATCTGAGGGTCCGGTTTGGATTGTTGGGTTCTCGACGCAAAGGTGGGCATGGGGTCGAACGATATCCACCGAGTACCCCGGAGCGTGTCGTGAGCGCGGCTCGACCGAGGCGACCGCGAATCGTCGTACCCCAGGTGCCCGCGGGCCGCGTCCATGAAGTGTACCCCGTTCCGAGCGTCTTCCGCCCCGCCAAGGACACGCCCCCGGGCCGGTCCCCGCTGCTCAAGGTTTTCATCGGGCTGGAGAAGACCGTCCCGTTTCACAAGTATCCTGGCGATGACGATGCAATCCTGGAGACCGCCCGGAAGACATGGGCCCACATCGTCGAAGGCCCGGGTTGGATGTATGTGGCGCCTCGGAAGACACCTCCTGAGGTCCGTGCCGGGGGTTTTCGCATGGTCGAGAGCGTGGACGACGAGATCGTCGTCGCTCGCGCTCATCTCGTGAACAGCCCTGGGATGGACGTCTATCTTGACGTCATCCACGAGTTCTTGCACATCCTCCAGCGAAAACAAGGACGCGAACTCTGGACCGGCCGGAAGGCCCCCTATGTCGACCGACCGACCGAGGTCGAAGCCTATGCGTTCTCCGTTGCGGAGGCCCGCCGGTTGGGGGTTCCCGATAGCTATCTGCGAGAGTACCCTACGCGTGACGTGGGTCTCGAAGTCCGACTACCTCCGACTGCTACGTCACTTGGGTGTGACCGCGAAGTAACGGGCCCGTAGGGCGAGCTTCCGCTCTCAGAAACTTTCGGGGGCGACCCCGACGTATTTCGATGTGGGCTTGAGGAGCGAAAGCCTCGCCTCAGCCCTGGTGGACCTCGTGGATCTCGTCGGCAACGAGACCGTGGGCCTCTTTGTGGACCTTGGCCGCGGCTTCGGGGTTCGGGGCATCGACCAGACAGAATACCGTTTCGTTTTTCTCGTCGACCCAGTAGCTGCGATAGTTCACACCGTACTTGCCCTGCACTTGGAGATCCTTAGCGTGGGCTTCGGCGACGGCCGCGGCCGTGACACCCTTCACCTTCCGGTGATGGTCCATGTAGAGGGGCATAGCCATCGAAATCCGCAGAAGGACAAAAACGTTTCATCGAGCCCCGTCGAACAGTTCTTGAGAGTCCCGCTCCGGAGTTGTGCCCTGGGAGTTCCGGGGGGCGTTCCCGCCCGACCGGCGTGATTCGCGCTCACTCATAGGAGACGTCCGAGCGCATGTACGCCCGGGTCGCCAAGAACAGGACTACCGCCACTTCGGCCCCGAGGAGGAGAACTCCGTAAAGGTCGGTAACGTCCAGGCTGCCCGAATAGGCCCCACGCACGGCGTTCGCGACGTAGGTCAGTGGGTTGATCTCGAACAGGACCTTCAGGACGACCGGAAGCCCGCTGCTCAGCGGGTAGAACACCGTACTCGCGAAGTTGACCACGAAGAGGAGAAGGATCTGAATGCTGTTGTACGCGGTGTTCGATTTCACGAGCGCGGCCAGGTAGAGCATCAACGCTCCGAAGAAGATCGACCCGACCGTGATCGTGGCGAAGATGATTCCGAGGGCGAGCGGCTGGGTTGGGATCGTGCCCAGCAAGGCGTACGCCACTCCGAGCATGATCGCCGAGCCGCCCAGGCCAAACAGGATCGACGTGAGCATGATGCCGAACAGGTACTGGAGGCGAGTGAACGGGCCCGTGAGGAGCTGAGACAACATTCCCCAACGGCGGTCGGCCCACAGCATACTGCCCCCCACCGAACCGGCCATCACAACCTGGAACGACATGATCCCGGGCGTGAGGTACGCGAGGTAGCTGTTCCCGGAACCGGCGGCGGAAGCGACCGATTGGAAACCAAAGCCGAAGAAGACCAGGTACAATCCCGGAAGTCCGACCAGAATGACGAGGCTCCCGGGGTCCGTGTTGACCAGGATGTTGCGATAGACCAGCCGAAGTAGGTTAGGGAGCGGCAAGAGCTTCGCCCCCATGGCCCACCGATCGCAGGAAGACGTCCTCGAGGGTGTTCTGCCGTACGTTCAACCATTCCAATTGGGTTCCCAGAGTCCGGGAAATCTCGGCGATCTTGGAGAGCGCGTCCTTCGGGTCGGTCGCGAGGATCACGGCCGAGTGGCCCGACGCGGTCACGCTCGCGGCCGGCCCGAGCCGCTCGGTCAACAGCGCGAAAAATCGGGTGGGGTCGCCGTTGCCGATCGTCAGGTCGATGGTCTTCTTGCCCCCATAATGTTGCTTCAGGTTGTCGATCGAGTCCAGGATCAGGATCCGACCCTCGTCGATGACGGCGGCCCGGTCGCAGAGATAGTCGGCCTCCTCGAGATTGTGGGTCGTAAACACTACCGTGAGTCCACGGCGCACCTCCTCGCGGACCGAGTCGAGGAGGGTCCGGCGCATGATGACGTCGAGGCCGACGGTCGGTTCGTCGAGGAAGAGCACCTCCATGTCGTGCATGAATTCTCGAGCGACCTGCACGCGGCGTTTCTGGCCTCCTGAAATGTCGAAGGCACGTCGCTTGCGGATGTCCGTGAGGCCGAATTTTGTCAGTAGAAGTTCTCGGCGACGCCGGCTCTCGACTTTCGGAATTCCCCACAACATTCCGTAGACGTCGAAGTTCTTCTGGACGGTCGTGAAATCGAACGACTCCCCTTGCTGGACCACTCCGATGCGGCTGCGGATTCGCATGCCATCGCGGGCCGGGTCCATTCCGAGGATTCGAAGCCTCCCGGAAGTCGGCTGAATCAACGTGGTCATCGCCTTGATGAGGGTTGACTTGCCCGCTCCGTTCCTTCCGAGGAGACCGAACACCTCTCCTCGACGGACGGTGAAGCTGACCCCATCGAGCGCGAAGTGGTGGCGATCGTAGGAGTGACGGAGGTTTTCCGCCGAAATGACCGGGTCGGAGACGTTCGGCGGGGCCGCACCAAGAGGCTTGTCGAACACTGGCGGCTCCCTATCGACCGGGGCGGTTAAGCGATGCTCACCTCAAGTGAGCAAGGCCAGACCGGATCGGCCTCCCTTAACCGAAACTCTCAAACGAGCGAAACGGGGACCGATTCCACCCCGAGACCTTGCCGTACAAGGTCGGAGGAAGGCTGCCGAATTGCGGGGATCCAGTTCTCCGCGGAGATTCGCAGACTAAACCACGACGGTCCGCGGTGTTTTAACCGGCTAGGTCCTGCGTCAGCCCATGGGACGGGCGCAGCGGAGAGCCGAAGACCGAGCGGAAGAGAAGCAGGAGCGAACTTCCGAGCTCGCCGCTCGAAAACCCACCGGTGGGACGGGCCGAGAGCGGGCCGACAAAGGTCCGGAGACTCCGGATGAAACGGCACGTCGCATCTACCGCACCGGAGGCGAGCCCGAGCGCCGGTCCAAGAAGGGTCGCCGCGCCATCGAGAAACCCCTCAAGTGGCGAGAGGGGCGACAGTAACGGTCATCGCCCGATGTCTGCCCCGATCGGAAGTCAGCCTCATCGGCCGGGAGGGGGTTTCGTGCGAATCCCGTCCGGCCCGTCCGAGATAAGCTGGCTCCGTGCGCAGTGCTCGAGGATCCGATTGAGCCCGGCCAGAGAAATACGATGGCCCCGGGCTTCCAGTTCGGCCAAGATCTGGCGCCGACGCATCGGCATCGACTGAGACGAGAGAATGGCCAGGACCGCGTCCGCCGACCCCGAAGGGATTCCGTCCATACTTCGAGACAAACCAGATGGACCGGTCGCTTAACATCGCCTCCTTACGACGAGGCGACCCCGGGGAGAACTTGGTCGACCTCACGCGCTTCGGTTGAGCTGGGCTAGGGGAGAGTAAGTTCTCCACGTAGAACCGGAGCGAAGAACCCTCCGACGCGCACTCCCTTCACACTTCCGTCGACGAGCTCGGCGCGAGTGGAGATCCGGCTCGGCCGATGGATCTCGAGCCCCTGTTCGATCTCGATCGGTGAGCCCGACCCGGCCAGACCGTTTCGGACCAGCCACGCGGCGGCCGGCCCGGCCGCGGAACCCGTCGCCGGGTCGTCTCCTCCGTAGAAGACCATCCGAGCGTGGATGTCGGCATCGGGCGCAACGGTCTCCCGACAGATCGCGTAGAAGAATCGTGCGTCCGTTCCGTGGAGATACTCTTCCATCCGCCGCCAACTGGGCGCCCAATTCTGGAGGGTCGCCAATCGGACGAACGGAACGATCGCAACCGGATTTCCCGTGGACACGGTCTGAATGGGTCCGGCTCCGTCTAGGTATTCGGGAGGGACCCCGATCGCCTCCGCCACCTGTTTCCGGTCGTGCACTTGACCGAAATTCGGGTCGGCCTGAGCCATCTCTCCGAAGGTCCCTTTCGCGCGTTGGGAGAATCGAACGGGGATGGTGGCGATATTGAGCTCGAGGCTCACCTCGTCCCCGGCTCCCAGTCCCCGGAGAACCGCAGCCGTACCTAGGGTGGGATGACCCGCGAAAGGCATCTCTTCCCTCGTCGTGAAGATCCGAGTGCGGATCCCCCGCTCCTGTTCGATACGCGGTTCGCGTCGGAGGACGAATGTGGTTTCGGAAAGGTTGAACTCGCGGGCGATCGCTTGCATCTCGCCGTCCGTGAGTCCGCTTCCGTCCGGGAGGACGGCGAGCGAGTTCCCCTCCAGCGGCCGTGTCGTGAATACATCGATCGTCGCAAACGTTAGTCGCCGCATTGTCCGGGTGGGCCTAGACCGCCATATTACCGTTCCATGCCCCCGAGCGGGCAACTCCCGTTCCGAGATGTTCTCTATCGAGGTGGGGGATAGGGGGCCGACCGGCGCGAGAGGAACGCGAAGTAGGTCGACGGGGCCCCCGGTTCCCGGCTGGGACGGAACCCGGTCCGAGTGAACAGGAATCGCGATTCGAGGGCGGAAGTCACTTCCTGAAGGGAGGGTCGGTGGCGGGGGCCCATCATGGCCGTGTGCTCCCGGGCAACCCAGCTGAGCACCAAACTCCCGCCAGGCCGCAGGACCCTGTAGGCCTCTTTGGCGTAGTCCGCCCGTCGCGCGATGGGCAGGGTGTGAAAGCAACCGTTGTCGACCATTCCGTCCAATCCACTGGTCGGAAACGAGAGCGCCAGGGCATCGCCCTCCTGGATGTCCGCGTTGAGGTGGGAGTCGGCCGCTCGCGCCCGGGCGGCCACCACGGCTCCCGGGGACAAGTCGACCCCGTGCGCTCGGTATCCGCTGGCGGCCAAGAAAAGCACGTTCGAACCGGCCCCGCACCCGACGTCGAGCACCTCTCCCCCCGGGGGGAGGAATCCCTCCTCGACCGCGAGCCGGACGGGGGGGCTCGGCCCCGATTCGAACCAAGGCAGTTGATCGTACGGTGTCTGCTCATACGTCGATCTCCACGCCGCCCGATCCTCCAGGGAGCTTCCACGCCTCGGCCGCGCGGTCTTCACCGTTTTTGGTTGCGCCATCCCGATTGTTTCCTCGCCGTCCGGCGAGCGCCCGAACTCTGGCCTTGACCCTCAGACGTAGCGGGCGCAGGGATAGCAGTAGTACCGACCGTACTGCGCGATGTACGTGGTAGGTTGTCCACAATTGTTGCATTGGGGGACCACCGGTGCGGCGGGAGGAGCGGGGGCGGCCATCGGTGCCGCAGCCATTGCCGCTGGCGCAGCGGCCGGCGCAGCGGCCGGTGGTGTGGGAGGAGAGGGTCCCGGAGGAGGTCCGCCGGCCGTCCCCGGTGGAGCATAGTAGGGCTGTACGCCGGGTCGCGTGCGTCGACGTCGCCGCTGAGTGACCAGCAGAACGGCCGCGACCGCCACCACGACGATCACCACCGCGACCAGCAGATAGTCGAGAGTCGGTAGTCCCGAGGACGAAGCCGAGTTGGCCGTGAAGGCCAGGCTGACCGGGGCGGTCCCCGCGCCGGTGACGTTCACGGTGCCCGAGCTGCTCGAGTAGCCGGAAACAGAGGTCGAATAGGTATAGTTGCCCTTCGAGACGTAGAACGCGATCGAGGCAGCGCCGTCCGACCACCGGGTGAGCGAGTTGCTCGCGAGCGGGGTGACGAGGATGACGTTGTTCGCGTTGCCCGTGAGGGTCAGGGACCAGTTGGTGCCCGAGGGCAGATTGGATTCCACGAACTCAATCCCAAAGATCGTCGAGTACGTCACGAGCACCGAAACGGGCGCCCCGTTGACCACGACGGTCCCGTTGGAGGGGTTCGGTCCGTACCCCGCCGCGGACCCGACGACATAGGGGTAACTGTCGTTCGGTTCGGTGAACGTGATCACGTTGGTCTTTGAGGTGCCCACCGTACTGCCCAAGACGACCAACCACGTCGTTCCGTGGGGCAATCCGGTTTCGGTGAACGTCACCGTGTAGGTCGCCCCGGCGAAGACCGTCAGGGAAAGGGTCGCCGTGACGGAGTGGGACGCGCTATCGTTCACGAACACTTCCACCGTGTAAGTGCCCGCCTTCGTCGGGGTGCACGTGAACGAGGCCTTGTTCTGGGACCCGCACCCCGTTGGGAGCCCGGTGTACGAGTAGGAGTAGGGGGTTACGCCCCCGGTCGCGACCGTTGTGAAGGTAGTGGACTTTCCGACCCCCACCGGGGAGGGGTTCGCCGTGAACGAGGTGATGGAGAGCGGGCCGCCCGACGTCCCGAGCTGGACGATCGATATGGTCCCACTGTCCGTGTCGGCCGTGTAGAGGTATCCGTTCGCCGGATCGACGAGGATAGAGTTGGGAGTGGACCCGACCACCACTTGCACTCCCGTGGCATTCAACACATCGCTCAGGGCATTGTTGGAATCCGAAATGACGCTCAGATCGTCGCCGTCGGCGACATCGTCCAGGACGAACACCTGGTTCGTCGCCTTATCGTACGCAAGCGCGCCCGGGACCATGAGGGAAGGACTCTCGCTGATCGGGATGCTCGCGACCACAGTGTTGGTGGTCGTGTTGATGACGCTGATGTTGGAGGCGCCGGCGTTCGAGGTGAAGATCTCTCCCTTACCGCTGTCGTAGGCCATGAAGTAGGGGTCCGCGCCCACCTGAATGGACTTCCAGGCCGTGTCGTTCTTGTCCGAGATCACCGTGACGTTGGTTCCGAGGTCGTTCGCAAAATACAGCTCTGAGTTTACCGGGTCGTAGACCGAGGGGCCGTCGTCTCCCCCGATCGACACTAAGCCGGCGGTGATATTCGTCACGTAGGCACCCGTCGCGGCATTCAGCACGGTGACGTTCCCAGTGCCCCCGTCGGCCACGAAGATCTGGTGGGTCCCGCTATCGTAGGAGATAGCGCTCGGAAAGATCCAGAAGTTGTCGGTCAGCACGCTTTTGTACGTCGAGTCGGAAAAGACCGTTACATTACCAAGATCCAGGGTCAAGGGTATGTACGTCGCGAAATTGGCTTGGTAAATCAAGCCCTGGACGCTGTCGTAGGCCAGCTCCGCCGGAGACACGTTCCCCGTGGAGACCTGGTCGACCACCTTGTTGGTGACGCCCGAGATCACGCTCGTGTTGTTTGCCTCATCGACCCAGATCTGGTTCTTGGCCGTGTCCAATACCATGTTGCGGGGGCTATAGTGACCGGGGTTGGTTTGGTAAGTCGAGGGAAGGTAATTCCCCGGAACGAGGGTGTTGTTCGCGAGTACCAACGTGTCGATGACGGCCGTCCCACTGGCGGAATGAACTGCGGTGCCCGCTCCGTGGGATAGGGTGGATTCGGTCGAGGCCTGCGTGCCACTACCGACCGCTGACGCAACGGCTGGATGTCCGAGAGCGGAGTTGGAAGCCGAGGAAGGGGTCGACAGGACTGAGCTTGCCGCAATGGCGGTGCCCATCAACGTAGTCAAGACGAGGAGGACAGCGCAGATTTGCCAACGACCCCGAACAGCTGACATCAACCTCGTCCCAAACGCGGGAGAGGAAGGGGGGTTATCCAACTTCCGACTTCGCTCGAAAATGCGGTTGTCATCAAGGTGGACCGCTACGGCCGTGTCCGCGGGTTCGATTGCCGCCTTGACTCGACCTGTTAGAACAGCGGGAGCCCTCTGAAGCTCGGGTACTCTCGGTGGCCGGAGGAAGCGGGCCGCTCGATACTTTTCGAGGGGAGGGTCCTTCCTCCCCGTTGTAACTGCGGTGATTCGAAAGGGATCGGATTCGGATCTTGCGGAAATAGACCAAGCGGAACTCGGGTCACCACTTTCGGAGGGCTTGGGCGATCTGCTTCCTCGCGGCCTTCGTCTGGTGACCCGGACCGCTCCGAGTGTATCCGGTGCAGCCGCAGGCCCGACAATGGCCATCCGACCCGTGCAACCTCTTCTGGTGCATGCAGCCGGAGGTCTCGCACTCAGTTGTCAACCGGGCGCTCCGCGGTGTCGAACACTGGCCATACAGAGGTACGCTCGAGGCTAAAGGCGAGTCGCTCCCGCTCGGCAGGCAACGTTCGGGCCCGCGTGGCACTGGAACCGGGGGAAATACCCCACGAGACCTCACAGAACGGCGACCTCACCCTCGGTGGAAACGGTGCCCCCTCGCCCGATCGGTTCGATTCCTGGCAAGCGGTCAATGAACCCCTACAAGTTTTTGGCAAGCCCGGGAGTAGAGGGTAGGCTTCTATGACCGGTCAGCCGCCGCAACCGAACTCCCCGAAGATGGTCGACGATCGTCGGCCGAAGCCCGCCGCCGCCTCGTCGCAGTTCGGTCGAACTCCGAGGGGAGTCTACCTCCTCGTCCTCCTCGTCGCGCTGGCCGCTGTTCTCGCGACCTTTTCGGCCGTGACACCGTGGTACGTGGAGTCCGGAACGGTTCCGGGCCCCACGATAGTGACCACCTTCCAGGTCGCCTTCACGCCCGGCCCGGGAGGATACATCGCCTCCTGCTCGACGTTCACGACCGCCCATTACCACGATTGCACCTCCGTCGGGACCACCTATGGCGCCGGGAATGGGACCGACCTGCTGGCGGGCCTCTATCTGGGACTCTTGGGCGGAGCAGCGGCGGTAGCCGTGCTGGCATTCGGAGGAGTGGTCGTCATGGGATCCGCGGCAGCGGGAAGCCTCCGCATCCGACGAGCCCAATCTCTCATGCTCACCTTCACGCTGGCCGCTATCATCGTCGGCGGCGCCACCATCCTTACCATGGCGGCCCTCCAGGGGGCGGCGCTCGGCGACAGCGGCGCCTGTGCGGGATTCACCACTTCGCTCACTCCGTGCAACACGCTTTTCGGTCATGCCAGCGGCATCGGTTGCAGCGGTGGCTCGTGCGCCGAAACGGACCTCAGTTGGAGTCCCGCGATCGGTTGGTATCTCGTCCTCGGGGCCATTGGACTCCTTGAGGCGGCCCTTCTCACGCTCCGCTATCAAGCCCTGGGAGCTCCCTGCCCTCGGTGCGGAGGGCCGAATCGATTCCATGCCAAGTTCTGTGACGTCTGCGGAAATCCGGTGCGGCCTCCCACGACGGAGTAGCCCTCCGTCCCCCATCTCTCGAGAACGCGCGAGGGTCGCGACCACCTAACGGGGCTGTCTAAATGATGGCGAACCAAGTACAGGGTTGGGTGTTCGTCGGTTTTCCGGACGAACACCTGCGCACGATGCTTCGTCCCGGCACCGTTCGTCTTTGGGACGACGCCCGAACGATCGGCAAAACTCCCGGCCAACCCGTGTTCTTCCTACAGACCCGGGAGCGCGGAGCAGCCTGGGTGGGGTCCGGGGTGATTACCGGCGTGGACGAGCGCTGGAAAGCGTTCGGGGTTTACGTCGAAACCCGAACTCTCCTCGCACGAATGCTGCCCACGGAGGCGGGCGGCCGCGAGAACTCTCCGAAGACTGGACCCCCTTCCTCAGATTCCATTCGGTCCCTCGGGATGGGCGCTTGGGAGAATCGCACGCTGGCCGCACGGATGGGGTTCGAGGGGTTCCGGTCGCGGACCCCCTACTTGGAGGAGGCGAGGGACATCCGCTTGACCGCTTCCGACTGGGCCGTCCTCTGCCAGCTTCAGCCGTCTCTCCCGGGCCTCTGGCCCAAGTAGCGCGGCGCCCGACGGCCGTTCGACGAACCGGCCTCGGCGGACTCAAGTATCGAAGGCGAACTATCCGGCCATGTCGGCTCCGGACGCCCAGACAAAGCTCGACCAGGTCGAAAAGTATCAGTTCACAGTGACCTTCGTGGACGCGCCGTTCCCCGGCCCGATGGTCGATGAGCCTCCCCCGGTCGGGGGAGACCGCGGTCCCAACCCCGTGCAGTCGCTCGCCATGGCGGTCGGGCATTGCATGAGTTCAACGTTGGTGAACACCCTTGAACGCGCCCACGTCCGGGTCACGCCGTTGCAGACGACCGTTCGAGCGACGGTCGGGGTGAACGAGAAGGGTCGCCGGCGCGTCCGCCACCTCGCGGTGGAGATCACCACCCAGCCGGTGGACGAAGCCGACCGGAGCCGGTTCGACCATTGTGTCGAGATCTTCCCCGACTTTTGCACCGTCTCGGGAGCGGTTCGCGAAGGAATCGCGATCGAGCATCACGTTGGACCGCGCTGAGGCGGGGAGCCCGTCAGTCGTAACTCGAGTCCTTCTCCATACGAATGATGACGTGCCCACAATTCGGGCACTGGACGAGCCTCCAATCCTCTGGAACCGGCACGGAATGGCGGCAGTTGGGGCATGAGGTGGAGTCCTCGTTCTGGGCCATGGTCCGGATTCGTAAGGGCGCGCTTCGTTAGAGCGTTGTCCCCCCGAGGGGAAGCGTCGAGGGCCCCAGAACCCATAGGCAAACGGATCTCGTTCGAGGTCGCTCGGGGTGGCCCAGCCTCGGATGTCGACCTAGGGTAACGACAGCGGGGCCGTCGTTCCGGTATAGGGACCGGCTCCGATTGCGACGAAGGTCAGCCCCAATCCCACGGGATCCACCGTTCCCATGTCGATCTCGATGGAGTCGGTGATCGACAGGAGCGTGGAGGAGGTCGTGCTCGACGAATAGGTCCAGCTGGCGGAAATCATCGTCAATTTTCCTGCGTTGACGGAGGTACTGGGCGAGCACCACTTGGGATAGGTTCAGAATGGAGAAGCCAAGGGCTCCCGGTTCCTGGGCGACGTTCCCCGTCTTCGTGCTCACATTGAAGAACAGGTCACCCAAGGTGACAACGGAAGACTCGACTTCGAGGGCGTACCGGAAATGCCCGGACGCGCAACCGGTGACCAGAAAACTGCTTCCGGTCGGGCAGGTGGTGGGGAAGGGGTTTCCGGCCTCGAACGCCATTCCGAGCGGGGTGGAACCCGAGCGAGATGGGGCAAGGTTGGCCACAAGGAAATAACTGCCCACGGAGAGGAGGATCATGATGACGACCACACACAGAACGACTACTACAACGATCGTATCGTTGGGGACGGCTCGGGCCCGGGGGGGACCTCCCGTCAATCCGGGAGGCTGCGCCCATGTTTGGGGCAGCAGGGCCCCCGACGGGCCCGGCGACCCGGTTTGGGGGGACCCGCAACTCGGGCAGAACGAGCCACCGGGAACACGCGGGGCTCCGCAGCGTTCACAGGAAACGGGGACCATCGACCTAACCCGATTCTCGGCGTGAACCTACCAAGTCTGGTCAGTATGAACTGTTCGCTCGATCCTGCTACGCGGTGGAAGCGGCTCGGGGGGGGAACAGACCAGCACCCGTGCATCTCCGATGGAACGGCCGAACCCATGTCGGCGGGGGAGCGTTTCACGACCCCTCCGAACGCCTTTTACGACCGAAATCGTCCCAGGAATGAAGACCCATGAGCGGCGAAGTCGGACACTTTGAGATACCTGCGGACAACACCGAACGAGCCCGAAAGTTCTACTCGGCCACTTTCGGTTGGAAGATGACCCAAATGCCCGATATGGACTACACGATGGTAGCTACTGGGCCGACCGGCGACCGGGGCATGCCGAAGGAAGCCGGCTACATCGGCGGGGGCATCGGCCAACGAGGAGGCCCGCTCGCGTGCCCGGTCGTGACGATCATCGTGGACGACATCGGCGCGGCCGCCAAGAAGATTGAGAAGAACGGTGGGAAGATGATCCGTGAGAAGGAGTCCGTCGGGGCCAATATGGGGTTCGCGGCGTACTTCAAGGACAGCGAAGGAAACGTCGTCGGTCTTTACCAAGCGCCGAAGATGTAAGCCCGGATTCCGTCTCGATTCGGAATCAGTCTTCGGGAGCCGGGACCGAGCCTCGCAGCCGGCGCACCGTTTCCCGCAGAAGGGACCGCATCGCCTCGGGGTCTTTGCCGACGGACGACCAGAACTCCCACGAGTAGAGGACCAGGCACCGGGCTTGGGTGGCCGCCTTCACGCTCGCGGTACGGGGTTCCTCGTCGAGGAGGGCCATTTCTCCAAAGAACTGGCCGGGACCGAGTGTCGCGACGATCTTTCCCGACCTTTCCACCTCTACCTTTCCGTCCACCACGAGATAGAATCGGATGGCTTTCTCGTCCTGCCGGACGATGACGTCGCCCGGCTTGTACGTGCGGTCGGCCGCTGTCGCGGCGAGGGTGTGAAGGAGCTTCTTGCTGAGGCCGGAAAAGAGCGGGACCGCGGCGAGCTGCTTCATCACGGACTCGGGGTCCATCGGGGTCGACATACGGGTTCGCCTCACCCCCGTCGAGGGCTTCCGATAGATGAAGTCATTGGGGGGGCCGACCGACGGTAAGGAGCGGGCGTCGTGTCTCTCGGCAGCCGGGTGGGTCGCACCTGCGGGCTCGTCTACCGGCGACCTCTTCCCGTGGGCTGGAAGACGCCGAGTGTGTAACCGCCCGGGTCCCGGTACCAGCAGAACCAACCCACTCCGGGCACTTGGTACTTCGGAAACAGCACCTTGCCTCCGTTCTTCTTCACTTTCTCGCTGGTCGCATCCACCGATATGACCCGCATGAACGCGACGGTGCTGGGCGACATCTTTTCCATCGGTGCCATCATGTGGGTGGTCGGACCGTTCCGCGGCGCGAACAGGTGAATATCCATCCCTTCGTTCCGCACTTTTTCCGACCTCCAGCCGAAGACATTCTTCAGGAACTTCTTCGACGCGGCCGGATTCTTCGAGAAGAATTCGACGAACGCGATCGCCCCGTTGTTCGGTTTGTACATTTGGCACCCTCGCACGGGGGCAATCGTGGGCGATATCTATGCTTGGCGCGACCCCAAGCGGGGGCAAGATCGCCGAAGGACCCGTCGTTGGGTCATGGAAGACTTGAAGCCCAATCTTTGCCGTGACCCGACGAGGGCGAATCATGTACTGTCAGCAGTGCGGAAAGGAGATCCCTTCGGGTAGCCCGACTTGCCCCGCGTGCGGCTTCAATGCCATGGCGCACGGGCCGACGCCTTCCTCGGGCTCGGATTCTCTCGAGCATTTTGTCTCCGAAACAAAGAAGGCGGCCAAGGAACTGGCGGCGGCCGCCGCCAGCCTCTCCCAGCGCGTGGTCGACAAGGCCACGGATGCAGCGAAGAACCCCTCCGCCTCGGCCAAGCGCGCGACCAAGAAAGCCGCCGAAGAGTTGGAAAAGGCAGCGAGAGAGATCGACCGGATCATCCGGGATCTCTAGACCGTCCCTCTCCGAACGGCGGGAAACAGCGCCGATCTGGAACGGTTCGGTCGAAGATAGCTGATCCCAGAGCGACGCTTCGGATGCCGACGCCCGGTTGGATGCTCGGGGTCTCGAACAGCGTCGGACCCTGCCCTCGTTCAAGGAATAAGTTCGTATAGGTGGACGAATTGGGACGCCCATATGCCCGGTCCTGAAGCACCGCCTCCACCGCCGTCTGCGTATCAGCCGGCAGCGCCGGCACCGAACGTCGTGAAACTCCCGGCGGGTTTGAACCTGTGGGATTTGATCAGTTTCGTCATCATACTGGTCGGAGCCATACTCATCCTGGTCGGCTTCCTGGACGGGAACGCCTATGCTTCGTGTACGCCCCCCGGATGCTCCGGGACCACTGCTCAGGGAGATATCGAAGGATTCTTCTCCTGGGCCGGCGCCGGGATCTTCCTCGTGATTCTGGGCTGGTTGCTCCGGGCCATGATCTTCCCTATGATCGCCGCCCGAAAGCCCTCGTCCGCGACCGGAATGGGCGCGCCAGCCCCGGCGCCCGCGACCATGATGGCCGCTCCCGCGCCCCCCGCGGCTGCATCCGTTCCGGCGACCCCGGTCTGCCCCAAGTGCGGCAAGCCTACGACGTACATCGCCCAGTACGGCCGATACTACTGCTATACGGACGCAGTCTACGTCTGAAGTGTGGACGTAAGCGGCCTCGACGGGGCCCAGTCCGCGTAGCCGAGGGGTGGGTGTAAGCCCCGTTGATGACATGTTGACCTCCGCCCGATGTCGGGCAAGAAGCAAGTGCGGCGCCTCTCTTCAGCCCCCTCGAGGCGCCGCATGGAGAGCGAACTGTTCGTCGGACTGGATGTGCACAAGAAGTCGGTCGTGGCCACTGTTCTGGACCGAGAGGGGAATCGGGTAGACCAGTCGAGTTTCGGGTCCCGGGACTCCGAGCTGATCACCTATCTGAACAGCCTCTCTGGCCGCAAGCATGTGGTCCTCGAGGCCTGCAACGTGTGGGAGCACTTCTACGATGCCGCCACGTCGACGGACGCCGAGGTGACTCTCGCCCACCCCTACCGGGTGCGCTTGATCAGTGAGGCGAGCTTGAAATCGGATAAGGTAGATTCGGCCAGCCTGGCGGAGCTCCTCCGCCTCCACGGAATCCCCATGGCGTATGCTCCCGACCCCGAGATCCGAGCTCTGCGTCAGCTGGTGAGGGACCGTGCGTTCTACAAGCGCGAGGAGTCGAGCATCAAGAGCCACATCTACTCGGCGCTGCTGCGCAAGGGGATCCAGTACGAGGATGGGCTCCTCGGCCAGAAGAGGAAGCGCGAGGAGTTGCGCTCCTACGCTCTTCCCGAGGTCGATCGAGGCCTGGACGTCCTCCATCGATTCGAGGAGCTCACGAAGACCCTCGACGAGGCGATCCACGCGGTGTTCCTCAAGTCGAAGGAGGCCCAACTCCTCGAGACGATCCCGGGCATTGGGGAGTTCACAGCGGTGGCCCTAGTGGCCGAGCTGTGCCCGATCGACCGTTTCCCGAATGTGGAGAAGCTCTGCTCGTACGCCGGACTCGTCCCGACCAACCACCAGTCGGGAGAGTCCTCCTACCAGGGTCATCTGAAGCCCGACTCGAACCACCTCGTGAAGTGGCTCTTGGTCGAGGCATCATGGTCCCACCGCCAGTGGGCCGACAAGAGCAGTGACGTCACGAAGGTGGCCCGTCGCGTAAGTCGACGGGGTGGGAAGCAGAAAGGGAATGTTGCGGGGGCCCACAAGCTTCTGAAGATCGTCTATGCGGTCCTCAAACGGGGGACCCCTTACACTCCTGACCGACCGAGCTCCGGTGTGGGTGCTGCGGAGTCGTGAGACGGCCGCGTGTCATTGAGTGGGGTCAGTCGATCGGGAGCGGGTGGCTGCGACTGTCATCGTGCGCAGAAGGCGCGGATAAGTGGATGCGGAGCCCGCAAACGCACAATCGGAGAACCATGTGATCCGCGGAGAACCGCCGCGGGCGGAAGTCACATAAGTGCACCCACTCACCACCCGTCCCTCTAAGTAGGGACGACGAGCTCCCGCTCGGGGAGAACGATGATCAGCGGAGCCCACTTCGTCCTGTTCAGCAAGGACGCAGAAGCGGACCGAGAGTTCTTTCGAGACGTCCTAAAATTCCCGCACGTCGACGCGGGAGACGGTTGGTTGATCTTCGCTCTCCCGCCCGCGGAGGTGGCGGTCCATCCCGCCCACGAGAATGGGTCCCACGAGCTCTATCTGATGTGTGCGGACCTGACGGCGACGCTCAAAGTGCTCCAACAGAAGAAGGTCGGGTTTTCCACTCCGGTGCAGCGGGATTGGGGCACGATCACGAACATCAAGCTGCCCGGCGGAGGCGAGGTCGGACTCTACCAACCCCGCCACGCCCTCGCGCCCCGTTGAAGGCGCGGGAAGTCCGCGGGCCCGGGTACCCGGGCGAACCTAATCCTCTCGCCGCCGCCGCTTCCGGCGGTCGTCGTCATCGTCGGAGCGGGGAGGCCCGCGACGGGCGTATCCACCGGAGGGCCGACCGGCCCCGTAGCCGCCTCGACCCCGATAGGGAGGACGACCTCCCGAGGAAGGCCGGAACTCGCGGCGTCCATATCGGGGGCCTCCCCGGTCGCTTCGCCCACCGCCGCTATCGCTGCGGGGGGGCAGGGTGAATCGGTTCCCGCACGATTCGCACTCACCGACCAGCATCCCGTCGTCGCCCGTCGAGAACCGGAGGGGAGCTCCGCATTTCCGGCACGGTCGACTGCGAGGCGCTTCCGCGTCGAACCTCTCGGGCCTCTCTCGTTCGAACTTCGGGGCTTCCCGTTCTCGCTCGAGCTTCGGGGCTCCTCGCTGCGGGACGAAAATCGTAGTGATCTCGCAGTCCGCGCAAACGGCCTCGAGAGAACCGTTCTTACCTTCCTTGAACGAAAGCGGGGCGCCGCATTCGTCGCACTCGGGCCCGCCTTCGCCCACGACCGCGACGACCTCCGAGGGTTCGGTACCCCGGCCGGGGCCCGGGCGAGGCGAGCGGAGACGGTCGACCCTTCCACGAACGCGTACTCCTTCGAGCACGACGGGCAGGTTCCGGTGCGGAGGTGCACTTCGCGTTCGTCGAATTCCATCGAAGTGCCACAGTCGGGGCAGGAGCTCGTCATGGTTGGTGCCCGTAGCAAGGACCCGGCCCCCTCATTACGTTCCCCTGCCGTTTCGCGCGAGCGACGCCCCCCTCGACGGCGGGTCCGGCTCAGCGTTCTGCGGGCTCGCGGGAGTGCATGGTGACCTGACGGTCGGTTTTCGCGACGTTCTCGGGTTCGACGCTGCGGTTGATCGTGACCTCGTTGATGATCACCAGCATTTCCAGCGCCATCAGTAGGTTCGAGACGACACGCTGGGCGGCCACCGCGAGTCGCCGGTCGGAGATATGGCGAGCGAGTGAGTCTCCCAGCTTGTAATCGGTCGGAAGGAGCCGGTCGATCTCGTTCAGGTTCGCGTTCGCGTCCACCACCGAAAGGCGGCCGAAGGCGTCCATCGTTCGTTCGAGGAGACTCTCGACTCGCTCGATCAGAGTGACCAGGCCGGTGACGGCCGGCTTCGGCAAGCGGTGGAGCCCGGGTAGGTTGTCGCCGATCTCGCGGCCCACGCCCGAGATCAGGTCTCCGGTGACCTCGAGGACCTTCGCGAGCAATCGGTATCCGATCTGGTAGTGGTGGCTCTCCACGCCGATGTCCCGCGCCACCTGGAAATCGTCCGACGAAAGCAGGAGCTGGCGGACCATCAGGAGATAGAATCGGTCGATCTCATCCTCCATGGGTCCGAGCTGTTGGAGGGCGGCGCGGTTCCCCCCGGTCAGGACCGATCGGCAGGTCTCGAGTTCGGAGCGCAGCATTCGAACTACTTGGCTCTGGAGGCGATGGAACTGGTAGCGACCCGGGTCGACGAAATTCTGCACCTCGACCGCTCCCGACTCCTCCTCGACGACCGTCATCCCGAGGACGTGGGCGACGGTGCGCCGGACCTCCTGGCGTTGCTCGGAAGTGAGGCCCGAGCGAGACGTGACGATGATCTGGTCCTGACCGGTGATGTACGCCCCGATCAGGAGTCGGGCGAGAAGCTTGGGAGGAGCGCCGCTCGCGTCGATCCGCAGGAGCTTCTGACGACGGTCGGACGGGGTCTCGGCGTTCGCCGGGCTGATCTCGAGGCGCCCCCCGCCGAGGTCCCGGAATCGAAGGGTATCCCCCGTGTCGAGGTTCATCGAATCGGTCCAAGCCTTCGGGAGCGTGATCGAAAGGGACGAGGAGCCGGTCCGCTGGACTCGCCGTGTGAATCCGGGGGCAGCCGGAGTCTCCGGCGATTCCTTCCGAGCCCGCGGCATCACGACCGCATAATCTCGGGGTCATTAACGGTCTGCCCGACCACCTTCGTGCGCCCGGGACCCCCCCCGCCGGTCTCCTTACTCTCCTTACGGCCGTGACCGTACCCGCATCACCTTCGAGACCCTTCTCCCCTTCAGAGGCGTCACATGCGACCAGGACAAGGATTCCGAGTGTTCGACAGAGCCGACTGGCGACGAAAGGCACGGGTGCCCGATTTGGCCCAGCGTGCAGAGATCGAGAAGCGACCCTCGCAGGTCGCGGACCGAAAGACGCAGGGGAAGTGGTAACCATGGCGTTCGTCGACTTCTTGGCGTTCCAACAGGCCATCTTGATCATGGCCGCGGTCATGGTGGGTTACGTAGGCGTGGCGGTATTCCTGGCGATGCGTCACAACGACGCGGCCGGAGTGAAGAGCGCGCTCAAGGGCGCTGCCATCCCCCTCGGCAGCCTCGGCGTGATTTCGACCGCACTCGCCGTATGGGCGGAAGAGGCGTGGCCACTTCCGGGTAGCTACAACATCCTGTTCACGGATGTCTTCCTCCTGTTCGGGATCACGCTCGTGGTGCTGGCCGTTTGTATGGCTACCACCTCGAAGCTCCAGTATGCCGGTATTTTCGCGCTGGTCGCGGGCGGCATCGCGATCTCCTACGGGTGGAACGGCTACATCCTGCACATGACGAAGGCGCCGCTCGAGACGTTCATGCTCTACGGCGCGTTCGGACTCGCCGGGATCCTCTCGTTCCCCGCAACGATCGTCACCGACCACTACCTCGCCCACCCGGAGAGCTCGCTCTTCGCGAAGCCCTCGTACGTGGCGACCCCCAGCCGGCGCCCGTCGATTCAGGGCGCGAGCCGAGCGGTCCAACCGATCGTCCCAGTGGAGTCCTCGGACGCCCCGACGGAGACGGTGAAGACGACCTTCCACGTGCCGGTCTACATCAGCACCACGTTGCTCGTCTTCGTGGCGATGATGGCGCTCGCGGGCATCGCAGCGATGTTCTACCTGGCCAGCACGCTGCCGGCGCACCTGACGTCGGCCCCGTAGGTCGGAAGGACGAGAAGAAAGGGATCGAAAGACCCAGGGGTCGGAGATGGCATCGAAACGACGCCTCGCCTCCTCCGACCCGCCCCTCCCTCAGGCCGTGGTCTATACGGCTCACGAGCTGGGGGAGGGGCGACTCGAGCCAGGCCTTCCCGACGGGAGGGCGCAGAAGGTTTTGCGAATCGACATGACGGGAGCGCCGCCCAATCTGCTGGGGCGTCTCCTGGTCGGAAGCTACATCACGGGACAAGACCAGGTGATCGTTACGGCGCGCCACGGTCTCACGGTCGAACAAAGAAAGGAGATTCGCCAAGTGGTCGACCGGACGCTCGGCATGACGGTCGTGGCCGATAGCCCGGCCACGGTCGAGATCCAGAACTTCATCGACCCCGGAAAGCACGAACTTCCCCGCCTCCTCCACCGGGTCGTTCAGTTGCTCCAGACCGAGCTCAAGGTCTGTCACTCCGCCCTCACCCAGGGCGGCGCGGAGGACCTGCCGGAGATCGAATCTCTCGAAGAGGAGGTGGACCGACTGTACCTTCTCGTGGTCCGGCAACTCTTGCTCTCCTCCGACAACCCGCGCATGGCACGGAACATCGACGTCGAGAGCCACCACTATCAGATCGGTGACCGCCTCGTGGCCAAGGTGCTCGAGGTGACGGGCGACCTGATCTATGAGATCGGAACGGACCTGCAGGCGAACCTCGCCGGCCTCCGAGCCACGCCCCGGCCGGTGAAGGACGAGCTCCTTACCCGGATCGAGCAGCTCGACCTCATACTGACCCGGACCATGGAGGCGTTCGGTCACCTTTCCGTCGTAGGAGCCAACGCGAACCTGAACGAGATCAAGGAGATCTTTCCGAAGGGTGCCGACCTTGGGCAGCTCATCGCCCGACGCGTCGCCGACCGGAAGGTCGCCGTCGCGGCGCAGCGGATCGCCTCCAATCTGGTGATGGCGCTCGAAATGATGATCATCGTCAACGAAGTAACGATCAATCGTAGCGTGGAACCCGAGACCGTCGCGCTCAGCGGCACCCGTCTCCAGGTCGGCGCTTCCCACTCACCCCGGCCCACGAGGGTGTCCCATACCTCGATCGCCATCCTCGCCACCGATCCGGCTCGGATCGGCGCCTCGGATACCTGAGGCCCGCCCGCGCGTTCCCCCGGTCTTCCCGCACGATTTCGGGCTCGCGCCCCGGTCCCCCGGGCTCAAGTAGACCGGAACGGTGGTTGGCCATGGCGCGTTCCTCTGCGGTGGGCCTCGAGTTCTCTCAAGTCCGGCTCTTGGTCCGGGATTTTCGAAAGTCCTATCATTTCTATCGTGACCGCCTCGGACTCACCCCCGTGAAGGGGCACGGCGACCCTCCGTACGGAGCGTTCGCGTGGGAGGGCCGGCCGCTGCTCGCCCTCTTTGATCGAAAGCTGATGGCCTCCGCGGTGGGACTCACTTCGGGCCGGTACCCGGAGAAGAACGTCGGGCGGTCCGCCCTAGTCTTTGAAGTGAAAGATGTCGACCAAACCGCCTCGCGACTGCGCCGGAGAAAGGTCCGCCTCCTTCGAGGCCCGACGAATCGTCCCGCTTGGGGGATACGAACCATCCACCTCAGGGATCCGGACGGGTACTTCGTTGAAATCTACTCCTCCCTCCCTCGAAAGTAGGCTCGCGAGCGAGGAAACCGTCTGCAGCGGACCGAGAAAGTCACTGAGGCATGGACGCGCCCCACGGAGGCGGGATTCCAGTCCGAGGCAGAGAGGCTTTGGGATTCTAATCCCCGATGAGGTGACCGTGTGATTTTTCTTTTTGATCTGTGATTTAATTCGGCAGGTGGGTTTTGTGACAGAGTTCGAACGGAACACTCAGCCGTCACAAAAGTCGGCAAGTTGTGACAAGAATCGCAAGCGCCCGTTCACTCGGGTTGAAGAAGCACCCATTTCCCAGGACCTGACGGCTCGGGACAGAATCTGCGACGGACGGTTCCGACTAACTCCCCAGCCTGGGATGCGCAAGATTTTGCAAACGTTCTTGCGCACTCGCTTATCCCCCGCCGATTCAGTACAGGTTCGAGGGATGACTGTAATGACCATGACTTCACGACGGGGAGGCCGCACGTCTTGGCTCGAAGACCGCGTAACCCCGGCCCGGTCCTCATCCTGCGTGATACTAATCATTCTGGTCATGGTCCTAGGGATCGTCCCGACATCCCACAGGGTCGACGTCCCCACCTCAACGGTCAGCTCACAAGTCTCCGATGGTCCGGCCCTTCCCCAGTCCTCCACCAGCTCCCCGAGGGATTTCTCCCCGCTCGCGGGGGACTTACCAGCGTCAGAGTCGATATCTGTCGGCTACAGCCCCGGAGGTGCCGCCTTTGACTCCTCCACTGGATACGTCTACGTCACCGGGTCCAACATCTCGGTCATTGACGGAACATCAGTCATTGCATCGATACCTGTCGGCGGGGTGGGAGCCGTATTTGATCCTGCGAATGGATATGTCTACGTTACCAATGATTCCACAATCCACCCGGCGGGAGAATGTCCGAACGGAAGTCCGGGCTGTGTCTTTGTGATCAGCGGAACTTCGATCGTCGCTTCGATACCTGTCGGCAGTTTCCCCAGAGGAGCCGCCTTTGATTCCGCCACCGAAGAGGTCTACGTTGCAAACGAGCGATCGGCCAACGTCTCGGTGATTAATGGGAGTTCGGTCGTCGCATCGATATCTCTCCCCCCTAACTCAGATCCAAATTCGGCCGCCTTCGATTCCTCCAACGGAAATGTCTACCTTACCGATCAATGTTCAGGTGGTTCGGAGTGCGTCTCGGTGATTCATGGGACAGCGATTACCACATCGATACCCCTCGAAGGAGCGTCGGTAGCGACTTTTGACTCCGCGAATCAACGAGTCTACGTCGCGGGGACCAACGCAACGGGGGGCCACGTCTACGTGATTAGTGGAGCGTCGGTCGTCGCATCGATATCGCTACCGAATGTCGCTGCCGACAGCACGGCCGCAGGAATCGCGTTTGATTCCATCAATGGATACGTCTACTCCGCTTGGGGCGGGTATGGCTTGACATCGAGCGAGGAGGTTTCAGTAATCAATGGAACTTCCGTCATCGAATCGATATACCCGTCATTTAACGGGGCGAATCTCTTGGGAGCGACATTCGATCCCGCAGCCGGACTGGTTGATGTCACGTACGATTATGTGGACTATCCATCCGGCTATGTCTGGGTGATCAACGGGTCCAACTTCTACCCTACTATATCATCCTTCACCGCGAACCCCGACGTGGTGGAAATCGACTCGTCCTCGGCCTCGACCACCATGTTCGAAGTAAACTCAACACGAGGTGAAGGGCCCTCGAACTTCACCTATGCCGACCTCCCCCCAGGCTGCGTCACCTCTAACACATCGAATCTAATGTGCACGCCGAATCGTCCCGGCGCTTACGCGGTCCACGTTCTTGTCACCGACAGCGCAGGGTATAGCGCGGAGGCCGCGACGATGCTGACCGTTGACGGCCCGATAACGGCTTCCGCGACCGCGACCCCGAACCGAACCGACGCGGGCGTGTTGATGAGCTTCGCCTCGAACCCATCCGGTGGAATAGGCCCCGACACCTTCGCTTGGCTTTTCGGGGACGGGGGGTCTTCCGACGCTCAGAACCCCTTTCACGCGTACGGGACCCCCGGGAGTTACTCCGCACAAGTTTGGGTCAACGATTCGGCAGGAGTTTCGACCAAGAGCACAGTCTTGGTTTCGATCGATACGGCACTCCAAGTGGCGCTCTCCGTTTCGAACGCGACTCCTGTTCTCGGTCAATCGATTGCGATCGACGTAAACGCCACGGGCGGCGTAGCCCCTTACACGTATGCTTACGTCGGTCTCCCTCCCGGATGCGTCTCGGTCAACGGCTCGACAATCGGTTGCTTCCCTACCCAGGCCGGATACTACAATCTGAGCGCAACAGTCACCGACCAAAACGGGGTATCGACCAACTCATCGACCCCTCTCGAGATCGTTTTCGAGTTCACCGTGGCGGTCCCCGCTCGAACCACGGTTAATCACGCATTCAGTCTTTCTGTCCACGTTTACGGAAGCGACGAGACACTCACGTACAACTACGTCGGCCTGCCACCCGGATGCGCCTCCGTCGATGCTCCGCAGGTAGTCTGCACTCCCACCCGAGTGGGCAGTTACAACATCTCGATCTCAGTCCAAGATCTGGCCGGGCACCACGCCACCCATCAGGTGAGGGTGGAGGTTGTCAGCGGCGGATCTCAGTCGATTTGGTCGTTCCTGGAATCGCCCCTCCTCCTCGGAGGGCTGATAGCCGCCCTCGTGGCGATTGTGCTGGTCGCCGTCGTTCTGAACTCGGGTCGAAGGAGTTCAACCAGCCCCCGGTCAGACTTGTATTCAGCCTACCGAGTCTCACCGAGAACGGCCTCTCCCTCGGGCCCAGATTCGCCCAGTCCGACGCAACGCGGGAGGCCAGTGATTCCACCAGGGTCACCAAGCTCGGAGGCGGCCGAGGAAGACTCCCTTTCTGATCTGGTCTGACTCCTGCTTCGAACTCCTTCTCGGAAGGCTAATCCAACCGCTCAAGCTAGAGGTCGCTAGTGGTCCTGCCCTTTGCGAGAGATTTCCCGTGCGGAGGCCATCGTCATTGCCGAGCTCTTGGCTGGCTCAGGAACCCCCCGCAACGTCTCCACTAACGATCGCGTTCCCCGGAGGACGCGGCAAGCCATTCACCAGAGACTTGTTGCTCGGGGTTCGATCAAGGAGCGCTATCTTCCCGATCCGGCGGTTCTGGGCCGGCCGATTGTTACCTTTGCCTTCGGCCACCCATATGCCGAGATGCAATCCCGCGCCCTCGCGACGTGGCGGTCGCATGAGGGAGGAGTCGACGTATGGGCCTTCAAGGACGCCATGTTTGGGGTCTTCTTTCTAAGGGAATTGCAAGGCGTCTCCGCTCTGCACGAACTATTGGGTAATCCAACAGTCTGCCGAGACATATTCTTCCTTGATTGTGATTCGAGAGAACCCACTGTTCCCGTTTTCTTCGATTTTGAGGCGTCGTGGGCCCAGATCTCGGGCCTTAACAGCACTTTGGCCTACCCCCATTCCCTTCCGTCCGCAGTCCGGACCGGGGAAGGCCCGTCTGCAGGGCTTTCGAAAGCAGACCGTGAGGCGCTTCACTCTATGCTGACGCGCCAGCTTCCTTCCGGCCGGGTATCCGGCTCATCTGCATGGATGCATCGAATCGCCCAAGGGACACGGGAACGCCGCCTTGTGCGCGGTGGGGTGGGGGAGTTCCGGTCTTTCCTCGACCCGGCCGCTTGTTCACGTTGGGCCAGCAACTTCCCGGAAGCGCTCGCATTTGTTCGGGGAGTTCTTGTAGAGACGGCGACGGCTCCCGAACTATTTCGTTTGCTCGTCACTGACTGCCGGGTTAACCCGTTTCTCTTCACGACCGACGGCAGGTCCGTGCTATTCGCTTGTCTGTCCAATCGAGTCGAGGACCGGGAGGAAATCTCCGTATCCCAACGGATCGCCCTACTCCCAACGGTTCAGAGGTTTCTCCGGCAAATCGTAGTTCTGCGGGAGCCGCTTGTCGATCTCGACACCTTAGTCGATCACCGTTACGATCGGCCGTTCTCCGAACTGCCCAAGAAAGAGGACTCCCGAGTCGAAACAGATTAGCAGACCCCGGTCCGTTCATCGACAGAAGCGGCCCAGGCGACCGGGGCCCTCTGCGTTCAGTATTCGAATACAGTGGGGGTTCCAGCCGTTACTCTATCTAGCTCTGTGCGTCCGTCCAAGTATCGAGCGATGAAAATCAATCCCGTTCGGAAACTGGACATCAATGATAATCTAGGAAGGGCGGGCTTAAGACGCGTAACAGAATAACAACAGCCCACAACCTTCTGGCTACTATCACCGTGCGGAAGGTGTCGTTCAATCCTTGACGTGTCGTTTAGTCGATTTGGCTGTCGTTTTATCCATCTCCAGTAAGAATCCGACCCTTCTTTGAGGCCGAGGAGGCGAAAAATCAGCATCTCGAATCCGGGTCCATAACCTCGGATGCCTCGGCTGCCAGATCGTCATGGTCTCCCCACCAAAGGCCCGGAAGCTATATCCGGTGCCTCCCCCTTAAGCGCGACAGGTCATCCGGGGGACCTTAGATGCCTAGCCTCAGTGGTTCCGTAACGGCCGCGCAATCGAGTTCGATGTCCACTTTGACAACAGGCGCACTGACTTCAGTAGCCAAGGACGTGATCGTGATAGGCATCTCGATCCCAAGCGCAACTGTTACGGTCAGATCCATCACGGACAGTGCCGGCAATACTTACTCGAACAGGACTCGGACGCACGGGACCGGAATCTCCGGAGAAGTCTGGACCGCGCCGAGCCCGTCCGCCTCGACCTCCAACACGATCACGATAACCCTCTCCTCCGCTACCAGCGGCTGGGCCGTTGCTGCAGGGTCATATTCTGGAGTCTCGGCGTTTGACGCGGCGGGTACGGCTCAATCAGCTAATTCTAGCGCGGTGAGCGTAAGCGCTACGGCTTCCAACCCTGCGGTGATCATGATTGGACACGTTTTCACGACACCGGCGGTCACGACCTCGGGCCTGACGAGCGGTTACCTCGACATCCCAGGCTCATCGACCAGCTACTTGGTTCACCAGAGTTACTTGCTCAGAGGCGTTACTGGGTCTAACACTTTTGCGGAGACACTCAGCGCAAGCCAGAATCACGTTGCCATCTTAATCGCGCTGGTCATTACCGAGTGGTCCTCGATAGCGGAGTCCGGTAAGCCTTTCGTGACAGTCTCCCCTGGCGGGATTGAGAATGGTTTGGCGACGATTCCGAACAACGGAGCCGACTTCGGACCGGACAGCACAGTCGGGGGTGTAATGACTTCTACGAGCGGCATCCAGGAAGCGTTGAACTATGGTTACGTAAATGACGCGGCGGTCGTATTGCTAGAAGGGACATTCAACATAACTAGCCCTATCATGCTGGAGTCTTACGCAACCCTCACCGGTCAAGGTCGACAATCTGTCATCCAAGCCCTCGCCGGGTTCTCCTCAAGCGGTAGCCTCCTTTACTTCGACACGACGAAGGGAGCGAACATAGACAACATCACGATTGCTCATCTCGCAATCATTGGGAACAATGGGGCGAGTTCCACGGGAATAACGGCAACAGCAGGGACGGGTTACGTCGTAGACTTCCTGCTGCTCGACGACATACTTATTGTTGGAGTGAACACCGGCCTAAACCTCACCGCCGTTAGAGGAAGCTCCATACGGTCCATTGTGATCACGAACCAGGAGAATACCCCTTTTTACGGAATCTACCTTCAGGATTGCGTTAACGTGAGTATCTCAGGTTGCTACATTCTAGCCTGCACCAAGGGACTCTGGTTCGATCGCTCTTCGACGACGGTTCAGAACCAAGGCATCATCACGTCCGGCTGCTGGATCTTAACTTGCGTAACTGACCTTACTATTCAAGACGGCCTGGCACTGAAATTTTCTGATTGCATTTTTGACACTGCCACCTACCAGGATGGCATCGGCATCATCAGCGGAGGGACTGATATCGTATTCCACGGCTGCTGGTTTGCCTCCAACAACTCGGCCACGACTCAATTCTTCGCCATCAGCCCAGCAGATCCAGCTGCCTTTTTCACGTTACAGCAGATAGAATTTCTCGCCTGTTATTTTGTGAACATGCAGGCGGGTGTAAACATCTATTACGACAGTGCGAGCTTGCGACGACCCCAGTTCATCGTCTTTGACGCTTGCTCGTTCAACACGAATACGGCCCCAGGCAACTACGATGTGGTGATCAACAACGCTGATCACGTTTACTTCACGGATTGCAACTGGCCGGATTCCACGGGGAGTGGGAACCTAATCGAACTGCACGGTTCGGGGGGTGCTCCGCCGAGTGATATCGTAGTGAAAGGAGGCTACATGGCAAAGGGCTACTCGGGCCTCTCGCTCCTTGCGGGCACGATCCTTCTGTTCAAAGTAGCCAACGTGAACCCTGTCCCCGGATACAGCGTGACCGCTGGAGCCTCCATCTACACCTTCCCGCTTCTCCCATTCGACGCGGTTTACGTGATGACCACGGTTGGCGGAATCAGCGCGTTGACACTCGATGGGCAGGGTCTAGGCAGCTCGTTTTTCCCTGGCCTGCAGGTGTTCGTTGGTGCGAACCACACTCTGACTGCCAAATGGGCTACAACCGCGCCGGTGTTCTCGATCCTCCCTCTATAGGCGAGTCAGCTGATAGCACGATTCTCGCGAATCTCTGATCGCTCGGGCTACCGTTCTCGAAGCAAACCTGAACAACCTTGGATTTCCAACGTACGTCAACCCTTTGCCGCAGCCTTCCCTCCGAGGGCGTGACCGGAAGCGAGGACTGTGGAGTGAGCATGGCCAGCCCGTCCTTTGATCGGGACGTCTTCATCACCGACGGAACGCAATTTCACCCTATCGACAGGGTCGTGGTCCGCTCCTCCGGGGTGTATGTCCTCGATCCAAACGCTCCGGACGCTGGGAAAATTTCTTACCATTCGACCGGAGCAATCAACCTGGGGCAACCAAAGTACGATCCCCCGGTACTCTATGGCTAGCTCGACGCGCCCGAACGTGGCCACGGTTACCAATACATTAGTCCCCGGGCACTCGTCACAAGGAGGCTCCGCCCTCTCCTCGATGAGTCAACCTCGAAGGGACCTTCCGACAGAAGGGCGGGACTAGTTGTCGACATCCGGGAGCAGCCACCAAACTCAGGGGTCCTTGAGATCGACTTCGGTGTAAGATGCCCTGTCACCTGCCATCAAGCAATTGACTGCTCGTTTCCGTCCCGACGTTTCGCTAGAGACGAGACTACCCTCACGACGAGATTGTTGGTGATCTCCGCTTCCTGGCTGCCGCCCCTTTCGTGAGAGATGGTGAGGCGCCCGAGCCCTTACGAACCATAGCTGATCGGCCTGTGACGTCCACTTCCCAGGAAATCGAATCGCCGGGCTCAAGTCCTAGGACGGTCGCCACCGACTGCGGAACCGTCGTTTTCAGCGAGTCAGAGCCCGGGGACGCCTTGAACGCCTTAGATTCGAAAGCCTTCGGCATACGACCTCCAGACCCGCCTAGACGCGCTCAGGGTCATATAAGTGGCCTATCAGGAGGGCGATGTATAGACCTCATCCTTAAATACAACCGGGCGTATAGGTCTATTTAGAGACCTATGAATGGGACACGAGGGACCTGGAACGGGGAAACTGAAGCCAGGGCAATCAGGCTGCTCTCGACTAAGCGTGAGCGAGTGCGGGCGGAGGGTCGGCTCCGTTTCAGCGTTCGGTCCTCTGACGACTTGAGGAACTACGAAGTCGTCGCTGATGCCGACGGTTGGAGCTGTGAATGCCCCGCGTGGCTCGATCGGAATACTCCCTGTAAGCACATCCTCGAGACAGTGATTTGGCTCGACCCCAATCCGCCTCCTATCTACGACGCGGCGGCCGAACCGACGAGGCCCACCTACACACAGCCTGACTGGGGAGCGTATGATCGAGGGCAGCAGCTCGAACATCAAGTGTTCGACCGCTACCTTTGGGACTTAGTTGGCGGACTTCACGAAACGCCGTGGCCGAGGGCCAAGCGCGGTCGGCCGGTAATCCCGCTTCGGACTCAGGTGATGATGGCCGTGCGTAAGGTACACCTCAACCAATCGACCCGCCGCCCCCGGGGGCTACTGGTCGCCCTGAATCAGGACGGGAAGGGGCTTCTTAGTAGGGTCCCGAATTACTCGGTCCCTTCCCGCTTTTTCAACCGGCCTCTGGCGACGGGGGTGCTTGTGGACCTGATCGAACGGAGTGGCCTCGTACTGAAGGACATCGAGGACGCAGGGACAGTCGCGATCGATTCTTCCGGATTCTCCACGTCGACGATGGGGGCGTACTTCACTGAAAAGTATGCCCCGGAGCGACGGCACGGATTCGTCAAGGCTCACCTCGCGGTGGGCGTCAAGTCGCACGTCGTCCTTTCTGTCAGGGTTACGGATGAGCATGGGGGGGACTCGCCGGAATTCATCCCGCTCCTCCGTCGGCTCACCGAAATCGGGCATTCCCCCGACCGAGTCACGGCCGACAAGGCCTACCTGAGTCACGGGAATCTCGCTGCGGCCGATGCACTAGGGATCGACCCCTACGTCCCGTTCAAGGTCAATTCGCGTGGCCTGGCAAGGTGTTCGCCTATGTGGAACCGAAAGTATCACGAATTCCAGCTCAGACGAGACGAGTTCGACTCGGCCTACCACCAGCGAAGCAACGTCGAGTCCACATTCTCAGCGATTAAGCGGAAACTCGGTGAACCTTTGCTCTCAAAGAGCACGTTCGCACGGCTCAACGAACTCCTGGCGAAGATTCTCGCTTACAACGTCGGTGTAGTGATCAGCCAGGCTCATCTTCACGGCCTCGAGCCGAGCCCGACGAGCTTCATTCCTAGGTCCCCCGCACTGACGCACCTGGGGGAGGCGGCCTGGTGATGACCCAGCCGATTCAGCAGCCCTGTAGCCTGCGTCACTCAAGGAAGATCACGATGCGCGGCCACGGAGTCATGGTGGGAGGGACTTCCAACGACATGCCGCCACCACCATAGAAGGGGGTCACACCCCCCTCTCGAGTTCAGAAAAACCCCTTTGTTCTCCTGTGATTGTAATCGGGGGTTTGGGAATCAAACCTCCGACCTCGAATTGGTGGTCTTGCTAAAATCCCAAAGTCAGGCAGATATCTATCTTTTTATATGAGCGCTTTCTTACTTATCGCGAAGGAAGACGGGGTTCCTGCGGCGCAGCGGCGGGGTCCCCGGCAGCACAACCATGTCGAAAATCATCGGGATTGACCTCGGGACCAGCAACTCCGCGGCGGCCGTGCTCGAAGGCGGGCGCCCTGTCATCATTCCGAGCTCGGAAGGAACCACGGTCGGCGGAGGCAAGGCCTTCCCGTCGTACGTCGCGTTCACCAAAGACGGGCAGTTGATCGTCGGAGAACCGGCCCGTCGGCAGGCGATTTCGAACCCCGAAGGTACGGTCACTGCTTTCAAGCGGAAGATGGGAACGGACTACCAGTACACCCTTCACGGAAAGAAGTACACGCCGCAGCAGCTGTCGGCGTTCCTTCTCCAGAAGATCAAGCGGGACGCGGAAGCGTTCCTCGGCGACAAGGTGGAGAAGGCCGTCATCACCGTGCCCGCCTACTTCAACGACAACCAGCGCCAGGCGACGAAGGACGCGGGCGCGATCGCGGGCCTCGAGGTCATTCGGATCATCAACGAACCGACCGCCGCCTCCCTCGCCTACGGGCTCGACAAGGCCGGCAAGAACCAGAAGATCCTCGTTTTCGACCTCGGCGGAGGCACTCTCGATGTCACCCTGATGGACTTCGGAGAGGGTGTCTTCGAGGTCATGTCGACGAGCGGCGACACGCAGCTCGGCGGCACCGACATGGACAACGCGGTCACCGAATGGATCGCCGCGGAATTCCAGAAGGAATCCGGCGTCAACATCCGTTCGGACAAGATGGCGATGCAGCGCGTGCGCGACGCCGCCGAGAAGGCGAAGATCGAGCTTTCCTCGACCATGGAGACCCAGATCAACCTCCCGTTCCTCACGGCCACGCACGAGGGACCGAAGCACCTCGCCTTGCCTCTGAGTCGAGCGAAGCTCGAGGAGCTCGTCCGGCCGATCGTCGACCGATGCCGGGCTCCGGTTGACCAGGCGATCAAGGACGCCAAGGTCACGAAGGACCAAATCAGCCGCGTCGTCCTGGTCGGTGGCCCCACCCGGATGCCGATCGTCCAGAAGTTCCTCGAGCAGAGCATCGGCCGCCCGATCGAGCACGGGGTCGACCCGATGGAATGTGTCGCCACGGGCGCGGCCGTCCAGGGCGGTGTCCTCGCGGGCGAAGTGAAGGACGTGGTCCTGCTCGATGTCACGCCCCTCTCGCTGGGGGTCGAGACCCTGGGAGGTGTCGCCTCCCACCTGATCGAACGGAACACGACCATCCCCACGCACAAGAGCCAGATCTTTACGACGGCCGCGGACAGCCAGTCGACGGTCGAGATCAAGGTCTACCAGGGCGAACGGCCGATTGCGGCCGACAATGTGCCGCTGGGGAGCTTCCTCCTCACGGGAATTCCCCCGGCACCCCGGGGAATCCCGCAGATCGAGGTCTCCTTCGATATCGACGCGAACGGCATTCTGAACGTCTCGGCGAAGGACCTCGCCTCGGGCCGCAAGCAGGGGATCACGATCACCGCGTCCAACAAGCTCTCGAAGGACGAGGTCGCCAAGATGGTCCACCAGGCCGAGGAGTTCGCCGAGAAGGACCGCGAGCGGGCCGAGCTCATCCAAGCTCGGAACGCGGCCGAATCCCTCGCGTACGAAGCCGAGCGGGTCGTCGCCGACCAGAAGGAAAAGATCTCCGGCCCGGAAGCGGACGACCTTCGGGACAAAGTGAAGGCCCTGCGCGCGACCATCGGCAAGAGCGACGCGACGCTCCGGGAGATCCGGGACCAGACCGACGAACTCACGAAGGCGTTGCACGCGGTCGCCCAGAAGCTCTACCAGTCCGCGACCCCGCCCGAGGCCGCCCATAGCGAGGCCCCCCCGACGGGCGGGACCTCGGAGCCTCCTCCGGCAGGGGGCACGGGACCCGTCGACGCCGACTTCAAGGTGGTCGACTCCGACCACAACGGCGAGAAGGGCCAGCCGTAGAGGCTCGCTCGCTCACGGGACGGCGATGGGCCGGGGCCACTCGCGGCCTTTCGCCGGTCCGATGTACTCGACGTCGGGCCGAATGAGCCGATTGTCCGCCGCCTGCTCGAGCGCGTGCGCGGTCCATCCCGCCGCGCGGGCCACGGCGAACGTCGGGGTGAACATCTCCCGGGGAAGACCGACCGCCTCGAGAACGAGGGCGCTGTAGTACTCCACGTTCGTGAACAGTCGAGCCTCCGGTCGGGCCCGACGCAGCGCGGCGAGCGCGGCCCGTTCGACCGCCTCGGCGAGCGCGAACCGGGCCGGGTCGGCGACGGACCGTGCGATCTGGTGCAGCACGAGGCCGCGCGGGTCCTCGGTCTTGTACGCCCGATGCCCGAACCCGAAGAGGAGTTCTCGGCGCGCAAGGCGCTCCGAGATCCACGCTTCGGCCCGCTCGGGGGTCCCGATCGCGTCCAGCATCTCGGAGACCCGGCTCGGCGCGCCCCCGTGCAGCGGCCCCTTCAACGTGGCGAGAGCCGCCGTCGCCGCGCTGATCAGGTCCGATTGAGTGGAGATGGCCACCCGGAGCGCGAACGTCGAGGCGTTCATCCCGTGGTCCGCGAGCAGGCAGAGATATCCTTCGAGGGCCCGAACCTGTTGCGCCGTGGGCTCCGTCGCGCTGAGCATCCATAGGTAATTCGCTGCGTGAGAAAGCTCCGAGCGAGGACCCGCCGGACTCTGACCCCGGGATCGGCGAACGAACCGCGCGAGGAGGACCGGCGTCTGGGCGATGAGTCGGAACCCTTCCTCGAGGGTAGGAGGGTAACCGTACGTGCCGTCCCCGAGGGAGGAGAGGATGGTTCGGAGGGCTTCGAGGGGAGGGAGTTGCGGTGTCAGGGCATCGACGACCCGCTCCGCCGCGGCGGGGGGGTTTCGGTTCGCCTTCAACGCGAGGACGACCTCGGGCGACGGGTCGACCGCGGGCGGGTCACCGTAGAGGAGCAGATGGACAATCGACTCGTACGGCACTCCCGGAACGAGCGCGCGTACGTCGAAACCGCGGTAGACCAGGTCGCCGGTGTTCCCTCCAACCCAGGAGACCTGGGACTGGCCGACCACCACGTCGTCCAGGCCTTTCGAGACGTGCGCCGGTGTCACACCCGACCGTATACGGGTCTCAAGATATCGTTCGCCCTGCTCGGAAAACGCTTAAGGGCCGAGTCCGGGTCCGCGGGTCGATGGTCGATGGCCCGACCCACGTCGTCGAGCGCCTGCTGCAGCAGCGCGTGACCCTCGAGTTGAAGGACACGCGTTCGCTGACGGGCAAGCTCGTCGGGGTCGACGAACACATGAACCTCGTCCTCGAGGATGCCGAGGAGCGGACCTCCGAGGTCACTCGCCACCTCGGCCGCGTCGTCCTGCGAGGGTCGAACGTCGTCACCCTGAACGCCCCGCAGGGCGCCGCAGGGAAGTCGTCCTAATGGGACCGTCCGCGGGCGCCAGCCTCGATTCCGGTCGTCCTCGCCCGAAGGGCGAGGCGCTCGCGGTCCTGAAACTGCTCGCGATCGCCGGCGGTGACCATGCCCCCGTCGTCTTCACCTCCCGGGAGATCGGCGAACGAATCGGGGTCAGCCAACAGGCGGCGGACCGCTACCTGCTCGCGCTCGAGGCGAAGGGTCTCCTCACCCGGTCCCTGGCGCAACGACGTCAGCGACTTCTCCTGACCCCGGCCGCCATGGAGCTCCTTCGCGTCGAGTACCACGGGTATCGCCGTATCTTCGAAGGTCCGGCGAAGGTCTCCCTCTCGGGCAAGGTGACCTCGGGGTTGGGAGAAGGCCGGTACTACCTCAGCCAGCCGGGGTACGTCATCCAGTTCACCGAGCGCCTCGGATACTCTCCCTACCCGGGCACGCTCAACGTGCGGGTGGGGGCGCAAGCCCTTCGAAAGGCGTCGCTGGTCTCCGAATGGAGCGGGATGCGCATCGACGGGTTTCACGCGAGCGGCCGGACGTTCGGTGGGGCGACGTGCTTTCCCGCCCGGATGAACGGACACCCCTGCCACCTCATCCATCCCGACCGGACGCACTACAAGGACGTCATCGAGTTCATCGCGCGCGACTGGCTGCGAGAGACTCTGCACATCAAGGACGACGACGTCGTCGAAATCGCCATCGAGGAATCGTGACGCCGGAATCGATCGGTCGCTTCATCGCTCGGGACCGTCGCCCGAGCCGGCCCCTTCGGGCGAGGCGCGTCGGTACGTCAACCAGTGGGTCGAGGCAGAGGCGATCGGGCCCGAGCGCGTTCGCGCGTTCGTCCTGATCCTTCGGACGCGCGGCTGTTATTGGGCCGATGTCAAAGGGTGTTCGATGTGCGGATACTCGAAGGATACGCTGGGACGGTCCGCGACGTCGGAGGAGCTCGCGGAACAACTTTCCCGGGCTCTGGCTCGCTACCGGGACGAGCCGTACGTCAAGGTCTACACCTCGGGGAGCTTCCTCGACGACCGGGAGGTCGACCCGGCGAGCCGGGCGGCGATCGTGGCGGCCTTCTCGGGGCGCGCCCGACGATTCCTGTTCGAAACGTTGCCGGAGTTCGCGCTTCCCGAGACCATCAACCCGTTGCGAGGGGCCTTCGCCGGCGAGATCGAGGTGGCACTCGGGCTCGAGTCCACCGACCCCACCGTGCTCGGACGCTTCGTCAACAAAGGCTCGCCTCCTTCCGAGTACCTCGCCGCGGCCGACCGACTCGGCCCGCTCGGGGTCCGGCGGAAGGCCTACCTGCTCCTCAAGCCGCCCTACCTCACGGAATCGGAAGCCGTCGCGGACGTGGTCCGGTCGGTTCGGGAAGCCGCCCCGCACTTCGATTCGATCTCCGTGAATCCCGTGCACATTCAGAACGGCACGGTGGTGGAGTGGTTGTACCACCGAGGACGATACCGACCGCCCTGGCTCTGGTCGCTCGTAGACGTCTTGCGCGACGGCTCCGCGGTCCGCGGGACCACGCGGCTCGTTTCCTTCCCGACCGCCGGTGGGTTGGCCCGGGGCCCGCACAATTGCGGCGCATGCGACGCCCGGGTCCTCGCCGCGATCGAGGAGGCGTCGCTCTCCCAGGATTTCTCCGGACTCGACGAACTCGACTGCCCCTGCCGGTCGGAGTGGCGGACGACGCTCGACTACATGCCGCTGGGGGTAGAGGCGTGAGCAGCCTCGTGCCCCGGCTTCCGATGCACGCGGTCGACACCATCCACCAGTTCCTGAGGGCCCACGCGCTCGGAGGGGGTTCCGACGGGGTCGTGGTGGGACTCTCCGGGGGAATCGATAGTGCGCTCGTCGCCCGCCTCGCCCGGGACGCGCTCGGTGCCGAGCACGTGCTCGGCGTGCTCCTCCCCGACGCCCCGTTCCCGGACGCGCTCCGTAAGGAGACGGAAGAGTACGCTCGCGACCTCGGGATCGAAACGCGAACGGTCCCGATCGAGACGGTCGAGAAAGCGTATCGCGCACTCCTTCCCGAGCTCACCGACCGGGTGTCGCTCGGGAACGTGAAGGCTCGAATCCGCATGACCGTCCTCTACGCCATCGCGAGGGAGCGCCATCGTCTCGTCGCCGGCACGGGAAACAAGTCCGAGCTCCTGCTCGGCTACTTCACGAAATACGGCGACGGCGGCGTGGACATCGTTCCCCTCGGAGACCTGTACAAGACGGACCTTCGCAGCGTCGCGAAGGAGCTCGGAGTGCCCGAAGCGATCCAGCAACGCGCCCCCACCGCGGGGCTCTGGAAAGGGCAAACCGACGAAGAGGAGCTCGGGATCTCCTACGGGGACGTCGACCAGATCCTCTACGGCCTCGAACAACTTCGCACGGAGGAAGAGATCGCTTCCCTGACGGGTTTCCCTCTCGCGCGCGTCCGCGAGGTCTCGGAGCGGGTCGCCCGATTTCGGCATAAGCGCCGGCCTCCCCCGATCCCGAAGGTTCGGCTCCGGACCATCGGCATGGATTGGCGAGAATGAGATTCGGAAACCGCCCGGGCCACCCCGCGTCCTTCGGCGCAACGTTTTACCCGCTCGCGGCTCGGGGCGCCATCTACTGACTGCGTACCTCCATGGACCGAGCGACCTACCAGCGCCTCTACGATTCCCTCGTCACCTACGAGGACGTGCACCGCATTGCCCACACCGAGCACCGGGACGAGGAGTTGCTCTTCGTCATCCACACCCATCGGGTCACCCGGGACGCGACCCGTCGATTCTACGTCGTCAAGCGCCAGCTGCCGAAGCTCGTGTCCCAGTGGAAGCGCGGCCGCTCCGTCCTCGACATCGCGCGGGAATGGAAGTTCCCGCCGGTGCTGATGGGCCAACAGATGCTCGGGGAGCTCGGCATCCCGCGCAAGAAGGTCTGGGGGGCGTTCCTGCATCCCGAGACCGCCCCGGACGCGCGGCTCCGCAAAGAGATCGAAGAGCTCCTCGCCGCGGACATGATCTACTCTCCGCACGGGATGGAGCTGCAGCGGGAGCGGGGTCGCAAGGGGGAAGACCGCCTCCAACGGTGGCTCGAGAAGCACGGGATCGGCTTCCGGACGGAGAAGGACCTTCGGGGGAAGTACGCGAAGACCCCGGACGCGCTCCTTGACGAGCCGATCATCTTCTACGGCCAGAAGCTCACGTGGATCGAATCGAAGGCAAACTTCGGGGACGACGTCGAGCTGCGGAAGAACCTACGACGCCAGCTCGGCCCGTACACCGAGATCTTCGGCGAAGGAGCGGTCGTTTACTGGTACGGATATGTGGAGGGCGCGGAGTCGCCCCCGGGGATTCTCCTCTGGGACGGGGAAACGTTCGAAGGGATCACTCCGATCGTACCGCCGCGCTCCGAGCGACCTCACGCTGCTCACCCGTCGCGAGATCACGTTCGACCAGCGCACCCGGTGCCGCCTCCCGCAGGCCCAGGATCAGCGCACGGCGGCTCCGGCGGCGCGCCGCCTCCTTGAGCTGACGCGAAAGGTTCCGAGACAGCAGGTCGCAGTCGGCGCTCCGTCCGGCGCGCCGCAGCTCCTGCACGATCGCGATCGCCTCGGCCTGCAGGGCCGGGTCGGGGACCGCCACCGCCACGAAGGTATCGAGCGGAGGCTCGCCTTCGGGCCAGCGACCGGCGTTCTTGAGCAGGATCTCGAGCGTCTGGTCCCCGATGGCGATCCCCGCGGCCGGCGTCGGAGGGCCCTCGAACAATTCGATGAGGTGGTCGTACCGTCCGCCTCCGAACAACGCCCGGGAGTCCCCCGTCTTCGCGTACCCCTCGAAGACGATCGAGGTGTAGTAGGCCAGGCCGCGCACCACGGTGGGGTCGAAAACGGTGCGGTCGGAAAGTCCGGCCCGCTCGAGCAGCGAAAACAGTTTGCGGAGCCGTTCGACCCCCTCCAGGGCCGGGGTGTCGAGACCCTCGCGCGAGAGCTCGGAGAGGAACCGGTCGAGGTTCGCTGCGGGAATCCCGGTGCCGGCGCTCTCGAAGAAGGAGCGGAGCTCCTCCACCCGATCTGGCGAGACGCCGGCGGCCCCAAGTTCTCCTTCGAACTCCGCGGGAGGGATCTTGCGGTACTGGTCGACCGCCCGGAAGAAAGGGCCGGTCTCTTTCGCTCCGGCCCGGCGCCCGAGGCCTTCCGCGATGGCTCGGTCGCTCACCCGGAACGCATAGAGGCCCTGGGCCCCGACGTCGTCGAGGAGGAGGGCGGTCGTCGCGAGGATGTCGGTCTCGGCCTCGACCCCCGGGACTCCGAGGATATCGAGATTGAATTGCAGGAACTCCCGCGTCCTTCCGGCCTGGGGTTCCTCGTACCGCCAGGATTTCGACACCGTGAACCATTTGGCGGGGAGCGGCTCTGACTTCGCCCGCGCGGCGAAGACGCGGGCGAGCGACGGAGTCGTTTCCGGTACGAGCGCCACCAACCGCTCTCCCTTGTCGTGGAACATCCAGGTCTGGGCCGCGATGCCTTCCCCGCTCTTCGTCTGGTAAAGCTCGAAGCTCTCGACGCACGGCGTCTCGAGTTCGACGTAGCCTCCTCGACGGGCCGCCGCCCTCATCCGACGGCGGATCTCCGAGCGGGCCCCCGCCTCGGGCGGCGGATAGTCTCGGAATCCTCGCAAGGCGTCGAACGGCACGGCCGGAAGACCGCCGCCCGGTTAATTAGCTATGCCGACGGGCCGGAACGCACGCCGCTCGCGAGGACGCCGGCCCCCACGTCGACCGACCCGAGCGGCGTGAGCCGGTCGGCGAATGCCCGCAGGCGACGGAAGGCGACGAGCATTCCGACGAAGTTGCGTTGCCGCAGTTCGGTGGCGACGTCCCGGAGGTCGGTGACCGCGGGGGCGATGTCGGCTCCGGAGGTTCGACCGTCGTTCAACCGGTCCCGGATGCGTCGAAGGTCCTCGAAGAACCGGGGTTCGAGAACGGTCCACAGTGCGACCGCCGCCCGAGCGAGGAGCTTCTCGGCCTCGGTCCGACGTCCTCGGGAGAGGAATTTTCTCCCTTCCTCGAGAGGACCTTGGGCCGGAGCGGGGTCCCCGCCGAGCTCGCGGATGGTCTGGACGAGCAGGTCGCATTCGGTGACGAGGATCCGGCCCACCTCCCATTCCTCTTCCACGCGCAGGAGTTCGTCCCGGACGTGGGTGAGGCGTCGCAGGGCACCGGGCAAGTCCCCGAGGCGAATCGACTCGCGGATCGCGTCGAGCTCGACGTCGGCGCTCGGCGTGGGCACGAGCTGCGTGAGCTCGTTGCGCTGAGCGATCGTGGCCTCGAACTCCTCGGCGAGGCCGCTCACCAGGTGGACGAACATCTCCCGGGCCAGCACGTCGAGCGAGTTCTCGTCCCCCGCGAGGGTCGCCGCGTTCGAGCGAAGTTCGAAGTCCGTGAAATCGGCGCCCATCCGTCGGCCGAGCTCGAAGTATTCTCGGATCCGCTTGCGGAGTTGCGCGTCCGTCCTGCCGGAGGGGAGCTCGGGAAGGTCCTTCAGCGGCGCGATCGCCTTCGCGGTCCGGGGGTGCTCGGGAGGAGGGCCACCGGCCGTCGCGGGGCGCTTGGGTCGGCTCATCAGGCCGTGCGAAGAGGCCAGGGCGGGAGCGACGCTCGGTTTTCCGAGATCGACGGTGGCCAACAACTCTCCGATGGTCCGAATGTAGGTGGGGTCCTGATCGGGGGAGGTACCGGCGGCCTCTCGAACGGCCGAGAAGAGCGTCACGGAAAGTTGACATTCCGGGCACTTCTGCGATTCCGGCGTCACTTCCGAGCCGCACGCGGGACACGACGCCATGGAAGGGCGCTAGCTCCTTCCTGGGCGACGGGGGAATCCGAATCGGCGGAGCAAGCCTTGAACGGCCACCAAAACGAAGACGCGAGACAGTGTCGTCGTGCCGATGCGCGCTCCCATGGAGCCGGACCCAGCGAATTGAATGTGGGGACCAACTCAAAAGCTCTCGGTGAGCGCGGAAAGACGCTCTACGCTTCGGGGCCGAGCGGAGCGAGGTGGCGACGCGCGGAGGGGGTCGGATGATACACCCCGGTCCGCAGGGTGGGGGGCTTGCGAACCCGCTGGGCCGCTTCGGGTGGATATCGGCGGTGACATCGCGGGCATCGGTACCCGCGAACGGTGCCCATCGACCGGGTCGGCCGGTGACACTCGGTGCAGGAAGGCGGTGAGGGAGCGCTCCAGCGAGGAACGAGAGAAACGACACGAAGGCCTTCCATCTTGAGCACCGGGCTCGAGTCCCGACTTCCCCAAATGACGACCCGGTCTCCCGGCGAGAGGGCTCGGACGACCGCGGGAAGGGTCTTCGTGGGCTCGAAGGCGACCGTTTCGAGAGCGGTGCCTTCGGAGTCCTCGATTCGAAGACGCACGTGGCCCCCGTGGAGAACCCGCGGTTCCCCGAGGACGCGGCCCGAGACTCGGCCGGACTCGAACGGACCGACTTCCCGTGCGAGCCGGCTGCGGAGATGATCACCGGTGCCTTGATTCGTACGGTAGAGAACCCACCGGTCCACGGGTTCGGAGATCACGCCGCTCCGAGCTTGGAGCGGTGACTCCGAGTCGGTCGCCCGGAGCCCGAACAGGATGGGGCAGGGCGTATGGGGCGTGACGAGCAAGCGCCGGGTCCGTGGGTCGTGGCTGAGGAACAGCCGAGGGTGCGCCCGGGCCACCGAGCGCACGGACTCGGCATCTACCCGACGCCGGGCGCCCTCGTGAGCGAGGGGGCGGTAGGCGATCATCTCCCACGTGACCCGTCGCCCCGGCCACGCAATCGCGGCACTGGCGCCGACGACTCCGCGCCCGTCCCCTTCGGCGTGGACGACGGCCCCGACGGAGTCGAGGTAGCGATGAATCTCCTCGACCGGAACGACTTCTCGCACGGCGCGGTAGTACATTTGCGCCGGAAGCTGGTGGCGGACGGCGACCAACGCCGGGTCGGTGTGGGCTTCTCCCAGTCGGGAGCTCTCCCGCACGCGTTCCCAGGCTCGATCGAGGAAGATGTTCTCCCGCAACGCCCGAAGCGGGCCGCCGTCCCGATAGCTCCACAGGGGGCGGCCAGAGACCTCCCCGAGACGTCGTCGAGGACCTCGCCCGCGTCCGAATCGCGCCGAGAGCGCCGCGTTGCCGCGCGTTTTCCACGGGATATTCGGGTTCAGCCGAACGAGGCGCGGCTCGCCGATGAGGTCGACCCCCTCCTCCCGGGCGAGCGCGAGCAGTTCCGTGAGAACCCAGGTGGTGCAGCCCCCTTCGGGGCTGTCGGTGTCATCGATTCCGAGCCAGATCGTGCTCACCCCCTGCGCGCTCGCGCCGAGGGCAACCGGGCGGGGTGCCTACGCGAGCCCCGAAAGGAGCTTCTGGTAGGCCGCAAGGTTCGGAGCGAGCTCGATATCGGACCGCACGGGCCCGGGGCCTTCGCCGACCAGCTTGACCTCGAGACCGTCCCGCGCGGCCACCCTCGGCCGATGCATCACGCCGATGGGGATCCGCCCGGATTCGGTCGTCTCGAGGCAGAGCCGGAACATCGCCTTGCGGTCGGTCGGGTCGTAGCCCTCGAGGGTCGAGACGTCGAGGACCTTCTCGCGCCAAAGTTTGTAGGTGTCGTTGTAGGTGACGCACGGGGAAAGGTCCTCGACGAACGCGAACCCCCGGCCCTCGCGGTTGAACCGCAGCGCCTCCGTGAGGATCGCGATCATGGTCTTCGGGTCTCCCGAGAAAGTCCGGGCGATGAAGTTCGGCGCCGGTATAGAGAGCGCCGTCAGGATGGAATGGAACGGGGGTTCGACGTTCCCCTCGAACCCGATCTGGCTGGTCGGAGAGGCCTGGCCTTTGGTGAGCCCGTAGGTCTCGTTGTTCATGACGATGTAGAGGAGGGAGGCGTTCTTCTTGAACGCGTGCATGAAGTGGCCCATTCCGATCGCGTACCCATCTCCATCGCCGCCGGCGGCCACGACGGTGAGGGAGGGGTTGGCGAGCTTCACGCCGACCGCTTGGGCCAGAAGCCGGCCGTGGAGCGCATGGATCCCGTTGATCTCGAGGAAGTTGTGGATCGAGCCGGAACAACCGATCCCGCCGACGAGCACGAGCTCGTGGGTGGGGATCTTGAGCTCGGCGGCCGCCTTCTTGACCGCAGCCAGAACGCCGAAATCCCCGCAGCCCGGACACCAGATCGGAGGGACCGGCTTCGCGGACTGCACCATCCTAGGCCACCTCCTTCATCGCGGAGACGATCTCGGGGGCGCGGAACGTGAACCCGTCGTACTTCACGACCGGCCGGAGCTTCGCGTGGTGCCAGGGCATTGTCTCCCGGAGGAGTCGGGAGAATTGGCCCGTGTAATTGTGCTCGACCACGTAGACGACGTCGACCGATTTCAAGAACGGGTCGATCTCATGCACCGGCACCGGGTAGAGCGTACGGGCCTGGAGATAACGAGTCGCTACGCCGCGATGCTGGAGAAGGCCCTGGGCTTCGAGGATCGGCCCCGAGGTGCTTCCAAATCCGATGATCCCGACCTTGGCGTCGGGAGGTCCGAAGAGGCGGCAGGACGGGAGTTCCGCCCGCGCGTGGACCATCTTCTCCATTCGCTTGGTCATCATCTTGATCCGGTTCGCAGGGTTGACGGAGACGTGTCCCCACTCATCGTGTTCGTTGCCCGTCACTTCGGACCAAACTCCCGGTGTTCCCGGAGGAGCGTAGGCGCTCCGGCCGTCCGAACTGTGCTCGTAGACTTTGTACTGGGTGAGCTTCGCGGTCGCTTCGGGGGAGAGCCGCTTTCCCCGGTCGATGCGCACCTTGGAAAGGTCGAAGCGGGCGCTCGTGGTGGTGTTCTGACAGAGCGCTTGGTCGAGGAGAAGGATCACCGGTAGGCGCCAGCGCTCCGCGAGATTCAGTGCCTCTACCGTGAGGTCGAAGCAGTCGACCGGGTCGGCGGGAGCGAGAATGAAGCGCGGGTATTCGCCGTGGCCGAGGTTGGCCAGGTGCGAAAGGTCCGATTGCTCGTGGCGGGTCGGCTGCCCGGTCGACGGGCCGACGCGCTGGCAGTCCGCGATCACGACCGGGATCTCGGCGGTGGAGGCGTGTCCGATCCCTTCGGTCATGAGCGAGAGCCCCGGGCCGCTCGTGGAAGTCATGACCCGGGCCCCGGCGTACGCCGCCCCGATCACCATGTTGATCGCCGCGAGCTCGTCTTCGGCCTGACGGACGACACCGCCGAGCGGAGGAAGATACCGTTGAAGGTACTCCATGACCTCGGTGGCCGGAGTGATCGGATACCCCGCGAAAAACCGTCCTCCGCCGACGACAAAGCCGAGCGCGACGGCTTGATTGCCGGTCGTGAGGATCATATCGTGAGCATCCCCGTTCGCCAGCGAGAATCGGTTTTCGACCCCGGGAGCGGAGAGTGCCACCTTCCGCCCGATCTCGAGCGCCTTCAGATTCTTCTCGAGCGCTTCGCCGCCGCGTCGCTTGAACCGCTCCTCGATCACCGAGCGGGTCAGGGCGGGGTCGAAGCCAAAGAGCACCGAGAGGGCGCCGTACGCCGCCGTGTTCTTGAAGATCGGCTGACCGAGCGGTCCTCCGACCAGGGTCGCGAACGGAAATCCGGCCGAGTGCGGATCCGCGATGTGAAAGGTGGTGGAATCGTAGATGATGAAACCGTGGGGGGCGAGCTCGGCCTTTCCCATCTCGACGGCCTCGTTGTCGAACGCGACCAAGACGTCGACATGGGACTTGACCGCGGCCATCGGGTCCCGGCTGGCACGGACCGACGCATCGGCGTGCCCTCCTCGAATCCGGGAAAGGACGTTTCTCGAAGTGTAGACGTACAGGCCCTTCTTGCGGAAGTACCTGCCCAAGAGGTCCGAGACGGTGAGCGTCCCATCGCCTCCCTGCCCCCCGATCATCACGCTGACGTCGCTGAGCTCAAGAGGGGGCCGTGGAGCGGTGGGACCGGACTGCTCGGGAAGCGGAGTGATTTGGGCGGCCGCGGGGGACATCGAATTCTCCAGGAACAGGTCGTCGCCGACTTGTACGCAGTTTCAGGTCAGGTGGCTATTTAAGTACTCATCTCGCCGGAACGGGATTCCGCTTCGAACGTCGCGTTCGCGCGCCAACAAACGTTAATTCGCCGGGTCCCGTAGAAGAAAGAATGGCGAAGACCCGCCTGGTGGAGAACTACCACTCCGAGACCCACCACCAGCGGCGCATCCATCCCCGGATCGAGATCTGGGACGAGACCCTCCGAGACGGTGAACAGATGCCCGGGGTCCACTTTTCACCGGGAGAAAAGCTGCGGATCGCCACCGCGCTATCGGAAATCGGGGTCGGCGTGATCAACGCGGGCATTCCCGTCGTCTCGGCCGACGAGGCCCGAGCGGTCCGGGAGGTGGCCGCGGCCGGTTTGAAAGCCAAGATCTTGGCCGCGGCGCGAACCGTTCCGTCCGACGTGGACGCCGTGATCAAGAGCGGGGTCACCCACATCGCGATCTTCGTCGCCGCCAGCCACGTCCATCTGAAGTTCAAGCTGAGGATGAGCCAGGACGAGGTCCACGCGGCGTCCGTCAAGACCGTCCGTCAGGCGAAGGAGGCCGGCCTCCACGTCGCGTTCGTGACCGAAGACACCGTCCGGGCACCGTTCGACTTTGTCGAGCGGCTCTACCGAGATGTCCAGGACGCGGGGGCGGACCGACTTGTCGTCGCGGACACCGTCGGAATCATGACGCCCCTCACATTCCGTTGGTATCTCACCGAATTCCAACGCCGTGTGAAGCCGAAGGACCTCTCGGTCCACTGTCACAACGACTTTGGCCTCGCCACCGCGAACACCCTGACCGCCATCGAATGTGGCGCCCGCGCGCCGCACGTCTGTGTCAACGGGATCGGGGAGCGGGCGGGCAACGCCGCGCTCGAGGAGGTGGTCCTGGGTCTCGAAACCTTGTACGGGATTCGGACGGGGATCAAGACGGAAAAGATCCATGACCTCTCTCGTCTGGTCGAGGAACTCTCCGGGGTGCCGGTCGCGGCGAACAAGGCGCTCGTCGGCTACAATGCCTTCTCTCACGAAGCCGGAATCCATACGCACGGCATCCTCGCGCACACGCTCACTTACGAACCTCTTCAGCCGGGGGCGGTCGGTCGAGTACGAAAGATGATCCTCGGAAAGCACACCGGAAAGGCGGCGCTCGTTGAGAAGCTGAAGGAGCGCGGGATATCGGCGGCGGACCCGCTTCTCCTCGAGCTGTTGGCGCGGGTGAAGTCGGAGACCGAATCCCAGTCGAAGAGCGGGCTTCGCAAATTCCTCCATTACTATCGAGCCATGTTCGAGAGTCCGGGTCTCAGCGACGCCGAGTTCTGGACCATTGTGGATGCGCTCGGGATTCGGCCGGTGAGTGCATGAGCGACGCGCGCGGACACGGTGCCACTCTGGCCGAGAAAGTGTTGTCGCGGGCCTCGGGCCTCGACCACGTCGTCCCCGGTCAGATCGTGGAGGGGTCCGTCGACCTCGCGATGATGCACGAACAAGGAGCCCAGACCGTGGCCCCGTTCCATCAGATGGGCGCGGTCAAAGTCTGGGACCCGGACCGGGTCGTCATCGCCATTGACCATTGGGTACCCGCCTCCACCGAGGGAGCGGCCGTGCTCCACCGCATCCTGCGCAAGTTCGCCGCCGAGACCGGACTCACCCACTTCTACGACGTCGGCCGGCACGGAATTTGCCACCAAATCCTCGCGGAGAACGGCTGGGTCGTACCGGGGGACTTGGCCGTAGGAACCGACTCCCACACCAACATGCTCGGCGCCATGGGGTCCGTGTCGGCGGGTATCGGACCGACCGAGATGGCCGCGGTGCTCGCGCTCGGACGACTTTGGCTCAAAGTGCCTCCGACGATCCAGGTACGGGTCCGGGGTTCGTTCGGGAAAGGGGTCACGGCGAAGGACCTGGTCCTGCGAGTTCTCGGAGAGGTGCGGACGACGGGGGCCACCTACAAGGCCGTCGAGTTCACCGGCCCGACCATTCGGGGCCTTTCGATGCCCGAGCGCTTCACGATCTGCAACATGACCACCGAGATGGGGGCGAAGACCGGGATCGTGGGGCCCGACGAGAAGACGTTCGAATATCTCGCCAAGACGGCGAAACATCCCATGCATCCGATGACGGCGGACTCCGACGCCCAGTACGAGCGGACGATCGATATTGACGTCGACGGAATGCCGCCGATGGTCGCGTGCCCGTACTCGCCCGACAACGTCCGGCCGCTGACCGACGTCGTTCGAGAGCATGTCAAGGTCGACCAGGTCTTCCTGGGGTCTTGCACCAACGCGCGGATCGAGGACCTTCGGGAGGGAGCCGCGCTGATGAAGGGACGGAAGGTCGCGCACGGAGTGCGGTTCATCGTCTCCCCCGCCTCGACCCCGATTTACGACCAGTGTCTGCACGAAGGAATCATCGAGACGTTCACGGACGCCGGCGCGGTCTTCACCAATTCGAGCTGTTCCGCGTGCTTCGGGGGGAACATGGGAATCCTCGCGCCCGACGAGGTCTGTGCCTCCTCCTCGAATCGGAATTTCCCCGGCCGCATGGGGGCGAAGGAGGCCCGAATCTATCTCATGTCGCCCGCCGCGGTCGTCGCGACGGCCATCAAGGGCGAGATCGCGGACCCGCGGGAGCTCTTGTAGAGGTCCGGATGAAGGACGTCATCGAAGGACGCGTCTGGACACTCGGGGCGGACGTCGACACGGACCAGATCATCTCGGGCAAGTACCTCACTATCATCGACCCCGACGAGCTCAAGAAGCACGTTTTTGAAATCGCGTTGCCGGAGTTCGCGCACGAAGCACGGGCCGGCGATATCATCGTCGCGGACGAGAATTTCGCCTGCGGTTCGAGCCGGGAACACGCCCCCCAGGCAATGCGGGCGATCGGAGTGGGCGCCGTCGTCGCCGATTCCTTCGCCCGGATCTTCTACCGGAATGCGATCAACCTGGGGATCCCCACGGTCGAGGCCCGAGGCGTACACGCGATCTTCGAAAAGGGCGATACTGCCCGCATCGAGATGACCTCGGGGCGAGTCACGAACCTTCGGACGGGCGCCAGCGTTTCGTTCCCTCCTCTTCCCCACCATCTCCTCGACCTTCTCGAAGCCGGGGGCTTGGTGGAGAAGGTCCGACGAGAGCTCGAGGCCCGGGCGGCGGGCGGGAGCCCACCGTGAAGGAAGCGGGCTACGAGATCGCGGTCTACCCCGGGGACGGCACCGGGCCCGAGGTGATCCGGGAAGGATGCCGCGTGCTCGACGCGCTCGCACAGGGCGGACCCGCCCCTTGGCATTGTACCGAGTTTCCCGGCGGGGGACAGTACTTTCTGCGGACCGGACGGGAATGGGAGCCCGAGGCTAAAGCGGCCTCCCGCTCGGCGGACGCGATACTCGTCGGGGCCGTCGGATGGCCGGGGGCGACGCTGCCGAACGGCGACCTGGCCGGCCGAGCGCTGGTGCTCGGGCTCCGAGAGGGCTTGGACCTGTACGCGAACGTCCGGCCCTGCAAGCTCTACCCGGGCGTGCAGCACCGGATCAGCGGCGAGTACCGAGAGGTCTGGGCCCCCAAGAACGTCGACATGGTGATCGTTCGGGAGAACACGGAGGACCTCTACACACCGGCGCGCGGTCGTCTCCGGAGGGCGGAGGAGACCGAGGTGGCGATCGATACTCGGATCATTACCCGCAAGGGTTCGGAGCGAGTCGTCCGGTATGCCTTCGAGCTCGCGCGGGCCCGCTCGCGGGGTGCCCCCGAGGACGGGGCGCGGCGGGTGACCTGCGTCGACAAATCGAACGTCATGGAAGGATGCCGCTTCTTCCGGGAGACGTTCGATCGGGTCGGGGCGGAGTATCCCGAGATCGAGCGCGATTATGCCTACGTGGATGCGTTCGCGCAGTGGCTGGTCCGCAATCCGGAACATTACAATGTCGTCGTCGCGACCAACATGATGGGCGACATCATCACCGACCTCGCGGCGGTCCTTCAGGGAGGGATGGGCTTCGCCTCGGGCGGCAACATCGGCACCGATCACGGGATGTTCGAACCGGTGCACGGAAGCGCTCCCAAGTACGCGGGCAAGAACCAGGTGAATCCCTTCGCGACCTTCTTCGCCGTCGAGCAGATGCTGCGCTGGCTCGCAAGCCGTCACACGGACCCACGACTCCTCGGACAGGCAGATCGTCTCGAACGGGTGCTCGCCCGGACCCTCGCGGACGGACGGACTCGAACGTATGACCAGGGCGGAACCAAAACGACGAGTGAAGCGGGCGATGCGGTCATCGCCGGGATTCGGGGGGAGGCCCGATGACCGGACGCGCCGTGGCGATCGTCGGAGGGGTCACGACCAAGTTCGGGGTCCGGCCCGCCACGTGGGCCGAACTCGCGCAGGAGGTCGGCGCCGCTCTGTTCCGTTCGGTGCCCGAACTTCGGACCGAGGACGTTGATTCCCTGTTCGTCGGCGCCGCCGAGCCCGAACGGTTCGCGTTCCAATCGCACGTCGCTCCCTTCGCCGCGGAGCAGATGGGTCTCCGGCCCTACCGGATCTTGCAGCGAACCGAACTGGCCTGCGCGTCGGGCCAGTCCGCGATCCGCTCGGCGTATGCGGCGATCGCGAGCGGGCTCTCGGACGTCGCCGTCGCGGTCGGCATCGAGAAGATGAACATTCCGTCGATGGCCGAGGCGAACTCGGCGATGGGGTGCGTAATGGACCGCGCCTGGGACGGACCCCACGGGGCCACCGCTCCCCCGTTCTTCGCGATGGTGGCCCAGCGCCATATGCTCGAGCACGGCACGACCGAAGAGCAGCTGGCCGCCGTCTCCGAGAAGAACCACCGGTTCGCGAACACGAACCCCACCGCCCATTTCCACGAGAAGACATTCCCCCGCGACAAGCTTCTGCGACTCCCGATCATCGCACCCCCGCTGCGACTCGGAGACTGCTCCTCGATGACCGACGGGGCGGCTGCGGTCGTTCTCACCTCGGAAGAGAGGGCCCGTTCCTACACCGACACACCCGCGTGGGTTCGGGGGAGCGGTCAATATTCGGATTTCCATAATCTTGCGAACGCCGGCTCGCTCACGGAATGGAGCGGACTCACCCGGGCGGCCCGCGAGGCGCTTGGCCGAGCCGGCATCGGAGTCGGTGACCTCGACCTTGCGGAGGTCCACGACTGCTTCTCCATCTCCGAGATCGTCGAGTACGAAGCGCTCGGGCTCTGCCCCCCGGGGAAGGAGGGAAGTTCGCCGCGGACGGGCGCGGCGACCTCGGCGGTGACCTCGTCGTGAACCCTCGCGGAGGGCTGCTCGGCTGCGGCCATCCTCTCGGCGCGACTGGGATCGCCCAGGCCGTCGAGGTCTTCCAGCAGTTCTCCTCGACCGTGCCGGCGGCCCGACAGGTCCCCGACCCCGAGTGGGCCCTCGTGCACAATCTGTCGGGGAGCGCGAACGTCCATTCGGTCATGGTCTACCAGCGAGGGGGAGCGGCGTGAGCACTGAGGTCCGCCCCCGGCGCGCCGCGAAGGCGACCCTGGCGCCCCCGGTCGAACGCCCGACGCCGCGACCGCCGGAACCCGATTCGCCTCCGAAACCCTCGAAGACCTTCGCGAAGCGGCCGTTCCTCCTCGACTTCTTCCCTCTCGAGAGCGCCGACCAGACCCGTCTGCATCGGTTCTACGAACGTCTGCGGGCCGGACGGCTTTCCACGACTCGCTGCCCTCGGGACGGGGAACTTCTGTGGCCACCGCGGACCGCGTGTCCGAAGTGCCATCAGGAGGAGCTCGAATGGGTGGATCTTCCCGAAACCGGCCACGTCTACGCCTTCAGCGCCGTCCTCGCGGGAGCCCCACTCGGCATGGAGGACGAGGTCCCGTTCGCGGTAGGACTGGTCGACCTCGACGGGGTCCCGCTCCGCCTGTTCGGACGCATCGAGGGCCGGCCGTGGGCCGAACTGAGGATCGGCCAACCGGTCCGCGCCGAGTCCTACGACATCGGCGACGGGCGTGTGTTCTACCGGTTTCGCACCGTCGGCTAACGAGGGAGTGGATTCAGCCAATTCGAGGGCCGCCCGACGGCTCTTTACGCAGCGAACAGGGCGTTCGGCGCCACTGACGGTTTTTGTGGGGTTTTCCGGCGTAGGCTATTTATACACCCCCTAGGTCTCGCGCGCCGCCGGCTCGGAGAGCCGGTCGCGCATGGAATCGACATCTTCCGGATGGTGGCACCGTCACGGCTGGACGGTGGCGATTCTTCTCTCCGCGTTCGGGATCTCCTTCGCGCTCCGGACCATCTGGGCCTATCCGGTCGTTTCCCAGTGGGGACCGCTCTTCACCTACGCCGGCGGCTCGGACTCCTACTACCACTCCCGGGTGATGCAGTACATCATCCTCAACCATACGAATTTGATCCACGACCCGCTCCTCCAGTTCCCGGTCGGAGCGATCAACCCCCGAGAGCCGCTGTTCGACTGGATGAACGCGATCCTCGGGATCATCTTCGCCCCGTTCTTCGGCGGGAACGCCGTCGTGGCGGGCGCCTGGTTCCTGGACCTGCAGGCCCCGCTCTGGGCCGCGCTCGGCGTCTTCCCGGTCTACCTGATCGGCCGAGAGGTCTCGGGCCGACGGACGGGGCTCATCGCGGCGGTCATCTTCCCGTTCCTGAGCGGGAACATCGACTCCTCGATCTTCGGGTATGCGAACTATCTTTCGTTTTACACTTTCATCATCCTCGTTGTCGTCTATTCGTACATCCGTACCGTCAAGGCGGTCGGAAGTCGACGTTGGGTCGAAGATTACCGCCACCCCCGACAGTACATCCCCGCGGTCCGCGCGTTCGTCCGTACGGAACGCAGCGCGGTGAAATGGGCCGTCTTCACGGGCGTCTCTCTCGGAACGCTCGCGCTGGCCTGGCAAGGGTACACCTACGGCGTGGTCGTGATCGCGATCTCCCTCGTCGTCGCGATGGTGGTGGAGCGGATCCGCCGGGTGGACTCGTTCGGACTCTACGTCGCGACCTGGATCGTCGGGCTGGTCGGATTCCCGATGGCGATGCCCTACTACCTCGTCCAGCAGCAGTTCGCCGTATGGTTCGACCTTCCGCTGTTGATCTTCTTCGGCGCACTCGCCCTGCTGCTCCCGTTCCTCTTGATGCGGGACATCCCCTGGGTGTTCTCGGTCCCGTTCCTCGTGGCGGTTTTCGCCGCGGGCGTGGGCGCGCTCGCCATCGTGAGTCCCACCTACTTCACGTCCCTCGTCACCGGGCAGGGATACTTTGTCAAGAACCTGATCTATTCGACCGTCGCCGAGGCCCAGGCTCCCTCGATCGACCAGTTGGTCCTCGGCTACGGCGTCGTGACGTTCTTCCTCGCGTTCGCCGGGCTCGCCATCTTCGTCTACCTCCTCGTCCAGGGTCGCTTCAAACGACACCACGTCGTGTTCCTCGTCTTCTCCCTCCTCTCGCTCTACCTTCCGATATCCGCCGCGAAGTTCTTCCTCGTCGGCTCGCCGATCTTCGCACTGCTACCGGCCGAGGCGATACGTCGGGCGCTCGACGTCGCCGGGTACGGGGAGCTGCGAAGAACCACGGCGTCCCTCTCCGACCGGAGAAGCCAGTTCTCCGCCTTCCGCAAGGCGTTCAAGCCGCGCCACGTCCTCGTGATGGCGCTCGTCCTCATCGTCGTGCTCCCCAACGTGTGGGTCGCGATCGACGCGGGCATTCCGGGCAACACCAAATCCGAGTACGCGGCCCAGGTTGGGGCCACTTTGCCGCCCTGGCTCCAGCTCAATACGTCCAACCCGTCGAACTATTACTTCGGGGCCGCGGGGACCTCCCTCGACACTCCGAACCAGTACGATAGCGCCGGGTACAATTGGCTCGCCCAGCAGGACACGAACGTTCCGGCCCCGCAGCGTCCGGCCTTTGTCAGTTGGTGGGATTACGGATTCCAGGCGATCGCCCAGGGAGCCCACCCGAGCGTCGCCGACAACTTCCAGAACGGGATCGACCCCGCGGGACAGTTCCTCCTCTCCCAGAATGAATCGCAGGCGATCGGCGTGCTCGCCACCACGCTCCTCGCCGCCGAGCAGCGCGCATCGGGGTTGCCCGACCTCCCGCCCGCCCTCAACCAGATCCTCGCTGCCGACGGGCTCAACACGAATCAGCTCCATAACCTGCTCGTCAACACGGGCTCGGACTACAACCTCGTGGTCGCCCACCCCGAGCGGTATCTCCCCGTCGACGCGAGCACGATCACCCCGGTGAATGCGATGTATCTCGCGATGGCCTACTTCCTCGCGACCTCTCTGCCCCTCAACGGGGTCGCGAAGGTCTACAACGACATCCAGTCGTACACGGGCTGGTCGATCCGCTATACGATGACCGACACGCGGCTCTTCCCGTTCAGCGGCACCGACACCGGCATTTTCTACGCTCCGGCGGAGCTCACCGGACGGGTCATCGATTCGACCGGCGCGCCCTCTACGTTCTTCAATCTGAGCGTGCTCGGGTCCGACGGCAACTACTACTCGCCCAACCATCTGCCCGCGGGGGTCACCCAGGTCGGCTCGCCGGTCGTCAACTACTTCGCCCCGTTCTATAACTCGATGATCTACCGAACGTACATCGGGTACAACGGGACGGACATCGGTTCGAGTCCCGGCATCCCGGGCCTCTCCTCCTCCCTCGCGAACGCGACGATCGAGCCGGGCTGGATGCTCCAGCATTTCCAGGTCGTCTACAAGACCGCGTACCTCTGCTCGCTGCCCAATGACGGCGGAAACTGCATCGCGGACAACGAACCGGCCGCGGTCGCCGGCGCCGCCCGCATCAACGGCTCCGCCGACACGACCGCCTTCACCTACTTCAGCGGGGGCGAGTCGATGCTCGAGTACTATCCCGGCGAGACCCTCCTCGGGGACGTCCAGCTCCCGGACGGCTCGCCCGTCGGCGGCGCGCGGGTGACGGTCTACGATGGCTGGGGGATCCCGCATCAGACCGTCCTGACCGCCCCGGACGGCACCTTCTCGCTCGTCCTGCCTCCCGGCAACGACACCGTGAACGTCACCATGGGGACGTTCGACGGGCTGACGCAGGCCGGCGGCACCCTCCTGAGCTCCGCGAAGATCGTCGTCCCGAACGCGGTCGGCCTCAGCTACAACGCCCCAAATCTGGTCCAGACGTTCACAGTAGGCGGCGGCTCCATCCAGGGCTTCGTCTTCTGGCAGTTCGGGACCAACTCCTCGGTACTCGCCTCCCGCGGATACGCTCGTCTCGGGCGCCCAGGTGGTTTTCAGCGGAACGAACCTGACCCAGCACACGGCGACGACGGATGCCAGCGGTTCGTTCAACCTGACCAACGTGGCGCCGGGGGTCTACAGCTACCATGTCCTCTACGGCGGGCAGAATTACACCGAGAGCAGCATCACCGTCAATCCCGGCAAGAGCTCGAACGCGACCGCCGGGCTCGCGGCGGCGACCGTCCTCGGAACGGTGAGCACCTCGAGCGGACACCCACTCCCCGGAGCGACCGTGTTCCTCGGGGGACCGAGCGGAACGCTCGCATCGACCACTTCGGGTGCCACGGGCGACTACCGGCTCGGCAGTGTCGGAGCGGGCAACTATACGCTCCTCGCCGCGGTGGCCGGGTCGGACCTTCGCTCGGCCGGTGTGCCCATCACGCTCACCGCGGGGAATCTCAACGTGAGCGAGAACCTCACCGTCCGCCCGACGGGAAGCGCCACCTTCGTACTGACCGCGGGCGATGCCGCCGCCGCGAACATCCCTGTCCGGTTCACGCCGATCGCGACCTACTCCAACAGCTCGGTCTCCCCTCTTGCCTCGCTCGGGAATGCCTCCCGAAATTCCACCGTCCTTCTGAGTTCGGGCTCCGGGGCCGCCGCCGCCGCCCTCCCGCCCGGGAACTACTCGGTGTACGCTTCCGGGGTCATCAACGGCGTTCAGTACGTCGGTCTCGGCGAGGCCCTCGTCACCGCCGGGTCCGCGTCGACCTCCCTACTCGCCCTCGCTCCGGCGCTCCGGCTCTCGGGCAACGTGGCGGCCGTGGGCCCGCAGACGAACCAGACCCAAACGGCGGTGATCGCGTACGCGCCGAATGGGGACGAGGTCGTGACGTGGGCCACCGGAGGGGCCTATTCATTCTCGCTGCCCGCCGGCAATTACGGCGTGCTGGCTCTGGAGGGGCCGAAGAACGAGGCGAACTCGGTTTGGACCGCGCTCGCCGGGGTCACTCTCTCGACCGCGACGACTCTGCCGATCGACCCGGTGGCGGCCGCGAGGGTCGCTTTCACGGTCGGGGCGCCGCTGGCGGGCGGGACCCTCTTCCCCGCGGGCGGGGCGACGGTGTTCGTCAGCGAGGGCACCAGTGGGCCCTCGATACCGGTGACCTCGAGCGGCAACGGCTCGGTCGCGCTGTACGTGCCGACCACGCTGCCCCTCACGGCGAGTTCGTACTGCGTGCGCGCGAGCGCCCTCGGGTTCGCCTCGACGACCATGTGCGGCCTCTCTCCGAGCGCGCTCGCCGCGCTGACCCAGCTCGTGACATCCCTCGACCCGGTCCCCGTGACGATCACCGTCCTCGGGCTCCCGTCAGGGAGCTCCGTTCAGGTCAACCTTACCGCGGTGAGCTCAACGGCTGTCAACCAGACGCTTTCGGGCGGACCGGATTTCTCGTTGAATGTGGCACCCGGTCTTTACACGATCGCGGCCCGGGCCGTGGTCGGAGGGACGGTCATCTACCTTCCTCCGGGTCCATTCTCCACGGCGATCCCGCTCGGGACCACCAGCTACGACGTGACGCTTCTCATGATTCCACAGGTGAACTCTACGGGGACGCTGACGGTTCCAAGCGGCGTGCCGCTCGGGAACGTCAATGTCTCGCTCTCCTCGCCGGGGCTCAATGTGACCGTGAACGGCAGCACGTTCGAGAGCGGTTTCTTCGCCGCTCCCGGGACGTATTCGGCCTACGCGACCGCCACGGCGGGCGGCACCACCTACGCGAGCCTCTCCCGGGTGACCATCGCTTCGAGCGGAGCGGTCTCTCCGGCGATCGTGCTTTCCGGCGCCGGGCCTCGGCTGACGGGGACGCTGGTGAACGCTTCCGGCGCGACCGTCCCCCTCAACGCGACCGCGTTCGTGGTTGCCCCCGGCGGGGCGGTCGCTGTCGCGAATTCGGTCGACGGCATCTTCTCTCTGCCGCTCAACTCCGGGACGACCTATGCGGTCTTCGTCAACGGCACGACCGTGACGCCGGGACCGAACGGCAGCTTCGTTCAGTCCTGGAGCGCCGCCGCGGGGGCCAGCTGTTCGCTCGGGGCCGTGAACACGTCGTGTGATGTACCCTTGGTAGGGGTCCCCCGGTTCGTGTACCTCAATGGGACCCTGGTCGCGTCGGGCGTCCCGGGGACCGTGCCCGGCACGTTGCGGTTGGTGGGTCCGTACCCGTCGACCAACGTGACCGTAGTGACCACGGCCACCGGGTCGTTCTCGGCTTCCCTGCTCCCGGGCGCGTATTCCCTCTATGCGACGGGCGGAGGGTCGGTCGAACCGCTCGCGAACCTTACGAGCATTCTGGCTCTTCGATCGAGTTCCAGCCCGCTTTCCGTCTCGCTCTCGCCGACCTGGGTCGACACGATCTCCGTCGTTCCCCCGGGCGGCCCCGGTGGGGGCATCGGCCCGGTCACGGTAACTATCACCGACGCGCTCGGGACCCGGACGCTGTATTCCGGTCAGTCCCCGAGCTCCCCGCTCCTGCTCGCCCTCCCCGCGGGGACCTACCTTATCCGGGCGACGGCGGCCGGTTCCTACGGCGGAGTTCCTTCGAACGCCTCCGCGCAGTCGACGGTCACGATCCTCAACGGCAACGTGGGCACGGTCCTTCCGCTGACGTACGTCACGACCACGGCCGTCGCGGGGAACCTAATTGGTCCTACGTCGACGACCGTCCAAGCCGGAGGGACCGCGACGTTCTCGTTCTCGCTGCGCAATTCCGGCAACGTCCCGGTGACCGTCCACCCGGTCGGTACGCCGGCCTACTGGACGTTCGACTTCAACTTCGGTAACGTCACGCTCCTTCCGGGCCCGAGCGGCACGGTGGTCGCCGGCGAAGTCCGAGTGCTGATTCCGGCCGGGACCGATGTCGCCCACCCCGGGGTGACGGTCGAGTTTGAGAACGCCACCGGCACGATCTTCGGGTCGGTGAGTCCGGCGCCCACCATCAACGTTGTCGGGTACTACGGGCTCCTCGCCGGGTATTCGCCCCTTCCGGGCCAGGTGACCGCATCGGTCGCGATTCTTCCGTTCTACATCGTGAACACGGGCAACGTCGGCGAGACCGTCGTCGCCACCGTCACGGACTCGGCGCAGCTCTCGGGGCTCGGCTGGGCAAGCGGATTCCAGTTGGGGGCGGGCGGGGCCGCGACCCCGTCGCTTCAGACGTACCTCTCGACCGGTGGCAACACCACCGTCTACCTGAATCTGACCGCGACCTCCTCCATCTTCATCACGCCGCGGTCGGCGACCGTCTCGCTCTCCGTCCTCAATGCATCGGGGAGCGTCTCCGAGACCCTGACGTTGAACGTGCCGGTCGTCTCGGTCAGCGCGGGCACCGGTCCTGGCTCCCCGCCCGTTACGGTCACCGGCCCCTCGGTCGGTCCGCAACCGAATGCCCCGCTGGTTTGGCTCGTGCCACTCCTCTCGTTTGTTCCGGCGATCGCCCTCGTCGTCGGCGTGGTCACGTATCGATGGTGGCGCACCCGGAGGTGGACGCGGCGATGAACCGCCGACGTAACGCTATTGCCGTCCTCGGTCTCGTGCTGCTGCTCGCGGCCCCGACGTTCCTCATCGCGGTCTCGGCCGTCGCGCCGAGCGCGCGGGCGGCGACGACCGAGGCCGTGACCGGTTCGGTCAGCGGACCCGGCATCGTCGCCACCGGCTCCACCACCCTCTTCTACGTGTACGGGTGGGGCGGCCCGGCCGTGGCGTTCAACGCCACCGTGGTCGGGACGATCAAGTATTACTCTGCGCTCTCGGGCTCCAACCTCACCGGGGTCTCGTTCACGCCGGCGACGGGGAATATCACCTCGAACCAGTCGGTCCTGGTGGACCTCGCCGTCGGGAACGCCACGGAGACGATCACGATCAGCGTGATGATCTCCTCCCTCAACTCGAACGCGAGCGAGAATCAGTCGACGAACGTCTCCACGACGGTCCACATCGTCCAACCGTATGTGATCTCGGCGACGATCGTGAACTCCTCGGCCACGACGGTCAGCGCGTTCGTCGTGTACGTGACCCTGGACGGCTCGATGGTCGGACGAGTGAACGTCACGAGCCTCGCCGCCGGTAAGTCGTTCCAACTGGTCTACCAGTACGCGACTTTAGGTCTCTCGAGCGGCGAGCATACGTTCGGGATCTCGCTCGCCCAGGAGCACGGGCTCGTCACGTTCCCGAACGGTCAGACGCAGTACACCGTGAACGTGTACGTCAACGGACCCGCTCCGGACTACACGCTGTGGTATGTCGCCGGAATCGTGACGTTCTTCGGCGTCCTCTTTATATTCGCATCCCGGGTGGCCGCGCGCCGGCGAGGCGCGGCGCGTCGTTGACCGGCGAAGGACCTCGATAGCATGATGTCGGCGCGGATCGAATTGCGATGCTCCTCGTGCGGCCGCACCGTGCCCGCGAAGGGGGCGACCCAGTTTCCGTGCCCGAACTGCGGCGAGACGACCATCGGGCGATGCGCGCGCTGCCGGGACCAGAGCGTGCTCTACCGGTGCACGAAGTGCGGCTTCGAGGGACCGTAGGGGGCTCGGTGGGCCAGGTCGCCGTACTGTTCCGGCTGATGCCGCAGGGCGTCGAGACCGACCTCAACGAGGTCGCGAAGACGGTCCGCACCTCCCTGCCCGCGGGCGTCACGATCCGGGGCATGCAGGTCAAGGACATCGCGTTCGGCCTCAAGTCGCTCCTCGTCTCGGTCGTGATGGACGACGCGGGCGGGGTGCTCGAATCGACCGAGCGCGCGTTCGCGAAGGTCCCGCACGTGGAGTCGGTCGAAGTGATGGAGGAGGGGCTCCTCTAGGGAAGCCCGTCCCGGGGCTACCGTGGACCTCCTCACGCACGTACTCGTCGCCTACCTTCTGACCTACGGTCTCGTCGGGCTCCAGCCCCAGTATCTCGCCGCCGGGGCGCTCGCCGGGGGCATCCCGGACGCGGACGCGCTCCTCTTCCCGCTCTCTCGGCGCTTTCCGATCCTCCGCCACCACGGGATCACGCACTCGCTCCTCGGCGTGACCATCGTGGCGAGCGTCGGGGCGTTCGTCGCGCCGATGATCCTCGCCGGCTCTCCCCTCGTCTACTTCCTCGTCATGGAGGTCGGCGGGATCGCCCACATCCTCCAGGACGGGTTCACCCAGTTCTCCGTCCCGCCGCTGATGCCGTTCTCCGATAAGCGCCTCCAGCTGGACGCCGACCGGGCGATCAACTTCGTCACCCTCGTCGTCTCCGCGGTCGGGTTCTACGTCCTCCTCGGCGTCGAGCGGAATCACGTCGCCCTCGGGGTCTACGTCGGAACCCTCTGGGTGCTGACGGCCTTCTTCGTGGCGTACTTCGCGATCCGGCTCGCGGGTCGCGCCGCGATCGGCAAGCACCGGATGCTGCTCGGGGTGCGCGCGCAACCCGTTCCGAGCGGGAACCCGTTCCGCTGGATGCTCCTTTCCGAGGAGCTCAAGGACGGACGAATGCGGACCACGTGGGCTCGCTACGTGCTCGGCCGGGGCATCACGGAGGGTCCCTTCAGCGTCGAGGGGCCGATGGAGCCCGCCGCCCACCTCGGGGCCCCGGCCAACGCAACGGAGGCGCTCGAGTGGTCGTACCCGCTCGCGCGCCGAGCGAGCCGGGTGATCGAGACGACGTACCATTTCGGCGAGGCGTTCCAGGAGGCGGCGGGGACGTGGGTCGCGGTCTGGTATTCGCTCGAGTTCACGATGTTCGGTCGCTCTCCCGCCGTCCGGGTGCGCTTCCCGACCCAGGGCGGGCCGGCGGAGGTCCACTCGACGTTCTATCGGCCGGTCCAGCACTCGATCTAGTCGGTTCGGTGGCGCGGCCGGCGCCGGAAGCGAGGGGGCCGCTACTTGTACGTCGAGCGGTGTGTGGTGCCCTCGTCGTCGACGATCGTGATGCATTCCCCTTCGCACTCGAAGAGGCAGGCCTCGCACATGATACAGTCCGGGCCGTGGATGACGGCCGAGCGCTCGCCCCGGAACTGGAACTTCGCGGCGACGGCGGGGTCGTCCACGACGTCGGGCCAGTTCTCGCGCGGCTTCATCTCGAAGACCGTCACGGGGCAAACGTCCCGGCAATGCGCACACCCCGTGCACTTTTCTAGAGCGACTTCAACACTGACCATAGGATACCGGTTTTCCCACCGAGGCGGAATATATTAAGCCGTTCCGTCGAGGAGCGTTCCGCTCGCCGGCCGGCGGTCGTGTTAGCCTGCGACGCGGCGGTTTTTCACGGGATTTCAGAAGGGTCCCACATGCCGACGCGCGGACCTCCCCGGAGCCCGTCCAGGGCGGCGACCTCACGCGCGGAGAGGGAGAAATCGAAGACCTGAGCGTTCTCGCGGATCCGCTCGCGGTGGACGGACTTCGGGATCTCGACGACCCCGTGCTCGAGGCCCCAGCGGATAAGCACCTGGGCGGGAGTCCGGTGACGGGCGGCCGCGATCGACTGGATCGTCGGGTCGTCGAGGCGGCGCCCGCGCGTCAGCGGCGACCAGGCCTCGAGGCGGATGCCGAGGCGCTCGCAGTAGGCGAGGAGCTCGGGATTGAACACGAACGGATGGAACTCGACCTGATTGACGGCGGGCACGACCGAGGAATGGGTCCGCAGCTCCTCGAGGTGGCGGATGGTGTAGTTGCTGACGCCGATTGCCCGGCAGACCCCCTCCTTCTGGAGTTGGACGAGGGCTTTCCACGAATCGAGTCGGTCCTGCGGTGAGTTGGCGCGGGGCCAGTGAATGAGATAGAGGTCGATCGGTCCGAGTCCGAGCCGTTCGGCGCTGGCCCTACCCGCTTTCAGCGCGGGCTCAAAGCCGTGGTCCGTGTGCCAGAGCTTGGTGGTGACGAACACCTCGTCCCGGGCGAGCCCGCTCTGTCGTACCGCCTCTCCGACGTCCGATTCGTTGCGGTACATCGCTGCGGTGTCGATGGCGCGATACCCGGTCTCGAGAGCGTAGCGGGCGGCATCGCGGGTCACCGGGCCCGGCTCGGACTGGAAGACTCCGAGACCGAGCCACGGGATCTCGGGCCCTTGGTTGAGCTTCACCCGCGAGGCGATCGACGCGCCGCTCGGAAATGGCATGGTGAGGTCAGGAAACGCAGAGGCTTATCGTGCGCGCCCCGGGGCGGAAGTGCCGGCGGCAATGGAACGAAACCGCGCGGGGATTCCTCGTTCTTTAAGTCGTTGGTCGTACCGTCGGAGCTGAGTCTCGTGTTCGGGGCAAACGGAGAATGGCCTCCACATCGCGTCCGCCCGAGAACGGTCGGCTCCGGCGGCGTACAGCTCGACTTGGCTCGGCCGATCGTCGCACCCGCCACCGTCCTCCGCCGAGGGTTCGCCCAACGTCGACCGGTAGGCGAAGTCGTACGCGGCCCCCATGTCGCAGAGCGGTCGCTGGAAAAGGTGGCTCATGCACCACTCACCCGTTCGTTCGGCGTTTCGGCAGTTGGTGGTCAGATCGTCCGGATGAGTTCGGCGAACTCCGCCGCCGACCAACCTTTCAGCGTCGTCGTACGGACGAAACCGGCCATGCCGGCTCGCAACGCCAGTTGGTTCGCCGCGTTGTCGGACGGCAGCTCGACGGCACAGACCAGGTCGTACGTCCCCATCGTGTGCAGGAACGAGAGGACCTTTCCGCCGGCTTGCTCCACCGACTTGCGGAACGATTCGCCGCGGCTCGGTGAGTCCTTCACGTTTCGAATTCCCTCGGCGGTCCAGTTCACCAAGATCACGTAGGACGGCATGGTGCTCCCGGGAGGCGGGACGGGTGCCCCCCTACAAAACCGTTGGCGGGCCTGCGGGTTCCTCGACGACCGTCGAAGCTATGACCCCCACCGCGGCTCGGCCGGATTCGCGCGCTTTCTCTGGACAAACGCGCGGGACGGATACGGAAATCGATGCCCTCGGCAAAACTCGCGAATGCGCAGATCCACTACGACCTGGCCGGGGAAGGAGACCCCACCGTGCTCGTTCACGGTTCGCTGGTCGACCGAACGAGCTGGGACGGGGTCCGGACCCGACTCGCCCAGTCGCTCGCAGTCCTCGCCTACGACCGGCGCGGCCACGGCGAGAGTTCGGGAACCGCCCGCACCCACCCGGTCGGGGATGACGCGGACGACCTCGCGCAGCTGCTCGAGTCGCTCGACTTTTACCCGGTTCATCTCATCGCACATTCCTACGGAGGCGCGGTAGCTCTCCGACTCGCGGTGGATCGACCCGAGATGGTCCGCAGTCTCGTCCTCCACGAACCCCCGTTGGTCGGCCTGCTCGAAGAGGACCCCGCGACCGCACCGGAGGCCGATCGGCTTTGGGCCGGCACGAAAGCGATCCTGGCCATGGTCGATGCCGGACGCCCCGTCGAGGCGGCTCGCGAGATCGTGAACGCCTTCTCGGTCGAACCGGGAGCTTGGGATCGCCTGCGTCCCGACGTGCAACGCGGACTCATCCGCCACGTCGATCGGTGGGCGGAAGAGTTGCGCGACCCCGAAGCCACTCACGCGAACCGCGCCGGGCTCGCCGAGCTCCTGATCCCGACGCTGGTCAGCACGGGGGAACGGAGCCCGCCCTTCCTCGGACGCATCGGACGCCGGCTGGCCGAGAGCCTACGCAACGCGACCTTCCGGACCCTCCCGGGCGTCGGCCACGTTCCCCACATCAGCGACCCCGACCAATTCATCGCCCTCGTACACAGTTTCCTCGTGGAAAGGAACGTGCCGAGCACGTGAGAGGCACCGAAGCCGGCTCCTTGACTCCGGGATCCTCCCGGATGGGACCGTCGGCCCGAGGCTACGGGCCTAGCTTTTGCCCGCAATTCGGGCAGAACGGGAATTGTCCCACGAAGTAGACCCGGCCGCATCCGCGGCAGGCAAGCTGGGGGATCATCGGCCCTGTCGCGGGCGGGAAGCTGTACGGATAGCTGTACCCGCCCGGCGGCCCTTGTGCTTCGCGCATCGCGTCTCCGATCTTCAGATAGCCGACCAAGTAGAGGATTCCTGGGATCAGACCGAGGAACAGCGAAAGGATCCCGAGCACCAGCGTCGGTGCTTGAGCTTCTTGATACTGTCCTCGTTGGATTCGGAGGTACGAGTACCTCGTACGCGCAGTACAGGAAGAGCAGCGAAAGTCCCCCTACGACCGATGCCACGAGGGCGAAGACCCAGGTGGCCCGATCGGAGTGAAAGGCCGCGAATCCGAACAAGAGCAAGAAGAGTCCCAGGATGACGACCGCGGCGATGACCTGCAAAACGAGGGCGACCAGCACCAGGGTCTCGGCCGTTCCCGCCGAGGGCGGGCGGGTTCGAGGAGTCGGGTAGGCTACCGGAGTCGGAGAGTACGCGCCGCCCATGGCGGAAGTCACTCCGACCGAAGTGGTGAGCTATTGGTCAACCCGGCCTGACCGAGTCCCATCGAATCCACCCGGAATATCTCTCCCGCTCCGACGACGTTGAATCGGTCAGCGCGGGGGTCGTTCCCCCGACGCGAAGAACGGCTCGAGCAGCTCCATCACGCCCTTCCCCAACCACTGACCGCCGTCGACGGCGAGGACTTGACCAGTGATGTAGCTCGACCGTGGACTCGACAGGAATCGGACGGCCTCGGCGACCTCTTGGGGCGTCCCGAAACGTCCGAGAGGGACTGCGTCCGTCACCGACTTCTCGACGGCCTCCGAGATCCAGAGACGCTCGTCCGTCCCCTCCGTGTGCACCGGACCGGGCGCGACCGCATTCACCCGGATCCCGTAGCGCGCCCACTCCACCGCCAGAGTCCGGGTGAGGGCAAGTACTCCGGCTTTCGCCGAGGCCGAGTGCGCGGTGCCGGGGCCGGCCATCCAGGCGTAGGATGCCACGATGTTCACGATGGCGGGGGTGGGCGATCGTTGCAGCAGGGGGAGGGCGGCTTTCGAACAGAAGAATGTCCCGTCAAGGACGATCCCCACGACCGCTCTCCATCCGTTCGGGGTGATCTTCTCGGCCGGAGAGACGAAGTTTCCGGCCGCGTTGTTCACCAGGACGTCCAGGCGGCCAAACTCCTCGCGAACCCGGCTCAATAGACGATCGACCTGTTCCGGAACCCGCACGTCGGTAGGGACCTCGATCACGCGGGCGCCGTGACCGCGGAGCTCACCGGCACCCGAGGCGAGATGTTCGGCCGAGCGGCTCGCGATCACCAGATTGTACCCGTCGTCCGCGAGCGCAACGCCGATAGCGCGGCCGAGGCCAGTGCCTCCGCCCGTGATGAGTGCGACAGGCTTCGCTTCGGGTCGATGGGCGGAACCTGCGGTCATGGGAAAAGGGAGTCCGGGCCCCTTAAGAACCTAACCCGAGGGGACGCCCGCTCGGAAGCGTCCGCGCGGCTTCGGAACGAGACAGTCGGACGTCAGCCGGTGCGTGAAAGGGCGGCCGCCCGCGCTTGTTCGAGGCCCCCGACGGGCAACCCCCTTCCCAGCACGCCGTCGACTCGAAAGATCGGAGTCCCATTCCGGAACACGACGAGCGTCGGCACCACGTCGATTCGGAAGTCGTCCCACAGCGGGCTCTCCTCGGAAGTAACATCCCCTGTGGCGATTCGGAAACCTTTCTCGGATTCAATTACCGAGAACTGCGGGAGGAAACGGTGGCAGAACGGGCACCAGTCCGCGACGAACGCGACGATCCACGTTCCTTCTCGAAGGAGCTCCGTCTTTCGGAACGCAGCGGCTTCGAATCTCTCCATGGACGCTCTGGATGGACCCGGGGCCGGTACGGTTCGGCCCCCGCGAGCGAAGCGTGCCGGCCTAAAGAGGAGAACGCTGGGAAACGACCGGATTTCCCGATCCCCCTCGACGCACGCCCTGATCGGTCCAGAACTCGGAGACATACCGCCGCGGAGTCCGGTCGAACAGGTCAGGGAGCGCTCGACGGGGTGAGCGTCGACCGGTGAATTTCGAGCGTCCCGCGACGACGACGACGGGGACCCCCGCACTCGCGGCCGCCCGCGCGAGCCGATGGGTTCCCACCTTGTGGACCACCGTCCCATCCCGGTAGATCGCGTCCGCTCCCAGGAGAACGAGACCGGCCGTCTTGACCACGCGACCGCCTTGGACATCGGGAACCGCTCGGGCGCGGAGACCCGCGTTCCGTAGATCCCGAGCGAAGAGCCGACCTTCTCCGCCGGGGAGGCTTTCGAGGACAAGGATTCGCTCCGGGCGCCGCGACCGAGGCGGGCTCTTCAATGCCGCGAGAACCGACCGGCTCCGACTGAATGTGACCACGAGCCGCACTTTCGGGAATCTTCGTCGGCTCGTGCGGGTTACTCGGGGAAGTTCGTTTCGCAGGAGGCGTCGCTCCCGCCGCAGCCAGCCCCGGGCGAACTTCGTCAACCCGACCGGAGAATCCGGCCGGGCCATGGCGCGCCACTGCGTCGCCCATCGCAGAAATGGCCCCATCGCGGGTTGTGCCTGCTCCAGGGATCGAGCGACCTGCCGGAAACGAGTTCGAAGTACCGTGTCGGGTGAATCCGACCATTCGCTCGTCAGCCGGGAGAGGATTGCCAGCGCCTCGGTAGAGAGAGCGTGGGCGCCGTGGGTTCGATCGAGGCGAATTCGATCGAACGCGGTGGACCATTCGTGTCCGGAGGGTCGAAGCCGAATCGGTCGACCGTCGCGCATCGGCACCGCCCCCGACGACCCCCTGTCTATTGAGCTCCCCGCGTGTCCCATCTCCGAGGATCGTCGATGTCCTGGCGAGTTCCGACCGAGGCCAAGAGCGACCGAGTGTTTCCCGGCCCGATCCACGGCACGGTGGAAAACCACCGCTTTTCGAGCCGCGTGCTCAAAGGGAATCCGTGGGGAGACCCCGAGGAGCGCGACCTGCCGGTGTATCTCCCGCCGTCCGGACGCTCCGACGGACTCCCCCTGCTTCTGCTTCTCACCGGCTACACCGGGGCCGGTTGGATGCATTTCCAGCGGCCGAGATATCTCACCGACACGATCTCCGGTCGACTGGATCGACTGATCCGGCTGAAGCTCGCTCCCGAGGCTGTGATGGTGGCACCGGACTGCCTGACTCTGCTCGGGGGAAGCCAATACCTCAATTCCTCGGCTACGGGGCGCTACGAGGACTACGTCATGGACGAGGTCCTACCGTTCGTGCGAGAGCGCTACCACACGGGACCCATCGCGGTGATGGGCACGTCGAGCGGAGGATACGGCTCGCTCGCCCTCGCCCTGCGCCACCCTGAGATTCTCCGAGCGGCCGGGTCGAACGCCGGAGACGCCTACTTCGAATACACCTACGCACCGGAGTTTCCCATCGCATTCCGGGAGATCCGCAAGGCGGGAGGGCCCGACAAACTCCTCGAGAAAGTGCTTCACGCGCCGGTAAGCGGTTTCGGTCCGGGGAACCACGAGATCCAAGCGCTCGAGATGATGGGGTATGCTTCGTGCTACTCGCCCATCGACTCGGAGCCCGGCCGGTTCGACCTCCCGTTCGACCTCGACATCGGGAACCTCCGCCCCGAGATCTGGTCGAAATGGCTGGCCTGGGACCCGGTCCGGATGGTCGGGGAAACCCGATATCGGGACGCCGCCCGGCGCCTCGCCTATCTGTACGTCGACGGTGGGACCCGCGACGAGTACTCGCTCGACGTCGGCGCCCGCATCTTCGCCCACGCGGCGCGAGCGGCCGGGGCAAAGGTCGACTTCGAAGAATTCGATGGGGTCCACGGCGACGGAGGTCCGCGCTACGAGGTCATGATCCCTCGGCTTTTGGCCGCGCTCGGGTTTCCGGCTCCGAGCGCCCCGCCGGCATCCGTTTAGTAGCCTGCCGAGCTGGCGCACTTCGCATCGCCGTGGGGGCGACGGCAGGGACCCGATGATCCGCGACGGTCAGTTGTACTGTGACGCCTGCCAGAAGCCCATCAGCCGGATAACGGACGTCCCGTCGGAGGGTTGGCCGAAGATGCATATCGTCTGCTCGGCGTGCTTCGCCCAGCTCAAGACCCAGGCGATTCCACGGGCCTAGTCGGGCCCTCGCTACGAGGAGAGCGACTCGGGGGCATCGGGCCCTTCGAAGGGGGCGAGCGTATCGACCGCCTCGTCCTCGAACCACGCGAGGACGATGAAATACCAGGAAAGAACGATGAGCAGAAGGAGCTCGGGCAGGTTCAACGCCTCCGGGGCCACCACGACGGCCCCGGCCGAAAGGTGGCGGCCTTCCCGGGCGGGTTCTACGTGAAGGATTTCCTTCCCGTCCCGGGAGGTCACCTTCCAGGCGGGTACGAGTACACCGGCTCGGTGGAACCGGTAGGAGCGTCCCCCCAGAACATCGATCTGGTGGTAGTTGAGGTGGACGGTGAGCCGGCCGATGACCACCTCTCCCGAACGAGCCGTGATGTGGGGGTTGAGGAACCCTCCGCGCTTCAGGCTCCATTCCCCGGCGGCACTGCGCGCCGTCGCGAGCGAAGTTCCCCGAGCCTGCCACTCGAGGGTCGCCGCAGTCGCATCGCCCGAGAGCAGAGAGAACGCATCCGGATGGTCCCGATCCCGGAGCCAGCGGAGAGCGGAGCGGTCGACGCTCGAGAACGGCGTAAGGGCCATCGAGGACCCACCCCGCCAGAGGGATTTAACCCGGAGCCGGGGGACCCGCCTCCGAGTCTTGGTTCAGCGTGCGGACAGGAGATAGAGAATTCCCGCAATGAGAGCAAAGAGCGCGGCCAGGAGGGCGAACAACCCGTCCGCCAAGCCCAAACCAAGCCATCCCACGACGGCCAGCACAATGAGTACCACTCCGGCCGTGAAGGTCCGGTCGTTCCCCCCGATCGGCCAATCACGGTGAACAGACCGATGATGATCCCGATCACGACGTAAATCACCGACCGGGTAAATGCCCCGATCGCGGGGCCTCCCAGGCCGAGGGCCAGGAAGACGAAGCTGCCAAAGAAACTGATGACCCCGGCGACGATGAGGATGATGGCTCCGAGAGCTCCGAACAAAAACGCGAGGTTTCGGTCCCCCGAACTCGACACGGGCTCCCACCCGCGGGTGAGCCGCCCTTGGTTTTACGCTTTCGCGAGCCTCTCCCGGGCGCCTTCGATGGGCGGGGACGGCCGGTGAACTAGGGAATGCTGCGCGAAACGACGTTCTGGATCGGAGGCATTCTCACGATCGTCCTCGGGGTCTTGCTGGACGCCGGACTCTTTTTCGCGGGGGCGGGGGTGGAATTCGCGGACGCCTGGCTCGCGAGCGGATTGGCCATCGGCTTCGGCGCGTTCTTCCTCTACGTGGCCCGGGAGGAACATCGTGACCGACTGGCATTCCTCGCGGACGCCGAGAAGGAAGGACCCGGCGAGCCGCACTCGGGTTCTCCGTAGCCCGCGCAGGGCGGGGAAACCTTTTCTTACGACCGCAGCGTCCAACGGTCGTGGCCGGGATGGGGTAGCTTGGCCTATCCTGGGGGACTGTGGATCCCTCGACCCGGGTTCAAAGCGGCGCGGGGACCTCCCCCGTGCTGTGAGACTCTCGGTCCCGGCCCTACGCCCTCTTCGACCGAGTCGCGGTCCTTCGAGTCGGGGATTTCCGAGTCTTGGATTCCAGCGCGCTGAGGGTAGCCGGAAGGTCCGATAGGGTGTAATCGGCCCAGGCCGCACCCCACTTCTTGAGGTCGGCCGGGGTGAGCGTCCATCCGGGGAGCCGCGAAGCTCGGGCCACCGGCGTCACGCCGGCCACCGACCGGGCGGCTTCCATGTCGAACCGGGAGTCTCCGACCAGGAACATCGGCACGGCGGGGTAGCGGCGTCGGTACTCGGCGAGGTGTTCGCGTTTCGTACCCTCGCCGGACCCTAGGACGCCCTCGAACCAATATCGCAGGCCCTCTCGTTCTAGCATCAGGTCGGCCATTTCGGTCTCGGCACCGGTCGCGACCGCGAGCGTCCAACCATCCCGGTCCAAGGTGTTCAGGAGCTTCGGCACCTCGGGGAACGGGTGAGCCTTCGCGTAGGCTTCGACCACCTTGCGTTGGTGGAACGTCCGCGCTGTGCTGGCCCGGAGCGCAGCGGGAGCGGTCGGGTAGAGCTGGGCGAGCTGAGCCTCGAACGGCATACCGGTCGTTGCGAGGTAGTGGACCCGAGCCTCCTCTTCGGGGGTTCCGAACGCTTGGGCCATTACGTCGGCGGCGACCGTGCAAATGAGCGAGATGTCGTCGAGGATCGTTCCGTCGAGGTCGAAGACAACGACCCCGCGCTTCACGGCGCGAGGCGGCACGATTTCGCGAGGACCCCCGACCGGCCGGGAAATCTCCGCGAATTGGCTCGTCGCGGGGAGCACCGGTAGTGAGGCTTCGGGGGCGGGAAGGTCTTCGGGACCAGGCATCGCGCCAGCGAGCCGGGCGACCTCTTTAAGATGGTAGGCGCGGGGTCGCGCTAATAGCGAGGCGCGCCTCACCCTGCGAACGCGACGTTCGAGGGACTGTCATGCATCCGAGTCACGCGATCCGAGGCCGTTCCAGTCAGCTGCTCGCGGGACGGCGTATTGTCCTCGGGGTTTCCGGTTCGATCGCCGCGATCGAACTCCCGAAGATAATCCGAGAGCTGATCCGCCACGGCGCCGACGTTCAGGCCGTCATGAGCCCCGAGGCCATGCGCATTGTCACCCCCGAGACCCTCGAATTTGCGACCGGTCATCCACCAATCACCCAGCTCACGGGGAACGTCGAGCACGTCACCCTTCTCGGGCCGGGTACGGGGCGGGCGGACCTCTACTTGATCGCGCCCGCGACGGCCAACACAATCTCCAAGATCGCTCACGGGATCGACGACACGCCCGTCACGACCTGCGCTTCGGTGGCGCTCGGAGGAGGCGTGCCAATCCTGCTTGCACCGGCGATGCACAGCCACATGGGACTGAACCCTGCCGTGAAGGAGAACCTGGAGAAGCTTCGCGGCTGGGGAGTCGGAATCGTTCCCAGCGTTTCCGCCGAGGGAGAGGAGAAGATCGCCGGCCCCGAGGCGGTCGCCGCGGCGGTGTTGCATCATCTCGCCTCCGGTCCGTGGCTGGGGCGCCGAGTGATCGTGGTCGGAGGTGCGTCCCGAGAACCTATTGACGCGGTCCGGTCGGTGACGAACGAGAGTTCGGGAACGACCGCGCTCGCCCTCGCGAACCAAGCGTACTACCGGGGTGCCGAGGTCGAGCTCTGGGCGGGCGCCCTCGAGGTCGGAGTGCCCGACTGGATTCCGACGACCTCGTGGAAAGGGGTAGAGGACCTGCTGGCGCTCGTTCGCCGGCGACGCTCGGAGCTCCGAGAGGCGGCCGCAGTACCTCGTCCCGGCCGCCCTCTCCGATTTCACTCTTGAGCGGCGCCCGGGGAAGATTCCGTCCCGGGAACACGAGAACCTGACCCTTACCCTTCGTCGCGCCCCGAAGGTCCTACCCGAACTACGTCGAGTCGCCCCCTCCCCTACTCGGCTCGTCGCCTTCAAGCTGGAACCGGGTCTTACGCCCGCCCAGCTCGAAGAGGAGGGTCGTCGTCTCGCCCGAGAAACGGGGGCCGATTGGGTCGTCGCGAACGATGTGACCTCGATGGGCGGCCCGGAGACGAACGCGCTGGTGCTTCCTCCCGCCGGGGGCCGCCACTGGATCCGTGGGCCGAAGACCGAGTTCGCCGGGAAGCTGCTCGACGACATCGGCCGCGACCTCGTGAATCTCTCCGCAAGCCCGGCGGGCCCTCAGCCGAGGAAGCGGCGAGTCGGGCGGCATCGGTCTCTCGACCATTGATCCTCGGACCCGGGACCGCTTTGCCGGGCCCGTCTAGGTCCAGGTTCCCTAGATCGCGTTGACCAAGAATCCGACGAGGAAACCGACCAACACTCCGAGGTAGACGAGGCGTTGCTTGATGTACGTCGCCTGAGGCGGGTCCGCCGGCCGGAACGCCGTTCGAAGCATGGGAAGAGTAGAGTACAGGATAGCTCCGATCGCCAGCCCATCGAAGATTAGATTGAACATCGCGCTGTTGTAAAAGTACCCGCGACGCCTCCGATGATCGTGGGCAATCCTCCGATGGCGAAGAACACCACGATCAACCCGATCCTTCTGTCCTGCCGGGTCAGCAACGGCGCGGTGATGGGGAACCCTTCGGTGACGTTCTGGAGGAAGAAGCCCACGAAGACCACGGTCGAGAGCCCGACCGTGCCGAGCGCCCAGGAGGCTCCGAACACGAGGCCCTCGGTCAGGTTCTGGAATCCGATCGCCAGGGCCACGATGAGCGCAAGGGAGACCGGGGTCGCCTTGGTGCCGCGGGAGCGATGTTCGGTAGCGAACAGAAGGAGATAGCAAAACGTCACCGCGAGCGCGAACGCGGTCGCGTAGGTACCGTTCGCGACAAACGCGTTGGAGGTGCCCGAATAGATGGTCGGGGCCGCGTCGGCAAAGATGTCCGCGAGCAGAAAGACGAGGATCCCGATGGCTGCGGCGTTGAGCAGCGTGATCGTCCGCGACCCCATCTTCTTGTGGAGGATGACGGGCAGACCGAGGTAGATGGAGAGCCCCATCGCTGTCGAGAGGGCGACGAGCTCCGGGAAGTTCGCCATCGGACTGACGGGTCTCGGGAGGTGAGTACTTAACACCCACTGTTTACGGGTGTGCCCTCCACCTTACGGCGACGCTCGGCCGAACTTTTCTATCGGGAATTCGGAGCGTTCTTTGGCTCGGCGCCGACCGCCGCCCTTAATAGACCGGCCCCATGCGCGCGCCGAGGATTCCGATGGTCAAGCTTGCCGAGTGGCAAGGAAAGAATGTCTTCCGCAAATACGGTGTACCGCTCCCGCGCGGGACCATCGCCCGTTCCGCGGACGAGGCCGAGGCCGCCGTTCGGGAAGGAAAAGTCCCGCTCCCCTGCGTGATCAAGGCCCAAGTTCTGGCGGGGGGTCGCGGCAAGGGGGGTGCGGTCCGGTTCGCGAACTCCGCGGAGGAAGCCCGGTCCGCGGCCGGCGCGATACTCGCGATGGAATTCAAAGGCGAGAAGGTACGCGAGGTACTCCTCGAGGAGAAGCTCCCGATCGGTCGCGAGCTCTACCTCTCGCTCACCCTCGACCGAACCCGTCGTCTCCCTCTCCTTATCGCAAGCCCTCACGGGGGGGTCGAGATCGAATCGGTCGCCGACTCCGAGATCGACCGACAGACGGTGGATCCGTTCCCGGGGCTCACCGGCTACGAGAAGCGCCGCGTCGCCCAGGTCCTCGGGGTCTCGGGCTCCGCGGCCCGGTCGCTCGACCGTCTGCTCGATTCGCTGTGGAACGTCTTTCAGCACGAGGACGCGGAGCTCGTCGAGATCAATCCGCTCGCGGCCGTGGGCGATGGTCTCGTCGCGCTGGACGCGAAGGTGATTATCGAGGACGATGCGGCGTTCCGTCATCCCGAGTACGCCGAGGTCCGGGACGACCGGACCGAGCTCGAAGAGATCGCCCGGGAGAAGGAGATCGCGTTCGTCCAATTGGACGGGAACATCGGGGTGATCGCCAACGGTGCGGGCCTCACGATGGCGACGCTCGACGTGCTGAAAGAGCTGGGGGGCGCTCCGGGGGTGTTCCTCGACCTGGGCGGTACGGACGACCCGAAGAAGGTCACGGAAGCATTCCTACTCATGGCGCGGGCCAAGCCGGCCTCGGTCTTCCTCAACATCTTCGGAGGAGTGACGCGGTGCGACACGGTCGCCAAGGGTCTCGTGGAGGCCATGGGCCAGGTCCCGGCCAGCGAGCGATTCCCGTTGATCGCGAGAATCCGCGGAAACAACGAGAAGGAGGGGATCGAGATCCTCCGATCGGCCGGGGTCACTTCGGTCTTCGACCTACGCGCCTCGGCTCAAGCGGCGGTGGATGCTGCTCGAGGTCGGCCATGAGCGTTCTCGTCGACCGGGAGACCCGCGTGGTCGTCCAGGGGATCACGGGCCACCAGGGCACGGTCCACTCGCGGCAAATGCGGCAGTTCGGCACGTCGGTGGTCGCCGGCGTCACCCCCGGGAAGTTCGGAACGGACGTCGAGGGGGTCCCCGTCTACAACGCGGTCCGGGACGCCGTCGAGGCCACTCGCGCGAACGCGTCCTGCATCTTTGTCCCGGCACCGTACGCCAAGGATGCCCTGCTCGAGGCCGTGGACGCGGGCATCCGTCTGTGTGTGATCGTCACCGAGCACATTCCGTTCCACGACATGTTGGTGATGTACCATTACGCCAAGTCGAAAGGGACTCGGATCATCGGCCCGAACTGTCCGGGCATCGCCTCGCCAGGGAAATCTAAGGTTGGCATCATCCCGAACGTCGTGTTCCAGCCGGGGCGGATCGGAGTCATCTCCCGAAGCGGAACGCTGACCTACGAGATCGTGAACGGGATCAAGGAGGTCGGACTCGGCCAGTCGACGTGCATCGGCCTCGGGGGAGACCCCGTGGTCGGAACGTCGTTCGTCGATGCCCTGCCGCTCTTCGAGGCCGACCCCGAGACGGACGCGCTCGTGATGGTCGGAGAGATCGGCGGGACCGCGGAGGAGGATGGGGCCGAGTACATCCGCCATCACTTCACCAAACCCGTCGTGGCCTACATCGCCGGCCGGAGCGCTCCGCCGGGAAAGCGGATGGGGCACGCCGGGGCCATCATCACGCGCGGCAAGGGAACGGCGGAGACGAAGGTCGCCGCCCTGGAAGCCGCCGGAGCCAAGGTGGCTCGATTCCCGTACGAGATTCCCGGAATGGTCGCCGAGGCCGCACGGAAGGCCCAACGATGACGCCCGATGCTCCCCGCCCTCGCGAGCCCGAAGAAGAGGAGCCGTGCCTGGTCCCCGGCTGCGGCGCACCCTCCGCCCGGCGTCTTTCGCTCACCGAGGCGAAGAAGGCCTTCCCGGGCCTCCCGGACCGCGGGCGTCGCGCCCCGCTCTGCCGAGACCATTATCGAGAGTGGAAGAAGGCGACCAAGAAATCGCGCGAACTCGAACGCGCCACTTGGTGAGGGCAGGAAGGGGTTCCGTCCCGATTGCTCGGGACCGGCCTACTGCTTGCGCATCTTCTGGGCTCTCATGCGGCGGCGCATCCGCTTCTTGCGCCACTTCCAGCGCATGTGGCCGCGTTTCTTCCAAACGCGCGAAGAACGTTTCATTCCCTCTCAGTCCGGACGCGCCGCGGTACGGGCGACCGTTTATTAGGGTTGCCAACGGCGAGCGGCTGCCGCCGGCGTGCCGGAGGCGTCCGAACCGAGCTTCCGGGGACGCTCACCGGCCGGCGGGGGTGCCTTGGACCCCTTTGCCCAGCGTTATCTGGCGGGGGAGGGTCGGCCGTGCGTGCTCGACCTCAGCGACCTCGAGATCAACGTCCTCGAGTTCCGGCAGCGTTCCTTCCAGTTCGAGCGGATGATCGACGTCGGGGGGAACGAACATGCGGTTTTCTCGCGCACGGAGACGGAGAGCGAAAGCCAGTTCCGCCCTCGGCTCGTCCACCTTCGCCTCGTGGTCCCGCGGGGCTGGGTGGTGTACGACGAACCCAACGATGTCCTCCTGCTGGCGCGGGACGGGGCCACCGTCCCCGTCCGCCTCACCGAACCGGTGACCGAGGTGCGCGCCGAGCGCTCCGAGTTCAAGGAACAGGGGATCGACTGGCGCCGCGCCGAGGGACCCGAAGGGTTCCTCGTCTACGCCCCGGCGGAGTTCGCCGAGGAGCTTCTGTCGCCCGCCGGCCTCGCTCGACTCGCCGACTCCTGAACGAGTCGGTCCGTGTCTACGAGGACGAGTTCTTCAGCGCTCGGTCCACAAGCGCGGCGAGCAGCCCGCCGAGAATCGGGGCGACCCAGAAGACCCAATCTTGGCCGATCGCCCAGTTTCCGTTCGACCACATCGACGAAAGGACTGCCGGAGCGAAGCTGCGGGCGGGGTTGATCGAGGCCCCGTCGATCGGGATGGCCACGAGGTTCGCCATCAGCAGCGTGAGTCCGATCCCGATGGGAGCGAGGTTCTTCGCCGAGCTCGAGCTTCGGGTTGAGAAGAGGATCGCGACGACGAGCAGGAACGTGAACGCGACCTCGATCAAGAAGACCGCGCCCAAACCGAATCCCGCGCACGCGGTCGAGCCCGCGGAATAGCACTGGGAACCCAGCGCCGCCGTCTGAGCGGTGGGGAAGAATGTGGAATTGCCGTAGGCGATCCCCGCAATGACGCCCATGGCCACGACGCCCCCGGCGACCTGGGCGAGGATGTAGGGTAGGACATCGCGCGCCGACATCCTTCCGGAGACCCACGCGGCAACCGTCACGGCGGGGTTGAAGTGACCGCCGGAAATGTCGCCGAAGGCGTAGATGAGACCAATGAGCCCGAAGCCGACCGAGAGACTGATCACGGTCACCCGGACGAGCGGGTCGAAGTCTTCCAAGAGAGTGAACACAGCCGCGCCGCCGACCGCGAGCAGGAGACCGAACGTTCCGACGAACTCGGCGAGGTATTTCTGCCCCGAACTGTACGTCATCGGCCCGCGACCCGCCCGTCCCCTCTAAAAACTATCGGCGCAGCGGTGCCAACGGCTCCGGTGTCCCCTAAAGGACCCCCATCTCGGTCAACTTCTCCGGCAGGTAGTGCTCGGTCACGTAGTTGAGACCGTACTTGGCGAGCGACTGCTGTTCCGCCTTCTTCCCGTTCTTGAGCATCAGCTCGATCTCCGCGCGCCACTCGGCGGTCCCGAACCTCGGGTCCGTCAGCTCGGCCTGGAGGGCGCGGATGTCCTGCTCGGAGAGCTTGTCGGAGGGAAGGTCGTAGTTCTCGATATCCGACGCCGTGACTCCGAGGAACTCCGCGGAGGGCGTGGCGAGGTAGTTCGAGAGGTGCGCGGTCTTGATCGCCCCGTAGGCGACCGACGCAAAGATGCGGAACGACCAGGGGTCGCCGTCGGTGAAGACGACCACGGGGAGCTTGAGCTCCTCGGAGGCCCGTCGTAGAAATCGCCGGGTCGAACGTGCGGGCTGTCCCTTGAGGTGCAGCAGAATCGCGTCGTGCTGCTCGTCAAAGCCGTTCTCGGCGAGACGGTCGACCATTCCGCCGCACTCGATCGCGATCAGGAACTTCGCGTTCGTGCTGACGAATTCGATCTTCTCCTTCTCGACGTTGAACGGGAGGGAGTAGCCTCCGTCACCGACATCGTCCCGGCAGTTGATCTTCTTGACGACCCCTTTCCGATTCCGCTCCTTGATCGTGAGGTCTCCGATGACCGATGCACCGTTCTCCTCGGGGTGGAGGCGGAAGTCCTCGCGCAGCCGCTCGCACATCACCTCGAGGTCCTCGATCAGAAGGTTCGACTCGTCCTCTCCGTGGAACTTCGCGTCTTCCCACGCCTCGCTGATGTAGTAGAGCTCCCGCAGGGTCGACGTCTTTCCGTCGCGGGCCATCTCGTTGATGAAATCGACGAGATAGAACGTCCGCAGCAGCATGAGCGCCCCGTCGAGCTTGCGCGCGCTGCGCGTGCCCATCGCGCGGCCGAGCTTCCAGACGCCCTCCCTCGGCTGGAACATGATGTTCTGCTTCGTGCGCAGCGGAAGGCGCATCCGCGGGATTTCCCCCCGGTCCAGCTGCTCGTAGATCTGCTCGGCGAGACCCACGGTGGGCTGGAGCGCGTCCGCGCGGACCTTCACGGCCGGCTCTTCGTCACTCTTCTTCGCTGGCGTGCGCGCTCGCTTCGGCGGCATCGTAATCTACCTCCTCTTCGGCGCTGGTCCCGTTCGCGGCGGCGTCCGCGGCCGCGGCTTCGGCGGCCTCGACGATCGTCCGGGGAAGACGGACCTCCCAGTCGCCCGGGAGCGGCTCGGCCCCGAGGATATGGGATTCGTCGATCCCGGCCACGTACCAATCAAGGTCGCTCGCGTCCACGTCGGTTTTGGCAGGGAATGTAACGGTCAGGTTGGTCCTTCCGTTCGGTGCCAGCTTGGGGAGGGTCCACCAAGCTCGTCCCAACGGGCCATCGACTCCGTCGGGAACGGGGTCGAAAGAGGCGACCGGGAAGACGTCCGGCGGGATCTCGACGAACAGTTCGAGCACTCGCGGCCGCGGGGTGTAGTTCGTCACCTCCATCTTCGCGCGGACGCCGTTTGCGTCGGACTCGAGGGGGGACTCGACGTTGACGATGTCCATGATGCGGGTGATCACGGGGGTGAGGTCGGGGATCGCCTTGCCCACGAGGTGGCTCGTCTTTTCGGCTAGTTTCGGTAAGATCCGCTGGATGATCGCGAATTTTTCACTCGCGAAGTCCCGGCGGCTCTTTCGCGAGAGGTGAGTTCGAAGGTGACGGGCCGCCGCCTGAAGGGCGAGCGTCAGCTCCTTGTCGATCTCGGGGTCCTCGGCGACCGCCTCCTTGGCTTCGCTCGTGAACGGTACCTTGGTGGAGGCCACGTGGACCAGGATGAGCGCGGGCCCGGAAGGCACCCCCGACCCGCCCTTCTGCTCGAGCCCGTACCGTCGCCAATCCAGGTTGGCGATCGCGTTCGTGATCGCGCAGGCCCCTTGCTGGAACAGCAGCGGGACGCGGTTGGCAAAGCGGAGGATCTGGACCGGTTGGTCGGCCGGAAGGCCACCACCATAGACGAGGCCCACCTCGACCATGAAGGGGAACCCGCCATGTACCTTCGGCGGACGGCTCACGGGCGGGCAGTAGAACTCGGGACGGAGCTCTCCGAGGACGTTCCGCAGGCCTCGCTTGATGAGCATCGAGCCGATCGGGGAAAGACCCTCGGGGGAGGGAGCGATGAGCGGCGCCGCGTGAAGGGCGCGCAGGAGTCGGTCCTGGCCGTCACCGGCCACCGAGCTTGGAGACGCGCTCGCTTTGAGTCCTGCTGAGGCCAGCAGCTCTCTCGACGCACGGGCGCTGACTCCCTGCAGGTCTTTGGATAGGAAATCCGAGAGGCTCGACCGCTTGGAGGCCTTCAGTAGATACCCCAGCTCCCCGAGCTCGAGCCCGTAGGGGTGGGGCAGGGTCTCCTGGGCGATCGGGGGAAGGTCGGTGCTCGCGCGTTCGAACGTCACGCGGGTCCCGTCGACCTCGACGAGAGCGATGCGAGCGTGGGGGTTGACGATCGCCGTCCCGCGAAGATACTCGTACGGGGACTGCCGGCCGCGGACGTAGCGCGCCTTCAGCACGAGCTCCACTCGGGTGCCGTGCTCCGAGTCCCAGAGCGTGACGTCTTCCGAAACGATGCGAGGCTGATTCTTCTGGGTGTCGATCACGACCTCGAGGACGTGCGCGGCCTCCTCTTCCTCTACCTTCGAGGTGATCCGCGCGGGCCGGGCCGTCGTCAGGTTGGCGTAGAGCACTGCCGCGGAGATCCCAATCCCCTGCTGGCCTCGCGCCTGGCGGTTCGAGTGAAATCGGGATCCATACAGGAGCCGGGCGAAAACGTTCGGGATCTCCCGGCGGAGGATTCCGGGCCCGTTGTCGGTAACCGCGACTCTGAGCCGGTCGTCTGCCTCCTTTGTAATCTCGACAAGAACATCCGGAAGGATACGAGCCTCATCACAAGCATCGACCGCGTTATCAACTGCTTCTTTGACGGTCGTGAGGAGAGCGCGCTGGGGGTTGTCGAACCCCAGGATCTGTCGGTTCCGTTCAAAGAACTCGGCGACCGAGATCTCGCGCTGTTTCGCGGCGAGCTGCTGGGCGATCGTCGGGGGCGGCGACACCGACCTTCCGGGGGTGCGCGTCCCCTATAAGGGACGCGTTGGAGTTGAATGAGTTTCGGAAAGTGACGGGGCCATGCCCGCCACTCCGGGTCGACCGGCCACGTCGCGGAGGACGGGTCGGAACGGTCTCCAGCGCGCGGTTTCGGCCACGTCGATCTCCACGGTGGCCAGGGATTCCTCGCGCTCCGCCGGGGCGAACGCCACCGCGGTCGTGGGGATCGGCTCGCCGCGGGGGTCCCAGGCTCCGGAACCACCCCCGAAGACGATACCGTCCTCGACTCCGACCCGGTTCACGAAAAGGGCCGGCATCGCGTTCTCGATCGCTCGGGCCGGAAGGAGCCGCTCGAACAGTCGTCGACTGGTCGTGGGCGAGGCGGAGATGACGACGAGGAACTCGGCCCCACCGAGAGCGAGCTGCCGTGAAACCTCCGGGAAGAAGGCGTCATAGCAGATTTCGAGGCCGACCGATGCCGAACCGAGACGGACCGGGAGGCTCGTCTCCGTCGGGGTGAACGGGACCCCTTCCTCGAACGGGCCGAACGTGGGCAGGTACCGCTTTACCTGGAACCGCAGCGACCCGTCGGGAGTGACCGCGATCGCGGCGTTGTGGACCTCGCCGGCGCGCTCCCTCGAGGCAAGCGGAGCGCCCAGGACCAAGATGCTTCCGGAGTCGCGGGAGATATCGCGCAGCCGCGCGAGGGTGGCGTCTCCTTCCTTCAAAGCAAGGCCATGGATCCGGTCCCCGACCCGATACCCCGAGAGGAAGAGCTCGGGGAACACCGCGAGGTCGCAATGGGCCGCCCGGACCGCGGCGGCGAGTCGGTCCGCGTTCTTCGCGAGGTCGCCCGGCACCGGGGCGAGCTGGGCGAGCAGAATCCGCATCAATAGAAGTAGCGACGCACGGAGATTAGGTAGAGGAACAGCACGACGAAGATGAGGAAGAGGACCGTGATCGACCCCGTGAAGAAGAGGTAAGCCGCCGTAGCGAAGACGAGGACGAGCGTCGTCCAGAGCGACCAGCTCTCCTGGCGCCAGAGCGCGGTGGCGATGCCGATGAGGGCCGCCCCCAGGACCGCGAGGATCGTCGCCCCGTAGATGTCGATCGACTGGAAGATCTCGAGGGAGGCCGGCACGACCGTCGTCGAGATGGTGGCGAGAAGGAAGAGGAGGCCCGCGAGCAGCATGACGACGCCGAACGCCGCGATCAGGACCGAAACGATGGCGACGCCGATCGGAAGGCGAGGTCGCACGGGGGTCGGTTCCCACGCGGGCGGCAAATGGTCGACCTGGGGAGCGCCGCTGGCCGAGGAGGAAGCCGCGCTGGCGTGGACCGTCGAAGAGCCGCCCATCCTAGCCTCTCGTCGATGCGCCGAGTCCGGAATGGGAAGATGTAGCTTTCGCTCGAAACGCGGGGCTAGAAGCGCCGCTCCGCGGCCCCATGGGCGAGCCGCTCGAGGAGGTGGCGATAGGGCCCGTCCGGGACGGGCTCGAGGGCCCGGATCGCGCGGTCCGCCCACTCCATCGACTCCCGGGCGACCACGGTGTCCGCGCCGGCAAGGTCGCTGAGCTCGCGGAGCCGGAGAAGATGCTTCGTGCGCTTGCGCCGGTGTTGGAACAGCTCCTCGAACTCCGCCTGGCGGCGAGGGTCAAGCCGGGTGTACGCCTCCAGCGAGAGGAGGGTCGGGTTGCCTTCGCGCAGGTCGGTGTAGAGTGGTTTCCCAAGGAGGTCCGGGTCGCCGTAGACGTCCAAGAGGTCGTCCCGGATCTGGAACGCGACCCCGACGGCCTTTCCGTAGTTTTGGACCGCATCCACGGTCGAGGGAGGAACCTCCGCGATTTCGGCCACGGAAGCGAGGGCGGCACCGATGATGGCAGCCGTCTTGCCCTGGACAATACGGAAGTAGTGCTCACGGCCCGAGGAGAGGTCGAAGCGGCTCGCGTCCTGGAGCACCTCGCCCTCCACCAGGTCAGCGCAGGCCTCACCGCACCGGAGAATGATCGATTTCGGGTATTCCGCGGCCAGCTCGAACGCTCGGACGAAGAGGTAGTCCCCACCGACGATCGAGAGGGGTACACCGAAGGCCCGGGGCATCGAAGGCCGTCCGCGGCGGGTCTCGGCATGGTCGATGACGTCGTCGTGCACGAGCGTCGCAGTATGGATCAGCTGAAAGGCGGCGGCGAGGGAGTGGATGGGTCGAGTCTGGGTCGCTCCGAGTGCGCGGAACGTCGCGGCCATGAGGAGAGGTCGGACCCGTTTCCCTCCCATCGACACGGCGTACCGGGCGGCCTCCGTGAGGGTCGCGTAGCGCGTGCCGAGGACCTGGTTCAACCGCCAATCGATGTCGGAGAGGTCGCGGACCAGCACCGGGAGCAACGGGGAGAGCTCGGCCGCCGTCTCCATGCCCAGCGTCTGCGTCACGAGCGCTTCCAGCGACGGCTCGAGCGAGTCGCCGGCGCCGGAGGACGTCACGAGTTCCCTCGAAGGCGGGAAGGCCAACGGAGCCGCATCATCGAATCGAGACCCGACACTCCGATATATCGCATGCCTAGGGCCAGGAGGAGGTCCGGCCGCGCGAACCGCTCCCCAAACTGCTGGATCCGCGCGGCGCGCTCGAGCGGGACGAAGAGCGCTTGCCGCCAGGCCGCGTCATACTCCGTAAGTGGCGCCCCATCGCGAACGTGGCGGGCTGCGGCCTTTCCGGCGAGCCAGCCGCTCAGCATCGCCGTCGGAATGCCCCCTCCGTTCGTCGCCATCACGAGGTTCGCCGCGTCCCCCGCGAAGAGCGCTCGACCGCGGACCAGGCTCTCGGGGGGCGGTCCCACCGGTACCCACCAGGCGGTCCTCTGCCGGCCCGGACCGAGGTCGTGGTCCGAAAGGAATCGGTCGAGAAGTCCTCCGAGAGTTTTACCGGGAGGAAGCTCGGCCACCCCGAGACCCACGTTCGCGTCATGGGCTCGAGGAAACCGCCACGCGTAGCCTCCCGGGGCGACGTGTCCGAAGAAGATGTCGATCTGGTCGTCCAGGGGACCGTCGACGGTCGCCGTGATCATCCGGAAGAGTTCTCGGGGAGGTGCGAATCCCATCGAGCGGCCCACCGTCGAGACCGGTCCGTCGGCGCCGACGATCACCTTCGCCTGGATGCGGACCCCTCCCGATGCTTCCACGATGTCGTCTCGAACACCGGTCACCCCGAGCGGGAACCGAAGCTCGGCCCCGGCCCCCTCGGCGCGAAAGGCGAGCGCCTTGTCGAACGCCCGCCGAGAAACCGTGCAGCCGGCGAGAGGGAACCGGAAGACGTGGCCGAACGGGGAGACACAGGCCATCAGATTCGTCTCGCGCAGCACGGTGGACTCGGGCACGTCGAAGGCGTCCGCGACCAGCTCCCGACAGCCGAAAATGTCCGAGAGCTCGTGCGGCGCGGGAACGAATTCCCCACATTGGACCGGATGCCCCAGCTCGGGCCGATGGTCGACGAGCAGGGTGGTCGCACCCGACTCGGCCGCAGCGCGCGCCGCGAGCGACCCCGCGGGACCGGCCCCGACGACGACCACGTCGTAACGCTCCACGGCCTCACGCCCCGACGTTGATGAAGTGCTGCGCCGCGGTCTGGATCGCGCTGAGAACGGGCTGCGGGTAGATGCCGAATGCCACGATCGCGACAGCGGCGAGAGCGATCGCGACGGCGCGGGCGGTGCCAAATCCCCCGGCCCGCAGAAGGGGTGGGTCCGACCCGCCCACGACCGCTCCGGCCGGCAAGGAAGAAGGCGTCGGCTGGTCGAAGAACATCACTTTGAGGACCCGAGCGTAGTAGAACACCGAGAGCGCGCTGTTGAGGAGCCCGGCGACCGCGAGCCAGACGAAATAACCCTGGGCCTGGACCGCCGCGCTGAAGAGGACGAATTTCGACACGAAACCGATCGTGAGCGGAACGCCCGCGAGCGAAAGGAGCATGAGCCCGAAGGCCACGCCGACGAGGGGACGGCGTAACCCGAGCCCCTTCCAGTCGTCGATGAGCGGACCGATCCCGAGGGCCGCGACGCCCGCGACCACGAGGAACGCTCCGGTTTTCATGAAGACGTGCGCGAACATCTGCAAGGTGGCGCCGGCGAGAGCGGGCGACGTGCCGATCGCGATCCCGATCAGCATGTAGCCGGCCTGGCTGATCGACGAGTACGCGAGCATTCGCTTCATCTCCTTTTGCAGGAGCGCGAGGATGTTCCCGACGGTCATCGTCACGACCGCGAGGATCGACAGCGTGATCTGCAGGACCGGACCCAGGTCGATCGTTCCGCCCGCGAACGGGCTACCGCCCGCGCCGGGCGCCACGAACAGCACCGGTCCCAAAAAGACGAGGAAGAAAGCGAACAGGCCGACCTTCTTCGAGCCGCCCGTGAGGAACGCCGTGACGTCGGTCGGCGCGCCGTCGTAGACATCCACCGCCCAGGCATGGAACGGTACCAAGGTCGCCTTGAACGCGAGCCCGGCGATGAGGAACCCGTACCCGAGCAGGACGAGGACCGGATACCCCACCGCGCCCGCCACCGCCCGGATCGCGTAGAGGTTGGTCGTGCCGTACGCCCCGAACAGGAGCGACGCTCCGAAGAACGAGAGGCTGGTGGAAAGCGCCCCGATGATGTAGAACTTCATGGCGGCCTCGAGCGAGCGCACGTCGCGCCGGGTGTAGCCGACGAGCAAGTACGTCGAGATGCTCGTGATCTCGATCGCGAGCAGGAGGAAGATCAGGTCGGAGGCGATCGCTACTAGGAGCATTCCGAGCGTCGCGAGCAGGAGGAGCCCGTAGAAGATCGGGGCTCCGCGTTCGCTCGAGGGCCGGCTCATCGAGGCGAGCGCGACGAAGAACGCGGCGAGCAGGAAGATCCCCTGGAAGATGAACCCGAGCGAAGTGAACGCGTAGAGAGGAGTCGCCCCGGGGCGACGAGCGTGTCGATCTGGCCGGAAGGGATCGTGGCGAGGGCGCTCAGGGGACCCAGGCCGAGGTCGGCCACGACGAACAGGAGGGCGAGCGCCGTCGCCCCGACCGCGACCGCGCCCGTGGTCTCGATGCGTCGGACCCCGAGCACGTCGAGCAGGAAGATGAGAAGCGTGCCGGCGAGCAGCACGATCTCGGGAAGGAACGGTCCGGCGAACGAAGAGAGGTCCATTGTTCTACGTCCCCGGGAAGCCCTTGATGGGCGAGCTCATGATCACGTTCACCAATAGACCGGGAAGGATCCCGAACAGGATCGTCAGCGCGACCAGGATCCCCATCCCGGCGCCCTCGTACCAAGGAACGTCGTGCGCCGAGGACGGGATCCCTTTCGGAGGCCCGAAGAGCATCCGCTGCATCATCCACAGATAGAACCCGGCGGTGACGACCAGGACCACGAGAGGCACGATCACCCAGTACGCGAGGGTGTTCCACGTGGCGAGGAGCGCGGTGAACTCGGCCGGGAAGCTGATGAGCGCCGGCAGCCCGAGGGACGCGAGCGACCCGACCATGATGAGGGTCGAGAGGGTCGGCGTCGTCGGAGTGATTCCTCCCAGTGCGGGGATGTCGCGGGTGCCGAAGGTGTGGTGCGCGCTGCCGGCCGTCATGAACAAGAGCGCGCTCACGATCCCGTGGGCGAACATCAGCAGCACCGCGGCGAGCAGACCCAGTGAGGAGTCGAGCGCGATCGCGAGCAGCACGATCCCCATGTGGTTGATCGAGGAGTACGCGATCATCCGTTTCAGGTCCCGTTGCGAGAGCGAGAGGACCGACCCCCAGATGATCGAAACGAAGGCGACGATGTAGAGGATGGGCTGGACGGTGTGGAGACCGTTCGGTAAGAGCTCGACCGCCCATCGGATCAGTCCGTACCCTCCGAGCTTGAGGAGCAGTCCCGCCAGCAGGACGGAGCCTCCGGTAGGGGCTTCGACGTGGGCGTCGGGCAACCACGTATGGAACGGGACGATCGGGAACTTGACGCCGAACCCGAAGAAAAGCGCGAGGAAAAGGAACGACTGAACGACCGAGGAAAGGCCGCGCGCCGACGCGTAGATCGCCGAGAAATCGAAGGACGCCGCCCCCGAGTAGAACACGAGGGCGAGCAGGCCCACCAACATCACGATCGACGCGACGTGCGTGTAGATGAAGAACTTCAGAGCGGCGTATCGGCGCTGCGGTCCTCCCCAGTATCCGATGAGGAAGAACATCGGGACGAGGACGGCTTCCCAGAAGAGGAAGAACAGGAGGACGTCGAGCGCGATAAAGACCCCAAAGCAGCCGAGGCAGGTGAGCAGGACAAGGCCGAAGTACGCCGCGGGCCGCTTCGTCTCCGCCCAGGAGTAGACCACCGTCGCCAGCTGCAGGACGGCGGTGAGCAGGATCAGGACCAACGAGATCCCGTCGACCCCGACCGTGTAGTTGACGTGCATCCAGGCGATCGAGATCCAGCTATAGGACTCGCTGTCCGCGAACCCGGGGACGAGGGCGGCGTTGTAGCCGGGCCACCCGGGGAACGCGAGGAAGAGGAACGCCACTTCCGCGAGGAAGGCGACCGTGGTCGCGAGCGCCACCCAGCGGGCTCGGTTTCCCGCGAGGAACGTGAAGACGGTGCCCGCCGCGAGGGTCGCGACGATGACAGAGAGCAGCGGGATCATTTAGCCGCCTCCGAGTCGCGCCACGACGTACGGCGCGACGATCAGCAAGAGGACGAAGAGGGCGATCAGCCCGCCCACGACGTAGGCCGCATAATCCGAAACGACGCCAGATTGGATCCGACGGAGGCGGTTGCTCAGGGCGGCGAACATCCGCTCAAACCCGTGGACCGCCCCGTCGATGACGTATCGGTCGAAGAAATCGGCGGCGCGCGCGACGGTGTAGACGCCCTTCTGGCCGACCCAGTCGTATCCAATCTTGAAGTAGTAACGGTTCAAGAGCAGCCGACGGACCGGTTGCACCGCGCTCGTCTCCGAGAGTGCGTAGACCCGACCGTTACCCCAGAGAGTCCAGGCGAGGGCGATCCCTCCCACGCCGAGCGCGACGCTCGCCCCCGAGAGGAGGAGGTCGGTCGTGCCGTAAACGGGCGGGATCCCTCCGACCCCGGCGCCCGAGAGGAGGAGAGATTGGAATCCGGGCACGAAGATGAGCAGACCGCCCCCGAAGGCGAGGCTCGAGAGGACGACGAGCGGCACTTGCATCGTCCAGGGGCCCTCGTGCGCGTGCGGGAGGCTCGGGTCGCGTGCGTGCTCCCCCGAGAACGCGAGGAACCAGGCTCGGAAGATGTAGTAGGCCGTCAGGAATACGGCCGCGAACGCGAGCAGGAAGAACGGCCAGTAGGCGGGGTGGCTGCCGAGCTGGGAGTACACTGCGGACAGGATGTCGTCCTTGCTCCAGAAACCGGCGAACGGGGGTATCCCGGCGAGAGCGAGCCCTCCGATCGCGAACGCGATGGCGGTCAAGCGCATCGGCTTTCGGAGCCCGCCCATCTTGAACAGGTCCTGGGTGCCGACGGCGTGGATGACCGAGCCGGCGGCGAGGAACAGGAGCGCCTTGAAGAATGCGTGCGTGAAGAGGTGGAAAAGTCCCACCATCGCGAATCCGGCGCCGACAGCCATGACCATGTAGCCGAGTTGGCTGATGGTGGAGTAGGCGATCACCCGCTTGATGTCGGGGTGGACGACCGCCATCGTCGCCGCGAAGAACGCGGTGAACCCTCCGATCGCGACGATTGCGAGCTGGTCGGTCGCGGTGAATCCGAGGAACAGGCTCACGACCGCGAGCAGGTAGACTCCGGCGGCGACCATGGTCGCTGCGTGGATGAGGGCGCTCACGGTCGTGGGACCCTCCATCGCGTCGGGCAACCACACGTGCAGCGGGAACTGAGCGCTCTTGCCGGCCGCGCCGCCGAGGATCATGATGCCCGCGACCGTCAGCAGGGTCGAGTTGCCCCCGAGGCCGAACCCCTGCAGGTAGGGAACGTTCCCGTTGGTGAACAGGAATCCGTTGGCCGCCCAGCCGCCCGAGCCCGCCGGACCGGCCAGGCTGAAATTGTAGAAGTAAAGGAAGATCCCGAGCAGGAACATGATGTCCCCGACCCGGGTGACGATGAACGCCTCCTTCGCGGCGCTCGCCGCGCTCGGCCGCTCGTAGTAGAATCCGATCAGGAAGTACGAGCAGACCCCGACCAGTTCCCAGAACACGAAGAACTCAAGGAGATTATCGGCCAGCACGAGCCCGCTCATCGCGGCGAGGAACAGCGAGAGCTCTGCGTAGTACCGGGGGAGTCCCCGGTCCTGGTGCATGTAGCCGATCGAGTAGAGCATGACGAGGAATCCGACCACCGTCACGACGATGAGCATCAGGGCGGAGATCGGGTCGACCAGGGTTCCGATGACGAGGGAGAATCCGTTCGGGAATGGGCCCGGCGCCGGGGCGAGATGCAGCCACGTGTACCGGACGTCGGTGTAGGTACCGGGGTTGATCATCTCGCCCACGCCGATGAGCACGCCGATGGCCATCGCCGCTCCGGAGAAGGCGACCGCGACCCAGCCGCCCCATTCGAGACGGCGCATCCGCGTTCCGGCGAGTCCCACGATGGCGAAGGCGAGGGCGCTGAACAGCGGGACGAGGAACGCCCAACTGTAGAGCCCGTCCAGAACGCCCGTCGCTCTTCCCCCCTACAGTTTCAGCTCGGTCGCTTGCGCGACGTTGATGGTGCCCTTCAGCCGGTTGAGCGCGAGGACGATCGCGAGCCCGACCGCAACCTCCGTCGCGGCGAACCCGATGAGGACGACGGCGATCGCCTGTCCCGAGAGGCCGCCGGGGCCGCCGGAAAACGCCCCGAAGTAGACGAAGTTCAGGATCGCGGCGTTCATCGCGATCTCGAGAGCGATCAGGATGAGGATGAAGTTCCGACGGGTCAGGATGCCGAAGAGCCCGACGGCGAAGAGCGCGGAGGAGAGCGCGACGAAACCGACCAGAGGAAGGTCGGTCATTCACGTCCCTCCCGGACGAGGTAGATCGACCCCGCGACCGCGCCCATCATGATGAGCCCGAGTAGAAGGAGCCACGGACCGTTCGTCCCGAAGAGGTTCTCCGAGAGGAGCGTCGGGTCGTACGACCGGACCGGCGTGCTGGTCTGGGGAAGTTCGCCCACCACGGCGATGATGAAGATGAACGTCACGACGGCGAGCGCGAGCGGAACCTCGGTGATCCCCGTGGCCGCCTCGCGCGCGAAGATCCGTTTGCGGGTCACCATGATCCCGAACAGGAGCAGGATCGTCACGGCGCCGGCGTAGACCCCGAGCTGAAGGACCCCCAGGAACGGCGCCTGGAGAAGGAAGTAGATCGCCGAGATGTCGACGAAGAAGACGGCGACCCAGAGGATCGTGTGGACCAGCTCCCGGACGAGGAGCGCGGCGACCGCAGTCACGAGGGCGACGATCGCCAGGGCGAGGAACGCCAGTTCCTCGATGCTCACTTTCGAGTCCCCCAGAACAGGCATTCCTTCGGGCAAACACTGATGCAGGTCCCGCAGCGAACGCAATCGGAATCGTTCACCACCGGTTCCTTCCAGATCCGCTTCGGGATCTTTTCCCCGGGTTTGGCCTCCGGTTTCGGGATGTCGAGCATCGTGATGCACTGCGTGGGACAGTCGCGGGCGCACGCGTTGCATCCGATGCACAGCGGAACGTCGAGGAGGATCGCGTCCTCGTTCTCGGGACGGGCGAGCCGGATCGGGTTCATGGGGAGCTTCGTTCGGAAGACCTCGTTCAGCTTCTGCGGCGAGTAGACCATCTCCGAGCGCTTCGGCGTCGAGAGCTCGTAGCGCGTGGTCATCGTGAGGCATCCCTCGGGGCACGCGTCCGAGCAGAACCCGCAGTAGCTGCACTTCCCGTAGTCGATCTCGGGACACTTCTTCGGGTGTTTCGGGTCGCCGCCGGGGACGGTGACCATCTCGATGCAGAGGTCGGGGCAGGAGAACGCGCAGAGGTTGCAGCTGATGCACGTCGCGATGTTCAGGGCGTGCACGCCACGGTAGTTGTCCCAGACCTGGCCGAGGCCGATCGGCTTTCCCGATTGAACGGCGACCTTGTCCCGGAACTTCGGGTCCTCCAGCCGCTCGTACGGGTAGACGATCGTCGACGGGCGGATGAGGCTCTTCGCAAACTGCCGGGCGGCGGTCGCCATCGGGCGGGCGACCCAGAGGATCGGGTTCTCGTTGGGCTTCTCCGTCGCGTTGATCTCTGCGGCCATTCGTTTCTTCCCCCTAGATTCCCGGTGACGGAACGCATCCAAAGACCGGCAGGCACTTCGCCGTCACGAGAAGTGCGGCCAGGAACACCGAGAGCAGGCTCAACGGGATCATCCGGTTCCACCCGACGCGCAGAAGCTGGTCGGTCCGCACGCGCGGCAGCGAGGCGCGAATCCAGACGAACAATCCGAACACGAGGTACGTCTTCAGCATGAACCAGAAGATTCCGGCGAGCGGGAAGGAGGTCGCCGCGCTCGGCACCCAGATCGGGAGCGTCCAGCCTCCGAGGAAGAGGAGGACGACCAGAATGCTCCCGACCAGGGCGCGCAGGTAATCGCTGAGCATGAAGAAGGCGAACAGCATCCCGCCGTACTCGGTGTTCCATCCCTCGACGAGTTCCGCTTCGGCCTCGGGCAGGTCGAAGGGAATCCGCTCCATTTCCGCGAGCATGGCCGCCACGAAGACGAGGAGCGCGAGGAAGAGCGGACCCCAGAACCAGTAGTTCTGCTGCTCGTAGACGATCGTGTTCAGGTCGAAGCTCCCCGCGACGATCACGACCGCGACGACCGCGAGGAGGAGCGGGACCTCGTAGGCGATCATCTGGGCCGCGGAGCGCATTCCGCCCATCAGCGAGTACTTGTTGTTGCTCGACCACGCGCTGATGAAGATGAAGAGCGGAGCGAAGGAGAAGATCGCGAGGGCGAGCAGGAGCGTGAGCGGAAGGGCGCCCGTGTCCCACCCCGAGGAGATCGGCAGGATCCCGAAGATCGCGAGCGACGTGACCATGTACGAGGTCGGCCCGAGGTAGAAGCCGAGCGAGTCGGCCTCCCTCGGCTTGACCGTGCTCTTGCGGAACAGCTTGAAGCCGTCCGCAAAGTTCTGAAGCAGACCGGCGTACCCCACGTGCATGGCGCCGCGCCGGTCCATGAACCGGCCGAGCAGCTTCCGCTCCCACCAGATGAGCAGAATCGTGTTGAGCATGCTCGCGGCGAGGATAACGACGGCGAAGATCAGGACCGCAAACCCGGTGACGACGTCAGAGCTGGTGATCGCCGCCCGGGCCCCCGCGGGGAGGACCGAACCGATCACGGTGGCGATCAGGTTTGAGATCCAGTAAGAAACCGAATACAGCGTCGCCTGCCCCATCGCCCGTTCCGCCTAGCGGTCCACCTCCCCAACGCAGACGTCGACACTTCCCAAGATGGGAGGGATGTCCGCCACGCGGTACCCCACGAGGTACTGACGGACGGCCGCCAGGTTGGCGAAGACGGGGGAGCGGAATTTCACGCGGTAGGGGTGCTCCGAGCCCTCGTTGACCACGTAGGCTTGCGCCTCGCCATGGGGCTCCTCGACCGAGGAGAAGCCGACGCCCTTCGCGTAGTTGCGCTTCAGAAGATAGCCCTCTCGTCCGACCGGCGCGTACGGGGCTCCGAGCCAGCGCGGGAGCTGGTCCGCCATGACCGGGCCCGGATGTCGCTCGAGCCAGTCGACCACTTGGCGCAGGATCCGGATGGACTGGCGCATCTCCTCCATTCGAACGAGGTATCGCCCGGTGACGTCCGCCCCGTCCGCCACCGCGACGTCGAAATCGACCGCATCGTAGCGCGCGTACGGCCGGTCCTTGCGCAGGTCCCGCTTCACGCCGGCGGAACGCAGCATGGGGCCGGTGATGCCGTGGGTGACGCAGTCGTTCGCCTTCAGGACGCCGAGGCCGTCGCAACGCTTGTGGAAGATCGCCGAGCCGAGGCAGAGTTGGTCATACTCACGGAACCGCTGCTCGAGCCAGTCGAGCACTTGGCGGGCTTGTCCGGTGAACGTAGGCGGAAGGTCGCTGCGCACTCCTCCGACACGCATGTACTCGTAGGTCATGCGGGCGCCGGAGAAGCTTTGAAAGAGGTCGAGGACGAGGTCCCGGTCGCGCATCCCGTACAGGAACGGGCTCATCAGGCCGATGTCCTGGACGAACGCGGCGTACCACATGATGTGGGACCCGATCCGTTGGAATTCGTCGCACATCATCCGGATGTACTCCGCGCGCTCGGGCGGAGTGATGTGGAGCGCCTTCTCGGACGCGAGGACGTAGAGGTGCTCCCACGCGAACCCGGCGACGTAACAACATCGGTCCATCAACGTGACGACCTCGTTGTAGTGGCGGTCCTCGCTGATCTTCTCGATGCCGCGGTGCAAGTACCCCATTTCCGGGTCGGCGTCGAGGATCAGCTCGCCGTCGATCCGGACGCGCAGGTTCCACAGACCGTGCGTCATGGGGTGCTGCGGCCCCATGTTGATCCACATCTCAGACATGGCGCGACTTCACCTCGAGCTCCTCGGGTTCGTGGAGCTTGAACGACCGTAGCAGGGGGTGGAAAACGTAGCCGTCCGGCGTCAGGAGGTGCCGCAGGTCCGGGTGATGGTCGAACGTGATGTCCACCAGTTCCCACGCCTCGCGTTCGTGCCAGTTCGCACTGGGCCAGACCGGCGTCGCCGATTCGAGGTGGGCGTCCGTCGCCGGCACGTCGGTAGAAAGAAGAACGTACTGGCGGACCGCATCCGACCAGACGACGTAGAAGACCTCCCGATGGTCGACCCAGTCGATCCCGCCGACCATCGAAAGGTGCGTGAACGTAAGATCGTCCCGGACGATGCGGAAGAGCTCGAGGGCTCCCTCCCTTCGGAAGCGCACGCGGCCCGCCATCCCATCGAACGGTTCGACGGCGAGCAGGTTTTCCCCGAGTTTGGGGGTGAGGACCCGAGACAGGTCGTCCGGTTGCATCCTTGACTTCCCCCGATGCCCCGGCGGCTCGTCCGCCTATTCCTTCCTCTCCCGAATCAGCTGTTCCAATCGCAGGATTCCGTCCAGCATCGCCTCGGGCCGGGGCGGGCAGCCGGCGATGTAGACATCGACCGGAACCAACTTATCGACCCCGGGAACCACCGAATAGGCCGTCCGGAACGGTCCGCCTCCCGTCGCGCAGTTTCCCATCGCGATGACCCACTTGGGCTCGGGCATCTGCTCGTAGAGCGTGATGAGCTTGTGCGCCACCTTCCAGGTGACGGTTCCGTTGACGATCATGAGGTCGCACTGCCGCGGGGTAGAGCGGGGTACGACGCCGAATCGCTCGGCATCCCATCGTGCGCCAAAGCCCGCGGCGAACTCGATCGCACAGCACGCGAGACCCCAGTGGAGCGGGAACAGGGAGTTCCGACCGGCCCAATTGAAGACGGGCCGAATCACCTTCGTCTGACCTTGTTCCGCGATGAGCGAGGTCAGGGCTTCCTTTGCGGCGGGGATGAATTGCCGGACCCTCAGCGTCTCGATTTCCACGAACGGTACCGCCGGTTGGGTCGCCATGGGAAGCTCGCTGGACGCCGGAATCTCCGGCGCGACCGGGGTGCCTTTCGAGGACGAAGAGACCTGGGCCGGGGGTGTCGTCAAACCACCCACCTCTTTTCGCCGTTCAGCGCGTAGTAGATCCCTGTGATCGCAAGGCCGGTGAAGGCGACCGCGATGAACACGGGAAGCCACGCCGAGTTGGCTCCTCGGAAAGTGAGCCCCCACAGGGCGAGCACGAACCCGAGAACGTCCACCGCGACGAACACGATTGCGAACGTGTAGTGCTGCGTTGGGAAGTCGATCTGGGCCTCGCCCTCGGGTTCCTCGCCGCACTCATACGTGGTGAGCTGGAGGTAAGAGTCCCTTCGCTTGGCCCCGAGCGTCTGGTTCGCGATGAGCGAGCCCCCGGCGAAGGCGCCTGCAATGATCGCAAAGACCAGGAATGTGGTGACCCCGGCCTCCATCCGACCCTCCTCCCGCTAACCGACTAGGACGTCGGACCCTTTGACGTTATTTAACCTCAACCGGCTGACGAGCGACGGATCGATAAACAACGGTCCCGCTCGGACGATTCCGGGTCGTCGGCGTTATGCGCCGGCACGTCTCGATTGCGGCGGTTGCCGATGGAGAGTTTCCGTACCCCGGTGACGCTGACGGGCCAGTGGATCCGGCTCGTCCCCCTCGTTCCCGGTCACGCGAGCGCCCTTCGCGCGGCGGCCCGCGACCCCGAGATCGGGAAGCTGATGTTGAGCGGCCCCGGGACGACGCTCGACGACATGAAGGAATTCATCTCGCTCGTTCTCGAGCGGCAGAAAGGGGGCACAGACCTCGCCTTCACCACCATCCTTGCCGCCGACGACCGTCCGGTGGGCATGACCCGGTTCCTCAACATCGAACGGGAGAACCATGCGGTTGAGATCGGGGGAACGTGGCTCGATACGGCCCTCTGGAGGACCCCGGTCAACACGGAATCGAAGTATCTGCTCCTGCGGCACGCCTTCGAGGTCGAGAAGGTCCACCGGGTCTGCATCCAGACGGACCTTCGGAACGAACGGGCCCAGCGGGCCATCGCCCGATTGGGAGCGGTTCGCGAAGCCGTCTTCCGGGACAATCGCCTCCTGCGGGACGGAACTTTTCGGACGTCGGTGGTCTACGGGATCCTCGTTTCGCAATGGCCCCGGGTGAAGGAAGTCCTGGAAGCGAAGCTCGCCTGCCCTTGGACCCCCACCGAGGAGGGGACGTCGACCAGGGACCGGAAACCCGAGGAGGTTTCGCGCCGGGCATGACCGGAAACCAGTTCCGGCCCCCGGTCACATTGAGGGGCCGGTACCTCGAGCTTGTGCCGCTCGAACGGGCGCATGCGGCCGGACTCGCGGAGGCGGGTCGCGACCCCGAGGTCTGGCGGTACCTGCGAATCGGACCGGGACACCCTCCCTCGGTCGTCGAGATGGAGACGTTCATCGACCAACTCCTCGCCTACCAAGCCGCCGGGGAGCTCCTTGCCTTCACGATGGTCCTCCTCCGCGAAAGGTCCCTGGTAGGGATCATCCGTTTTCTCGACATCGACCGACCGGACCAGTCGGTCGAGCTCGGCACCTGGCTCGACTCCCGGTATTGGGGGAGCCCGCTCAACGCGCAGGCCAAGCTCCTCATGCTCGAGTACGCTTTCGAAGAGGAAGGGGCCCATCGCGTCCAGCTCAAAACGGACTCACGGAACCTCCGCTCGCAGAAGGCGATCGAGCGCCTCGGGGCTGTGCCAGAAGGCATGCTGCGCGAGGCGCACCTGGTTCGGAACGACTACTTCCGGACGTCGTTCTATTACAGCATCCTCGCCCCCGAGTGGCCAGCGGTGAAGCGCCGACTCGAGGAGCGCCTGGCAATTCCCTGGGCCGGCCGACCGACGAAGTGAGAACGCTCAAGGGGGCGGAAATTTCGGTTTCCGCTTCTCGCGAAAGGCGCGGATCCCTTCGGGAAGCTCGTTTCCCTGGGCGGCTTCGACGGCTCCTCGACGTTCGAGGGTCATCTGCGATTCGATGCTCTCGCTGAACGCTGAGACCATGAGGCGTTTCGCCCACCCGTAGGCGCGGGTCGGTCCCTCGGCGAGCTCCCGAGCCCGCTCCCGGGCACGAGCGGGGAGCACGGAGGCGCTCACGACCTCGTGAAGAAGGCCCATTTCCCGAGCACGCAGGGCCGGAATACGAGCGTTCGTGAAGATCAGTTCCTGGGCTCCGCCGACCCCGAGAAAGTGGGGAAGGAAGTACGACAGGCCCCCGTCCGGCACGGTGCCGAGCTGCAAGAACGCGGGCACCAAGACCGCAGTGTCGCTCGCGATCCGCCAGTCCGCCGCCAGGGCCAGAGAGAGGCCCCCGCCGGCCGCCACGCCGGGGAGGGCGGCGACCACCGGTTTCGGCATCCCGAGGATCTCCCGAACCATGTGCTCCTGTTCCGCGGTCAGCCGGTGGAAGAGGTCCGCAAGTGTGCCTTGGGCGCGATACTCGTCCATGGCGGCCACATCTCCGCCGGCACAGAAGGCGGTCCCCGAGCCGGTAAGGAGCACGGCCCGCACGTCGCTCGCCATCGTCGCCGCTTGGAGGGCGGTCCGCAACTCGACCATCGTAGCCACATCGAGCGCATTCAGGCGGTCGGGGCGGTTGATCGTGATCGTGAGAACAGCTCCGGTTCGTTCGGTGAGCACAGCGGGCATAGAACTCTCCGGACGGTCCAGTGCGCAGACGGACTTATAGGCCGAACGGCCGCGAGGCGCGTCCGATGGGGCCGACGGAACCGGGCGCCGGTGTCTCTGAGACCCTAGCTCTGCGAACCGTCTGTGGGTGGGCGACGGCGCGCGGGCCGCCCATCGTCGGGAGGTGGTCCGGGGGGCGTAGCGGTCGCCGACGAGTCCGCTTTTCCCGAGGAGAATGCGGTGCCGGGAGAGTCGGCCGTCCCCGAGGAAAACGCGGTCCCGTGAGGCTGGGCGCGGGACGGGGGCGGCGGAGCGAAGGCATCGGCGGGGGGTAGCTCGACGACCGGGCCGGCCTTGGACCCCTTCTGGGAGAACGGATTGACCATGGACGTCGACTCTTCGGACTCGGCCTTGATCTCCTCCTCGATGGTCTTGATCTCGGTCAGGAGTTCCTCCTGACGAGGAATGGGACCGAGGATGTCGTCCATCGACCCGATCTGCTTTTCGAGGTCGGCGAGGGTGTTGAGGCTGCGGTCGGGCACCTGTCGACCCGTGCCGAGGTACTCGGACGCGCCCTCCATCAGCCGGGAGAACTCGAACGGGAACAGGATCTTCGTGGATTGCCCGTCGCCCATCTTCGCGACGGTGTCGAGCGAAAGGACCGTCAGGGCCTTGGCGTCCAAAACACCGGCTCCGAGCGAGAGGATCCGGAGACGCTGGGACTCTCCCTGCGCCTCGAGGATCGTAGCGACCCGGGCCCCCTCGGCCTCGAGGATCTGGGATTGCCGGACCCCTTCCGCCTGCAGGATGCGCGAACGCTTCTGCCCTTCGGCGACGAGGATCGCGCTGCGCTTCTCCCCGTCGGCGCGCAGCACGGCCGCCCGCCGTTGACGTTCGGCGGAGGTCTGCTCCTCCATCGCGGTCTTGACCGGTCCGACGGGGTCGACCTCCTTGATCTCCACGGCGTCGACGCGCACGCCCCACTTGTCGGTGGCTTCGTCCAGGATGTCGCGGAGGCGGGCGTTGATCCGTTCCCGGTTGTAGAGGACCTCGTCCAGTTCCATGTCGCCGATGATCGAACGAAGGGTCGTCTGGGCGAGCGCGAGGGTCGCGACCTGGTAGTTCTGGACCTGGAAGATCGCCTTCGGAGCGTCCACGACTTTGATGTAAATGATGGCGTCGACGTTCGTCGGCGAGTTGTCCTTCGTGATCACTTCCTGGCGAGGGACTTCGAGGACCTGGGTACGAAGGTCGATCTTGAGGACGCTCGCGAGCGGGCTCACCAGGTTGAACCCGGGGTTGATCATCCGCTTGTACGACCCCAGCAGCGTGACGATGCCCTGCTGGTACGGCTGGATCGTGTAGATCATCCGCGTCAGCAGGACGAGAATGATCACGAACGCGAGGACGATCCCCACGATGACGAACGTGTAATCCATCGGAACCTCTCGGGTACCCGTCGTGCTAGGACGACGACCGGCGGCCGAACTCCACGAGAGGGTTTACCCTTTCCCTAGGGCCGAGGCGTCAATTACGCCGGCTTGGGTGGCTCGATCGGGACGACTGTCACCGAGACCCCTTCCCCATGGACCACTTTGACGCGCGTCCCTTCGGGAATCGGGATGGAGGCGCGGGCGGACCAGACCTCCGACCGAACGCGAACCTTACCCTTGAGCGTGTTCGGTATGATCGGAACGATAACGATCGCCTCCGCTCCGACCAACCCGCCGCTCGTCGTACTCAGCGGCCAATGCGTCGGGGCGACCCAGCGATAGTACGGGATCTCGATCAGCGCCGCGACGATCGCGACCACGATAATCCCCACGGGGCCGATGTAGCTGTCGAGGAGAACGTTGGGAAGGAACAGGTAGAGGAACCCTGCGACGAGAAGGATCGAACCCGGGATCAAGAGCAAAGCACCGGGATGGACGAGCTCGAAGGCGAGCAAGCAGACGCCGACGATGACGAGGGCGATGCCGATCGTTGGGTCCACTATCGACACGTTGGTTTCCCAAAGGGAATGACTGAGCCGGGATTAAAGTTCGGGGGTCAATCTCACCGAATGTACCGGTCCGTCGTGTCGAGGTCAAACTTGGTGACGACCTTCAGGCGCCGGCCGTTACCTCCGGAAGCATACGCGAGGAACGGGTAGAGTCTCCAGAGGTCGCCTTCGGCCATCTTCGTGGCGGGGTGGTCGGGGCCGAACGCGGTCCGGGTGACCCTCGCCGTGACCGCCCGGACCGCACTCTCGTCCAGGTATCCGAGCGAGTGCAGGTACTCGTGGGCGAGGATGACGTAGACGAAGGAGTTCAGCTCGGTCGGGCTCTCCGCATTAGCCCGCATCGCGTTCACAAGACCCTCGTTCATCACGATGAGGTTCCCCGTGACCTGCCAGTAGGCGCCCAATTGAGGAGGCAGGTTAGAAAGGCCGAGTCCGAGGCCGGGCCGCTCGATCCCGAGCACCTGGCGGACCGCATTGCGCACGACCCGGAACACCGCGTCGTAGTCGGCCGGTGCGTCCAGGGTGCGAGCCATCGCGAAGGAGGAGGGCGACGAGGGGTGCGGAGGAGCCTCCGAGCGTCGCGGAGGATGGGACCGGGAGGGAGCGAGGGCGAGTGGCATAACCCACTCAGCCGACCGGGGGGATATAGGGTCGCTTACCGAAAGGAAACGAGCCTACCCCGTCTGCGGTCGAAGGCCGATCCGAATCCGGCAGCCCGCCCGAGAGCCTAAGAGCGGACGGCCGCTTTCCGCCGCACATGCCCCGACCCCACGACGTGGTGTTCCCCCGGCGCCGAGAGCGGCTCGAGGACCGGCGCAAGGAAGGTGAACACCGAAAACTCCTCGACGAGTTCTTCGACCACTCGACGTTGCTCGCCGTCTCGCGGCTCGTAAACCGGGGCCAATTCGATGCGGTCGACTATCCGATCTCGACCGGAAAGGAGGGTGGAGTCTTCCGGGCGACCCTGGGTCCGGAATTCCGGGCTGTAAAGATCTACCGGATCAGCAACAGCGTGTTTCGGCACCTTCCTCCCTACGCTCTCGAGTCCCTGCGCCGGGAGACCAGCGTCCGGAATTTCGGGGGGCTTATCTTCGCGTGGACTCGGCGGGAGCACACCATTCTCGGTCGGCTAACGGACGCGGGAGTAAGGGTTCCTCGCCCGTTCGGCCATTTCCGAAACGTCTTGGTCATGGAGTTCATCGGAAGCCTTGAGGGGATCGCGGCGTCACGACTGGTGGACGTCCAGATCGATGACCCCGCCGCGCTCTACGAGGAGCTCGTGGTTCAAATCGGAAGGATGGCCCGAGAGGCGAAGCTCGTCCACGGGGACTTGTCGCCGTACAACGTCCTGATCCACGAAGGACACGTCGTTCTGATCGACGTGGCGCAGGCCGTCTCGTCCGACCACCCGGAGGCTCGCCGTCTGATGCTGCGGGACATCGGCAATTTCGCGAAGTACCTCGAGCGCCTCGGATTTGACGTCGACCCGGCCGATTTCCTGGAGGCGGTGGGCGGAAAATCGATCGGCCCTCCGGCCGCGGAGGCCTAGCGATGCCGACGCTCTACGCCCGGATCCCCGAGGACCGTGTCGGAGTGCTGATCGGTCCGGGCGGCCGAACGAAGAAAACGATTGCATCGGCGACCGCGACCGACATCAACATCGACGCGAACGAGGGGGAAGTCCGGCTGGTCAGTCCGGACACCGACCCGATGGGAGCCGTGAAGGCCCGCGACATCGTCCTCGCCATCGGCCGTGGGTTCTCTCCCGAACGGGCGATGCGGCTTCTCAAGGAAGACACGTTCTTCGGGGTCCTCGACATCAAACTCACCACCGGACATCGGGAGAAGGCCGCCCTCCGCCGCATCCGCTCGCGCGTCATCGGCACGCACGGTCGGGCTCGGACGCGGATCGAGGACCTCTCGGGCTGCTCGGTAAGCGTATACGGTTCCACGGTCGCGCTGATCGGCGAAGAGGAGCAGCTCGAGCGGGCCACGAGGGCGGTCGAGCTCCTCCTGAAGGGCAGCGAACACTCGACGGTCTTCCACCTCTTGGCCCGGCTCAAACGAGACGACGCCATCAAACAGGCGACCTCCTTCGACGACGCCGAGGGGTCGGGGGCGTAGCGTCGTGGGGAAGACCGTCACTCTCGAGGGGGCCTCCCTCGATTGGGCTCGTCGACAGTTCGCCGAATACTATGGCCACGCGTCCATCCCGCCCCCGCACCGGCTCGCCCGGCGCGAATTCGCGGCCTTCCCGTTCGCGTCCGAAACGATGATGCGACGGCACGCGACGTTACGGACTCCCGAGGAATTCCGCGCTTTCCTTCGTCGAGAAACGCCGCGTCACGTCTACTACTCGTCCGCCTATTATCAGCGTCCCGCTGCGGCCACGATGGCCGAGAAGGGTTGGCAGGGGGCCGACCTCATATTCGACCTGGATTCCGATCACCTTCGAGGGGCCGAGAGCCTCGATTACGCCGGACAGCTCGCCCTCGTGAAGACCCGCCTCCTGGCGCTGGTGGACGATTTTCTGTTCGGGGATTTTGGGATCGACCCGGCTTCGACCTCGTTCGTCTTCTCGGGAGGGCGCGGCTACCACGTCCACGTCCGGGACGACCGGTTCCGACCGCTTTCCAGCCCGGAACGGCGAGAGCTGGTGGATTACATTCTCGGTACCGGCTTCGACCCGATGATGGTGATCGAAGAGCGACGGACCGACGTGCGATCGGGGCGCACGACGGCGAGCTTGGAGGACGGGGGGGATTCGGGCCCTGTCGGACGGTCCACTCCTCGCACGCGGGCTCTGGCCTCACCGGACGCGCCGGGATGGCGGGGACGGACGACCCGAGCCCTGCTCGAGATCCTGCGTCGGTGGGAGGAGCAGGGCTCGAAGGTCGCCGCCGACGAGATGGTCCAGTACGGCGTCGTCCCTGCCAAGGCACGCCGCTACGCCAAACTCCTCATCGACCAAGGCGGAGCGGCCAAGATCCGCGCTCACCTCTCGCTCGATGTCTTTCGAACCGACCTTCCCGCCGATTTCCTCGAGGCGGTCGTGCCGCGGGCGGCGATCGAGGTCCAGGGGGAGACCGACGCGCCCGTCACGACCGACATTCATCGGCTGATCCGGCTTCCGAACTCGTTGCACGGCGGCACGGGTTTCCGCGTGGTGCCGTTGGCGAGGGAGGAGATCCCCGATTTCAGCCCCTTCCGGGACGCTCTCGTCGCTCCGTCGAGCGAAGCCAACACCGCGGTCCAGTACGTGGAGGAGGCCCGCTACCCGTTCCCCGGAGGGGCCATCCACGCGGTCCCCGGAGGGACCGACGAGCTCCCTACGGCGGTGGCGCTTTTTCTGGTGCTGCGGGGGGAGGCGGAGCTTCGGCCTTCACCGGGATGACCAGCCGGCCGATCTTTTCGATCGACCCTTCGACCTGGTCGCCCGGTTTCAACTTGCGAGACTCCTTCCCGAATTCGAAACCGGCCACCCCGCCGAGGCTACCGAGCGAAAGAACGTCCCCGGGCTCGAAGGTGATCCCTTTCGACAGGTGCGCCAGGATCTGCGGGATCCGGAAGATGTAGTCGGAGGTGTCGCCGCGCTGGCGCACGGTGCCGCCGACCTTGAGCTCCATCGCGAGGGGGTACGGTTCTCCGACCTCCTCCTTGGGGACGACCCAGGGCCCGACCGCCATGGTCCCGTCGAAACCCTTCCCCATCACCCAGTCGACCGTCCCTTCCGCCGGGTACTGGAGGTCCCGGTAGCCCATGTCGAGGGCGATCGTGTAACCGGCGACGTACTCCATCGCTTTCTCCGCCGGGATGTGCTTTCCCTTCTGGCCGATCACGGCCGCGAGCTCGAGCTCCACGTCGGGGAACGTGCCCGCCGAATTCAGCATCAGGTTCTCGCTCGGCCCGACGAGGCTGTTGAAGTAGCGGGAGAAGACGTACGGATTCTTCGGGAGCGGCTTCCCCTGCTCCGCGATGTGGCTCTTCGAGTTCGATGCGAGGCAGTAGATCTTGCTGCCGCGCACGATCGGGGCGAGCAGCTTCACTCCCTCTTCCGGCTTGAAGAGAAAACGAGCTCCGGTCGCGGCCCGGGGAGTCCATCCGGCCTGGCGGCGCCGGTCGACGTACGTCAGGATCTTCTTCGTGAGCTCGACCGAATCCGCACCGCCTCCGAAGAACGCCTGCATGTCGCGGAACCGGCTCGGGTCGGCCCCTTTGACGGGGTTGACGCCGTAGTAGTCCCGGACCGCGGTGTCGAGGTCGATGAACTCGTTCGCGTCCGTGATCATGCCGAAGTGGAATTGGTCCTGGAGCGTGAAGTGAACGAGCTTCATGGGGTCCTCTCGGGAGCGGGGAACCGTCCGGGTTGATAACGGGTGCGCGCCGCCGGTCGCTACCGAGTCGGGCCGACCGCGAGAGACGGAGCTGCGACCGCCGACGACCTAACGGAAGTGATGGCGGACCGCCAGGAGATAGATGAAGAGGATCAGGCCAAAGATGAACCCGAAGGAGACGTAGTCTCCGGCGAGTCCGTACGTGATGATCTCGAATATCACGAAGAGGAGCGTCAGGACGAGCGCCCACATCCGAAGGTGCCAGAGCCCGAGCGCCAGGCCGAGGATAATGAGACCGACGATCAGGACGATCGCGCCGAAGGTGATTCCGCCCAACCCAGCGAATCCCGAAGGGACTCCGAGATAGGAAAGGGCCGCCGCTCCCGCGATGACGAGAGCGCCGCCCAGTACGAGCAGAAACCCGAAGATTCCGACGAGGACGGCCAAGATGGCGACGCCGAGGGGTCGAGAAGCCGAAGGGGGTTGATACGGAGCTGAGGTCGCCATGCGATCTTCGGGGCGGGGGTGCCCGCTGGCTCGTATAAGTTTCCTTCCGGGTTATGAAGGTGTGTGCCGGGGAGAATCGGGCACCTCGAGCGGCCGAGGGCTCAGCCCTTCCGTCCTTGCGGTACGTACGTCGCGAGAGATCCCACGCCGACCCGTTCGAAACCAACGAGCTCGAGTGACACCGCGTCGTCGGGACCGTGGGTCTCCGGCCCGCTCATCACGGGCGGCGCCGTCGCCCCGCCGATCAGGATGGGCGCGTAATAGATCGAAAAGCGGTCGAACAATCCGGCCCGGAGGACGGTCGAAAGTATCTCCGCGCCCCCCTCGACCATAAGGTTGCGGATTCCGAGCTCGAAAAGTGTCGTGAACAGCCGGCCGAGGTCCACTCGCGTCGCGCCGGCGACCACAGTTCGTACATGCGGGGGGAACACGCGGGTCGAGCGCTCGGAGGTCGCGATGATCGTCGCGGTGGACCCGTCGAGCACGCGGGCGTTGACCGGGGTCCGGCCGCTCGCGTCCACCACGATCCGGGTAGGATTCTTGCCCGGCGGTCTTCCGAGGAGCTCCCAATGCACCCGTAACGAGGGGTCATCCTTGACGACGGTTCCGACCCCGACTAGGATCGCGTCGGCCCTCGCTCGGAGATGTTGGACCCGTTCGAGGTCCTCCGGACAGGAGAGGGGCGCTCGCTTTCCTCCGGCGAAGGCGAGGCGGCCGTCGAGCGAGGCCGCGCAATTCACCCAGACGTTCGGGCATCGCGGCGACGCGTCGCTCGAGCCTACCATTCGGTCGACCTCAACGAGGCGGCCTCAGGCGAGAGACCTCAGCCTCGAGCTCTTCGGTCGGTTGTCCGGCCGCCTTCAGGTCCTCGAGGTTGATCGTGACGTTCGCGAGAGCCCCTTCTGTCGCGGCTCGAAAGAGAGCCAGTGACGTGACGAGGTCGCTCGCCAAAGCGGCCCGAGTCCGAGCTCGAACTCCGTCGAGTCTTCCCGCCAGCTCGGCCGCTTTCCGCGCGGTCTCGAGAGGAACTTCGGCCGCGCCGCGGACGGCGTGGAGGTAGGCATCCTGCCCGCTCGGGTCGTTCGGGCGGTCCTTGCGCGCCTTCTTCGTTTGACGGACCGCGTCGTACGAGCGAGAATCCTCGTCGGCCAGTTCTAGGAACCGATGTCGTCCTTCGGCGAGAACAGTTCGGACAGCCACGAGGTCTTCGGCAGGCTTGGCGGGGTCGATCGAGTAGGCGAGGACCATCTCTCCCAGCGCCGCGGCCAACGCCGCCACCACTCCCGCCGCGCTCCCCCCTCCGGGTGTCGGCGTGCGCGCGGCGAGCCGGGAGGCAAACGAGGCGATGGATTCGTGGCCCGGGCCGGAGCCCTCCACCGAGCGGACCTTTCGTTCCAGGATCGCGGCGCGGTCGAAGGCGTGCAGCTGCAGGTAGTACTCCGCGGCATCGAATAGGGCATCTTCCGGAACGAGCCCGACGATCTCCGACTCTTCGATGCCGACCCCGAACCGGAGCGCCTCCCGGCGGACCGCTTCCAGGGCCCGGTGGATCGGGGTCACGTGGTAGTCGGTCAGGTTCATCGATACCTGCGCGCGGTTTCGCTCCCGGATCTCGAACCCGAGGGCCTTCACCTCGGGAAGGCCTCCGTCCCGGGCTCGGACCTCCTTCGCGATACGCTTCGCGATCGCCACGTCGGGCGTCGTGAGGTAGGCGTTGTAGGCGATGAGGATCGGACGCGCGCCAATCGCGACCGCCCCGGCTGTCGGGTGGAGCTTGGCCTCGCCAAAATCCGGCGCCCGGTTCGGGTCGGTGGCGATGACCTCGCGCAGTCCTTCGAACTGGCCCTCTCGGACCTTGGCAAGGTCGGCGCGTTCCGGTCGTTTCGCAGCGGAGGCGTAGAGATAGACCGGGATCGAGAGCTCCTTCGCGACGCGAGCCCCTAACTTCTCGGCGAGGCGGACGGCATCGGCCATGGTCGACGCCCCGATCGGAACGAACGGGACGACGTCGGTCGCTCCCATGCGCGGATGTTCCCCCTTCTGGAGGTTCAGGTCGATCAATTCGGTAGCGACCTTCATCATTCGGAAGACGGCGTCGAGCAGAGCCTCTCCCTCCCCCACGAGGCTGATGACGCAACGATTGTGGTCGGCGTTCCGTTCGACATCGAGAACAGTCACTCCCGCAACCTCCCGGGCGGGCGCGACGATCCGTTCGACCCTCTCCGCGTCCCGACCCTCGGAGAAATTGGGAACGCACTCGAACAACGTCATGGATGGGCGGACCCCCCGAAGGTCTCGAGAAGGGTCTGGTGACCCCGGGCCTCCTGCTGGCTCGAGCTCACCCGGGGGCGCTGGCGGGCTCGAGCGATCGCGCTCCGTACCCGCTCCTCGGAAAACCCGTGCTGGTCGACCAGGATCGTCCGGACCGCTGTTTCGTCCACGGGGCCGAAGGACGGAGGCGGTACCTCGACCGACATCGGATGCCGGAAGATCTCGGCCACCTCTTCCGCTTCGGTCGGGTCGAGACCCACTTTTTCGACGGTGGCTCGGAATCCGAGATGCTCCTGGACCAGCTTGAGCGATTTCTTGGGGCCGTAGCCGCGGACCCCATCGTTGAAGTCCGTTCCGATGACGATGCCGAGCAGGATGAGCTCCTCCTCGCTGATCCCCAGGCTCGCCAGCATCTCGGCCCGGTCGACCAACTGAGCGCCCGGGCTCACCCCGCCGCGTCCCCGTGCCGCCAGCCCCCGGACGAGTCGGGGGGCCCCGAACAACAAGCTATCGTAGTCCTCGGACGCGGCCGCCCACACCGAGCCCTTCGCGGCCATGACGGCCGCTTGCGCCTCACCTTCACTGGGAGCCTGCACGAAGGGGACTCCAAGGCCGGCGAGCAACTGCCGGAGCTCCTCGACCATCGGCCGGGTGAGACGGGAGGTCTGAGCCGCTTTCTTTCGAGCGGTCTCGAGGTCGCCGGCCGCGAGGGCTTCCTGCCAGGCCTCCTCGGCTTTCTCCTTGGCGAGGACCCGCTGGCGAATCGTCCCGGTCTTGCGTTCCGGAGGTTTTCCATCGAATACCCAGATCGGGAGGACCCCTTCCCGAAGCAGCGACGTCGTTCGGTAGAAGACCCCCATCAGATGACTGGTCACCCGTCCTTCGGGGTCGCAAAACAGCTGGCCGTCCCGCTGGCGCAGCGTGGCGAGGAACTGGTAGACCGCATTGTAACCATCGACCGCGAGCGTTCGTCCCGCGAGAGCATCCCAAGGGAGCTCCTGCGCCACGACCAAGTCCCTGAGCGGAAGCCCCACGGCGGCTCACGAGTGGGGCCGAGTATTTGGGGGTAGCGCGGGCGAAGGGCCGCCAGCGTCTAAAGGAGCTGGCGTCTCCGCTCGTTCGGAGCGCGGAGCATGGAATTCGAGTGGCAAGAGGAAGCCGCGGCGGCCCAGAACTTTGGCGAGGGCTCGGTCTTGGTCTCGGCGTTCCCGAGCGCCGGACTCGCCACGACCGTCGCCGCTCACTACATGATCCGCGCATTGAACATCCCCCGGATCGGTCGATTCGAATCCCCCGACCTCGCACCAATCGCCGTGGTCCAGGGTGGCGAAGTGAATCCGACGATCCGCGTGTACGGACGAACCGATTTCGGCCTGGTGCTTTCCGAGTTCCCTCCCAGTCCTTCGCAAGCCAACGCCATCGCCCGCACCATCCTGGACGCGGCGGAACGGCACAAGGCTCGCATGATCGTGGGCCTCGAAGGGGTCGTACCTCACCCTCCGGGGGATGAAGACGGAGAAGCAGAGGAGAGCGCAATCGCCGAGGAACAGCCGCCCGAGCAGGTGTGGGTCGCTTACTCCCGCAAAGATCCGGCTATCCTGAAAGCCTTCGCGCCCGCCAAGGCTCGTGTGCTCGAGGACGGGGTGATTGGCGGGGTTTCGGGGGCATTGTTGGTCCAGGGGATCGGGCGCTCGATCCCGGTGGCGGTGCTGCTCGTGAGCGCTCGGGTCGCCGAAGGTCTCCCTGACCACCGCGCGGGCGCGGCGCTAATCGAAACACTGGACCGTCTCCTGCCCGAGGTCAAGATCGACACAAAGCCGCTTCGCGCCCAGGCCGAGCAAATCGAAAAGGCTCTGCGGGCGGTCATGAAGTCCCACCAGGGTTCCGCCGGCCCCACCCCACCCGCCGAACCGCCGATCCCGACCCCGGGAATGTATGGCTAGCGCGACGAAGCTCGCGGGTCGAACCGCTTAGGCGAACGACTCGGTGTACGAGACCAAGTAGAACGTAGCCGCGACCATCACCGCGATCAGTCCGAGGATCGCGACCGGATTGGAGTGGAACTCGAAGACGGTCACCCCGATCAGGGCCGCCGGCAAGACGAGGAGCACTAGGACCGTGAAGAGCCGGCCGTCCATTGGTCCTCACCGAGACCGGCCCTCTCATAAAGCTAAGCGGGGCGGTGAGCGAAGCGCTTTCGCTTCCCGCCAGAATCCGGTTACTGGGCCGTCGGGGGTCGGGCTTCTCCTTCCACTTCGAAGGTAAGTTCCACGTCCTCGAGACTTGCCCGAAGGGCGGGCAGCGGGGCCGGCATTTCGGGCTCGGGAGCCCGGGCCGGGGGTCCGATCTCGAGCTCCGGGGTTTCCGCGCCCGCAGGCGGGGCGGGTAGAGCAGCGGGGGAGAGCTGGGCGGCACTGAGAATCGCTTCCGTGGGGGCCAAGAACGACCGCTCGATGTGATCCTCGATTACCGATGCCCAATGCTCCGCAATCCGGGTGAACGCGAGGGTTCCGCAGGTTCGTACGAGGCTCTCATTGTCCAAGGTCTGCAGCGTCGCGACCCCGCGCTCTCGCTTTTCGACGAAGGATTCAACGAAGTGGAGCCGCCCGATGGCGCGGTCGGCGAGCGCCCGGCGCTCGCCTTCGCAACGGAACGGCTTGATGACGAAGGCACTGACCACCTCGGCATTCCGGGAGGCGACCTCGAGGACGTAGGGGAACGCCCCGCTGCCGGCACCCCCGCCGAGACTGCCCACGACGATAACGAACGTGACACCGCGGAAGATCCGCTGAAGAGCCGGTTCGGCGGCGCGGGCGAGAACGCCGCCGACGAACGGTGAACCGCCGGTGTCCGTCTCCGCTCCGGAGTCCGGGCCGAGGTACACCCGTCGGTCGAATTCGTCGAACCCTTGGACCTTAGGGTCGCAGTTGATGGCGACCGTCTCGAGATGACGAAGGTGACGCTGCGCGATCTCGCTAGCCACTCGAATGGCTCCCCCGCCGACCGCGGCCAGGACGAATCGTACGTCCTGCCCCAGACGGAGCGAGGTGTCCCACCCTCCGTCGATCGGTTCCCCGACCCCCGGAGTTAAGATTCGGTCGTCCCCAGATAGCCCGGCCTCGTAGTTCCCCACAACCCCCCCTTGACTGAGCGCTCCAACGACCCTCGCCGTCCTACCGTCCGACGACCCCCTTTCGCTCCAGGTCCTTGGCACTCTCTCCGAGCGCTCCGGCCTGGGTCCGGGTTTCCACCGCCTCGCGCACCGTTGCGCGAGCCCGCTGAACGAGCTCGCCGACCTTCATCTCCAACTCGCCGCGCCGAATGATCTCGGCGAGGATGTCCTTCACCGAGCCTCGGTTGGCGACGTGGTGGGCGTAGGTCTCGAGGGTGGCGTACTCCTCGGGTCTCAGACGCACGGGGACTTCGATGAAGCCCTCGGCGTCGATCGTGGGGGTCGGCGCGGCCGACATCGCGCGGGAGCGGAGGAACGCGTGCAGCGCCGTCCGCATGAGCTCCGAGCGGGTCGGGAACTCGCCGTTTGCCACGAACGAGTCGACCAGCTGGAGCTCCTTGCGGTTGCACCGTAGGGCGATGCGCGCATCCTCGGGCTCTTCCACACGGGCCGCCGGCTCCGGAGAGGCACCGGATGCTCGTTTGGAAGCGTTGTCGAACACAGTCGAGCAGAGGGATGGAAACTCCATCTACTTAAACGCAAGCACAGACCGGCTGGCGAGAGAGCGGGAGAACCTTGATTGCATGCATTCTCTGACGTGTCGAACACTCGGGAAAATCGGTCGAACCAATAGTCAAAGTGCGATCGACTCAGTATAACATGTCGGACCCGGCCCGGGCAGGGTGGGCGACGACCGAGATCGAGCCCCAATTCGGGCATAAGCCTCCCCGAGCAGGGGTGGTCCACTTCCATAGGGGCAATCATTGGGTCAAAGCAGCGTGACAGCCCCTGACGTGAGACGGTGTGTCATTATGCGCATTGGTGTGTATTACGTCAAAAGACGATGCATAGTTCGTCTTTTGACGATTCCACTGGCCCTTACATTCAAATAGCAGATGCCGGCCATACCGAAACCCACGGGTCAGACGACCCAAATCGGAGGAACGAGAAGGAATGAACGTCTTTGGAAAGAACGAACGAAGCTGGAGAAAGGCGCGGAAGCGCGGAGTGTCGCCGATCATCGCGACGATCTTGCTGGTCGCGATTACGGTCGTGTTGGCCGCCGTGCTTTACGTGCTGATTTCGGGCCTGACGGGTGGCGGTGTGGGGTCGAAGCCGATCGGGTCGGCGTTCAGTGCCGGTAACCCGATCTCGGGAAAGTGCCCCACGGGCAATACCTACGCGCTGGTCACGATGACCGTCACTACCTACGGATGCCTCGCGGCTGACTACACCTACACGCTGACTGTGGAAACCACCGGCGCCAACTTCGGTAGCGTGCTCTTTGAGGTCAAGACAGCCACTGGTGCCATCGACACCACTGCGGGTGCCAACGGGTTCACCGTGTTGACCGTCGGGAGCCTTGTGGCGGCCCAATCCGCGGCCTCCACGACCCTCGCCATGACCGCGGTATTCTCGACCTTCAACACGAACGCCGTCTGCAACTCCAACACCTGCAGCACGTCAACCCCGTGGTCGAGCATCTACACGATCATGATCGACATGGGCACCGTCAACCCCGTCGGCACGGGCCTGTCGTTCGTGGCTGTAGGGACGGGCGGGTATTCTGGCACAACCTCGGTTGCGCTCCCGTAGAGCCTCCCCATACCACAGGCTAACCCTTTCCTCCAGCGCACGGTGACGGCATTGCCGTCACCGTGCCCCAATGTTTTTTCTTGCACGAGGGGCCGAGGCATCACGCGAACGTCTAAATACCGGCTCCCGGCCTCTATAACACCGCTAAGAGTGGGCGAGAGCGGGGGGGGCATGCTTACTGCACGGCGGTTTTTGAGCCCAGGTTGTTCGGAATCCCGAATTTCCCGGCTGCGTCGGGGACGTTGGAATCGACGGGGAGTTTCGGATGTAGTAGCCACCATCCTGCTGCTCGCGCTCACGGTCGTTCTTTTCGCCTCGATCTTCGCGTGGGTCACCACATTCCCCCCGGCACCGGCCCAGAACAACAATCAATTCCAGGCGACGCTTCGTTACACTTCCAATTTGACCTACATTAGCGGGCTTCAGATCCTCCACCTGGCAGGACCCTCGGTCTCTGGTTCAGGGTCAGTCTATCTCGAATCGTCCACCCAACCGACCGCGCCCGAATTCGCGAATCCTTACTCTATCTCCTCGGGATTGGGCGGGGCCAAGACCTGGAACTTGGGTCAAGTCTGGAATCTGACCTTCCCGCTCACCCAAATGCCGCGGGCAGGGGGCAACATCACTGTTTACGTCGTCTACTCCTCCCAACTGCTCTTCAGCGTTATCCTGCCCGGACACGACCGCCCCCGCCGACGATCGTGAGCACATCAATCTCCCCGGCCACGCCGAGCAAGGGTCAGTCGTTCACGGTTTACGCCACGATTTCCGGTAGCTACGCGTCGAACTCCGTCTACGTTAACCTGGCCGCCGTGCCCGCGGGACCTGCTACGGCGCAGAAAATGACCCAGAACGCGCAAGGAGTTTGGACTTATTCGGTCGCTTCCGGGGCCACGACGCAGAACGGGACCTACTACGGTTTCGTCAACGCCTCGAACAGTTCCGGCGGGCAGTCGACCGGAATGGTCGTGATTACAATTTATCCGTCCGCGACTTCGACCAACGGACCGCTCTCGGTCGGGGTCATTTTGATTCCTTCGCCGCCCAATGCTCTCAGCCCCGAGACCGTTCAGGCAGTCGTAACCTACACCGGGACGGCCCAGAACGCTGGCCTGAATGTCTCGTTCACCGCGATAACGGTGCCATATCAGGCGGGCCAGAAATGGACGGGTTGGGCTCCTTCGGGACTCACGATCAGCGGGCCTTCCAGCGTGACCGCCGTCAGTAAGACGAGCTGGACGATTCCCGCGCACGCCCGTTGCTACGTCCTTCGTGGTGTACGCCAACGCGACCATCTCGGGATGGGTTCCGCCTCGGGTTGTTTCGTTCACCTCGGCCAGCTCACGCTTTGCCCGGGATCGACCGCTCTTTTGACAGCGGTGACAGTGACCGTTACCGGTGGGGTTCCGCCACCTGGACGGGATGGTGCTCTCGTTCGCCGGAACCGTAGTCACTCCACGGGGGCGGGTCGTGTACCGGACGTTGGGGCAACGAATCACCACCACTGCCTCCGGGCTTCGTCTGCACCTATGTCATTCCGCCCGGATCACCGGTCGGGGTCATCCGTTTGGCGCGCTGCGTCGAATGGGCAGTCGGCACGTCGGCCTCGTTTACGGTAACTGCATGGACCATGTCCTTGACGGGCGGGCTTTTGGGCAGCAGCGTGACCGTGACCGCGACGAATTTCGCCGCGACCTCGGCGGTCACTTTGACCTTTGATGGAATTGCTATCACCCCCGCTTCCTGCAGCGTGAAGACCTCGCTCGTTGGGGCTGTCATCACTACGACGGCGGCAGGCGCGTTCACCTGTGCCTTCAACATCCCGTTCGCGGCGACGGCGGGAACGGGAACTCTCGTGGCCAGCGACCCCACCGGACCGACCACGGCGACCGCCACCGATACGGTCACTGCCTGGACCCTAACATTGAGTGCGACTACGGGTTCCCACTCTGCGACTCATACCATTACGATCACAGGGGCTGGCTTCGCCGCGACCTCCAAGGTGTCGATCACATTCAACGGAACAGTAGTCATTCCGGTGAGTTGCAGCACGGGCGCGCTCTACGGAGCCAATATCAATACTTCCGCCGCGCGCGCTTTCGCCTGCAGCTACACCGTGCCGATCGGAGCCGCGGGAGTTTACGCATTCACAGCTCCGACGACGTAGGGGCTTCAGACCGCTACCGCATACTTCACTCGGACGTAGTCCACGCACAGGGTTTCCGGACCGAGTGGCGTCTTGGCCACCGGGACGCCCCCGAGCCAAGGTCGTGTTGATTCAAGCCGACGAAGAGACGCTTACGGATTGTTGGTCGATTTGGCGACCGCGCTCGGGAGGGCCGCGCCGCATTTCCAGCAGGTTTCCTCGCCCGCATAGACGACGGCGTTGCACTTCGGGCAATTGAGTTCGGGCGGGGTCGCGGACGAGCCGGGAGGCCCCGTCGAAGGTCCCGGCGGTTTCTGAGCCGACGGAAGTGGGCTTCCCTTTACGGTGGCGTCGTGCGCGCTGCCGGCTGCGCCTTCCTCCTGCGGCACTAGGGTCGGAGCGCGTTGCTGGGCATCCAATTTCCGTCGTTCCCGGTTTTTGAACAGCATGTAGATCAGGAGAACGAAGAAGAACGGGGCGGCAAGGAACAGAATGTCCTGGAAGTACACCGATCGGAAGGAGATCCCCGTAAATCGTTGCGAAACCCCCGATGACGGGTCCTTCGATCCCGTTGTAGGTCGGGTCGCCGACCAGGAGCTGGAAGAACGGCACGTGGGTCGTGCTGTTCTTGGTGTAGACTCCCATCTGCCATTCCCAGACCCCGTTCGAGCCGATCTGGTAGTGGAACGTCGCCGTGTACGCTGAGGTCGCGTTCGGATTGAGGGGTTGACTCAGGACGGTCAGGTAGTAGGGCTGCGTGCAGGACCGGAGAGTTGTTTCCGGTCGCCCCCGGACAGCTGCTGATGTAGAGGAACAGTGAGTAGGGTGTGGTGTTCCCGGCGGGATGGTTTTGTGGGTAGATCGTTACGGTCCAGGTGAAGTTGGTGCTCGTGGTTCCGGCGAACGGATGCACCGTCGCGTTCTCCATCACCGGTTGTCCGTTCGAAGCCGAGAGCGCGTTCGAGGAATTCGCGACGCCGACGGGCGTGAGGATCTCCTGGGTGAAGACGACGGTCACGACCGGTGCGACCGCGAGGACGACCACTAGGCCGAGGAGGGCGAGGAAGCGCGGGCGCTTGAGTCCCGCCCAGATCGGGACCGCGAGACCGAACAGGAGGATCGCCGGAATCGCCACGACCACCGAGACGTAGGCGTTGGTCGCGAAGACGACGACGAACGCGAGAACGAGGATGACGATCTTTCCCGGAGTGGTGGAGAGGAAACGCCTAAAGCGGCCCTTCGATTGCTGCGCCACGGAACGGGAAGGCAGGTCGGCCTCCCTTTATTAGGTGATGGCAACGACGAGCGGACCGACCTCAAAGTCACCGGTATCTGCAGTACTGATCGTGCTGGACGGCCTGGGCGACCGCCCTCATCCAGCGACTGGGAATCGTAGTCCCGTCGAAGCCGCCGCGACCCCGAATCTCGATCGACTGCTCGCCGCGGGAGAGATTGGCGAAGTCGTGGTCGTGGGCCGGGAGTCGCTCCCGAATCCGACGCGGGCGTCTTCGCCCTCCTCGGCTACGATCCGGTCCACGATTCTCCCGGTCGAGGGGTCCTCGAGGCTCTCGGCGTAGAGATTCCGCTCGCTCCCGAGGACGTCGCGCTACGACTGAATTTCGCGACCCTGGACGGCGATGGGTCGGTGCTCGATTCTCGCGTCGGTCGCTCCCTCACCACGAAGGAGGCCGTGGACTTGGCACTCGGTCTCACGAATGCGAACCTGCTCGCCCCCGAGGAGATCCGTGCCGAAGTGCGAGCGACCGTCGGGCACCGGGGAGTGCTGTGGCTCCACCCGTTGGGGGGAGGTTCCCTCTCGCCGGAAGTATCGAACGCCGACCCGTTTTACGAGAAGGTCGGCGGCATGGGCCAAGCTCGACGGCCCGAGGCACCGAAGCTCCTCGAGGTAGCACCCACCGACTCTTCCGCCGAGGCCGCTCGCACCGCCCGCGCGATCAATCTGTTCCTGGATCGGGCCCGAGCCGTTCTGGCTGGCCACCGGGTGAATGCCCGCCGAGCGATGGGAGGGAAGAAGATTGCCAACGGGCTGCTCGTATCGAAACGCCGGGGCGCTGCCGCGAGTCCCACCCGCCTCGTTCGAGGAGAAGCACGGGGTCCGCGGAGCCGCAGTGACCGAGATGCCCGTCGAGCGGGGCATCGCCCGGGTGCTGCGCCTGGAGGACTGCTACGTCGGACCCATGGGAGCCGACCGCGACGCGGGCTACCGAGAGCGAGCTCGAGTGACGCGAGAGCTTCTCGGTCGTTTCCCGTTCGTTTACGTCCATCTGAAAGGGCCGGACGAGCCCGGTCATGACGGGGACGCGGTGCTCAAGAAGGAGATCGTCGAGTCCATCGATCGGTCGTTCTTTGGCCCGTTCCTCGAAGGACTTGACCTCTCCCGGACCCGCGTCGGGGTTACGGCCGATCACGCCACTCCGTGCGTCCTGAAAGGACATTCCGACGACCCGTGCCCCTTCTCCTCTCGGGGGCCGGAGTAGCGCCCACGGAGGGTCCCGATCCACAAAGTTCGGAGAGCCGGCCGCGTCCCGCGGAAACCTCGGAACCCGCACCGGCAGGGAAGTGCTGGACGCTCCTCTTCCGCCCGCCGATTCCCACGAAATGATCGCGCGAGGGCTGCTCGTTCCGCGAGCCCGCGGGGAAGAGGCCCGAAAGGACCTCGCGGAGTCCGGTCTTCTTCGCCCGGACCTCGCCATCCTCCGAGAGGGTGACTCGTTGGTGCTACCGATCACCGACACTCCGGAGGGAGTTCCGCCTTCTTGGGGCGAGCTCGTCGAACGGGACTTCCTGGAGTATCCCCGCAAGCCTCCGGGGCACTTCCGCGACCTGCTCGCGTGGCCAGAATCCGAAAAGGAATTGTTACCCCGATCGTTCGACATCGTCGGGGACATCGTTCTGATCCGACTCCCTGCGGAGCTCGAGCCCCGAAGGGAGGCGATCGGCGAGGCCCTGCTTCGTTTCGTACCGGGCGCCCGGCTGGTCGGTATCGACCACGGAGTCCATGGCCCCGAACGTCGGAGAAAGGTCGTGCGTATCGCCGGCTCCGGCGCCTGGCGCACCCGTCACAAGGAAAACGGAGTGGAGCTGGAGGTCGACCTCGAGCGGGCCTATTTTTCCCCTCGACTCGCTCGGGAGCACGCCCGGGTGGCCGAAGAGGTGCGCGCCGGGGAGCACGTGTATGACCTCTGTTGCGGTGTCGGACCGTTCTCGGCGACGATCGCCCACGTCGGTCGAGCCGAAAGAGTGACCGCCGTCGATTCCAACCCCGATGCCATCGCGCTTCTCCGCGAGACGATTTCGCGACATTCCTTCGGCGGTCGGGTCGTTCCGATCGAAAGCCGTCTCGAGCAGTTCCTTCCCAGCGCCGCCCCCGTGGAACGTGTGGTGCTGAACCTTCCCCACGAAGGGATTAAGTATCTACCCTCGGTGGCGCGCACCGTCACCTCCCGGGGACGACTTTACTACTACGAAGTCACCCCTCGGACGGAGTTCGCAGAGAGAGGGGTCGCGCTCGTGAACTCGCTCGAACCGGTCGGAAAGTTTGCGCTGGTCAATGAGCGAGTGGTGCACCCGTACTCGCCCGGTTCCGACCTCGCTCGCCTTCGAGCTCGAGAGAGCGGGGTGAATCCGAAGCGATGGCACGCGTCATGGCCCTCTCGGAAGTGTCGGAATCGGACCTCCCGCTGGTCGGAGGGAAAGCCGGGAAGCTCGGCGAGCTCATTCGTGAAGGACTGCCGGTTCCGCCAGGGTTCGTGCTGACGACGGAGGCCTATCAGGCGTTCGTCGACCAGACCGATCTCAAGACGGAGCTTCCGGCGGCCCTGGAGTCGATTCGTTCCGAGCAGCCCGACACGATCGAGGCGGCTTCTCAACGGATTCGCAAGTTGTTCGAGACGCTTCCGTTCCCCGCGGTCCTCCAAAAGGACCTCGAAACGGCCTACGAAACGTTCGTTCGACAGTTTGCGGTCCGGTTTTGCGCGGTCCGTTCGAGCGCGACGGCGGAGGACCTCGAGGGTGCGTCGTTCGCCGGCCTCCAGGACACCTATCTCAACGTCACCGGTACGGACCAGGTGGTCGCGGCGGTGCGCAAGTGTTGGGGTTCGCTCTTCACCCCTCGGGTGCTGATCTACCGACATCGGAAGGGATTCGACCAGCGCACGGTGCGCCTCGCAGTTCTCATCCAGAAGATGGTCGATGCCACCGTCAGCGGGATCCTCTTCACGCGCGACCCCAACACGGGGGAGAATCACATGATCATCGAGGCCGGTTGGGGGCTCGGCGAGGCGATTGTCGGGGGGGAAGTTACCCCGGACCACTACGTGATCGACGGCGCCACTCAGAAGGTGGTCCATAAGCAGTTATCCGAGCAGAAGGTACGTCTCGTTCGCGCGGAAGGAGGGGGGAACCGACGTGAGGACGTCCCCGCGGACCAGCGAAGCGCTCAGAAGCTCTCCGACCACCGTCTGCAGCGGCTGGTATCGCTCGCCCGTCTCATCGAATCGCATTACCGTCGACCGATGGATGTCGAGTGGTGCGGCGATGGTGACGCGCTGTACATCGTCCAGGCGAGGCCCGTGACGACGATACCGACCTCGACCGCCCCCGGCGCGGGAGAAACGAGCAGCCCTTCCGGGCCGGCCAAGAGCGACGACGGCGAGGAGGGACCGATTCTCCGCGGATTCGGAGCGAGCCCCGGGGTCGCGGCCGGTGTTGCCCGGATCCTTCGCGGACCGGCCGAAATGGAGAAACTGAAGGCGGGAGAGATCCTCGTCACGACGATGACGACTCCCGACATGGTGCCCGCGATGTCCCGCGCCGCGGGAATCGTGACGGACGAGGGCGGAATGACCTGCCACGCCGCGATCGTCTCGCGGGAGCTCGGCGTTCCGTGCATCGTCGGGACTCGCGAGGCAACGAAGCTCGTGGTCGATGGGAGCGAGATAACCCTCGATGGAAAGACCGGGATGGTCTACCGAGGGATTGTCCAAAAAGGCAGGTCCTCTGCTCCCGCTGCCGAGACCGCATCGACGACCTTCACGGGCCACTCCCACGAAGGAGCTCCGGTCACGGCCACCAAGATCTACGTGAATGTCGGGGTTCCGGAGAAGGCCGAGGAATATGCCCGCCTGCCGGTCTCGGGAGTCGGACTACTCCGGATCGAATTCATTTTCACCGCGCACGTTCGGGAGCATCCGCTCGCGCTCCTCAAGAAGGGCAAGAAGGAGGAGCTCGTCCGCCGACTCGCGGAGGGGATTGGAAAGGTCTGTCAGGCCTTCCACCCGCGACCGGTGATCATCCGGACGTCTGACTTCAAGACCAACGAATACCGCGGGATGCCGGGCGGCGAGGAGTTCGAGCCCGTGGAGGAGAACCCCATGATCGGCTGGCGCGGGTGCTCCCGATACATCTCCCCCGTCTATCGGCCCGCCTTCCTCTGCGAGCTCGAGGCGATCCATCGCGTGCGCACCGAAATGGGTCTCAAGAATGCCATGGTGATGCTGCCCTTCGTCCGGAACACCTGGGAGCTCGAGGAGATCGCGGAGATGATGCGAGCGCAGGGGCTTCGCCGGTCGCGCGACTTCCAGCTCTACCTCATGGCCGAAGTCCCGTCGACCGCGCTCCTCTCTCGGGAGTTCTCGAAGCACTGTGACGGATTCTCGATCGGGTCGAACGACCTCACTCAGCTCGTTCTCGGCGCGGACCGGGATTCCGAGACGCTCGGGCGCATGGGGTATTTCGACGAGCGCGACCCGGCGGTCCAACGTGCGATCCAGCTGCTGATCGAGGGAGCGCACGCCGAAGGACGGACCGTCGGTATTTGCGGGCAGGGGCCGAGCGTCTACCCCGAGTTCGCAGAATTCCTGGTCCGAGAAGGGATCGACTCGATCTCGCTCAATGCCGACACGGTCGTCTCGACGATCCGCTCGATCGCCTCCCTGGAGCAGCGAATGAAACTCCAGGGGTTGCGCCACCGGAATTAGGTGGATTCTCTCTCGCCCGAACTCGGCCGCGTGTCGGCAGTTCGCGGTGGTCTCCAGCGCGGAGCGAGGGGCGGACCGGGGGACGGGAACCCGAGCTCCGCACTGCGGGGAAGTTCGTACACCGTGAACGAACGTGCGGGACGGAATCCGAGGGACTCGAGCCTTCGCTGGAGTCGCGCCGAGTCGGAGAATATCGAGTATCCGGGCACCGGGTCCAGTGACCTCCTTTGCGACCGCGAACTGGACCAGGTCCGACGCCGCTCCGCGACCCCGGGCGGAGGGGCGTGTGGCCACGGCATGGATGCCCACTGCGCTTCGGTAGCGGTACGCGAGGGCCGCGGAAACGACGTCCCCCTCGAGCATCGCGAGGAGGGGTACGAGCGTCTCGTGCGGGTTCGGGTGCATCCATGCGACGTCGAGGGCCGTCCGGAATTCGGGACGCTCGCGCTCCGAGGTCCAGAACGACGCGATGAGGTCGAGGTCCCGGCGTGTCGCGGTTCGTACCTCGATCGCCGGGTCGGTCGGCCGCGTGACCGCACCGCCGGCCAGGAGAAGGACGAGGGGGAGGCTTTCGGAACGAAGCCGAATCGGCGAAGACCTGCGTCGACATGGTCCGGAACCGGCCGCGGGACCCGAAACGTCGGCCGTAGAGCTCGCTGAAAGTAGTGGTCGAGAGCGTGTTCAAAGAACGCGGCCTGCCGCTCTCGTCCCACGCCGAGCTCCTGGACGAAGTTGAAGCGGGGCACCGGCAGTTTCTCGTGAGTCACGAGCGCGGCACCGGCGATCTCGAGGGCGAAACCACCGAGCGTGAGGACGAACTGTCGCTCGGAGTCGAGCGCCGCCTCGGTCTCTAGGTCGGACGGGTCGGAGACCACGCACGGGTCAGTCTTCGGTCCTTAAGGGCTCCGCCCGTCGGACTCCGGACGCCAGAACGCGTCACTCCGGACCGAACGGTTAATAGTCCACTCTCTTGCTCCGCGGCCGAGAGCCGAGCCGGCCCTCCGCAGGATCTCATGACGGTTCCGTCCCTTCGACCGCCAGCGATCGTCGCCGTGCTGGGAGGGGGGAACATGGGCAGCGGGATCGCCCAGGCCTGTGCCCAAGCGGGGTTCACCGTCCGGGTTCGCGACGTGGACGCCCCCGCGATCTCGAGGGGACGGGCCCTCATCGAGAAAATGCTTGCCGGGGCCATCGAACGAAAGAAGATGACTCCCCGGAAAAGGGAGGAGGTGCTCGCGCGCATTACGTTCTCGACCGACCTCGCCGAAACCGTCCGCGAGGCGTCGCTCGTGATCGAGGCGGTCTTCGAGGACCGCGACGTGAAGCGCGCCCTCTTTGCCGAGATCGCCCCGCTTGTAGGACGGGATGCTGCGGTCGCAACGAACACCTCTTCACTCTCGGTGACCGAGCTGAGCGAAGGGTTCCCCAACCCCTCCCGCTTCGCGGGGCTGCACTTCTTCTATCCGGCGGCCGTGAACAAGCTGGTCGAGATCATCGCCGGGGCAGCTACCGACCCCGCGGTGGTCGCGGAGCTCGAGCGATTTGCGTACCTCGTGCGTAAGATCCCGATCGGGACCGCCGACCGGGCCGGCTTTTGCGTGAACCGATTCTTCGTTCCCTACCTCAACGAGGCCGCGCGGATGGCGGAGGAAAACGTCGCGAGCCTCGCCACGATCGAGGAGGTCGGGCGCGAGCTCTTCGGCGCCACCCTCGGTCCGTTCGAACTGATGAACGTCACCGGTGTCGCGATCGCGTTTCACGCCGAGACGAGCCTCTACCGAGCGTTCGGACCTGCCTACGCCCCCTCCCAGCTGCTCGAGTCGCAGTTCCGAACGAACCGACCGTGGGCCTGGAAGGAGACCGAGGTGGAGCCGTCGAAAAAGACGGCTGTTCGCGAGCGGTTCCTCGGACTCACTATCGGGATCGCCACGCGCCTCGTTGAAGAGGGCGTCGCCACCGCCGAGGCGACGGACCGGGGCGCCACCGTTGGTCTCCGACGCACTTGGGGTCCTTTCGCCCAGCTTTCGAGCGTGGGAATTGCCGAGGGGCTGAGACTCGTCGACCAGTACGCCCATCGCTGGCCAGGGAACTTCCCCGTCTCCAAGGATTTGCGCGAACGTGCCGGCCGCGGGGAACGCGCCTGGCCGCTCTCGTACGTCCGGGTGGAGCGCGAGGGGCCGGTCGCCTGGGTCCTCCTCGACCGACCCGAGGCGATGAATGCGCTCAGTTCGGAGATGTTCGACCAGCTCGATGAGACGTTCCGTACTTTGGAATCGGAACGTGGGGTCCGGGTGGTCGTCCTCGCAGGGTCTTCCCCCGTCTTCGCGGCGGGAGCGGACATTGCGGAGATGGAGCGAAAGACCCTCGCCGAAGGCGTCGCGTTCGGCTTTCAGGGCCAGAAGGTCACGGACCGAATCGAGCACTTTCCGGCCCCCGTGATCGCGCTGGTGGAGGGCTACGCCCTTGGAGGCGGCCTCGAGATCGCGCTCGCCGCGGACTTCATCGTAGCCGCGGAAGGCTCCCTCCTCGGTCTCCCTGAAGTTACAGTCGGGATCCACCCCGGGCATGGGTGGAGCGACCCGATTGACGCGACTGATCGGGCGAGCCAAGACCAAACTCCTCACGTATTCGGGCATCCCGGTGTCCGCCGAGGAGGCCTACCGACTCGGATTCGTCGTCAAGGTCGTCCCCGCCGCGACGGCCCGGGAGGACGTGGCAGAGATCGCGACGACGATCGCGAGCCGCGCACCGCTCGGCGTCCAGTGGGTGAAGCGGGTGATCGACCGGGGGATGGACGCCCCGCTCTCCACCGGCCTCCATCTCGAGGCCGAATCCGCCGGCCACACGTTCGGCACCGAGGACCGACTCGAGGGGATGCGGGCGTTCCTCGAACGCCGCAAGCCTGAATTCAAGGGCAAGTAGAACGCGCTGGCTCTACGCGGACGCCGCGAACGCGCGGTACTCCTCCGCGCTCAGCAGCTCCGACGCGGGAATCGGGGTCGAGAGATGGAGTCGGAAGATCCACCCCTTTCCGTACGGGTCCTGGTTGATGAGCTCGGGGTGCGATTTCAGCTCGCCGTTCACCTCGGTCACCGAACCGGCTCCCGGGGCGTAGACATCTGCGACCGTCTTCACGGACTCGAGGACGAGGACGCTCCCGCCCTTCGCCACCGATTTGCCGGCCGAGGGCAGGTCCACGAACACGATGTCGGTCAATTGCGCCTGGGCGTGGTCGGTGATCCCGACCGTCGCGCTCTCGCCGTCGACCTTCACCCACTCGTGGCTCTTCGTGTACCGAAGCTCGTCCGGGACCTTCTCTTCGCTCATGTCGTCCCTCCCTCCCATGCCGCGGCATACTTCACCTGTTCCTTCGTCGGCTCGTCGAGCCGGATGCCGAGCGGGGAGAGCGCGGCGCGCGCCACCTCACGGTCGAGTGCCGCCGGGACAGGGTGCACTCGCACTTCCATCTCCTTTCCGTGCTTCGCGATGTGCTCCGCGCTCAGTGCCTGCAGCGCGAAGGATAGGTCCATGATCTCGACCGGATGACCCTGGCCCGCGGCAAGGTTGATGAGGCGGCCCTCCCCGAGGAGGTACGCCCGTCGCCCGTCGGCGAAACGATACTCTTCCACGTGGGGGCGAGCCGTCCGGTGACTGACCGCCATTCCTTCGAGGTCGGTCCTCGAGACCTCCACATCGAAGTGGCCCGAATTGGCGAGCAGGCAGCCGTCCTTGAGGACCCGGAAATGTTCTGCTCGGACGATCCCGGTGTTCCCTGTGACGGTGACGATTAAGTCGGCCTCGCGGGCGGCATCCAGCATCGGCATGACGCGGAATCCGTCGAGGCGGGCCTCGATGGCCCGCACCGGGTCGATCTCGGTGACGATGACGTCCCCTCCCATCCCGCGAAGACGGGCGGCGACTCCCTTTCCGCTCCAGCCGTAGCCGGCGACAACGCAGACCTTTCCGGCGATGAGGAGATTGGTCGCGGTGAGGATCCCGTCAATCGTCGACTGTCCGGTGCCGTACCGATTGTCGAAAAGATGCTTCATCTCCGCGTCATTCACTACGATCGCGGGAAACAGGAGCTTACCGGATTTTTCGAGCGCCCGGAGGCGGGTGACCCCGGTCGTCGTCTCCTCGGTGGAGCCCCGGATCTTGCCTCGCTTCCCCCGCGAAGTGTGCACGAGCGCGACGAGGTCGGCCCCGTCGTCCACGATCACGTCCGGGTCCGCGTCCAGGAGCGCCCGGATGCCCGCGTTGTATTGGGCGACCGACTCTCCCTTCTCGGCCCACGTGAGGATTCCGTCTTCGCGGACGGCGGCTACGGTGTCATCGTCGGTGGAGAGCGGATTTCCCGCGGCGAGACGAACGTCGGCCCCTGCGGCTTTGAGCGCGAGGGCGAGCACGCAGGTCTTTGCTTCCACGTGGAGGACCGCGGACACTGTGAGGCCCCGCAGCGGCTGCTCAGATTCGAACCGCCGTCGGATTCCCTCGAGAACCGGCATGTGGGCTCGCGCCCATTCGATTTTGAGACGCCCCCGAGCGAGGTCCCCGGTCATGGAAAACCGGTTCGCGGATGACCGGGACAGGATAAAGGGTGATGGAAGGGGTTTCCGACGAGGAGGGCCGTTTTCTTACGACTTACTGGGTCACCGCGTTGCAGAACGGGCAGACGAGGTACTCGAAAGGAATCTCCTTACCGCAGCTGGGGCACGCCTTGAGACCGGCTCCGCCGGCCGCGGGAGGCGGTACCGCGGCCGTCGTTGACGGCGGGGGCGGGGCCGAACTGGTCGGAGGCGCGGTAGGAGTCGTCGCGGCGCCGCCGCCCATCTTGGGCGGCATTCGACCGGCATCGGCCTCCTCGGTCGTTTCCGTGCCTACGGGCGGCGCGGTCATGCCGGCCCGGGGAGTTCCCTGACCCTGCTGAAGGCTCCATTGGCTGAACGGTGTGTAGGTGGGCTGGCGCTTCCACCAGTCCCAGAACGCGCCCTCGCTGTAGTTGTCGCCGAGCTCGCGCTTCGCCTCGGCCCGGTACTTCTCGGTGAAGTCGGCGTACGCCTGCTTCTCGGGGTCGGACTCGGCCTCGCCGGGAGTGCCGAGCAGTTGCGCCGCACATTCGGGGCAGAACTTCGAGTTGGCCGGTATGGTGGAGGCGCAACGACTGCAACGGATGAGGTCGCTCTCGAACTCTGCGCCGCACTTCGGACATGTGGTGGCGTCCTCGGGGATGAGGTTGCCGCACTCGCCGCACTCGACCAGATGGCCCGCGGCCTGACGTCGTACGAAGAACAAGAAGAGGAGGATGGCCACCACGGCCGCACCGGCGATGGCGAGCCAGACCCAGAGCGGCAATCCGAGGAACGTCTGGAAGAGGAAGCTCGCGGGCGAGCTGGCCGGCGGAGGAACCGAGTAGACCCCCGGGAAGGTGTAATTGGTCGAGCGACCATTGTATGTGGCCTCCGCCGTAAGCGTGTACGACTTCCCCGCGGTGAGTAGGTTCGAGAGGCTGCCCCACGGCATCGAGAACAGACCCGGTATGGCGGTAGTGTAAGCGATGTAGATGGAAGACGAGCTGCACAGGAATCCCGTCCCGACGAGGTTGGCGCACAACTCAATTGTCGCAGCGTGAGAGCCATTGTACTCGATACCCCCCACGGTGTCGTACGGGGTGAGGAGGTTGAGCGTCGTCGGCGGGAAAACCCATGCCGTTTTGTTGAAGGCAATCTGGGAAGGCTCGAACTCCAGAGTGAGGTTCTCCGCGAACTTCCCGGGGCCCATCGGGAGGTTGTTGGTGCTCCAGTTGAACGCGAGACTGAGGTTGTGGTGGAACCAGCCGTTCAAGCCGGTCGTATTCTCTGTCGCCTTCCACGAGAGAGTCAGGTTGGCCTTCTGACCAGGTACCGTGAGGTGGAGGCCAGTGTTTTGGGCCGAAGCGAGAAGGCCGGTGGGCGGCGAGGTCGCGTTGTAGTAGATCTGGGCGGAGGCTTGTGTAATCGGGACCGTGCCGAGGTCCTCGACGGTCACCGTTACGCCCAGGGTCTGGCCGAGATCGACGGTCGTGCTCGCGGCACCGTTCGCCGTGACTGACACGGCGGCGATCCCCGCCGCAGCGTAGTACGAGTTGAATCGTTGGTTCGGAGCGAAGTCCGGCCCCGCGAGCTGGGTAGAAGGCTGTGCGACTCCCGTGGGGTACGGGCTCACCGACCAATTGAACCATTGGCTCGAAACTCCTACGGCCGGGACCGAGATCCCGATGTGGTAGCCGCCGAGGAAGAAACCGTCCGGGAAGCGTCGGCTGCGTGATATTGGAGGAAACGAGAAGGACCGAAGCAACGCCGGTCGAATTCGAATAGCCGTACTGCGTGTATCCGTAGAGAGAGTCCCGGTACTGGACGTATCCCCAAATCTCGGGGTTGGCAGTCGAAAGGGCGTTGAGGCCGTTCGCAGTTGCGTTGTTGGACTGGTTGGTGGTGTACGCGTAATACGCCGAGACATGGGCCCCGACGACCGGCTGCAAGGCCGCCCCGACCCGTGAGGTTGAACTGTGCCCAACGGTAGAAGAACGCCTCGCTCGTCGCATCGGGAAGCACCGCCGAAATGGAGAAGACTCCAGGGAGCGGCGTGGGAACGGTAGCGTTCGCGAGATACGCCTTCGCGCCGTCACTCAAAATCAGCTTGTTCGACTGCCATGGCAGAGGGGTCGTCTGGGAGGTGGTGTTCACGGGGAGAGCGTTCCACGTGAGCCCGAAGGAGCCATCGACGCTGTTCAGGGTCGAACCCGCCCCCGCCAGCGACAGGTCGAAGTCGGGGGACGGCAGAACGGAAAGCTCCGCCGATGCTCCGACGCCGCTCGGCCCGGCGATAATCCGAAACGTTGATGGCGATCCGGGAGGGTCCGACTCCAAAGTCGCCCGTCCAGTTCAGATAATTGAGGACTCCCCCTTGGGTGACGGCGGAGAGGAGAGCCGGAGGGAGAGGCAGGTACGAGGTTCCCGATTGACCGTGCGTGAATACCAGCCCCGCGACGAAGTACTGCACCCCGTTGTACCAGACGTTGAAGTTCGCACTTCCGTCGGCCGTGGTGTTGGGATTGGTCCAGGTCACGATGATGTTCCCAGCCAGGAAGTCAGCGCTGGGGTAGAGCCAGTCCTGCGAAAGGCTCTGAGAATCGGTGGGTGTGGAGAGCGGCGTGATGTTCTGGTAACCGGCGGAGAGCCCCACCGCGCTGAATCCGAGCGGGAGGGGTTGCGGATGGCCATAATCGAGGGTATTGTCGGCGTAGGTGTCCGTGATGGTGGACGCGAAATCGTTAAGCTGCGCGCCCCCGCTGACGGAGATGGACGCGGCCCACATCGTGTCCCCCAGGATGGCCGCCGACTCGCTCAGTCCGGCCACGTTCGGATTGTTGGAAATCCGCGAAGCATTCAGGGTCAAGTCGCCGGCAGCTCCTTCCACGTTGATCCAACCGGGGAATGCGAAGGACGAGTCCCAGAGACTCATCGAGCCGGTGACCGTCAGGTTGAGTTTCGCGTATGCGTTGATGATGCCTACGTCGGTCGTCAGGTTGGAATTGAAAAAGCGAACGGTTCCGTTGTCCACAAAGCGGTAGATGTGCGACAGCCGCTGAATCGGGGTCCCCGTGTCGGCGACGAACTGGACAAACGAAAGGGTCACATTCCGGACGATCAGGGTGCCGCCGTGTTGGACGGTGATGTTCCCACCCTGGTAGTAGGTGTTGCTCCCAAAGATCGGTTGGATCGTGAACGTTTGACCGGCCGCCACCACGAGGTCGCCGTGGGTCAACGGCGGGGCCGCGGGCGTGAAGGAAGGCGAGTTGGAGGTAGCTCCGCCCGGGTGTGGGAACGTCGTGAGGAGGCTCAGTCCGCCTACGATGACGAGTAGGACAACCAGGACCGAGACTGCCGCTGAAATCGACCCGCGAGCGCCGCGCCCGATGCTCCCGGCTCGCGAGGGAGCAAGCAATGAAAGGCTCACGACCGAAGAAAGGCCGAGTTCAGGTATTTAAGAGTGCCTTCGCTCGCCGGCGTTCCCGCCGGTTCTCTATCGACCGGACGACCCCCGGACAGGTCAATCCGGGGGCCCGTTGACCACGATCTTTCCGAAGAGGTCGGGGGCGTCGAAGCGCCGAAACGCCTCTTCGGCGCGTTCGAACGGGAGCTGAGAATCCACGACGGCCCGGAGCCTTCCCGAGGCGAGGTGCGCTAGAACTTCCTCGAACTCCGCCCGAGCCGCCATGGTGCTCCCGCGGACCGATGCTTGTCGCCAGAATAGGGTCCGAACGTCGAGCTCGACTTTCGGCCCGGCGCTCGCTCCGATGACCACTACCCGGCCCGCCCGGGCCAAGGACCGCACCGAGCGAGGCAAGGTCGGAGCGCCCACCGAATCCAACACCACGTCGACCCCGTTCTTCTCGCTCCATTCCCAGAGCGCCTTGTCGAGCGGCCGCTCGTCCGAGTACGGGAGGAACGCATCGGCTCCCAGGGCCAAGATTCTCGGACCCTTGGCGTCCGACCGGGAGACGACGGCGACTCGAGCTCCGAGAAGTTTCGCGACCTGGACGGCCGCGGTCGGAATACCCCCACCGGCGCCGACCACCGCCACCCGGTCCCCCGGGCTCACTTCTCCTACGCTCTTCAGCGCGCGCCAAGCGGTCTCGAAGACGAGCGGTGCCGCGGCCCCCTCTGCGAACGACATCCGCTCGGGCAGCGGGTGTACGTTACGTCGCGGAACGACCGCATAGGTCGTGACCGTTCCTTGAACGTGTTCCCCGAGGATCCGATAGTTTCGGCAGAGCGCCTCCTTCCCGCCGCGGCAAGCGGGACAGGTTCCGTCCCACATCCCCGGATTGAGGAGGACCTTCGTACCGACCTCAAGGTCCGAGACGCCCTCACCCAGCCAATCTACGGTTCCAGCCCCGTCCGAACCGAGGACGTGCGGCAGGGCCACCGGGACCCCGGGAATCCCGTCGAGGGTAAAGCGGTCCAATCGATTGAATGCGGCGGCCCGAATTCGAACCCGTACCTCGCCAGCACCGGGGGTCGGTTCAGGAATGTCCACGAAGGCCAGCTGCTCGAGCCCTCCGTGCGCGGCGAACCCGAATCCTCGCACGGTCGGCTACCTCTTCTTCGTGGCGTGCCAGCGGGTCCCCGACGAACCGTCTTCGATCTCGACCCCGGCCGCCCGGAGATCGTCGCGGATCCGGTCGGCCTCCGCGTAATCGCCGCGAGCGCGAGCCCGAGCGCGGGCCGCGATAGCGACCGGCACGGCCGCCGCCCACGCTCCCGCCGGGTCGGACGATTCTCGGACGAAGAGCCCGAGCACCTCCTCGCCCCAACGGTAGGGGCCAGCCAGCTCGTCGAGGGCGCCGCCCGAATACCCGTCGAGTCGCGGGACCTCCTCCGCGAGACGGCGAGTCCATCCGAACAGGAGCGCGATGGCTTCTCGAGTGTTGAAATCCTCCGCAAGCGTAGCGTCGAGGCGTTCGACCAGCCGCTCGGCCTCCTCGCCCAGGGACTCGGGAAGCTCCGCACCCGGTCGCTCGGACCCCTCTCGCTCGAGGATCTCGGAAAGCTGGTCCGCTACGACGGTGAGGCGGGCGTAGGCCTCCCGCGCTTCTTCGAGGCTCTTCCCGGGTACGAAAGCGAGAGGGCTCCGATAGTTCGCGTTGAGGTAGTAGAGACGCAGGGCTCCCGGGCCGACGCGCTCGATCGCATCGTCCAGGGAGAAGACGTTGCCGATCGATTTCGACATCTTCTCCTCCTCCATGAGAAGGAGTCCGCCGTGCATCCAGTAGTTCACGAGGGGGGCCGAGCCGGTCGCGGATTCGGCCAGGGCGATCTCGGCCTCGTGGTGCGGGAAGATAAGGTCGATCGCGGCGCCGTGGAGGTCGTAACGTTCGCCGAGCAGCCGGATCGTCATCGCGGTGTCCTCGACGTGCCAACCGGGGCGACCGGGACCCCACGGGCTCTCCCAACTGGGCTCGCCGGGGGTCGCAGCCTTCCAGATCACGAAGTCCTCCGGCGCTTGCTTGCGGGCGTCCAGTTCGAGTCGCGCCCCGGGCCTGAGCGCCTCGATCTTCTGCCCGGAGAGCTTCCCATACTCTGGGAATTTTGAGACCGAGAAGTAGACGGAGCCATCCTCCGTGACGTAGGCATACCCCTTCTCGACCAACTGGCGGATCTGCGCGATGATCTCGGGTACGTAGTCGGTCGCGAACGGGTAGTGGTTGACCGAGCGGTTCCCCAAGCGGTCCATGGACAACCGGAACTCGTGGAAGTGGCGGTCGGCGAGGGCGAGGGGGTCGACGTCCTCCTCGGCCGCCCGGGCGATAAGATGGTCGTCGAGGTTCGTCACGTTCTGCACGTAAAACACTCGATAGCCCCAGCGGCGGAGGGCACGGGCGACCACGTCGAAGAAGGTCATCGTGCGGCCGTGCCCCACATGGGCCGGAGCGTACGGAGTCATCCCGCAAACGTAGAGTCCGACCCGGGGGGGCGCGATCGGGGCGAATCCTCGCACCGCGTGGGTGCGGGTGTCGTAGACCGTGAAGTGGCGCACGGCTAGATCCCCTTCAGCGCGCGCAGGACGTCCTCGGCGAGGTCCGCGGGGTCCTCGATACCGCAGGAAAGCCGTACGAGCCCATCTGTCACGCCGTGCGCTTCGCGCTCCCGACGGGGGACGCTCGCGTGCGTCATCGTCGCGGGGTGGTCGACGAGCGATTCGACGCCGCCGAGGCTCTCGGCGAGCGTGAACACTGTGAGACCCCTCAGGAAGCGCAGGGCGGCCCTCCGGCCCCCTTCGAGTTCGACGCTCACCATCCCGCCGAATCCGCTCATCTGGCGCCGAGCGAGGGAGTATTGGGGATGGGATCGAAGGCCCGGATACAACACTTTGCGCACTCGGCGGGATCCGGAGAGCGCTTCAGCAACTGCCCGGGCACTCTCTCCGTGAGCTCGCATACGGACTCCGAGGGTATGGATGCCCCTCAGCGCGAGGAAGCAATCGAATGGGCTCGGGACCGCGCCCACCGCGTTCTGGAGCCAGGTGAACTCTTGTCCCCGCTTTTCGTCCTTCACCACGAGCGCCCCACCGATGATGTCGGAGTGGCCCCCGAGGTACTTCGTGGTGGAGTGGAGGACGACGTCCGCCCCCAGCTCGAGAGGCCGCTGGAGGGCCGGCGTCGCGAACGTGTTGTCGACGACCACGAGAGCGTGCGCGCGTCGGGCGAGTCGTACTGCCCCCGCTATGTCGACGATGCCGAGCTGGGGGTTCGTCGGGGTCTCGAGGTACACCATGTCTGCAGGCTCGGAGAGGGCGGAGCGGAGCCGGTCGAGGTCCGACATGTTGACGTAGTCGACTCGGAGCCCGAACTGACGTCGATGGTGCTCGAACAATCGCCAGGTACCGCCGTAGACGTCGTCGACCGAGACGATGCGGCGGCCGCTTGGCACGGACTCGAGCAGCGTCGTGAGCGCCCCGAGACCGGAGGAGAAGGCGAGGCCGGTCGCGCCGCCCTCGAGCTGGGCGAGCGCGGTCTCGAGGACCGCCCGCGTCGGGTTGCCCGACCGACTGTAGACGTATCCCTGATTTCGATTGGGCGCCGACTGTCGGAACGTGCTCGAGAGATAGATCGGAGTGTTGACCGCCCCGGTGAGCGGGTCGGCCGGCTGCCCGTCGTGCAGTAGTCTCGTGTTAAACCGCATGTTGCCCCCCCTCTTCCGAGAGATAACCGACGAGGTCGTTTCGGGTAAGCACTCCGATCACGGCGCCGGTCACCGGGTCCCTCACTACGGCCGTCCCCTCCTCGCGCAGGCGGCGCAGGAGTTCGGCGAAGGGAGCGTCGGCGGGAACCTCCGGGAACGGTTCGGACGGAACCGCGCCGACCGACCGGTCGAGGACCGTTTCGTCCGTGAGGCTCCGACGCAGGATGTCGTCCTCCTCCACCCGACCGACGTTATTGGTGCCGGCGAGGACCGGGGCCTGCGAAATGCCGTGGTGGCGAAGGAGGGCGAGCGCGTCGCGCACCACGGTCGTCGGTTCGACGGCCACGAGCGCCGGCGTGGCGGTCTTGCGGGCGAGCAGGTCGCGGGCGGTCGCGCCGATGTCGAGGAACCCCTTCTCGCGCATCCAATCGTCCGAATAGAACTTCGAGAGGTATCGGTCGCCGGAGTCCGGGAGGATTACGACCACGGTGCTGCCCTCGGGCAGCGGATGCCCCGAGAGCCACCGCAAGGCGCCGACCACGGCGGAGCCCGAGGAACCGCCGACGAAGAGGCCTTCCTCGTGGGCCAGACGGCGAGCCATCAGGAACGACTCTCGGTCGGCGACTTCGACGAAGTCGTCGAGGTACTGGAACTGGATCGATTTCGGGACCATGTCCTCCCCGATCCCTTCGACCTGGTACGGCACGGCCTTTCCCAGCTGGTGCGTCCGGAAGTACGGCCCCAGGACCGAACCCGCCGGGTCCACGGCGACGATCCGAACCGACGGCCGATGCTCTTTGAAGTAGCGGCCGATCCCACTCATGGTTCCACCCGTGCCAACCGTCCCGATGACGGCTCCCAGTTCGCGGGGGAGTTCTTGGTCGATCTCGGGTCCGGTGGTCCGGTAGTGCGCCTCGGGGTTTCCCTGGTTCTCGTATTGGTTCGGGTAGTAGGCGCCCGGTATCTCCTTCGCGAGCCGACGGGCCACCGAATAATGGCTCATCGGATGGTCGGGCGGTACCCCGGCGGGGGTGACCACCACCCGCGCGCCGTAGGCCCGGAGGAGACGGATCTTTTCCGAGCTCATCTTGTCCGGGATCACAAAGACGATCCGGTAGCCGCGCACGGCGGCGACCAGGGCGAGACCGACCCCCGTGTTCCCGCTGGTGGCCTCTACGATCGTGCCGCCGGGCTTCAGCCGGCCGTCCTTCTCGGCCGCGTCGACCATGAACGTCCCGATCCGGTCCTTCACCGACCCGCCGGGATTCAAGTACTCGAGCTTCGCCAGAATCCGGTACGGAACTCCTTGGGTCACCCGTCGCAACGGAATCAGAGGAGTGCCCCCGACGAGGTCCAGAATGCTCTCCGGCGAAGAATTCCGGGCGGGCACGGGTTCGCCGAACAGGGGAACCCCATTAACCCTTGCCCGCGACCTCGGTCATCCCGAGCCGTCCGAGGCGGTGCCGGCCCGCGAATACGTCTGGTACGAACAAGTTCGTTCGCCTCCGTCGAACGTGTTAAGGCAGGAAGCCCTTCATTTCGGGCGGACGGGGCGCATCGGGAATGCTTGGGTCGCTGGAATCGGAGGTCCTTGCTTCGCTGCGGGGCCTCGGGGAGGCCCCCGCACGAGATATCCGAAAGGCGCTCGAAGGCCGCGGGGTTCGCGTCGCCTACACCACCGTAGCCACGATCCTCTCCCGGTTGTTCACGAAGGGGCTCGTCAAGCGCCGCCGCGAGACCTGCCGGGGAGGCGAGCGGTATGTTTACCGGCCGGCGGACGTCGAACACAAATACCTCATGAACGTGCTCCGCGGGGTCGTCGACATGTTCGGTCCCGCGGGGGTCGTGCACCTGAACGAAGAAATCGCGAAACTGAAACCGAAAGAGGAGCGAGAACTTCGACGCCGGCTCGGTCTCGACTGAGCCCGAGTTCGCACCGTCCATGGTGTCGTCCGCGCTCCTCCTGCTCTGCGTTCCGGTCGCCCTCTGGGCGGCGCTCGGGCTCTCCTTGGCGTTGACGTACCGCCGATCCGGTTCCTCGACCCTCTTTCGATTGACTGCCCTCTTCCTGGGAGCATGGGCGCTCTTCGCGACGACCGCGTTCGCATGGGTCCTTGCGAACGGCGGCTGGAGCGCGCTCGTTCGACTCGCCGGCTCGCCCGTTCTGCTGTTCGAGCCGATGTCGGCGGACGTCTGGGTCGCCGGCGCGTTGGGTGCCTTCCTCGTCTTCCTGGCGGCCTTCCTGTTGAGCCAAACGGTCGGCCGAGGATTCCTCCGCCTGTTCCCTTCTGAGGAGATCCCGTGGCCGGCGGGATTGCCGGCCCCAACGAACCCTACGAGCCTGCGGGTGTTTCGTTCCGAGACGGGGGGAGCGTTCGCGTTCACCCTCCTCGAGCGTGGGGGACCGAAGCGACTGCGTCGCCGCGATGTCATCATGGTCTCCGACCGCTTGCTCTCGGAACTCGACCCCCGAGAATGGGAGGCCGTGCTCGCGCACGAAGTCGGCCACCTGCGGGAACTCGACGGCCGATATCTGACGTTTTTCCGAACGCTCTCCCGGCTGATGCGATGGGACCCCATCCTCGCCTACTTCGCGGAGTCCCTGACGCGCCGGGAAGAGTACCGTGCCGACCTCGACGCCGTGGAAATGACCCGGCGACCCCGGGCGATGGCTCGAGCGTTGTTCAAGGCCACCTTCCTCGCTCCTGCGGCGGGGAGCAGTCTTCCCGGGCTTCTGGGGGTCGGCGGCCCCCGGGGCCGCCGCCAGGCCGTGGAGCGGATCCGGAGGCTCGTCGCGCTCGCGGAGAGCGGACAGTTCCCGGAGGAATTCGGTGGGTAAACTCACCCGACCGTTGCGGCGAACCGTTCGTGTGGTCGTCGCGATGACGCTTGCGATCGCGGCGTTGACTACCGCTGTTCCGCCGGCCGCCGCCTCGCCGTTTCCGCCTCTCCCGATCTCCTCCGGCGCCACCTTCCTTTCGAACCTCACCGGTGCGGACATGGCCCCCGGCGGCCAGAGCGCCCTTGCTTTCCAGGTCGAAGACCCGTCCTGGTTCGTGACCATGAGATCGGTCATTCTCACCCTCGATGTCTACGCCTTCAACGCGTTCCCGGGGAACGCCACGTCGTCGATCGATAGCGCGGGAACCCCGGTCCTCTTCGGGCTCAACTCCTCGGGGACATCGGTCAACGTCTCCCTCGCTACCATGATCCCGCGCGAGCGTTTCGACGACTCGGTCGGGGTCACGACATCCTCCAACACTCCGTCCGGCACGTTCGCGGTCCGAACGGCGCTCTCGTTCACGGCCAATGGGACGAACTATCGGCTCGAGTCCCGGGGATGGTTCACCGCGAGCCTTTGGGAGGCAGCCACCGAGCTTCCCAACGGGAGCGCGACCCTCAACCTGACCACGCTCGGCGTTTCGGGCGTGATCGCAGAGACGGCCATCTACGTTTCGTCGTCCAGTTGGGACTGGGCGCTCGCGCTCATCCTCGGAGCGTCGATCGTGCTGATCGGTGCGGGCGCCTTCGTCTATTTCCGCCGGGGCCCGAAGTCGAGCTCCGGAGCCCGATAGGGACCCGCCGAGACCCACGCGCCCAGGGCTTTGGGGAGCAGGCGGACCAGCCCGGGCGATGCTTTCAAGAGCTCGCGCGCCACGTGGGTCGGGAAGTCGATGTCCCCGAAGGCGACGATCGTGGCTTCGAGGTGGGTCCCTTTGAGCGCGCGCACCACTCGGTCGAGCTCGTCATCCGATAGGCGGGTGAACAACCGCCGCAGGTAGAGCGCTCGTCGGAACTCCTCGCCGAGCTCCGCCCGCCATCGACGGTCGTACTCGGCGAGGAAACCCTCGGAAAGGTCCCCCTGGGCGAGACCCTCGGAAGCCACGTCCGACGCGATCTCGGCGCAGCGCATGCCGGTGAAGATCCCCCGCCGGAGAGCGGTTTCACCTGAGCGGCCGCGTCTCCGACGAGGAGGACCCGGCGCCCGTGGGTTCGGGGGAGCGTGCCGATCGGGATCCCGGAAACGAGGTAGGCCGTGGGGTTCGCGAGACGTCGGCCGAATCGGCGTTCGAGGTAGTCGAGGAGGTGGTCGAAGTACCTCCGCGTGGGTGTGCCGTCGGCGTCCGTCGCGACCCCGACCCGAGCTCCGCCGGCGCCGTCCGGGATCCACCATCCGAACAGCCCCGGGGCGAACTTGCGGCCCAGATACACTTCGACGGTGTCGGGGTCTCCGGGGCTCTCGGGGAATTCGGCTTCGAACGCCGGGAGCACTTCCACGGGGCGCCGGAGGCGGAAGGCCCGCGCCACCTTGCTCGAGACCCCGTCCGCGCCGATGACGAGCCGCGGGCGCACCGTTTCGGTCGAACCGTCTGGGGCCTTCAGTCGGACGGTGAGTCGGTCGGCCGATTCTCCCTCGACCCCGTCGAACCGAGTCGACGTCCGGATCTCCGCTCCGGCGCGGGCCGCCCGGTCGGCGAGGTAGATATCGAGCCCCGCCCGGTCGATGACGAAGGCCCGTGGAGAGTCGGCGCGAAAGGAGATGGATTCGAGCGACGGGCCGAACACGCTGGCACCCCGAACCGTCGTTCTCACCATCGCGTCGGACCCGGCCAGGTCGAGGACCCGTTGCGAGACGAGGCCCGCGCACTGAACGGGATGACCCACCTTGGGGTGTTCTTCGACGACCCGGACGGTGTGCCCCGCCTTGGCGAGCCGAGCGGCCGCGGTCGACCCGGCGGGTCCCGCACCCACTACGAGGACGTCGACCGAGTCCACGTTTCCTCCACGGAACATCCGCACTTAACTGAAGGCGAGACCGTTCAGTCGGCGCGCCAGGGGGTCGCCACCAGGTCGGTCCGCTGGCGCGGTTGCACCGCCGACGCTTCGACCGAGGTCGTGACGCCGGCGCGGAACGCGAGGAGCCCCGTCCAGGCGATCATCGCGCCGTTGTCGACGCACAGCGACTTGGGAGGGGCGAACATCGAACCCCCCCGACTCTCGACCATCGTCCGGACCATTCCTCGAAGACGTTCGTTGCATGCCGACGCCTCCCCCCAGCACGACGGTGTCCCGTCCCCGGTGCGCGAGCGCTCGTTCGGTGATCTCGGTCAACATCGAATACGACGTCGCTTCGACCGAGTACGCAAGGTCCGGCCGCCTTGCCCCCTTCGCGTGAAGGGCGAGCGTGGCCGTGAGCATCCCCGAGAAGGCGACGTCCATCCCGTGGACGGAATACGGCAGCGGCAAGAGATCCTCTCCGTGCAGCGCCTCCGCCTCGATGGCCGGCCCGCCGGGAAACGTGCCTCCGAGGCCGATCCACAGCTTGTCGAGGAAGTTCCCCACGCCGATGTCGAGCGTCTCGCCGAGGACCCGATAGCGGCCGCGCGCGTAGGCGATCACTTGCGTATTGCCCCCGCTCGCGTAGAGCAGCAAAGGGTCTTCGAGTCCGCTCAGGACCCGCGCGATCTCCACGTGGGCGACGCAGTGGTTCACCGGCACGAGAGGGCGGTTCCAGGCGAGGGAGAGCATGCGGGCCACGGTCGCGCCGGCCCGGAGGCACGGCCCCAAACCGGGTCCCTGGGCGAACGCCACGGCGTCCACTTCGCTCGGTCGGACTCCCGCCGACTCGAGGGCTTGAACCACGAGCGACGGAAGGACCTCCACGTGGTGATTCGCAGCCTCCCGGGGATGGATACCTCCGGACGGCGGTCGGTAGAAATCCGAAGCGAGGCCCAGCACCGTCGCCCCTTCCCCCACGACGCCCACGGAGGCGGTGTGGGCCGTCGACTCGATGCCGAGGACGACCATCGTCCTTCCACTGGCGGGGCGGTTATAACCCGGCGGCCGTGAGCCGGCCGCTCACTCTTCGGTCGACTCGATCCGGAAGCGTACGCGCGAGCCTCGCAGCGCTTCCTGGATGCGGTCGGCGAACGCGAGGGACTCCGCCACGCTCACCGGTCGCCCCCAGTCGTAGAGAAAGTCGTACCCCTCGGTTTCGGGCCGAAAGCCGAGGTCCTCGAGAATCGAGGCCACTTCCGAGTACGGGGCGCCCTCGCTGTCGAGCTGAAGGAGAAGGAACGACTTGGTCATTGAATCCCTGCGGGCGACCCGGCCCGCCCTATCCCCCGCGGCATTAAAGTCGGACGGTCGAGCGGTCGCCGGACGGCCCGTTGCAGGCGTCGGGCGCTCACTCGTCGGTCTCCGGGGCCGGCGAATGAGCATGGGCGACGACCCGGACCGCCACTCCGCGACGAAGGCGACCCATTTCGAAGGGGGCGAGGACCAATCGGCCGACGGCGAGCAAGGAATCACTGCCGTCGACGAGGAGCGCGGATACTCCGGGGACCAGTCCGGGGTCGGCTTGGACCACGAACGTCGAAAAGAGGCTGCGTCCCTCCCGGACGAACGGCAGGGCATCGTCGTGAACCACCACTCGTTCCCGCCCCGGTCCAAGGCGCGTGTGCAGTCGGGCCGCGCCGCGGAACGTCGGCCTGGGAATCCCATCCGTGCCGATCACCCACTCCGGTTGCCCGTCCCGAACAATCGAACGGAGTCTCCCGGTCCTGCGGGAACGTTCCGCTCGGAGCCCTTCGGCGAGGGCGGAGGCGACCGCGCTTCCGTACCGCCACTCCAACAGACGCGCGACCTGTCGCTCGTCCCAGGCGGGGGTCCAATCCCGGTCTAGCTCCGCCTCGACGCCGACCGTATCAGCGACCATCGAGGCGAAGATCGCCGGAGATCGATGGTGACGTCGGGAAACGAACTCCTCCACTCCGAGGTACGGTCCCACGGGGTAGAGGTCGGCCAGTTCCACCGGAACGGTGCCGAAGGCGGTGTCACTTTCCCATTCCAGGGGGCGACCGGAGCGGTCGGCCGTGGGGAGGTGGGAGAGGTATTCGGGCCGCAACGGGAATCGAGGAACCCGACGGCTCTCGCTCTTTCCAATCCGATACGCCTGGACGGCGTGGCGAAACCGGATCGCTACCGGTCGGTCGTTGCTCTCTTCGATCACTTCACGGAACGCCCGGCGAGATTCGGGCTCGGCGGGCAGAAAGATATCCGGGTTCGCCATCGCCTCCTTCAGGCCCGCCCGCAGAGCCGGATGGGCGACGGACCGGCGCTCCGCCAGCTCCCAGAGGGTCCCGTCCCGGATCGCCTGTCGGACGCGGCCGATCTCTTCGGCCGAAACGAGCAGGTTGTGGAATGCGACTCTTCGTTCGCGCTCGTCGGCCGGAAGCTGGGCCACCTCAGAGAGCGGTCGTTCGGCGCACAAGAAGCAATGGCAGGCGTTTTCCCGGACCTCGTCGAGCGGGACCGTCCCTTCGGGGAACATGAGACTGCCGCGTCGCGCGAATTTGTGGTACGCCGACGAATCGAACAGGTCCACCCCGAAGAGGGCCGCCAGGGCAAACGTCATCGGGTGGCCCGTGCCGAACAAGTGGACCGCGCAGGCCGGGGAGAGGCTGGGTCGCGTAGCGACCAAAACGCGAACGAGCTCGGGAAAGCGGTACTGTTCCATCAGGGGTACGACCCCTCCGACGGCGAGTACGTCTCCGACCTCGCTCGCAGCGCGAGCGGATCGCGCGCGCAAGTCGGGGTGCGATCCCCCCTGAACCGGGACGGCCAGAAGTCCCGAGCGGGCCTCCCGGCTGGCGCGCGCCCGTTCGATGGTCGTGTCCAGCGCGGTTTCGGTCTCCTCACGGCTGTCTTCCGGTTCGGTGAAGACGTCGAGAACGGTGGCGATGTCGCTTCCGATCGCGTTCTGGAACGAGACGATCTCTCCCGGGGTGACTTCGACCGAGCCGTAGGCATGCTGCTGGAAGGCTCCCGAGTCGGTCATGACCGGACCGTCGAACCGGATGAGTCGATGAATTCCCTGCCCTTCCGCAACGGCGCGTAGCGGGGGAGTTCGCCAGGTGATGTAGGCGGAGGTGATCACCGCGCCAATCCCGAGTCGCGACCGCATCTCCTCCGGAGGCACGGGCTGTCGCGTCGGGTCCGGGTGAACGACGGGCAGGAGCGCCGGGGTCTCAATCACCCCGTGCGGAGTCGTGAACCGACCCCGGCGGGCGAGTCCGTCCCGGTCCAGGAGTTCGAAATCCATCGTCGTTCGTCCAGCGGCTGCGCCCGTTAAGGCTGGCGTGCCCGGGGATTGTCTCCGGAGTCGAACGATGCGCGGATTCGGTTCAGGAGGTCGACGAGCATCGGGAGGGTGAGCTTGCCCGTATTCGTGTTCTGAGGACTCGGGTGATACGACCCCCACAGCATCGGGCGACCCGGACCGAGGGGTAGGCAGACACCGTGGGCGAACGTTCCGGTAAAGCGTTCGCCCGCGTAGACTCGGGACAGAACGTCGCGAACTGCGTCCCATGCGAAGCCACCGAGCGCCAGGATCGCCCGGGTTTCGGGGAGGGCCCGGAGCTCGCGTTCGAGGAACGGGGCGCAGTTCCCGCGCTCGACGGGGGTGGGCCGGTTGTCCGGCGGGGCGCAGCGTACCGCCGCGGTGAGGTAGAGGTCGCGGTATCGAAGACCGTCATTTCGTCGAAGGGAGGTTGTCTGGTTCGCGAATCCGCACTCGTAGAAGGCTCGGACGAGGAACGCCGCCGAACGGTCGCCGGTGAAGACCCGGCCCGTTCGATTGGAACCGTGGGCCGCGGGCGCGAGTCCGACTACGACGAGCCGAGCGTTCGGGTCCCCGAACCCGGGCACCGGGCGACCCCAGTACTCCTCGGCGCGAAACTCGCGCTTCTTTTCGTGGGCCACCCGCTCTCGGTATCGGACGAGGCGGGGACAACGCGCGCAGGCCACGACCTCGCGCCGTATCGTCTCGAGGGAGTCGGGCACGCGAAAGGGGAGGGACGGCGCCTCTTGGGTCTTCCGCCGTGCGGGGAAGGGTCCGCCCCGGTAGTCACCGAGCGTGACCTACCGATATAGATGCCCCGAGCCCTCCCCCTCTTGATGACGGAGACACGCGTTCCGCGCGGCGGCAAGGTCCGGCTGGGAGCCCTCGCCGGGGACCTGCGAGTCGAACGAGATTCGCAGATCGAGGTTGAGGGCGCCCTCGCGGTGAGCGGGCGGGCTCGGTTCGAAGGGGATGCCGAAGTGCGCGGAGACATGGAATGCGGGTCGTTCCGATCGGAGGACGGCACCGTCCGAGTACGCGGTCATCTGTTCGTCGTGGAGGACCTCGAAACGCACGACGGCGCGGTCGAGGTCGAGGGCGAGCTCAAGGCCCGCCACGTCGACGCGGACCGAGGACTGACCGTCCAAGGCCCCGCGGCGGCGGAAACGTTCGATGTCGGCGGAAGACTGGAGGGAGCGCAAACATTGGCCGCGAAGAAGGTCTCGGTGGGTGGAAAGTTCCGCCTCGCGGGGAAGCTCACGGCGGATACCGTGGAGGCCGGAGGGTCGGTGGACCTGCGGGAGGTCGACCTCGAAACGCTTGCGGTGGGCGGGGTCGTCCGCCTCGCGGGCGGCGTCGTACGGAGTTCCATTGAGGTTGGGGGAAAATTCAGTTCCGATGCTCCGATCGAATTCGGGAAGATCGAAGTCGGCGGGATCGCCCAGTTCCACGAGACGGCCAAAGGGGGGGACATCGAAGCCGGCGGCATGATGAGCGCCGACCGGGACCTCACGTTCGAAGACCTCGAGATCGGTGGCCTCGGGACCATCGGAGGTAACGGCAAGGGCCGGAACGTTGAGGTCGGAGGACGGTTCACGGTCCGGGGGTCCCTGGAGATCACGGGAAAGCTCGAGGTCGGGGGACAAATCTCCGTCGGCGAATTACTCACCGGCAACTCCGCGGAGGTCGGTGGGACAATCGAAGCCCGGAAAGCCGTCTTTGCTTCCGACGCCGAGATCGGAGGAGCGGTCGTTACTCGAGAAGGATTCAAGGCCGCCCGCATCTCGCTCGGACGCAAGTCGCGAGCGACGGGTCCCCTCGTGGGCGGAAGGATCGAGATCGACACCAGGGCGCGCGCCGAGGACCTTTACGGGGACACGGTGGAGCTCGGAGACAAAGCAGAAGCACGCCGTGTAGTTGCCCGCCGGGTGTCCCTCGGGGAGGGTGCTTCGGCGGCCGAGGTCGTCTATACGGAAACCCTCGAGTTGAAGGCGGGCGCGAGCGTGCGATCCCCGCCCCAAAAGGTAGCAACCCTGCCCGCATTCCCCCTCTGACGAGGAGAAGTCGGCATGCTCAACGACTCGCCCGGCAGCCCTCGCCGAAGGGAAGTAAGCGACCTCTATGCGACCGTGCTCGAGGTCGTGAAGCGCTATCATGGCGCCGCGCGGATCACGCGCATATCCTACGGCGCCGGTATGCCGGTCGACCGGTTGAGGAATTTCGTCGAGCGACTGCAATCGCTGGGCCTCCTCAGGTCCGAGGAGGTCGACGGTCGACCGGTCTACGATATCACTCCCCGGGGACAGGAGTTCCTGGACACGTATTGGAAGATGCGCGGCTACATCGAGGTGTTCGAGCAGGCCCCGGACCCGGACCGGCGTGGGGTTCGTCGTCGCTGAATCCCCGAACGGCCGGGATGGATTTCAGAGCGTTTCCAAGCGAATTTCACCGGCGAGACTAACCGTACCGGGGTATGGAGGGGTCCACCTCGACCGACCAGGCGTCGATGCCTCCCGCGAGGTTCATCACCGACTTGAACCCGCGACTCGCGAGAAACCCCGCCACTACGTTCGAGCGGCTGCCGCTGTGACAGTAGACGACCACCTCCCGATCCTGAGGGATCTCACGGGTCCTCTCGGGGATCTCGCCCATCGGGATGTGAATCGAGGGAAGGATCACTGCCATCTCGCGCTCGAACGGTTCCCGGACGTCGAGCAACACGACCTTCTCGGAGGCAGACTTTAGTTTCCGAGCGACCTCGGCCGGTTCGATTTGCTGGACCATCGGGTGGGGCACTACCTCGAGGTCAAAGAGGTTTCGACGGAAAAATCTGGGGGGTGTCTAGCTTTCGCGCTGGCCGGCCCGGGCCTTCCGATAGTGGCGCTGGACGCGGGCCCGATTGCCGCAACCAGTGGGCGAGCACCAACGTTGCTCGGACCGATGAGCCAACAGGAAATGAACGCATCCCGGCCCTTCGCACCTCCGTACGGGAATCCGTCCGGCTCTCCCGATGAGCTCGATCGCGGACCGGGCCGTTAGGGCCATCAGCCGTCGGGACCCCGGGGCCCCGGCTCCCCGCTCTTCCACGTCCCAGCGCCCTCGAGTCCATCGAAGCGCCGGACGGGACAACGACCGCGTGGCGACCCGATTGATGGCCTCCAGGTCCGAGGGCGGAGGTCGCGTCCCGTCGACCGCCGCCTGGAGCACTCTGCGAATCTCGCCGCGGAACCGGAGGAGGGCCCGCGTCTCTGGCGACGTAAGTCGCGGCCAGTGATCCGAGAATCTGCGTCGGACCCACCGACTCGCTTCCGAGGTGGAGGCGAACGCATCGCTACCCCGGCAGCCAGGACAGGCCACCGTGTTCACGAAATCGACGACGAGCCGATCTCTCTCACCGTGCGACTCCGGCCCGGTCATCATGATGACTTTGGGATTCGAGGTGTGATGAGCTAAAGACTAAATAAACTAATGGAATAAGTCCTGTTGAGGCATTAGCATGCCAAAGGTCAAGGATCCGGTTTGCGGCATGGTCATCGAGTCAAGTACGGCCGCCGCTCGCGGGGACTTTCATGGTCTGACCACGTACTTCTGCTCGAGCGCCTGCAAGAAAAGCTACGAGCGCACCCATCCACCCTCCGGCTAACGTTTCGCCGAGTGGTCGAATTCGGTCGCTTTCCGTTCGATGGCGACCGATCCGGTATGCGGAATGTTCGTCGACGAACTCACCGCCGAGCTGAAGCTCGTCCGCGACAACCGCAGTTACTTCTTCTGCTCGACCCACTGCTTGGCCGAGTTTGCCCAGCCAGAGCGAGCGCTCCGAAACCTTCGGCGGAAATTGGTCGTGGCCTGGCCGCTCTCCGTGGCCGTCCTCCTCCTGACCTATGCGATCCGGTTCGCCGACGGCGTCTGGCTGGCCCTCGCCCTCGCAAGCGTCGTAGAGTTCTACGCGGGCTTCCAGTTCTTCGTCAGCACTCGGGACGCTCTTCGGAGTCGCAACTGGAACATGGACGTCCTTATCGCGGTGGGGACGACAGCGGCGTTCGGCTACAGCGTGTTGGTCCTGCTGCTTCCGGGTCGCCTGCCTGCGGAGACCTATTTCGACGCGCGTCGGCTCTCATCGTCACCCTCATACTAACGGGGAACTACCTCGAGCACCTTACCCGAGAAAGAGCGCGAGGGGCTCTTCGCAAGCTCGATGAGCTCCTCCCCGGTTCGGCGTCGGTTCTGCGCGCCGGTCGCGAATACAAGCTCTCGATCTCAGAGGTTCAGCCGAACGATCTATGTCGGGTGCGACCGGGCGGAAGATTTCCCACAGACGGGGTCGTAGTCGAGGGGACCTCGCATGTGAACGATGCGCTCCTGACGGGCGAAAGCCTGCCGGTGGAGAAAGGTCCCGGGGACACCGTGATCGCCGGAGGGGTGAACGGCGAGGGATTGCTGACGGTGCGCGCCACGAACGTGGGGGAGGACACGGTGCTAGCCACGATCGGGCGGCTCGTCACGGAAGCGGAAACCAGCCGGGTCCCCCTCCAGCAGCTCGCGGACCGCATCGCGGCTACATTCGTGCCGGTGGTGCTGCTCCTCGCGATGGCCGCGGCCACCGGCTGGTTCGTGGCGGGCGCGGGCCTCACGATCGCGCTTCTGGTCTTTGTGTCGGTCGCGATCACGGCCTGTCCCTGCGCGTTCGGCATCGCGACACCGGCCGCGATCGTCGTCGGCACGGGGAGAGCGGCCGAAGAAGGGATATTGTTCAAGGGAAAGGATTCACTCGAACGGGCCAGCACTATCGACATGGTGCTGACGGACAAAACCGGGACGCTTACTCGCGGTCGTCCTATCTTTGACTGACCTCGTCCCCGCTCCGGGCGTGAGTCCGGTCGCGCTCCTTTCGGCCTCCGCGGCCCTGGAGGCGGGCTCGGAACATCCTCTCGCCCGCGCGGTGGTGGAGGCGGCGAGACGCCGTGGGCTCTCGTTGTCCGTCGCGGATGCGGTCCATTCCGACCCCGGAAAGGGAATCCGAGGGTCCCTCTCGGGAGTCTCGATCGCGATCCTCAACGAGAGTGCCGTCCGGGGAGAGCAAGGTGGATGTCGGATCCCTCCGATCGGACGTCGAGCGATTGACCGCTCAAGGGAGGGCCTATTCGGTCGTGCTTCAGGACGGCCGTCCGGTGGGATTGCTGGGGTTCTCGGACGAGCCCGCTCCGGGAATCCGAGCGGCCGTGAGCGACCTCAAGGCGGACGGCATCTCGGTCGCGATGGCGACCGGCGACCACGAAACGGCCGCCCGCCGCGTCGCCGCGACGGCCGGAATCACAGAGGTCCACGCCGGAATGACCCCCCGGGACAAGCTCGAGCTGATCCGCGAGCTTCAACGGGGCGGCCGCAAGGTCGCGTACGTAGGAGACGGGATCAATGACGCCCCCGCGCTCGCTGCCGCGGACCTCGGAATAGCGATCGGGGCCGGCACCGACGTCGCCCGGGAGACGGGCGGGGTCATCCTGCTGCGTTCGGATTTCGCGGACGTCGCCCGGGCGCTCCGGTTGGGACGTCGCACGGTCCGCAAGGTCCGCGGCAATCTTGCGTGGGCAGTGGGGTACAACGTCGTCCTCCTACCCGTGGCCATGGGGGCGCTTGTCCCCTTCTTCGGGCTCGGAATGTACGCCGTGCTCCCGATCACGGGAGCGCTCGCGATGGGAATTTCGTCCACGACCGTGGTGCTCAACTCGCTCTCGCTTCGTTCGGTCGATCGAGTGCGAACGAGCTTTCCGGCCCCGGGGCGTGCGACCCCTGCTCACTGATACAGCGCACTTTTTAACCCGCGGGGCAGGACCCACTGTCACTGGGGTACCATGTCGCCGAGTCTCGAAGCGGTCGACTTAACGAAACGCTTCGGCACTTTCACTGCGCTTGACCACCTCAATTTGAAAATCGACGGGGCAAAGTGCGTCGGCTTCCTGGGGCCTAACGGGGCCGGAAAGACCACGACCCTCAAGATGTTCACCGACCTGATCTTCCCGAGCGAAGGTGAGGCATTCATCAACGGCATTTCGGTCCAGAAGGACCGTAAGCGGGCACTCTCGGATTGCGGTGACCTAATCGAAACTCCCGAGATCTACCCGTCGCTCACCCCGCTCGAGGCGCTCGAGATGAGCGGCGCCCTCCGCGGAATGCGCCCGGAGGAAATCCGGTCGCGCTCGGCCGAGGTCCTCGCGGAAGTCAAGATGTCGGACTGGGTTCATCAAAAAGTGGGCCGCTTCTCGAAGGGAATGAAGCAACGGGTGAACATCGCGGCTTCCCTCCTCTCGGACCCGGAGGTCGTCATCCTGGACGAACCGAGCACCGGCCTCGACCCGCGCGGGATGGCCGAGGTCCGGAACATTGTCCGCGGTCTCAAGAAGGAGAACCGCCTGATCTTCATGAGCAGCCACATCCTGAGCGAGGTCGTCGATATCTGCGACGAGGTCGCCCTTATCGATCACGGAAAGTTGCTCTTCTACGACTCCCTCTCGAACGTTTCGAAACGTCTCACGGGGAATGCGACGTCGGTCCAACTCTCCTTCGTCGGACCCATCGGCGACGATGCCCTGGCGAGCCAAGTGGCGACCCTCCCAGGGGTAACCGGGGTTACTCGTTTGGATGCCCAGCGCGCGAAGTTGATGATCACTGGGGGTGCCGCGGGCCAGGCCCAGGTCCTCGAGCGGCTCGCGGCCGCACGCCTCGGCCTCGTGAGTTTCGAGCCGTCCCAAAGCGCCCTCGAAGAGCTCTACCTCCAGGAAATCTCGAAGGGGGACTGATGTCGACCGCCATTCCCTTCGCGCCGGTCGCTCGCGGAGGGTCTACGCTCGGCGAGGTCCCGGGAACTGTCCAGCAAGCGCTCCTGCTTTCACGCTACCAGTTCCGCGACTACCTCCGCTCTCGCCGATTCATCTTGATGATGATCATCGTCGCGGCCATCGGAGCCATCCTGTCGTTCGTCCTCGCCTACTTCAACTCCGCAGCCGCGGTGCAGGGCCTCCTCAGCAGCTCCAACGCGTTCTACGGGTCGGCGTGGGCGGGCGGGGTCACGATCGTGATCATTTTCGCGGGGATCATCTTCGGGGGCGACGCGATCGCCGGCGAGTTCCAGAACAAGACCGGGTACTTCCTCATGGGACTCCCGATCAAGCGGACGACGGTGTACGTCGGCAAGTTCCTCGCTGCCCTGGCTGCGTCCCTCGTCGCGGTGTTCTTCTACCTCGCGATCCTCCTCGCGAACGGGGCGTACTACCTCCACGGGAATGCGTTCCCTGCGGCGCTCGGCGAGTCGTTCCTCATCTCGCTCCTCTACCTCTTCGCACTGCTCGGTTCGGTGTTTCTGTTCAGTTCGCTGTTCAAGAACAGCCTCTATGCCGTTCTCGTGGTGGCCGTGCTGTTCCTGTTCGGCTTCAGCTTGCTGCAGGGAATCATCACGGACCTCGTCAAGGTCGAGCCTTGGTTCATCATCACCTACGCCGACCAAGTGATCGGGTACCCGTTCCTGTCGACCTTGCCCCCGCATGTTTCCACCGTCACGCTCATGGGGGCGCGAGGCGCCATCCTCACGACGACGCTCGTGGAACCCCACGTACCTCGAGGGATTCGCCATCATGATCGGGTATTTCGTTCTCACCGCGTTCGCCGGGCTTTGGCTCTTCGAGCGCGAGGAGTTCACGTAGGACTCCGGCCGATTTTCCAAAACCTTATTGCCCGAACGTCGGTGAAGCGTTCGACCCATGGGTGACCAAGACCTCTCTAACGAGCTCGCGGGGCAGGGGTACCAGCTCACCGGCAAGCATAGCGCGGTCAAGCTCTGCTATTGGTCGCGCGAATCCCTTACCCGAGGTCGAGACTGCTACAAGGGCCGATTCTACGGCATCGAAAGCCACCGGTGCCTGCAGATGTCTCCCTCCATCGACTCGTGCAATCTGCATTGTCGCTTCTGCTGGCGGAACCAGGGCTGGGAGAACGACGAGATGATGCCCGAGTACGACGACCCGGAGGAACTTCTCGACCGGTCGATCGACGCCCAACGACGCATTCTCTCAGGGTTCAAGGGGGACCCGGACGTCGAGGTCGAGCGCTGGGACGAGGCGCAGACGCCGAAGCACATCGCGATCTCATTGACCGGGGAACCCACCCTCTACCCGAAGATGAACCGGTTCCTGGAGCTCTGCCACGAACGGGGCATCACCACCTTCCTGGTCACGAACGGCACGAACCCGGATGCTCTCCGAGCGCTCGACCCGCTCCCGACGCAACTTTATGTCTCGGTCACCGCTCCGAACGCCGAAGTCTTTCGTCGGCTCACGCTCCCGGCCCAGGACGATGCGTGGGAGCGACTCCAGGAATCCCTCCAGATCGTCCGCGGTCTGAGGACCCGTCGTGTGGTTCGCCACACGCTCGTGAAAGGCTGGAACCTCGGCTGGGTCCGGTCGTATGCGGAGATGGACGCCGTCGCCCGTCCGGACTTCATCGAACCAAAAGGCTACGTCTACATGGGGAAGTCCCGACAGCGCCTGGGCCGCGACCAGGAGCCGACGCACGAGGAGATTTCGGGGTTTGCGCGGCGCCTCGCCGCCCGGACGGGCTACCTCGTGCTGGACGAGTCGCCCGATTCGAAGGTCGTCCTCCTGGGAAGATCGGCCGAGGGACGTTTCTTGCCCGGACGAACTCCGCTCGGGGCCCCGCTTCCGATGGCCGCGGCGCTCGCGAGCGGTTAGACCAGTCGCCAGTTCAGGATTTCGACGAAGATCGCGGCGGCGACCCCCATCCCCATGACGAGATACGGGTTGAGCTTGAGCGCCCGCGTCTCTTCCATGTCGTAGTATTGGATGAGCCCCGCGGCGCTCGAGAACCCGGTGCGGCGCTGTTCCGGCATGGCGAGAGTTCGAGCGTGACGGCGCTATATAACCGCTCTCGGGGAGTTCAGCGGCGAAGCGAAAAGCGCTCGCTGTCGAGGACCGCGTCCTCGAGGGCATCTTGGAACCGGCCGACGAGCGTGTCGCCAATGCTGGAAGCGGCCCCCCCGAAGAGCCGGTCGATGAAGGACCGGGGAGGGCTCGCCCGGACCATCTTGCGCGAAGAGACACCTGTGAACCGCGCGAGCTCCTCGAGCGCCGCCTCTCGGTCGGCGAGGCCATCGATCAGACCGAGCTTGAGCGCCTGGGTGCCGGTCCAGAACTCTCCGGTAGCGAGCGGTAGGATCTCCTCCACCGTCCGCTTACGTTCCTTCGCGACCAGATGCACGAAGACGTCGTACCCCTCCTGGGTGATGGCCTGCAGCTTGGCCCGCTCGACCTCGGTCAGCGGTCGGTACCCCTGGTAGGCGTCCTTGTGAACCCCGGCGTGCAGGAGCTCGACCGAGATCCCGAGGCGGCGGATGAGGTCCCGGACCGCGAAATGTGCGGAGATCACCCCGATTGAGCCTACGTCCGACTCGGGGTACGCGAATATCTTCCGAGCGCCCAGGGCGGCCATGTACGCGCCGGAGGCGCCCATCGAACCGATCGATGCGTAGACCGGCTTCACCTCGTTGAGACGCTTGACCGCGAGGTAGAAGTCCATCGAGGCGATCGCCTCGCCTCCGCCGCTCGAGACGTCAAGCAGGACCCCTTTGACCCGACGTTTGTAGCGAAGCGCCTTCAACAGACGGAGATACGGCTCGACCGTGCGTTCCCGGATCGTTCCTCGGAAAGCCACCTGAGCGAGCAACTCGCGCATGGAACGAAGGCCGAAAGCCGGCGTCGGCTAATAACGCCCGTCCCCGGCGCGATGGACCCGATGGTTCAAGTAACTCCGTCGCGAAGTTCGAGCCGTGGAAAAGAGGGCCGGGTCGCGTCTCCAGCCCCTTCGACAACACTTCCGGGCCAATCTCCCCGCCTACGCCCTCCTTCTCCTCGCGCCGTCAATCCCCGAACTTCTGACGGGCTCGACACCCATCAGCGAGCTCTTCTTCAACCCCATCGGATTCGTGGTCGGATTCTCCCTGGATATCGTCCTCTACGGGTTCGGCGCGCTCCTGATCCGTGAGTTCGCCGTCGTCTACCAGAAGGGTTGGGCGTCAATCCTCCTTCTGGGGGCCGCGTATGGCATCGCAGAAGAGGGGTTCGCGGTGCACACCTTCTTTGCTCCGTCCGCGGACACGGTGGGGGCTCTCGGGGTCTATGGCCATCTCTTCGGCGTCAATTGGCTGTGGTCACTCGCCCTGACGGTCTTCCACGCGACGTACTCGATCGCCCTCCCCATTCTGTTGACCCGGCTTTGGTTCCCCCAGGCCACGAACGTCCGCTGGTTCGGGCGCCGGGGCATCGGTACGCTCGGGTTCTTCTACACGGCGGAGGTCGTCGTCTTCGGGTTCCTCGTGGGCAACGGACCTTCGCCCGCCGCGCTCGCGTTCTTCATCGGGGTCGTCGCGACGCTCGTGGGGCTCGCGCTATGGGCTCCCCGATACCTTCTGTCGGCGAAGCCCGGACCCCGCCGCGCCGGTCGGAACGCCTGGGTCCTCTTGGGCACGGTCGAGTTCGCCGCCTACATTGCCGTTCTCTTCTTCTCGTCCACCTGGCTCATTCCCGCGGTCGGCGCGACCGTCTTCTTCGTGGTGGCCAACGCGGCCGCCTTGATGCTCGTCCTCCGCTGGGTCGGAACGGTCGACCTGGAGCGGACCGAATTCTACTTCGCCGTGGGCATGCTCATCGTGCTGTTCGCCTGGGACGTGCTCATCGAATTCATCCTCGTACCGGGAATCCTGGTCGTCAGCGCGGTGTTCGTCTATCTCCTCTTCCGTTTGAGTCGCACGCTGGACCGGCGAAACGCGGCTCCGGCGATACCGCACGGAGCGACAGGGCCGCCGCCCACCGGAACCTGAAACGCGACCGGCTCTCCGGAGGTGCGGACGCGCCGGCGGTGCCGAGCGGGGTTCGTCATCGCTGCCGTTCCCGCTTAGGGTGGGGTCCGGACGGGTGCCCGCGCTTGGGCAGGTCCCTGGCGCGAAGGGTCGCGGACCGAAAACAGTCCGTCGGGCGAACCCGGAACCTTTCGTTCTCGGGGCAGGGGGTCCGAGGGAGTTCGCTGGCTGATCGCCGATTCCACTGTGGGTCGCAGATAGAGGCCGTTCATCGGACGGACGATAGATTGAGGTATCATCCCGCGGACGCACGGCGAACACTCACCCTCGGTGACCACCGAGCGGGAAGCCGAGATGCCGCAACGGATTTCTTTCCGCGATCGAGTACCGAGCGATGTCGTTCCCTCGACCCGAGGTCGACATCCGCTCTCCCCCGGCCGACTTCGAGGAGCGGGTCGATTGGCTCGAACGGTGGAGCTACGGGCTCGTCCTGCTCGAGGAGTATCCGATGGCCGACCTGCGATCGGCGCTGGCCTCCGTCGAGAGCGCCGTCCGCTCGCACCGAACGACCTGCGACCGTCGAATTCGTCGCATTCCCCGAGGGGACGAGGAGTCGGACCGGGGCGCCAGTCTCCTGCTCAGCGACCACGAATGGTTCGAGACCTCCCTCGAACAATTTTGGTGGTTCTTCCGCGTGGTTGAAAAGGAGGACCACGGAGGTCACCGGCAAGCGCTCGGCCAGTATGGGCGGGTACTCGGCGAAGCTCTCCGACGTCACTTGGCGGAAGAGCGCGCTCTCCAGCAGAGGGTCACCCTACGGGACCTCTCTCGCTCGCCCGGCGCCGTCAAGAAACGCTAATAGCCATCCGGGGAGAGCGCGGGACGGTATCGATGGCGGCTCGTGGGTCCGAGGCCGTTTGGGTCGAAAAGTATCGGCCGAGCTCCCTCAAGGACATGGTCGGCCAGGACGCGATCCTGCCGCTTCTGCGGTCCTACGCCGAGAAGCGGTCGATGCCTCATCTCCTGTTCGCAGGTCCGCCGGGGAGCGGAAAGACCACTGCGGCTCTCGCCTTGGCTCGCGACCTCTTCGGACCGGAATGGCGTGGATCGTTCTTGGAGTTGAATGCAAGCGTTACCGGAGATACACCCTTGCTGGTCCGGATCCAAGGAGATACGAAGCGGACAACAATCGGGGCGTTGGCCGAAACTTACCTCGATGCGCTAGGCCCAGACTCGGTCGCTATCCCGAATCTCGAAGTTTTGTCAATTGACAGCGCTCTCCGGATTTCTTTTCAATCGGCCTCGCGTTTGATCCGGCATCGTGTTTCGGCAGTCGTTCGCATTGCGGTGGAAGGTGGAACGCTAGGCGTCTCCCAGCATCACTCCGTGGTCGTAATCGATGAGGACGGTCGCTTGGTCCCGAAACTGGCGGGGGATCTGGCCGTGGGAGACCTGCTCCTATCGTTCGCAACTACGTTCCCGGGTTCGCCTGTTCAGTTGGATCTTGCCCCACATGCCCCGAGGCGCGAAATACTTTTACCGAATCACAAGCGCCCGATTAGAAACCCAACGGTTGGAGCCATACTAGGTTCCGTACCTCTCGATGACGAGTTGGCCTGGGTATTGGGAGACTACGCCGCCGAAGGTTGCGCGAGCCCCACACGCACAAGCGGGAATGTCGTATTCACTCATGCGTATCCACAGGAGGTAAGCCAGACGGCACGTTTGGCGGACACCTTCCAGCGATACGGATTTCACACGAAAACTCACACGATACGTTCTGGGTTTGGGTCAAAGGATGGGACTCACCGATTCTCGGCGATACAGCTCTCCCTCGCCTCCGTCCAATGGATGCGATTCTTCCGTTCGAACTTCTACAACTCAGCTTCGATCAAGAACGCCCGAACCAAGTCCATTCCCTCGTTCGTCTTCTCGGCGCCGCTGAATGAGCGACACGCGTTCCTCCAAGGATATGCCGGCGACGCGGACGGAAGCTGGGGGACAACTCTGCGCTACACGTCGAAATCGGATACCATGTTGATCGATACGGCATGGCTTGCCCGGATATCCGGTATCGAGAGTGCCTTCAAGTCGGGTTGGGGAAACACCACCCTGAACTGGCCGAAGTCGAGCAGCTTCTGTAAGTCGGAGCTGCTTCCGGTTCGGCCCTTGGAACGTTTCTTGGAACGGCTCGGCAGCTCACGGATTCGCGGGAACTGGAGGTACACTCTTCGTCATGCTCTCTACGCGAGTCGTTCCCCTCGCACGCTGAAGCGGACGATTCTGGAAGTCCTTGGTAAGGTTACTGAGGAGTCCCTTTCCCAGCGCGACCTTGCGGCCCTACACCGGTGGCGATCGCTCGCCCAATCCGACCTTCACGCTCTGCAGATTCTATCCATTCGAGCGGAAGATTCTGCGCAGGACGTCTATGACCTGTCCGTTCCCGGAAGCCAGGCGTTCTGGGGCGGTACAGTACCGCTCCTCCTGCACAATAGCGACGAACGAGGCATCGACACCGTTCGAACGACCATCAAGCAGTACGCTCGGACGTCTCCTCTCGGAGATGTCGGGTTCAAGATTCTATTCCTGGACGAGGCCGATAACCTGACCTCGGAAGCTCAAGCATCGTTGCGGCGTTTGATGGAACGCTACTCCGGGTCGTGCCGTTTCATCCTTTCGTGCAACTACTCCTCACGGATCATCGACCCGATCCAGTCGCGCTGTGCGGTCTTCCGCTTCCGCGCCTATGCTCCCGAAGCGGTGCGCACCCAGGTCAAGCGGATCGCGACGGCGGAGGGCAAGAAGGTCTCGCCCGAAGCACTTGAGACGATCCTGACGGCGGCCGGCGGCGACATGCGACGTGCGACCAACCTCCTTCAGCTCGCCGGGACCCACGCCGACAGCATCACTGCGGAGACGATCAAAGAGTACGCGACGATCCCCCTTCGCCGAGAGGTGGAGGGAATGCTCTCGGCCGCCCTGACAGGAAACTTCCGAGACGCCCGAGACCGGCTCTTCGCGATGTTCGTCGAGCGGGGTGCCTCGGGCGAAGACATCCTAAAGGCGATCCACAGCTATTTGCCGGATATCGCAGAGTCTCTCCTCCCCGCCCGCGAGAAGGTCCGGTTGCTCGAGTATCTCGGGGAGGTCGATTTCCGGCTCGCGCAGGGTGCGTCGGACCGGATCCAACTCGAGGCGGTGCTCGCCCATGTTGCCGCCAGCGCGCCCGGAGGGAAGTAGCGCGTGGCACGGCAGCGGGACGTGGGAGCGAAGCCGCGAGTGCATCGTCGGGCGGTCGCTGTCGGCGAGCTCCGTACCAAGCCATCGACCCGTCGGGCGATCCGCGCCCATCGTGTCGAGAAGGGCGACCCTCTTGCGACCGGTGAGCTCGCAGGCCTCCTCGCGATGAAGCGGACGTCCGAGCTGATCCCTCACTGCCACGCCGTGTCCCTGACCGCGAGTTCCGTCGAGCTCACGCTCTCCCGACGGGGCGTCCGGGTGCGCGTCGAGTCCGAGACGGTTGACCGCACCGGAGTGGAGATGGAAGCGCTGGTGGGCGCGAGTGTCGCCCTCCTGACCGTATGGGACATGGTCAAGTACCTCGAGAAGGATGGGCGGGGCCTCTATCCGTCCACCTCGCTCGGCCCGCTCCGGGTCGTTACCAAGGTGAAGTCGCGGAAGGAGAACCAATGACCGAAGTGAAACCACCGAGCGAGGCCGCCAGCCGCCACCATCTGCATGGGACCCGGTCGCTTGGGTTCGCCGTCCTTTCCGTTTCCGACACGCATACGGAGCAGGACGACCCGTCGGGACATCTCGCGAGAGACCTCCTCGGAAAGGCCGGTCACCACGTCCTCCACTATGCGCTCGTCGCGAATTCGGTCGCGGACGTCCGCGAGGCGCTCGACCCGTGGCTGAAGGAGGTCAAGGTCGAAGCGGCGGTCACCGTCGGGGGCACCGGAGTGAGTTCCCGCGACCTCACCGTGAACGCTCTGGAGGCCATGGGCGGGAGAAAGTTGGAGGGCTTCGGCGAGATCTACCGGTCGCTGAGCTTTACAGAAGTGGGGCCGCTGGCCATGATCAGTCGAGCGGCCCTGTTCGTGATCCAGGGAAAACCCATCTTCGCGCTCCCGGGGAGCGAGCGGGCGGTTCGCACCGCCATCGAGAAGTTGATCCTCCCGGCAACGATCCACCTGGTCGAAGAACTCGAACGCTGACGACGGTTCGTTCTAGGCCGTCGTTTTGACGGACAGCCCCCCCATCGGAGGCGGGCCGGGGTCGAGCAGCTGGGGAACGATCCCCTGGTTCCGACAAAAGTCGGTCCACGCGCTGTTCGCTTCGATGTGGTGCGCGAGGAGGATGCCGCGGGGGGAGAGCGCCTCCCAAGCGGCCCGCAGCTCGAACCGGGCGCGGGACGCCACAGGACCATTGTCGTAGAAGAAGAGGTCGACTCCGTTCGAGCCAGCCAGGATCTCCCGGAGACGATCCTCGCTGTTCCCGAGCGCGAGGGTCCAGCGGGTCCGCAGGGCGGGGGGGACGAATTGGCCCACGCTCACATCGCGGACCCCGGACGCACGACCGGCGGTCGGCCCCGGCCCGAGTGACGTTAACTCTCCCTCGCCGTTGGATTCGAGGGCGGCCAAGATCCAGGCCGTGGAGTATCCTGGACGCACGCCGGTTTCGACCACGTGTCCCGGTCGCGCCGCGCGTACGACGAGGTAGAGCAGCGCCCCCTGGGGAAGCTCCCGAGTGAAGGCGACCCCGGCGCCTCGGTCGAGTAACGTGTCGGGCAGCTCGCTCTCGCGAAGTTCCCGACGGAACCGGTTCACTTCGGAGAGGGGCGCGCCGGTCAGCCGGCAGATTCGGTCGAGGGAGGCTTGCCGGAACAAGAGCATCCGCTGACGGATCCCCTTTCGGGCCGCCGGGGTTAGCACGGCCGGCCGCGAGCGGTTTCGGTCGACGTACGGCACGGACTCGCCGGACCGGGCCCCGAGGCTCGCCGATAGACCCGGGGTTTCCCGGGAACTGGAAGAAAACGACACGACCCGTAATGGTCTCCGGGCTACAAGTACACTTCGCCCGGGAAAGACGTTGGGACCCCGCGAGGGAAGTTCGCACCGTCCGGTTTCCTTTGCGCCAGAGAGAGATTTAATATTCGCGGGCCCTCGAGAGGGGTGAGGAAGCTCGATGAGCGTTCAGGAAGTCGGGGACGTCAACTTCGACCGATTCGCGCAGGACAACAATGCCGTGGTAGTAGATGTCTGGGCTCCGTGGTGCGGTCCGTGCCGGATGGTCTCTCCGATCGTCGACCGACTCAGCGAGAAGTACAAGGGCAAGGTAGCGTTCGCGAAGATGAACTCCGACGATAACGGAGAGAAGGCGGGCGCGCTCGGGATCATGAGCATTCCCACCCTCTTGTTCTACAAGCAGGGAAAGCTGGTCGACCGGATCGTTGGGGCGTACCCCGAAGACGTCATCGACGAGCACATTCGACGTCTGCTCTGACTCCGTCGCCCGGGGAACGGGTCTCCGTCCCCCGTCGTTCGAATCTCCGCCGGCTCGAGAGCAACGGAATCGTTTAGTCCTCGGCCGACCGGGGGGTCCCTATGAGCGCCCCCTCCGCGGACTTGCAACTCGCCCGCTACTCGTTCCAGCGGAAGCTGGACGAGATCGCGGCGTGCCGGGGGCGCGCCACGGAGCTGATCAGTCTCTATGTGTCGCCGGGCAAGCAGATCTCGGACGTGATGTCCTACCTGCGGAACGAGTACGCCCAGAGCTCGAACATCAAGAGCCGCACGACCCGCAAGAACGTCATGTGGGCGATCGAATCGCTCATGGGCCGGGTCCGGGGGTTCAAGGAGCCCCCCTCGAACGGCGTCGCCTTCTTCGTGGGCCACAAGGCGGTCGGGGCCGACAAGTCGGACCCGGTCACCTTCATCGTCGAACCGCCGGAGCCCCTCAACACGTACCTCTACCGGTGCGACTCTTCGTTCTTCCTGGACCCCCTTCTCGCGATGGTCCATGAGCCGGACGTCTGGGGCTTGATCGTCATGGACCGGGCCGAGGTCACGTTGGGACTCCTGCGCGGCAAACGGGTCGAACCGCTTCGCAACCGGCAGTCGCTCGTGCCGAGCAAGCACGGGCGGGGAGGGCAGTCCCAACACCGTTTCGAGCGGATGATCGAACACGCCGCCCACGAGTTCTTTGTGAAGATCGCCGAGATGGCGAGCGAACTGTTCTTGCCGCGCAAGGAACAGATGAAGGGGATTCTCCTCGGAGGACCGGGGGCCACCAAGGAGTATTTCTTCAAAGAAACCTACCTCCAGTACGAGCTCCAGCAGAAGGTGGTGCAGCCTCTCTTCGACACGGGCTACACCGACGAATACGGGCTCCGGGAGCTCGTCGAAAAGGCGACCCAGACGCTCCACGGTCTCGAGTTGACGGAGGAGAAGCGCCTCATCCAACGGCTCCTCAACGAGATTCGCAAGGCCGAGGCGGGACTCGCGGCGTACGGAGAAGTCGACGTCAATCACGCGCTCGACCTCGGCGCGGTGGACGTCCTGATCGTTTCCGAGGGTCTACGCCAGCAGCGGGTGCGTTTCCGGTGCTCCTCGTGCGAAAACGAATTTGAGCGGTCGCTGCCGGACGAGGCGATCGATGCGGTCCTCGACGGTCCGTGTCCGAAATGCGGGCAGCACACGGTCGGGGAGGTCTCGAGCGAAGACTACGTGGAAGGCCTCTTCCGACGCGCGGCGGAGTCGGGGGCGACCGCTCGCTTGGTTTCCACCGAGAGCGAGGAAGGCGAGCTGCTCGCGAAAGCGTTCCGGGGGGTCGCGGCCCTGCTCCGATATCCCATGGCGACGCGAGCGCCGCCACCGGCCCCGCGATCCCCCTCGTCGATCTCAGGATGGCGTCGGTCGAAATGCGACCGACTTAGGATTCTTGGGAGGCTCCCGCCCATCGGGCACGCCCGCCGGAGGAACAACAGCGGTCCGTAATGCGGTGGCTCGTCACCAGAGATGGTCGAGCGGGTCTTCCTCGGCCGGAGGCGGCGTGCCCGGTTTCACCGGAGCGACAGAGGACAGGCCGCGCGCGCCGAGTCCGGGCGGATACAGGACCGCGTTCGGGTACGCCGGGGGCGGGAGTTGGCGGCGGCGGGAGACCACGCCGATGGCGATGAGCGCCCCGATGCTCGCGACCGCCCCGATCAAGATGATATCACCGACGAGAGAACGGGGCAAGGGCCCGACGGAGACCGTGGGACATCCATTCCCGCCCGTGAGGCATCCTTGGTTCGTGGTGGCGGTCGCGCCGCTCTCGGGCTGGCCCTGGACGGTCGTCGACGAGACGGGGTTGCTCGACACAACCGATGGGGCGAGGGACGCTGCGGCAGAATTCGAACCGGCCGCATCCGCCGGATTCACCGAGTTCGTGTTGTACCGCCAGCTCGAAGCGACGAGATCGAAATGGCCATCCGACAGCGGTCGAACATCGAGATTCGACTGCTGAGCCACGGTCGCGCCACTCGCATTTCCCGCCCATGCGGGATTCGAGGCTCCGAAGAGGTCGATCGTGGTCGGAATGAAGATGACCCCTTCTCGAACACTGAACGGTCCGAAGACCGTGAGCGTGATCGCCGGATACGTCACGCCGCCGAAGTCGATCGTGCTCCCGGGCGCGTACGCCCCATCAACGGTCACATTCCCGTGGCTCGCCAGCGAGATCGAGCCGGTCAGAGGACCGATAACCGTGTTCCCAACGGCTCCGTGGGCCGAGTAGTAGAAAGAATAATTCGCCCCTCCCGCCGCGTCGAACGCGCTCGTGGCGGACCACACCGTGCCGGGGGCCAGACTCTGGGGGAACAGCCCGAGGGAGGGCATGAACTCAACGTTGGACTGCCCCGCAATATTGGCCGAGAGGAACCGAGTGTGGTCCGAGGTCCAGAGGAGTTGAGGAAGGTGTTCGTCGGACGTCTCGGTCAGGTTCGCGCGCACCCAGACACTTGAGTTCTCGAGCGCGATCGCCGGGACCATGTGAGTGCCTTCGCGCACGATACCTTGAGTGGTGAAGTTCGAAAACGCCGTGTTCGTCTCCCAGGCCCGATAGGTGAGGTTCACCCAGTTCGTAGGCGAGGAACACGAGGGAAGGCAGAATTCGACCGAAAAGGCAGCGCCCATTGTCCGGAGAACCGTGAGTTCGAACGTCGTAGCGGACGTGTTGTTGTCGAAGACCGTCACCGTGTAGCCCAGCGTAGCGGTGCCCTGGTAGGTCCAGCCGTCCGCGCCGTGAAGCGGGCCGACCGTCACGGTCTTCACCGCCCCATACGACCAGGAGCCGACCGGCGTCGAGGAGGTCGGAACGGGCGTCGCGGCGACGGTGCTGGACGCGAGAACAAATACCATTAGAGCTGCCGAGGCTACCGAGACCAGGACGGAACCCCTCTTGACCGGTACGCGCGTCAACATCGTCGCTCCTAGGGCGTCTTCGGAGGAGAATCATGATTCCCCCATCTTTTAAACGGGCGCTCCGGCCGGGACCTCGTGCATTGGACACCGTGCTACAGCGTCGCAATCGAGGGGGTTCGTATCTCTGCGGGCGCTGACGGACGCGGAGGCGCGCGTGATCGCGGTCTTGCTGGCCGCCCGCCCCGACCGGGAACGAGAGCGATTACGACAGGTCCCGGTCCCCCGCTCCACCTACCATGCCGTCCGCAAGCGGGCCTACGAGGAGGGTTGGCTGCGCGATCGGTACGTCCCTCACCCCGTCCCGCTGGGTCGTCCTTGGGCTTCGTTCGTCGTCGCCCGCCCGTTCGCCGACCGGGTCGAGGAGTTCGGCCAAACCATGGCTCAAGACCCCGGCAACGTAGTGCTCTGGTCGGGGGCGCAGACTACTCTTGCAGTCGCCTTCCACGAGACGCCGGAACAAGCGGAGCAGCTCCTCGGCCGAGTCCAATCGAACCGGCTCGCAACGGCACCCTGGTCGGTGACCGTTCGGGCGGATGCCCCGACGGTGCCCGTGTATTTTGATTTCGAAGGGCTTTGGTGCCACCTCGCGGACCTAGAGGGAACCCTCGCCTACCCGCACGGACTCGGTGGGGTCCTGGTCGGTCGTGGTGAAGAGGAGGACGAGGCGGCGCTCAGTCCTCACCAAAGGTGGGCGGTCGGAGAGCTACTCCGACGACCGTTCGTGGCCACGGACCAAGGCCGCGGTGGCCACCTCGTCGGGCCCTTCGGCCTACCGTTCTCTCAACGAAAGATGCTCGCGAAGGGTTGGGTGACCCACCGGACTCTTCTCGACCCGGCGCTCGTACCGGAACACCGGGGCAAGGCCGCGGACCAGGTCGTCCTTCTCTCGGGGTCTCCGAAGGCGGGGGCCCGGCCCGAGAACCTTTTCGCCACCCTGACCCGAGAGTGCCGGGTCTTCCCGTTCCTTTTCGTGGTCGGAAGCGACCGCTGGCTCATCAGCGCGCTCGGAGGCGCGAACCCCCCGCCCCCCGACCCTCAGAGTCCTCGTCGGCCCGTGCTGCCCACGCTTCGCGAGTACCTTGAAGGGATCGAGATTCTGCAGGAAGCAGCCGCCGGATTTGTCGCCCAGGTCGACCATCGATACGACCGATTGCTGTCCTCGGAGCCGGTCCTCGCCGCGTCGAAGCCATGATATCCTCGGCGGTGGAAACTGGGTTCGAGGGCGCGTAGCCTAGTCTGGATAGGGCACCGGGTTCCTAACCCGGCGGTCGAGGGTTCAAATCCCTCCGCGCCCGTTACCTCAGAGCCCGGCCCCTCTAAAACCCGAAATCGGTCCGGAGCCGTTCGATCCGGTCGTCGACCCCCCCTTTTTCGACATCGCCCTTCGCCTGGCCGAACCTACGCGGTTCCCTCTCTCCTCCACCGCCTGAACCATTGAGCTAACCCCTTCCGCCCCGGGGCAACCCGGGGCGCTTCCTTGTTTTCGACCGGCGAGAGCCGGTCGGGGTATCGGTCCGACCGGGGGCCACTAGTACGAGCCGCCGCGACTTACCTCATCGCCCGCAGCGCCTGCTCGTCGAGGTAGTACTTCCCGTCGACCTCGACGAAGACCATGGTCTTTCCTCTCCGTCGTTTCATGATCCGCACGAAGATTCGAGACAAGCCGAGCTCGTGGGCTGAAAGGGCCGTTTGCGGACTCAGCGCCCCCTTCGCCCGGAACGTCTGGATGATTTCGCGGATCCTCGGTCCGCCAAAACCCTCCTCCTCTCCGGGGGCCGAGGGGGCCGCAGGAGAAGTTGGGGGCGCCGACGGTGCAATCGTCCGACCGGGTGTCGGCGGGAGGGTTGAGACCGGGGCCGGGCAGGCTCCTGCGATGGGCGGGTCGAACCCGCGACAGGGGTTGGAAGGACCTCTGCTACGGGGGCGCGCGGGGCGGTCGAGCTCAGTCTCACGGTGTACGCCGCAGCCCCCCTCACGGGAATCGTCACGGGGGGAGGTGAGGCATATCCGGGGGCACCGGCTTTGACCGCGTAATCGCCGGCTTTCACGCTGCCAAAGGAAACCCTTCCGTTCGCTCCCGTGCTGCCGGAGAAGATCTTCGGACCGTCGGCCGAAACGTCGGCTCCCGGGACGGGCGAGAGCGTACCGGAGTCCAGCACGGTGACGGTAAGGCCACGTCCCCGGCGGGTCCGAAGGACGGCGAGGAGGATCAGAACTACGGCTACGACCACTGCGATGAGAAGCCACTCAATCGAAGAGAGACCGGAATTGGAAGCTCCGGAAGGAGTACTACCACCGCTCGGCGCGGTCGGGGTCAGACTGACGGACGTCCAGTACGCCACGTTCGGTCCGGGTCCAAGGACCGGCGCTCCCTCCGACTGACCGATGATGAGGTAGAATGGGCCGGTTCCAACCTGATCGCTGGCCTGTCCCAGAACCTGATTACCGGCGCTGACGCTGTACTGCGCGTTTCCCGAGCTATCGACCGCGATCTCAAGCGTGTAGACCACGTTCAAGCTGGGCGATGGGTACAGGAACGGGGTCACCCTCGGCCAGGCCTTGCCGCCGGTCGCAGCCCGGGCATAGACGCCGTAGAAGCATTGGTTCGGCGAAACCGAAGGATTGGCGGGATTGCCGCAGGTAGCCTGGTTCCCGCAATTGGTCTCGTTGCTGCAATCACGGGGATTGAGGTTGCCGGTGATCTGGACTCCGGAGCCGGCGTTCGCAGAGGAGATGCCGAACACGAATTGGTGCCCGTTCGCGACGGTCGCCGTGACGACGGCGGTCACGGTGAACGGCGGAGCGAACGACGAAACGCTTTGGATCGTTCCCGCTACCGAGATCGCATCAGCCTGAGCGATCTCCATGCCCGTTGTCGTGGAAAAGCTAGGTTGGAGAGTGATGTTGGCGCACGCGGGGCAGTTGTCTATCGCGAACGCCACACCGACGGATCCGTTCACCTGCCAAAGGGCGGAGTTCAGAGATGTGTCCTGAGTGAAATCGTCCGAGAGCGCCGTCACGAGAGGAGCCCGGGAAGTCGCCGCGGCCGCTCCTAACGGGGTGAGCGCCAACAGCGACACGACGGCCACCAGGATCAGCTGGCTACTCGTGGCGAGGCTCTTCGAACCGCACTTGCGAGGAATCATCTACGGTCGAGCGAGACGTCGGGGTTTAGACCTGAGGTAATGTTCAGTTGACGGACGCTGGAGAGGGTCGCTTGGAGGCACCCCTCGCCCTCGAGCTCTTGGGACCCGCGCTCCAGTACAACACGAGCCTCCGAACCAGACGACCCACTACCTCGGTCCGAAACGGCTAGTCTCAGTTCCGGGCTGCGGCGATTCGAGAAGGCGATGTAAGCTCCCCACGACCCGCCGCCCATGCCCTCGGAGGTCGCAGAGGCCCTGTGGAGGGGGCGGTCTCTGACGAAGGGATTTCTAATCCCTCCGCGCCCGTTTCGAACGAAACGAATGCCGACACACGGATCAGCTCGTATCACCGGCATGGACGATCGGAATCCGGCAATGCTGCGCGCGCGGCCCGTCACCTCGGTCAGTGCGGCTTGAGGTAGACGACGGTCCACCGCGAATCTAAAACCAACCGGGGAGCGTTCGTCCCTCAAGTCCAATGCCCGACCAAGAACCGTTCGAGAACCCGGCCAGCGCCACCCGGCTCTGCGAGAAGCTCCTCCAGCAATGGGACCCGATGTTCTCCGAAACGGTCGATCCGACCCGAATGCGACGAATGGATGAGATTCTCCACGTCCTCAGTGCCCACTTCCGCGGATCCTTTCGGGTCCTCGACCTAGGATCGGGTCCGGGGCCGCTCACGCTTCGAATACTCAGACGCTTTCCCAAGTCTCGAGTCGTCGCGGTCGACACGGACCCGGTCCTTGTTCGGATCGGTGAAGAGGCCCTCCATCGATTCGGCCGGCGGGCGACTTGGGTCTTGGCTGACCTGAGGGAGAAGGATTGGTCCGCCGAACTCCCGGTCCACCGATTCGATGCTGCGGTCTCGTCGCTGGCGTTGCATTGGCTCCATGAGCAAGAGATCCGGGGGATCTACCGGGACCTTCGAAGGCTCCTCCGCCCCGGTGGACTCCTCGTCAACGGAGATTACCTTCCTTCCCGCGAGCCAGGAAACCAACCCAGCAGTAGCCGGAGCTCGGCGGACCTGCAGCGGGAAATCAAAGGGCGCCGCGCGCGCGTTCAAGCGTTCAAATCCGAGTGGGAGGCGTGGTGGGGAGAGTTGGAAAGGGAACCCTCGATGCGTGCCGTCCTCCGAGAGCGCCGGGTTCGAATTCCAGGGAAGATCCCGCCAAGAAGGACCACCGGCCCCCGAGTCGCCGTATCGCTCGAAGCCCACGAACGGGCGTTGCGGGATGCCGGGTTCCGGGAAACGACGGTGAGCTGGCAGGACCGAGGATTCCGCGTGCTGAAAGGAATCCGGTAGGGAGCTTGAATGACGGGAGCGCCCGGCTCGTCCTACTTGGGCTGGAACCGCATCGAGATCGAATTGACGCAATGGCGGGTGTTCCGCGGGGTGAATCGCTCCCCTTCGAACACGTGACCCAAGTGACCACCGCAACGAGCGCACTGGATCTCAACACGTTCTCCGTCCGCGTCCGGTAGACGACGGACGCCTCCGGGGATCTCTTGGTCGAACGCGGGCCATCCGCAGTGGGCGTCGAACTTGTCTTCGGACCGGTAGAGCGGTGCCCCGCACTGTTTGCACTCGTACGTCCCGGCCTGGGAATTATGCTCATATTCCCCCGAGAAGGGGGGCTCGGTCCCCTTGTGCAGGATCACCCTCTGCTCGGCCCGCGTCAACGGTCGGAGAACCGTACCCGCTTCGGACACGGAGTATCGAGAGAGAGTCCGTAGAAGAGCTTGATGGGGTCGCCTAAAAGCGCCCGCCCGTCGGTCGGAATGTACGTCATCGCTTCGGAGGGTCGGGCACGTGCCTCCCGCGCGGTCTCCCTCGCGCCCGGGCACATGACCGTGAACGATTTATATCGAATTCGATTCAGAAACCGATAGCATGCCGGATGTTCCGTCCAAGCGACCAATGCCCGGACGGTTGCTGGGGCTCTACGCGCTCGCCACGCTGGAGCGCGAGGGCACCGTGTACGGCTATTCCTTGGCGGAGCGAGTATCGGAGAGGACCGACGGAGCCTGGCGACCGGGGGCGGGGGCGGTTTACCCCGCGCTGCAGTCGTTGGTTCGCCGGGGCGCCGCTCGAGCTTCGAAGCAAGGCGTTCGCCGGGTCTACACGATCACGCCGCACGGCCGGGCGATCCTTCGCCGGATTCGGGCGCAGATGGCCGGACCGGGGCCTGGGGCGCCCGACCTTTCGCTGCTCTGGGCGGAGATCGCCGGCGCCCCCGACCCCGGCGCCCACATGCTTCGACGCCTCCACCGCCAGCTCGAGATGCTCGACGCGATGCTCGCCCGGCAGCCCGACGCCGTCGCGGGGGCGCGCCCGTTGCGGTCCGCGGCTTTTGATGAGCTCTCGGCCGCCCTTCAACGTCTCGAAACGAAACCGCTGGCGGGGCGGCGTGTCCGACGGACCGCGCGAGGAGACCGTCGAAGTTGACCGACAATACGATCGTGGTGAAGGACCTCTCGAAGCATTATGGGTCGGGCGACCGCCTCGTGCGGGCGCTGGACCACGTTACGCTCTCGATTCCCTCGGGAACGGTCTTCGGCCTTCTCGGGCCGAATGGCGCGGGGAAGACGACGCTGATCAAGGTTCTCACGGGGATCACCGAGATCACCGAAGGGGACGCGTCGGTCGCGGGGTTCGATGTTCGCACGCAATCAATGGCCGTGCGCGCCCGCATCGGCTGGGTCGCCGCCGAGGTGATTCTCGACGACGATTTCACCGCGCGCGAGAATCTCTGGCTGCAGGCGAAGCTGCAGAGCCTCAAGGACTGGGAAACCCGCGCGGAGGACCTGCTCAAGTTCTTTTCGTTGAGCGACCGTGCCGACGACAAGGTCAGCCATTTCTCGACGGGCATGCGAAAGAAGCTCGAGATCGCCCTGGCGCTCCTCCATCAGCCCGTCGTGATCTTCATGGACGAGCCGACGATCGGGCTCGACGTCAGCACCCGCCGAATGCTCTGGGACATCGTGACGGGGGTGCACAAGGAGTTCGGGGTGACCGTGCTCCTCACGACGCATTACATCGAGGAGGCGGATGCGCTCTGCGACCGAATCGCGATCATCGACCAGGGTCGGATCCTCGCCGAGGGGACCCCGTCCGAGCTCAAGAGCCGGGTGAAGGCCGATATCGTTCAGCTGGAAACCGCGGAGACGATCGACCCGGCCAAGATCTCGGCGCTGCCGGGCGTTCAGGAGGTGCGCGCCCAGGGGAACGACTGGTTGATCCGGGTGGGTACGGCGGACGACTTCTTGCCGCGGCTTTTCGCGACGATTAGGACCGACGAGATACGCCGTATCAGCGTCGAAAAGCCGAGCCTCGAAACAGTCTTCCTGGAGGTCACGGGCCGACGCCTGGGGCAGGAAGAGCCGATGCGCGACGTGCGGAAGTTCTACGCTCAGATGCGGAGGGCCCGCGGTTGACGATCCCGTGGAGCCCGCTCTGGGGCCTCTACGCGAGGGAAATGATACGGACGTTCCGCAACCCGTTCGTCCTGCTCATCACCATCGTCCAGCCGTTCATGTGGCTCGCGTTCTTCGGAAGCAGTTTTTCGCTGCTGCCCTCCGCCGAGCTTCAGAGCCTGTTCGGCGCGTCCAACTACATCCAGTTCCTGCTGCCCGGTGTCCTGTCCACCTCGATGCTCAGCGTGGGAATGTTCGGTTCGATGAGCACCATTCAGGACAAGCGCTTCGGTTTCATGAAGCGGATCCTGATCACTCCGACGTCCAAGGGGACGGTCTTCGTGACGAAGGCCCTCGGCTCGGCGTCCCGGGGCCTCGTCCAGTTCCCGGTGATGATCGCGGCCGCGCTCGCCTTCGGCGTCTCCTTCCACCTTTCGGTGCTCCAATGGGTCGCGTGGATCGCCGGTCTCATGCTCCTCGCGATTGGGTTCTGCAGTCTTTTCCTCGCGATTACCGCGCGGTCCACCGACTGGCAGACGCCCGGGGTCGTCTCCAACTTCATCACGATGCCGCTCATGTTCGCGAGCTCGGCCCTCTTCGGGAGCAGCCACTTTCCTGCGTGGATGTCGGCGATCTCGAGCGTGAACCCGATCACCTTCTCGGCGTTGCTAGGCCGCAGCTTCTTGCTCGGAACCGCGACCGACTGGTCGTATCTGGGTTACCTTGCGATCTTTGCGGGACTCATGTTGTCCATCGGCTACCTTGTCTCGAGCCGGTGGCTACGGGTCGAGTGACGGGCGGAACGGGGCCAGCGGGACCCGACACATAGTGTGGTCCGGCCGCTCGGAAGCTCGATCACGCGCGTGCGGGGAGCCAACCCAATTGTGCGAGCTCGCGCCGAATGTACTTCGCGGATTCCGCAGGAGACATGCGCAGGGTATCCACTACGACCTCGGGGGAGTCGGGAGGCTCGTAGGGGTCGTCGACGCCCGTCATCTCCTTGATCTCGCCCGCCCGGGCTTTCTTGTACAGACCCTTGACGTCCCGCTGCTCGCAGACCTCGATGGGCGTATTGACGTAGACTTCCACGAAGTGGCCGATCTCTGCGCGCGCATGCGCCCGGGACGTCCGGTACGGCGAGATCAACGCGACGATCGCAATCGCGCCGTTGCGAGCCAGAAGTTTCGCGACGAAGGTCACGCGACCGGCGTGGGCCTCTCGAGACTTCCGGTCGAATCCGAGGTCGGCGCTCAGGCCCCGGCGAACCTCGTCGCCGTCCAACAGGTCGACGAACCGGCCTTCCGCCCTCAAGAGCGTCACGAGCTCGCGGGCGATCGAAGTCTTGCCGGCGCTCGGAAGGCCGGTGAGCCAGACGCAGAATCCGACGGGAGGATTCCCGGCCATCACCGGCGTCGGTGCGGCGGTCGAAGAACGCGGGTTCATCAAGCGGGCCCTGTCGGAGGTATCCTCGAGGGATCGCCGACCGCCGGATTGTCGGTGGGCCACCGGGACTCGGAGGATCTCCGAGAACGAGACAACGGTGGACTCGTCGCGAGATGCAACCCCGGTCCCGAGGGCGGGCCGCCTCCGACGTCTCGCAAGGAGGTACGCCGGAGAGAATACCAGGAGAGATACAGGACCACGGCGAGCAGGGCGGCAAAGACGTAGTAGCTGGCCTGGGAGGCGACCCACTTCAGGGCCACGAACACCTGGCTCAGACCGTAGGAGACCAGGATTCCATCTAGGCTCATGACCACGCTGCGGAAGAAGTCCGGCGATACGGATCGAAGGAGCAGGGTCCCCAGCGGAACGCCGATGATCACGGCGAGGAACAACGCGGGAAGCAAGGCGATCGAAGGGGCCGTGTAATACGTCGTCCCCAGGAACTGGTCGAACGCCAAGTAGGTGCCGAGAGTGAGAGTCGACTCCGCGACTCGGATCTGGGCGATCGTGCACCGGAACTGGCCCTTGGAAAGGCCCTGATTTCGAAGGAACAGTGCCAGCGGGGGTCCGGAAATGGTGGTCAACGAATAGAGGAATCCAATCCCCGAGCCGATCGCCTGCCCTCCCCGGCGCTCGTTCGCGAGCGGCCGGCTGAAGCCCAGCAACTGAAGGGCGACGAGCGGAAGGAGGGTGGCGTAGACGAGCAACTTCACGTCGGTGACCGCGATGAAGGTGAGCCCGAGTGTCCCGAGGAGGATTCCGGGAAGCAGTGTCGTCACCACGGGTCGAGCCCGGGGCCAGGTGGCCCGGATGTGCTGGCGCTCCCGCAGCAGCAGAGCGATGTTCACCGCGACCTCGACCAGGACGAGGGCGGGATTGAGGACCTTGTTCGAGTACCAGAAAATGGCGATCGGGGTGATGATCGAGGAAAAGCCGTACCCGACGGCGCCGTTCGTCACCGCCGCACCGAAGGCGACCATTGCGAGCCAGATGCTACTCCAAAGGTCCATCGGGGCTCACTGATCTCCTTCCTTCAACAGGACATCGGGCTCACGAAGGATCTCCGCCACCTCCGGACGCAGCAGCTCCGGGGGGATCTCCCCGCCGTTCTGCAAGGCCTGGCGGATCCTCGTCTGGCTCGTGTCGACGCGATTCGTGGCGGGGTGGGGGCAGGTTTTGGCGGTCGCGGTGGACCGGCATGCTCGACAGTAGAACGCCTCTTCGTACCGGAGCGGCGCGATGCCCACGTCGAACTCATCGAAGATGCGGTGGCAGGCGTACGGGTCGTAAAACTTGCCGACCCCCGCTTGGTCGCGTCCGACGATGTATCGACTGCAGCCGTAATTCTTGCGCACGATCGCGAGGAAGATCGCGGCCTTCGGACCGGCGTAGCGCATCGAGATGGTCAGGGGACTTAGGACGACTCGGTCGGTCGCGCAGTACGCCCGGACCAACGCCTCGTATGCGCGCATGATGACCTCGGGGCGATAGTCTCCGATCTTCAGTCGACCGACGACCGGATGGATGAACAGTCCGTCCACGTCCTCCCGCTCGAGCGTGATCCGCTGGAGGTACTCGTGCGCGGTGTGCGGCGGATTTCGGCACTGGTACGCCGCGACATCCTTCCAACCGCGAGTTCGGAACAACTCCCGACTCTCTCGCGGGGATAGCTCCGGCACTCCGTGGGCGGACGCCCGGGGAGACACGATGTCGACTTTTCCGGCGAGGGCGAGATTCCCACCGTTCAGCAGGTCGGCCACGTTGGGGTGGGCGGGGTCGATCGTGCCGAAGGCAGAACGCGCGATCGCGACGGGGTCGAACGGCACCTTCTCCTCGAAGTGCAGGATCCCCCTCAGGTCACCGCGGGGATCGACGAGGGCAACCTCGTCTCCCGGTCGAAGTCCTTCGGCGGTCGCCCGGTCCACCGGGCGATGGAGCGGGAGTAGGATGGGTAGGCTCCAGGGCAGGCCGTTCGGGAGACGGCCGGTCCCGACCACGGAGGCGAGGGTCGTCGAATCCATGAACCCCTCGATAGGGGAGTATGCTCCGATTCCGATCTTCTCGAGGTCGTAGAGTTGGTCTAGGGCGGGGGCGATCGTCGGGAGCGACGGCAGTTCCGAAACGCGGCGCGCGCGGTCGGCGTCCGAGAGCAGTCGTTCCACGAGACGGCCCCCATGGGGCGGAGGGATCACGATCCCGCTCCGCTCTGGCTCATTCCGTCGCCCCGCACCAGGGCACGGAGCGCACTGCGATGGGAGTCGCTCCCCTGCGAGCTTCTTCGGTTGAGGGTGGGGAGAGCTGAGAGTGCCAGGCGGCGCGCGTTCTCGCGGCCCAACTTCGGGCCCGGGCGAGCTCGAGATCACCCATGAATTCGCCACCGGGGCTGCGTTCGATCACGAAGCGCTCGAGGGTCGTCGGCATGGGAATCGTCGGGTCGACCCCCGACGGTAGTTCGGGTCCCGACGTCACAGAGTCCCCCGATGACCCACGGACCGACGCCTCAAAAAGCGCGACGTGGAGGGGCGGTGGGGACCTCGCGGCCAGCTCGGTAAGGGTCTTCACGGCAATCCGTCGGGACTCTTCCGAATCTGCGCGATACCCCAGAAAGACGAACGAGGCGCTGACGGCCGAGGCGGGCGCGCCCCTCGAATCGGTCACGACGACCGGCGAGGTCGTTGCGGGTGTCTCTCCCGTCGCGCCTCCGAGCACCTCGAAAGCGATACTCTCGAGCAGCGGAGAAGGCGACGAAATGACCACGACCGGGAGGTTCGCCATAGCTCCTAAGCTGCGCGCTTAGCCGTTCATATGATGCCATATAAGCGCTAAGGAAGGTTAGTTAGACGCAAATTACTCCAGTCTCGGTCAAGAACCCCCGATGACCGGAGCTACTCCAACGCCCCTACCCGGAAATCCTCGCCTTCCCAGCGGTCGGCGACGGGCCAGTAGAACGAAAAGCACCAGGATCGTCCGGGGGACCCCAAGGCCGCCAGGTCGACGTAGTGGAGGCCGAGGTTGGTCTCGCTCGAATCTCGGTCGGAGTGAGAGCGCCATTCGTCGTCGCTGACCCGCAGACGGAAGGGCTGGTCGGCGATCACTCTCAGCGATTCATTCGGCCGGATGGTGGACGGGCGACGGTTGAACTTCCACACCTCAAACGCTGGGGAGCGTCGCGCGCTTCGACCATATCGCTCGAGAACTTCGGGGATTTGGTCGAAGACCTTCCGGTCCGAAGCCGACCGCAGCAACGAGATGTATTCCGCGTGAGCCCACGCGAGCGGCATGGCGGCTTCCGTGGGCCGGCCGTTCCAAAGATGGAGTTCGGGCCGGTCCGATTCGTCCCACACCTGTTCTGTCAGAAGGCCGTTCTCTGTGGCAAAGCGCTCCATCGCCTCGAGGTACGGCCCCGGGTCGTTTCCCGCCGCCAACTCGAAGTGCCCTCGCTCGCCCGTCAAGAGAGGCCACGCCCGCCCGACTCCCCATTCAATGTAGGGACCCCCGTCTTCGCGTTGCCCGTACCCATCATGGTTGTAGCGCCGCCAGGCAGGCCCGCGAGGGGTATCCACCCGAAGTGCGTCGTCCACCACCCGGACCGAATCGTTCACGAGCGGGTCGTCGGCCGCCCGAACGCCGTAGCGCACGAGGTCGAGGAAACCGGAGTCGACGATCTCGTTCGCCGGGAAGGCGTTCGGCATTCCGGGAGGAAGGTTCGGGAGGCGGATCGTCCCCAAGTCGATGCCCTCGCTGGGGCGCGGGTCGTCCACCGACGCCGGTCGAATCCGGACGTAATGGCGGGGCGCTCCAGGGACCGGAGTGCCCGCACCGGTCACGGTCCAGCCCTCGAGGTGGGCTTCGAGGTGGTCCGCGTAATCTTGCACGAAGGTGGCCGTGTCGGTATCCCCACGACGTCGGGAGAACCCGGCTACGAGCGTCAGCGCGGAAATGGTCGCGGCGAGCGTGGAGGGCGAGTATCCGCTTACTTCCTCCCAACGGTCTTGTTCCGTCACGGGCGCGTGTTCGACCAAGAATCGGGCCGCCCGAAGCGCCATCGGGACCGGATCGAAATCGGCCAGCGCGTCGGCCCGGGAGAGTTGATTCGCCAAAAGCATCGGCAGGGCGACCTCGTCGAGTTGCATGCCCTGCCAGTAGGGGGTCCCGTCGACCCAGAAGTTCTGAGGGAACCCTCCGTCGGGTCGTTGCCGGGTGGCGAGGTAGACCAGCGCTCGGAGCGACGCCTCGGACGCCCCCGACGCGAGCAGCGCGGTGGCGACATGGACGGTGTCCCGGGTCCAGACCAGGTGGTACCCGCCGCGCTCCCGGTCGGTCCGGGCCGCCCCCCACGGTATCGAGAGGGAGGCGATGAACGCGCCGGGGTACATCTTGTCCTCGTGCGCGAGCAAGACCGATCGACTCGCCCGGTAGAGCCTCCCTTCATCGTGCGAGCTTCCGGCGAGCTTTCGTTCGGACACCGCGGTCCGCGACCATTGGTCGACAAAACGTCGATGATGCTGCTCGAACGGCACGCTCAGGGTCTGGAAGAGTCGCGTGACGGCCGACTGGATGGTCTCCCCGAAGGCGAGCACCACCGAGAATTCGGAGGTCGCGGCGGTGGCCAACTCCCCGACAAGCGCAACATTTCCCGAGGGGGCTCGGTCGAATTCCCACGTCATCGCGTGGTGGCGGGCGAGGTCGGTCCAGCCGTCGCTCGCCCCCACGAAACCGACCGAGCTCCGTACGAAAGGAAGCGAGGAGCCCAGGGCCATCGCCACTCCGTCTTTCTCGGCGGCCAGGACCGACCTTCCCAGCACGTCGTAGACCGTCGCGCTGTTTCCCCAACCTCCGACGTTGAGGTGGGGAGCGGCGAGCAGGTAGCAGCGCAATCGCCCCACCATTTCCGGGTCGAGAACCTCGAGTCGGCCGCGCAAGAGAAGGCAGGGAAGGTGCGGGTCCGCGATGATTTCCTTGCGCAGCCGGTACGTCCCGTCCGGGGACTCGGCGAGCGTCCGGTAGGCCAACGCGTGCTCGCCGGTTCGGGTGGTCACGGTCTGGAGGTCGCGCTTCTCCTCGTGGAAAAGCGTCGACCCGTCCGAGAAGAGGAACTGAAGGTCACGAAGTTGCGGAAGGTCGATCCGGTGATAGTAGACCTCGGTGACGATGCCTCGCCAGAGGGTGAACCAGAGACGGGAATCGCCCGAGTAGGCAGTCCCGACACCGTCCTTGTTGCTGTGGGACCAGGTGGGTTCGATGCCCGGACCTCCGAATGCCACCCGGTCTCCGCGCGGCTGCAAGCGTCCCTCGTTCGAGTCCCACCCGAAGAGAGGGTTTGAGGTTTCTCGATTCGCGTCGACGGTCCGCAGGGAGTCGGGCTTTTCCGATGGTTCGGCTCTCGGTCGCCGTGGACCTGGCCCTCTTTGTCACGCTCCTCGTCCTCGTCGCGATCGCTGCGGGCTTGGTCGGTTCGCTGACCGGTCTCGGGGGAGGCGTTGTGGTCATCCCCCTCCTGCTGATTCTCTTCGGGACCTCAGTACCGGTCGCGATCGGAACCGGGTTCGTCACGATCCTGGCAACGTCTTCGGCGACGGGGGCAGCGTACGTCCGCGACCGGCTGAGCGACCTCCGGATCGGGATGTTCCTCGAGATCGCGACCGTGCCCGGAGCGCTCATCGGCGCGACCGTGACGGTCTTCCTGACGCACGCCAACCTTCAGTCCGCGCTCCTCATCGCGCTCGGAGTCGTGTTCCTCGCGATCATCCCGGGGACCCTCTCCCGTCGCCACATCGACATTCCTCCCACACTTCCCCCGGACTCCCGCTCGCGCCGCCTGGGGCTCGCGGGCGAGTATCACGACGAAAAACTCGACCGGGACGTCCCGTACGTGGCCGCTCAGACGTCGCCGGCGCTGGGCGTGATGTTCGGAGCGGGCGTGGTTTCGGGGATGTTCGGGATCGGTGCCGGCGTGTTCAAGGTCCTCGCCCTCGAACGATTTCTCAACCTCCCGATGAAGGTCTCCACCGCGACGAGCAATTTCATGATCGGCGTCACGGCCGCCGCCGGTGCGGGCGTGATGCTCGCCGCGGGGTACGTGAACCCGGTCGTCGCCGCGCCCGTGGCGATCGGAACCGCGTTCGGCGCCTATCTCGGAAGTCGGGTCCTGCCGGGCCTGGCGAACCCGACGGTCCGGCTCCTCTTCTTGCCGGTGATCGCCGCACTCGCGATTGAGGTCATCCTGAGGGGGCTCGGTCTCCAATGAGCACTCCCGCCCCGACCTCAACGCCGAGTACGGTCCCGCCGCTTCCCCCCGACGCCTACGTGCGCATGGCGCTCGTGCTGCGCGTGGGACTTGGCCTCTCCCTCGCACTCCTCGCTGGCGGTCTCGTCGCGTACGTCGTGGCCCACCCCGACGCGTCGTCTTCGAGCATCCTCGCTCAAACCCCGATCCTCTCGTACCTCAGTTTCGCCGGCCTCGGGTCGGGCCTCGCCTCCGGCTCGATCGAGGCGTATCTCACCCTCGGTCTGGTCGTCCTGGTCGCGACCCCGATCCTTCGAGTCTTTTCCGGGTTCTATTATTTCCGGCGCGCCGGCGAGCGCACGATGACCGCGATCACGTTCGCGGTCTTCGTCCTCCTCTTGGTCGGGGTGCTCGCGATCGGGCCGTACGTCCGGTAAGACGACCCGCATGCCGAGCGGGGCGTCATGCCCCAGGGGTGAGTTCCCCGACCATCTTCCGGACCGCCGCCGTTCCGCTGTCGGCCAAGGCTCGGGCCCGGTCGGGGTCCTTCGACTCGGCGAAAACCCGGAACAGCGGTTCCGTTCCGGACGGGCGGAGAAGGACCCATCCCCCGGGGAAGTAGGCCTTTACCCCATCAAGGGTCACGACCTTCTCGGCCTCTTGGGTGAAGCTTTCGACCAGTCGGGCCGAGACTTTTTCGCGAAGTTCCACCGGGCAACCGACCTTCTCCTTCACGAGGGCGTAGCGGGGGAGTTCTTTCAAGAGCGACGCGAGGTCGCCTTCTCGCCGGGCGAGCAGGTCGAGAACGGCGGCCATCGTCATGGCCCCGTCGCGGGCGAGGTGCAACCTGGGAAAGATCAGACCTCCGTTTTCTTCGCCCCCAAATACGGCGCCGCGCTCTTGCATCGCGTGAGTGACCGAGGGCGAGCCGATCCGGGTGTAGACGACCGTCCCCCCGAACGGACGGATGGCGTCCTCTACCGATTGGGACGCGGAGACGGGGGTGACCACGATGCTTCCGGGCGCCCGTTCGACCGCGTCGCGCGCGAGCAGGGTCAGCATCTCCTCCCCGGGAATGTACCGACCGGACGAGTCCACAAAGATCGCGCGGTCGGCATCCCCGTCGTGCGCGACCCCGAGCTCCGCTCCCATGGCGGGAACGGCTCGCTTCAAGTCGGCGAGGTTCGCCTCCGTGGGTTCGGACAGGTGCCCGGGGAACGTGCCGTCCACGTGGGCATTCAAGGTAGTGAATCGGCAACCGAGTCGGCGAAGGAGGGACGGGCTCGTCGGCACCGACGCGCCGTTGCCGCAGTCGAGGACCACCGAGAACCGACGTCGCGCGATGCGAGCCGCATCGACCTGTCCCAGGATTCCCTCGATGTATCGGTGGGCCCCTCCCGGGTCGTGGGAGACGTCGCCCACCCGAGTATAATCGACGTGCGAAGCGCTGGACCGCTCGACCCCGAGCTCGATCTTTTCCTCGAACTCCCGCGAAGCCTCGAGACCGTCCTTCGCAATGCACTTGAGGCCGTTGAACTCGGGCGGATTGTGCGAGGCGGTAACGACGACCGCGAGATCGCCGCCCACGCGGGGGAGGTTGTACTGGATCGCGGGAGTGGGCAGAATGCCGAGCTCGGTCACCTTGTGACCCGCGAGGGCGAGGGACGCCGCGACGATGCTCGCGAAGGCGGGACTCGAGGTCCGGCCATCCCAGCCGATGACCACATGCGAACCGGTCGGTAGACAGGCGCCAATCGAATCGGCGACGCGGGTCACGAACTCGGGCGTGAGCTTTTGGCCCACGACTTCGCGGATGCCGTTCGTCCCAAACAGGCGCACGGAATCTCCTCGAACGCCGCACTCCCGGCTCGGTATAAGGTGAGTGGCAAGGGTTATTCCGGTCCCGCTCTCCAAGAGGGCGTGGCCGAACCTCGCATGCTGGCCGACGAGATGGTCGGGCGGCTGGCCCGGTATCTCCGGTTCGTCGGCTGCGATACCGTCTATGTTCGAGGAATCTCGGACGACGAGGTGCTGAAGCAGGCCCGGGCCGAAGACCGGATCATCCTCACCCGGGACCGACGGCTCGCCGCCCGGGCCGAGCGAGCACTCTTGTTGGCGAGTTCCGATATCGCCGAGCAGTGGCGCGCGGTTCTCAGCGCCTTCCCCGAGCTGCCCGTGGCGGTCCACTTCGAACGTTGTACCGAATGCAACGGCAGCCTCGAAGCGGTCGAGGGGCCGGTCGCCGAGCCGAAGCCCGAAGGAGTCCCGTGGGACCGGGTGGAGAAAGGTCTCCCCCTATTCCGGTGCGTTGACTGCGGCCATTATTATTGGGAAGGGACGCACACTGCGGACATTCGAAGGCGGCTCGCGAGTTGGGCCGCGAGGAGCTCGCCGTGATCCCGGGTTTCGTTGAGATCTCGCAGGAGAGCGTCGCCCTCGCGGAGGCGGAGGCGGTCTCCGCGGCCGAAGCCCTCGGGGGGCAACGAGGATCCATCCTCGCCCCGACGGTTGGGCTCATTCCCGTCGAGGTTCCGGACCCAGAGGCCTGGAGGCAACTTGCGAACCGTCTCGCGCTGGCCCGTCGTTGTCTGGTGGCGCTCTCCGCCTCCCAGAACGCCGAATCCACCTCGTGCGACGAAGGAAGCCGGGGGGGTTCGGCGGCCTTCCGCCGGATCGGTCAGCCATCGGGCGGGGGAGCCGACGCCTCGCTGCTCGCCTGCGGGCGCGCGTTCAAGGCCGGAGGGGGCCGGATCGACCTCGAGAATCCGGCCCGACGTTTTTGGATCGCTCCGGGGGGAGACGGCGTGGACTTCCTTCTGGAGGAGGTGGCGACCGTCGACCGGGCCGAGACGGCCCGGCGTCGCATGCCTCTGCTCCCGTTCCGTCGGCCGGTGAGCTTGCCTCCGCGGCTCGCCCGAGCAGCGGCCAACCTGGCTCGAGTTCGGCCGAACGACCGGGTTCTCGACCCCTTTCTCGGAACCGGCGCTCTGCTCGCGGAGGCCGGGCTGTTGGGGGCGACGCTGTTCGGGATCGACCGCGACTCCACGATGGTCCGCGGGGCCCTACAAAATCTCGCCTATCTCGGGGTCGGGGCGGAGGAGCTGATCGTCGGTGACGCGCGCACCGTCGACTTCGCGGACTCCTCCGCACGTTTCGCAGCGATCGTGACCGACCCGCCCTACGGTCGAGCGTCGAGCACCGGAGGAGTGGACACCTCCGACCTCGTGACCGCGGTCGTGGAGCGGTGGGCCGAGCGTCTGACCCCCGGCGGTCGTCTTCTCGTGATCGTTCCCGCGGGCGGCGCCCCTTTCGAGCTCCCCACCGCTCCCCGTTTTCGCGTCCCCGTGAGAGTGCACCGGAGTCTCACGCGGGAGTTTTGTTTGTATGAGCGACCCGGTATCACGAGAAGCCGAGGTTGAGACCGGTCGAGGCGGTGCCTCCCCCCGAGGGAGGACAGACCATTTGAGTGGAGAAATTCAGGCCCGCGCCGAGCGCCGCCTCGGAGTCGGAGAACGTCACGACGAACGAGAGCATGTGGGAGCCGGTGGAGTTGACCGTCACGTAGTCGGATTGGGGAACTCCCACCGCCGCTCCGCGGGCGTGGACGACTTGGCCATCGGGGAGGTAGAACGACCACGAGGCATTGGCCTCCCAGGAATTGAGCGCCGAGCCGCTCAGAGGGCTCCCGTTGGTTCCCGTCACGTTGGCGATGTTCGCGGAAAACCAGAATCCGTGCGGGATGGGGTCTTGATTGTTCACCGTGAGCGTGAGGTTCGCTCCGACCATGGCCCCGGGAGGCAAGGTCGACAGCGGGGTCACGTCACTCGTGGTCAAGGAAGCCGATCCGGCCGGGGCCGAGAGAGGGATCACAACGAACCCGGTGACAAGGATCGCCGCCGCGAACACCCCCACGAGCTGACGTCGCGTACCGATCGGAGTGATGTCGTTGAGCGGCGGAGGATGGCGGAGCCCGGTGAATACAATGAAGATCGCGAACAGGAGCCAGCCGACATAGAACAACCCGAGACCGAACAGTAGGACGACCGCCGCGTAGCTGACGAATCGCGATTGCTCCCCGAAAAGCGCGCGAAAGACGTGGCCTCCGTCGAGCTGACCGGAAGGCAGGAGGTTGATCGCGGTGACCAGGATCCCCACCCAACCCGCGAGCGCGAGAGGATGCAGGTTCACGAGGCTGGACGGAAGGAAGAGCGATAGGGCCGACCACAGGAACGGCGTGCCGATGAGCAGGCTCCCATAATTCGTGCCGAGCACGGTCACGCCGCAGTACGTCGGTGGAAGGACGGCGGCATGGACCGAAAGGTACAGACCCGCGAGCGCGATCGGGATCGAGGCCGCAAATCCCACCAAGGGGCCCGCGACGCCGACGTCGAACAGGGCCTTCTTGTCGGGGAACGGCTCTCGAATGCTCACGAACGCGCCGAGGGTCCCGATGATGATCGGCGGGGGAACGGGGAGGAAGTAGGGCAACGACACATCGAGGTGCCGTCGGCGCGCCATCACGTAATGGGCGAGCTCGTGGAGACCGAGGATCGTCATCACGGGCGCGCCGAAATACAATTCGCCGTAGGCGAAGTCCCCGAGCGTAAGCGAGAGACCCCCGCGGAACGTGAGCCAGACGAGCGCGCCCGCGAAGGCGGTGGTCGCGATCGTCCCAGCGAGCAGCAGAAGGTTGATCCAGATCCGGGACCGGCCGGCCTTCGGGCGGCGAATGACCTCGATGAAATCCTCCCCGTGCTCGCGTCGCAGGAGCGGAACGTAGCCTTTCGTCCAGAGGTCCTGCCGGAGGCGGTCGAATCGGTCCTCCAGCGTGGCGGGGTCCGCGTGGACGGCGAGGATCAGGGATTGCGGGCCGACGCGGAATTCGTAGACGGGGAAGTAGGCGCTGACCGTCGAGCGGATCCGCTCGAGCTCCGTGCCGCCGGAGGATGACGGGAGCGGTCCCGGCGCCGTGGCCAATTCTCAGGCTCCCGGAACCGGCGCGGCGGCCGACTTGCGAAGGCGCTTGGCCCGTTCCTTCGACGAGTATCCGGTCGCCGCTTCGAGGAACTGGTTATAGCGACGGATCGTCTCGCGTGCGACCTCTTCGGAGACCTGCGGGTTCATCGTGACGTCGACCGTGAGGTCGCGACCCGTGGCCCGCGCGCAGATGCGCGAGATCGCCCCATAGGCCGACAGGACTGCCTCTCCCTCGACCTGGGCGGTTCCGAAATTCGACTTCGCGACCTCGAGGAGAGCCGGAAGGGCGAGATTCGCACGGTGGCTCGCGCGCACGGGGTAGGTCTGCACGGCGGACGGCACGAGGCGAGCGCGCGATAAAAGCTCTTAGCGGCCAGTGCGGGAGGACGGCGGGGAATTACACCGTCTCGATCTCAAATAGGACTCGTAAACCCCGGAGCTGGCGCGTCAACTCGTCGGAAAGGTCGAGGATCTGATCGCGCTTCGCCGAGCCGCTCCAGTCGTAGACGAAGTCGTAGTTGCCCTGGGTGGGCACGAAGCCGCACGATCGCAGCCGGTCGGCGATCGCAGAGGGCTTGGCTCCCTCGCTGTCGAACGTGACGCGCAGGTACGTTTCCATCGAGCGTGGCAGGGGTCAGGGGGTCCAAAGAGCTTGCGCTACGGTCGCGGCCGAAGAAGGGAGATGAGCCCCCGTTCGAGCTCCTCGGGCTGCGAGCCGCGAATGGGTCGGGGTCGAAGTCGGACCCGAGGTGTCCGCTCGACCGCCGACCAGCCCCCGTCCCGTCGACGAGAGACCCGGATCGCGAGATCGTACTTCGAAGCTCTTCGCGCCGGGTGAGCGCGAACGGTCCGAGAAGCGGAGAGTCCGTGTAGGTCCGCAACGAGGTTCACAAATCGAGCCCGGGGAAAGACCGCGGCGACCGCCCGCTTGCCCACGTCCCGGTCGCGAGGGTCGGTCGTCGAGAGAGCCACGCGGATCGGACCGAGTCGCCGCCCGTCGGCACCGATAGTACCCGCCCGGACCCTCCGGGAGCTCACGGCTTCGAGGTCGTCCGCGAGAACCAGGGGGACGCTCACGATCGGCACGGGGGGTCGTCCGAGACGGCGTCGCTCACGATTGACCGCCCGTCCTCCCCTCTCCGTGTCGCGGGAAACCACCAGGACGCCGACCTCCGGCGCGACGGAGCCGCCGAAAGGGTTCTCGAGCGGAACGACCCGCCACTTTCGGGAAGGGTACTGGTCGCGCAACCAACGGACCAGCGTTGAGCGGCGAGTGCGGTAGCCTTGCATCCGTCCCGCGCCCGGTTTCGGATGCTGGGCAACGAATCGGTCGGTGGTCAGTCCGATGGCGACCTCATCGCCCACCGCGAACGCGCTGGCGAGGAGGGCGTGGTGACCGATGTGCAGGTGGTCGAACGTCCCGCCGAGAACGGCGAGTCGGGATCGGCGCACGTTCCCGCCGACCTCAGCGGACCACGCTGCTCAGGAAGACGATCAGCAGGATCGCGATGGCCCCGTAGAGGAGATACTGATAATTCCGACGCGAGGCCATCTGGGCGGCCCGTTTCTCGCGGCACGCCCGGCTGCACGTCTCCTCTCCGACCCCGCACACGCGGCCGCAGACCTTGCAGTGACGGTGGTCTTCCTCGGTGGTCATGAGACCGGTCGCACTCCCTGCGGAGGTTTAGCGTTGACCGCTCGGGGGCGAACGCTCAGGAGCGGCGCGGCCGGCGGCGCGCGTCGCGGCCTTCCACGTCGACCGACGGCTGGGTACGGGGGTCGAGCGGGTTCGGGGGGTCGGAAGCGAACGCGGGATATCCCGTGGCATCGCGGAGATTCTCGTCCAGGAGCTCGTCCAGGCTCTCGTCCCCACGTTCCGTGGTGCCTCGCCGGGAAGTGCGCCCCCCCGCGGCCGTATCGGTCCGCACGAGTCCCTCGCTCGCGCTTTGGAGCTGCTTCAGGAGGTTGAGCCAGATCCGGCCCTGGCTCGCGAGGGTCGCCTCGAGCCGGTCGCGAAGGTCGCTCGTCTGCTCCAGGAGCTCGCCCTCGACCCGACGTATCTCGCGCGCCATCTCCCGACGAAGCTCTTTGACGTGCGCCTCGGTCTCCGCGCCTCCGGGCCCCTCTTTCTCCATCTCGGATACCCGCAGCCACGTTCGGCGAATGAGTGGCAGCGCGCGGTCGGCCACGACCTGGATCCGTCGGTCGAGGTCATCGACCTCGTGCCGGAGGGTCTGCTCGATCCGCAGAAGGTCGGTCTCCCGGGTCTGGATCTTCGCCTCGAGCCGTTCGAGCCGCAGGACCCCTTCTTCCTGGGTCGAGTTCAGCCGGACCTCGGCGTCGCTGACCGCTTGGCGGATCTGCTTCTCCTGCTCGTCCCGGGCGGCGCCGAGGTCGCGGGCGACCCGGTCGCGGATGACGGCATCGAACTTGTTGGAATCGATCGTCTTCGACAGCGACTGGTCGACCTCGGACTTGAGCCGGGCGAGGAGCTCGACGTACTTGTCTCGCTCCCGGTCCTGATTCTCCCGGAGCTTCTGCTCGAAGTACGACTGAAGGCGAACCTGCAGGCCGGCGAGGGCCTGCGTCTGGGCCTCGGAGGTCTGGGCGATCCGGGCCTCTCCGTCCACGGACCATCGCTTCTCCGCCTGACGGACCCGTTCTTCCTGCGCGCCCGAGAGCTTCTCCCGAGACTCCGCGTTCGCGGCGACCATACGGGCCTCTACATCCTTCGTCCGCCCGTCCACCAAGAGGCCCAACCGCTGCTCGAGCTCCCGAGTCTCCTTCGCCCTTCGCGCGTCGAGCTCGACGAGACGCTCCTGCAAGAGTTCTCGAACGCGAGACTCGATCTCCTCGCGCAGGACGGTGCCCTGTTCGTTCGCCTCGCGCAGCTCAAGGTCGATCTGGGCGACCAGGGCGGCCCGCATCTCCTCCTCGTCATGGGTGGCCTGGGCCCGGAGCTCGTCCACCGACTGGTGCAGCTCGTCGCGAAGGCGAGAGGCCCACATCTCACCGGCCGCCTTGACGGACTCCTCGACCTTGGTCGAAATCGCCTGGAACTTCGAGTCGGCCTCGCCGCGGAGCTTCTGTTCCGCCTGGGTGGCGACGTCGGACGGGCTCACCACCGGACGCGATTCGACCGCCACGAGCCGCGAGGCAAGGTCGGTCTGCAATGCGACCAGCGAGCGGGCCGCCGTGTCCGAGACTTCTTTCATCTTGCCGTCCAATAAGGACGACCATTTCGTCTGGAGGTCGATCGTCGCCGTCGCGATCCGGGAATCGACGTCGGAGGCCTGGAGTGCTGCCGGGCGTCCCTTCGCGAGCTCGACGAACCGGCGGTCGATCTCGCTCCTCAGTAGGGTTTCGAGCTCTCCGTTCGAGGGAGGCGGTGCAGTATAACCGGCGGCAGCGGGAGGGACGGGAGCGACCGCCCCGACCGGCAGAGTCGAAGGGTCGTCGCTCGTGGAGACCGGGACCGCGACGGGGCCGGGGGGCGGGAGCGAGATCTCCGGTGGCTTGTGGAGCCACGGCGGGTGCTCTCCTCCGAGGACTCCGGAGGTAGGGATCGTCGGGGCCGAGGTCAGGACGGGAGCGGGCTCGGCGGGCAACAAGACAGAATCCGAAGGTCGGGCCTGGAGGTACTCATTCGCGCGCTTCGCTGCCTCGCCGGTCATCGGCACGGAGCGGCCTTTTGGGCGGGTGAGAAGCAGCGCCGCCGTCTCCATCGCCGTGCCAATGCGCCACATCTCCTTCCGACGGTCTCGACCCCCCTGCCGCTCGGCGTCGTGGAGATGGGCCTGCATGCGCGGGCCTTCGACGAGGTCGACCCGGCGGGTCACCTCGCGGATTTTCGCGTCCTGATGTTCCCGGACGTACTGGAGGACGAGCGGAAGCGCCTCCCGGCCGCGACTCGCGCGCGTCAGGTCCCGAAGCGTGACGGGGGCGGACTCCCAGCTGGCAAGCCGCTTGGCGTGGCGGTCTCCTTGAGCTTCCCCCCGGGGGACCCGCATGACCGCAAGCGCGAGGGGGAACTGCTCGGTGAACTCGTGAAGGTTCACCTTGGCTTCGGGAAGGAAGTAGGGAAAGACGAGGAAAGCGCCGAGGGCGACCAGCGACGTCGGCATCACCCGAACGAGCTCGAGGACCGCCTGGCAACTGGCCTCCCACGCGTCGGCCGCGACGACGACAACGGGCTCGGTGGTCCCCCGGTGGAACAGGAAACCCTCTCCGACGGTCTGATAGACGAGCGGGTCGGGTTCGACGGGAGGCTTGCCGCCGTCGGTGCGGCCGCTCATGGTCGCGTGGGCGCGAAGGATCGCCGCTCCGAAGTCCCCGCTCGCGAGCAGAGGGGCCGTCTCGAAGACCAGCGTCTTCATTCCGAGGCGCGGGCGGTCCTCGGTCGAAAGGAACATGCGACCGACGCAGGTGTAGCGTCCGTTCGCGGCCGGGTAGAGGAAGAGATTCGGGTAGAACGAGAGCGGTTGCGCGGGGTCCGGGTCCCAGTAATCGTGCGTGTCGGCGATGTTGATGGTAAGGTTCCCCACCACGCGGATCGACTCGATCGTTTCGCGCCGGCCCGCGAAGTCCTCGGGGATCGTGGTGTAGCCGGGACTCTCGGCCTCGTTGTCGACCTGACGGCACCAGACGACCGCCACCGGGGCGAGGCTTCCGGTCGCGGCGCCGTCCGCGGGAGCCATTACTTCTCCTTCGTGGCGCGGCGCTCGAGGACGCGCTCGCAAGCGCGGGCCAGGGGGAGCGTGGTGTTGACCATCACCGGCACGCCCATCGTGGCCGTACCGGTGCTGGGCGCCTCGTCCCCGGACTCTCCGATGAACAGCGGGTGGCCCTCGCCGGTCGAAACGGCGCTCGAGATGAGGAACACGTCTTCCTTGGCCGAGATCCCGCGGCCCTCCTGGGCGACGAGGATCGTTCCCATACCGGCGCCGTCGCGCCGGAGCAGGAAGTCGACCGGGTCGAAGGCGCTTCGGAACGTCCGCTCGCGAACGGACTGTTCGACCTCGCTATAAAATTCCTTCAGCTTGTCGGCTTTGGAGACCGCGATGACGAGCGGTAGGTTCCGGGCGTGCGTATAGCGGAAGACCCCGCGCGCGAGGTTCACCTGCTGGGCCTGGTCGCGCAGCGACGGTAGGCCCGGCGAGAGCAGCAGGATGATCGCGTCGGCCCCGCAGACGAACCTTCCGAGGAGCGTCAGCCCGCGCTTCCAGAGGTCGCGCCGGTCCGGGCGCCACGAATCGAAGTGCGGGATCACCCGGCACGTCTTCTCGGTGACCTCGTCCTCGACGGAGTCGAGCCAGAGCCGGTCGTAGGTGAAGTAGTCGGCGATGATGCCCCCGGCCTCGTCCACGGTCGACAGCTCCATCGGCCGCGAGCCGGCCTCCCCTTCGGGCGCCGCGTAGCGGAAGCGCATCTTCATCTCGACGAACTGGTTGAATTTGGTGGGCAGCGGGTATTTCGTTAGGATTCCTTGTTCGTCCCGCCCCGCGCTCAGCTCCACCCAGAGCTTGCGTCGGTCTTCCATGGGCCGGTTGACGTAGTAGCGGGTCGTCGTCTCGAGGCTTCCCTCGGGGTCGGTGGGGTCGGTCGTCTCGTACGTCGTCTCCTCGAGCGCCACGTCGTTCTCGAGGTCCCCGTAGAGCGGCAGGCTGCCGCTGTCGGCCCGCGCCGGAATGTAGAGGATCGGCAGGTTGAGGCCGAAGTGTCCGGAGAGGAACCGGAAGTACGTCGTCTTTCCGGAGGCGGGGATGCCCACGACGGCGATGCGCGTCGTGTCGACCGAGGGCTTGGTTTCCTTCTTCGCCCCGGTCCGCCGGCGGGTCGTGACCTTGACTTCGGGCATTCAGGTACTCCCTACCGCATCTCCGCCAAGCATATTTCAATGAAGTCCAGCGCGCCTTCGACGGTCGCGCCTTCCGTGGACAGGTCAAGCCGCGCATCCTGGAGCAACCCAAAGACCTCCTCGACGGCCGCCTCGTGGGCGACCGCGGCGTCCTGAAGGTCGCCTTCGCCGGCGAGCCGGGTTAGCTGGTAGGTCCCCCGAAGCTCCATGAGTTTCCCGAACAGGTCCATCAGACGGAGCCGGGTCTTCGGGTCCCGGTTCGTGAGATGGTGCTCCGTCTCGTCGATGAACCGTACGAGGGTCTCGGTTTCCTTGTCGTTCTGCATCCTCGCCTGAAGGATCGCGAGCCGTCGGAGGATGGGTGCTTGGGCGGTCATCGGGAGCTTCTCGGCCTCGGCCCACGCCTGCAGGAGCGCCCGCGCCGCTTCCACGACCGCGCGCCGGGCGAACTGGATCCGCGCTTCCCAATACAGTCGGGTGACCGGCGGCAGGAATGCCGCCGTCTTCTGGATCAGCTCAAGGGCGCGGTCGAGGTCCCCTGCCAGATACGCCTCGACGACCTCTCCGAGGGGGCCGTAGCGTTCCTTGAGGTAGGCGGGCGGTCCCCCGGGTCCGCTCACGAGAAAATCGACCTCGATGTCGGGGGCTTCCGAGTAGGCGACCGTCCCTACGTTCTTCTCGGCGGTCTGCGCGTTCTTGATCCGGGACACGGTCGCGTGCTGCTGGGGTTCCTTGAGGGCGCGGGCGGCATTCCCCGCGTGGCGCGCGAGCTCCTCGGGGTGAAGTTCCTCGATGGGGCGGTCGTCGTCGTATCCGACGTCGAGAAACGCGTTCACCATCTGCGCGAAGAGCTGCGAACCCGTCGTCACGAGCTGGAAGCTGAACGCCGGCGGAAGGCCCAGCTCTTGGGCCCGCTGGGTTAGCTGCCCGACGGTTTGGTTCATCCGGCCCGAGTCGACGCCTTTGTCCCGCTCGTCCCCGTTCCCAATCCCGATGATCCGGAGGGTGAGCCGCGAGTGGTCGGGCAGGATGTACGGTACCAGGTCGACCTTTCCCTCCGGCGCCTTCGCCGTTGGTTCCGTCTTGACGTCAAAGCGGGCCGACGCATTGTCCCATCCGTCGGTGACCAGCACGAGGTTTCCCTGGACACCGCTCGTGCCCATTCGCAGTAGGTCCGCCCCCACGCCAATCGCGTCCCAGATGGCCGACCGCCCGCTCGGCGTGAGCATGGAGATCAAGTTCTCAATGTACGGAAGATTCTCCCGGTGGATCTCGCCGAGCGGGACGGGCACGCGTACGGTCTCGGTGAAGGTCACGAGGCCGAAGAGCGTACCGTTCGTCGCGGCGTCCTGCAGGATCCGGAAGACCGCCGTCCGGGCGACCTCGATCTTTTGTCGCTCGGGACCCCCTCCTTGGGGGTCGGGAAGGGGCGCGAGCATGCTCTTCGAGAGGTCGAGCAGCAGAACGTTTCTCTCCCGTGGGGGAGGGGGCGGGGGGTCCTCAGCTTCGTTCGGCATTGAGTGCGATATCCTACGGGAGAAGGAGGGTCCTCAGAAGCGAGATTGCGAGCCCCCCCGGGCGGCTCCGCACTGAGGCACGCGATGAATTACCTCGGCCAGGGTATTTGTGGGTATCGCCGGTGTGACCTGACCGCCACCGGCGGCCGGCGGGCCAATCGGTTCGGTCCGGATAGGGTTATAACTGCGACCCGGGTCGGCCCCGCCCGCATGGGCAATATCCGCCAGACCTACATCAAGCGGGTCGCGATCGAACTGATCCGGCACTACCCGGAAGATTTCACCGGCGATTTCGCCCAGAACAAGCTCAAGGTGCTCCAGCTCACCGACCTCGGGGTGACCGTCGAGGGCCATCTCCAGGCGACTCACAAGAAACTCGCGAACCGTATCGCCGGGTACGCGACGCGGTACGTGAAGCGGAAGCGCGGCACGTAGTTCGGCGCGCCGTTCGCCCGACCTCCGCTAGTCGAAGATACTGAGCCCTTCCTGCAAGTGGACGACCTCGACCGGAGTGGTCGGGCGGCCCACGATGATCCCGCGGGAGTTCGCGATCAGGCAAGCTCCCACGATCGGGACGCCGAAGTTCGCGGTCGATCGATGGACCGGGACTCGGAGCAATTCCGACACGACGGCGACCTCCTTCTCGGTCGCTCGCGGGTGGACGACGACGCCGCGGTTCGTCGCGACCCCGGCCATTCCCACCGTTCCGAGACCGGCGACCGTGCCGCGCGCCGCGGGCACGCCGAGGCCCCGCCCGATCGCGGAGACGGCGGCGTCCGAGAACTCGGGGTGGACGAGCGCCCCCGAATCGTTCGCGAGGATGTTGTTGCCCATCGCGTTCTGCCGGTGCGAGATCACCGTGAGGGGGGCGATCTTCTCGAGCGTCCTCCGTTCCTCCGCGTCCACCTCGCCCCCGACGACGATCCCGTGGGAGTTGGCGGCGACCAGCGCACCCACCACTTCGCAATCGAGGACGGTCGTGCGGACCACCTCCACCCCCAACAGGCGGGCGATGTCGCGTTCGGCCGCTCCGGGCGTGTCGTCCGGAACGATGGCGTAGCCGTCCCCGACCCGGACGTACACCCCGAGGTAGGGACTGCCACCGAAGAGGGTCCGTCCGACCGGCACGCGAAGGGTCTCCGGCGATTGAAACTAGTCGGTTTCGAGAAGGTCGACCTCAATGAGGCCGTCCTCGAAGCGAATCGCCTTGACGCGGACGCGACTCGGAATGTGCTGAATCCCGCGCTCCCAGATGTGCTCGTTGAGACGCGGGTCGATCCAGACGTCCTCGGGCTTGCCCTTCATGTGACGCACGACAAAGCGCCGGACGGTCTCGAGAGCATGGCCAGCGCGCCGGCGACGGGAGGGTTGGTGCATGCTTGCCCGGAGCGGGATGACGTACTCTCGCTCGAGTTCTTCGGTGTGACGGGATGAGGTCTTTGGAGGCATCGGAACTTCCCTCGTCCTTTCACTTATGCAAGTGGCCGCGCTTCCACGTGTGGCGCTTCGGGTGACGGGTGACCCGCCGGCTCGTCCGTTGCATCACCCAGGCGGGCACTCGGCGGTTTCCCTTCACGACCCGGAACAGGCGCGTTTTGCGAGCCAGGCTCTTCCTACGGTTCGCCATTTCCTCTCCTCGTCAGCGCCTCGTGATCTTGATTTCCCGGCGTTCGGGGGCGATCCGCTCGAGGAGCGCCCGCAGCGTCGCGTCGTCGATCGCGCGCTGGATCCGACCGCTCGCTGCGAGCGCGATCAGCTGCTGCTCGACGGCGCCCGCCACTTCGGGCTTGGCGAGCCGGATTCGGGCGAGCCGTTCGCGGGCTTCGGGGGTGAGTATGCGACGAAGGATCTCGCTGCGTTCCTGGTCGCGTCGCGCCATCTCGGCCTCCTGGGCCGCATAGGCTTGCGCGTTCGCGGATTCGTTGACCTGCATGTCCTGGATTTGCCGCATCCGTCGGCGGCGCAGTTCGTCGAGCTCGGAATCTTCCCCGTATGCCATCCGCCAACTCCTTCGCCCCGGAATGGAACCTAGAGGGTACTTGGCGAGTTCGGGTCGTTCCGCGGCCATCCCCTTCAGAATATCGCGGGACAGCGAGTCGAGAAGCTTCGCTCCTTCGGGGCTTACTCGGCGACCCTTCGTCTTATAGGGTTGGACCAGGCCCGCCTTTTCGAGCTGATGAACGATCTCCCGGAGGATCGATCGGGAACCGTTGCGCGCATGGTACGGGGCGCTCCCGCGGTCGCGCTTCCCGCCGTATTCCGAACTCAGGCGTTCGATGCCGACGTATCCTTTGAGGTAGATCTTCCGCAGGACCGAGGCGCTGCGCAGATACCACCAGTCGACTTGCGTCGGGGCTCGTTGTTTGTGGACCCCGGTTTTAGCGAACGTCGCCCACGGGGGCGGTGCGACGGCGTTGCGAGCCCGCAGCTCCGTGGCCAGCTTCGGAAGAAGCGCCGACGGAGGTACGTCGTTCGGGTGGGTCATGAGGTGGCGCGCCCACCGTGCCGGGGTATTTAAAGTCAGAGGAGAAAAGCCGCTCGTTCTCCCCGGACCGGGCCCCGGTGGCCGTTCCCGATTCGGCCGCCGACTCGAAAACGCCGTGCGGCCGAGCGTGGCCTTTACTAACCCGGTCGACGTAAGTCGCGCCGAAGGCGGCCCTCTCGTTACCCATGACCACCGCAGCGCTGCTTTTGAGTGGGGGAGAATCGACCCGGTTCGGGGGCCTTCCGAAGGCGCTCATGACCCTCCGGGGGACCGCCGCAGTTCGTCGCCTTGCGGAGATTTGTCTTTCTCGTAACTTCGACCCGGTCGCCGTCGTGGTGGGCCCGCATCGGGGTCCGATCGCCCACGAACTCCGCGACCTCGACGTAACGCTCGTCGATTCGGAACTCTGGTACGAAGGCCGAACCGCGTCCATCCATTCCGGGCTCGAAGCGATTCCTGCGGACCGCGATGTCCTGTTCTGGCCGGTGGACCATCCGTTCGTCTCCGAGTCCACCGTAGATGTGCTCGAACGAGCGCGGGACACCGACCCGCTCGCGGTCTGGTTCATCCCGACGTTCGGAGGTCGAGGAGGCCACCCCGTCCTGTGGCGCGCGGGCGTTCGGGCCGATATCCTCGACCTTCGCAACGATGCCCCGTTGCGCTCGTTGTTGCCCGAGTTCGGAGTTCAGGTCCGCCGGGTGGCGGTGAACGACCCCGGCGTCGTCGCGAACGTCGACACGCCCGAGGAGTATCGCGCCGCGCTCGACGACTGGCAAGCTCGAACGGAGCCCTGATGGACCGTCGTTTAACGCGCGAGGCGTTGCGCCTCCTGGAGGGCCATCAGCCGTTCGTCCGTGCGACCGTCGTGAAGACCGTTGGCTCCGTTCCCGGAAAGTTGGGGGCGGCGATGATCGTTCGGTCCGACGGTTCGACAATCGGTACAGTGGGCGGAGCGCAACTCGATGAGGAGGTGAAGGGACTCGCCCAAGCGGCGTTCGACCGCCGAGAGGGAGACCTGCACCACTTCGACCTGCAAGCCTGGAAGCCGGGAGGGCTTGCCAGTCTCTGCGGCGGCTCGGTCGAAATCGCGCTCGAGTACGTGGCGGCGCGCCCGAATCTTCTTCTGTGGGGCGGCGGGCATGTGGCCCATGCGCTGGCCGCGCTCTTGCCGACGCTGGAGTACGACTACTCGGTGGCGGACGACCGGCCGGAGTGGGTCGGGGTCGACCGGTTCCCGACCGCCGAACGGCGCGAGGTCGTGGAGCCCGAACGACTCTTCGAAGTGCTTGACCCGGCCTCGTTCACTCACCTCTACCTACTCGGGTACGATGCGCGCAAGGACCTCGCGGTTCTGGTCCGCGCGATCGACCGTTTCCCGAACACGATCGGGCTGATCGCGAGCGCTTCGAAACGCGAGCACATGTTCGCGAGCCTTCGGGACCGGGGAGTCTCCCGAGAGGCGATCGCCCGGGTCCGCTCCCCCGTAGGAATGCCGATGGGCGCGGAGACTCCCGCCGAAATCGCCGTGAGCATCGTCGCGGAGCTCGTGAGGGAAATGCACCCCTCGACCTTAGGTACTCCGACGCGTGATGCCCCGGTGGTTTTCCGGAACGACGATGTCGTCCCCCGACCTCCTTAGGTTCCGCCTGAACGGACACCCGGTCGAGGTGGCCTGCGGGGCGCCCCGGATCCTTCTCGACCTCGTGCGCGAGGACCTCGGTCTCACCGGCACGAAACGCGGCTGCGACCTCGGCACGTGCGGTTGCTGTACGGTGCTTCTCGACGGACGCCCGACCCTGAGCTGCCTGACGCTCGCCCGGCTGGTCGAGGGCCGCGAAGTGACGACCATCGAGGGAGTCACCCCGCCGCACGGACTTTCTCCGGTGCAGCGGGCGTTCGTCGAATACGGCGCCACGCAGTGCGGCTTCTGCACGCCGGGCTTTATCGTCACGGCGACCGCCCTCCTCCGAGAATCCCCCCATCCGGACCGGGCAGAGATCGAGCGGGCAATATCCGGCAACCTGTGCCGCTGCACCGGTTACCGGAAGATCGTCGAGGCCATCGAAGCGGCGGGCCGGGAGGCGCCCTAATGGCCTCCTCCCCGCCGCCTTCCTATCGGCTCCTCGGCGGAAAGATCCCTTACATCGAGGGTCCTCTCAAGGTCACCGGACGCGCCGAGTACACGGACGACATCCAGCGACCGGGCATGTTGGTCGGCCGGCTGCTGCGGAGCCCCTGGCCCCACGCCCGACTTCGGTCGATCGATACGAGCGCCGCCCGGGCGCTCCCCGGAGTCCACGCCGTTCTGACGGGCGACCGTTACCCCATCCCATTCGGAGTCCTCCCGATCACCCATGACGAGACGGCCATCGCGGTGGACAAGGCGCGCTACATTGGCGACATCATTGCCGCCGTCGCCGCCGCGGACGAACCCACGGCCGAGCGCGCGATCTCGCTGATCCGGGTCGACGTGGAACCCCTGCCCGGAGTACGCGGACCCTCGGGTCGGAACCTCGAAGGTGGCGGAACCGATCCACTCGCGGGGCCTGCTCGGGTCGAACATCCAGAAGGAGGTCGTTCAGCACTTCGGGAACGTCGACAGCGCGTTCGCCCACGCGGCGCACACCGTTCGGGTCCGAGGGAATTTCGCCGGTGTCACCCACGCGTTCACCGAACCGATGGCAACGATTGCCGAGGCGACGCCGGACGGACGACTCACCGTGTGGAGCGCGACGCAGGTCCCGCACTACCTCCATCGTGCGCTCTCGGAGGTGCTCGAGATCCCGATGCATCGGATCCGGGTCATCAAGCCCGAGGTAGGAGGGGGGTTCGGCGGGAAGTCCGACCCCCTTCCGCACGAGATCGTCTGCGCCGCGCTGTCCCTCGAGACGGGTCGACCGGTGAAGATCCTGTTCGACCGAGAGGATGTATTCTACACGAATCATGGTCGCCACCCGACCCAGAACGACGTGCGAATCGCGATCGACCGGGACGGCCGCATCCTCGGGTACGACATCGAAGCGCTGATCGATGGGGGCGCGTGGAGCTCGTTCGGCACGGTCACAACGTACTACAACGGGGTCCTCGCGATGGGACCGTACCGAGTCCCGAACTTCCGCTACCGCGGGCGGCGCGTCTACACCACCAAGCCTCCGTCGGGCGCGATGCGGGCGCACGGAGGCACGAACATTCGTTACTCCGTCGAGGTCGCGCTCGACATGCTCGCCGAAAAGGCCGGGATCGACCCATTCGACCTCCGCTCCCGGAACGCCCTACCGCCCAACTCGAAAACGGTGAACGAGTTCCGGATCACTTCGACGTCGTTCCTGAAATGTCTCGCGGCCGCTCGGGATCGGAGCGGCTGGGACGAAAAATACCGGAAGCTCCCGTACGGTCAGGGCGTCGGCTTGGGATGCGGCTTCTACATCTCGGGGTCGAACAGCCCGATCCACTTCACCCCGAAGATGCCCCAGTCGACGGTCCATCTGAAGGTCGACATGGACGGTGGCATCGCGGTCCACTCGATGCAGGCCGACATCGGCCAGGGGTCCAACACGCTTCTCGCGGCGATCGTCGCGGAAGTGCTGGGCGTCGACCTGGACCGAGTTCATGTCCAGCGCGTGGACTCGGATGTGAGCCCGATCGACATCGGGTCGTACTCCAGCCGGGTCACGTTCATGATGGGGAACGCCGCGCGAGCGGCGGCGGAGGAACTTCGGGCGAAGCTCGTGGCCGCGGCCGCCGCGCTCCTCGACCGGAGCCCGGACGCTCTCGAAGTGGTCCACGAACGAATCCAAGAGAAAGGCCATCCCGAGGTCGGCGTGACGTTCCTCACCGCGCTGCACCGCGCGATGGAGTCCGCCGGCGCGCTCACGGCGAGCGGGTCGTTCAATACCTCCGCCCTCGGCGGCTCGTTCAAGGGTGCGCGCGCGGGGACGGCGCCCGCGTACTCGTTCGCGGCCTACGTGGCCCAGACGGAGGTCGACGACGAGACCGGCGAATACCGCGTCTCGAAGATCTGGGCGGCGTTCGATTGCGGTCGCGCTTTGAATCGACTCGCGGTCGAGGGTCAGATCGAGGGGTCCATCCACATGGGTCTCGGCCAGGTGATGGGCGAGTCGATGAACTATCGGGGCGGTCGCCTGTTCAATCCGTCGCTCCTCGAGTACAAGATTCCGATGCCGCAGCAGATGCCGGACGTGGAGATCCTCCTCGTGGGGGACGACGACCCCGAAGGTCCGTTCGGGGCGAAGGAGGCGGGCGAGGGGCCGTTGATCGCGACGCTCCCCGCCATTGGGAACGCCCTCTACGATGCCGTCGGCGTCCGGTTCAGCGACCTGCCGATCACTCCGGACAAGGTTCTGAAGGGCATCGACCAGCGCCGCGCCGAAGGGCGGCCCTGGAAGGGGCGCTGACGCCGTGCACCTCGACGAGTTCGAATTGCACCGTCCCACGAGCGTCGACGCCACCGTGCGCCTCGCCGCCGAGTGGTCGGGAAGGTTCGACTATCTTGCGGGCGGCACCGACCTGCTGCCGAACTACAAGATGCACATCAACCTCAAGCCGCACCTGATCGCGCTCGATGCAGTGCCGGAGCTCGCCGGCCACACGCTCGAGCGCATCGGCGCCATGGAACGACTCGGGGAGCTCGAACGAGACCCCGCCTTCCTCGCGGCATACCCTTCCGTCGCGGACGCGGTCCGGGAGGTCGCGACCCCCCTCGTCCGGGCGAGCGGAACGGTCGGAGGCAACCTTCTCGTGGAGACCCGGTGCTTCTTCTTCAATCAGAGTTACTTCTGGCGAGAAAGCCTCGGCTTCTGTCTCAAGGCCGACGGGAACAAGTGCCATGTCGTCCCCCAGAAGGAACGCTGCTACGCGACGTTCAGCGGGGACCTCGCTCCGGCGTTCTTGGTCCTCGACGCTGAGGTCGAAGTCGCCGGTCCGGCGGGACGACGCCGGTTCCCCCTCACCGACCTCTATGACGAGAAGGGGGACGGGATCCGACGACTGAAGATCCAACCGGGAGAACTGCTCGTGGCCGTACATCTCCCGTCTCGCAGCCGGAAGTTGCGCGGGCGCTACCGGAAGCTGAGGGTACGCCCCTCGTACGATTTCCCCGAGCTCGGTGTCGCCGTCGCGGGCAATTGGGACGGGCAGCGCGTCGAATCGCTCTCGGTGGCGATGGGAGGGGTCGAGCCCTACCCGCGTCGCTTTGACGAGCTGACGAGTCCTCTCGTAGGGGAAACGCTCTCGGAGGATCGGGTTCGCGCCCTCGCGGACGCCATCACCCGAGCGGTCCGTCCCGTGCACAACACCTTCCTCCTTCCGGACTACCGGCGGCGCATGGTCGCAGTCTACGTTCGACGGGCGATCGCGGAGGCCAAGGGAGGCGACGCGGGATGACGGGCCCCGCGGAATTCGCCCTGCTCCCCCTTTCGGAGCTCCGGCCCCACGAGCGGATCGAAGAGTCGAACGCGCTCGACCTGGTCGCCCTGTTGCGGCGAACGCAGGTCCTCGCCGACCCGATCTGGGTCGCGCGGGGTTCGTCGGTCATCCTGAACGGCCATCACCGCGTGGAAGCCCTTCGTCGGCTCGGCGCCGAACGTGTCCCCGCGTGGGTGCTGGATTACGAGAGCGAACTCGTCCATCTCGAGCGCTGGCACCCCGGTCCGCCGATCGCGAAGAGCGAGGTCGTGCGCCGAGCCGAGGAGGGCCGGCTATTTCCGCCCAAGACCACGCGCCACCGGCTGCTGCTCGACCTGCCCGCGCGACCGACGGCGCTTTCCGACCTCCTGCCGCGCGCGGCCCCTCGCGACGCTCACTCGCGAGCGTCCGAGCGCTCGTGACGACCGGCCTGGGCCGGGTCCGACCGGGAGTACGGGAGCGGGAGCTGCCCTTCGGCAAATCGCCGGATCGTGGCCGCGAGCAACGCGACCTCGACCGGGTGCAAGCGTGCTCGGAGCGACTCCGGCGTATCATCGGGCAGTACCCGGAAGGCGCTCCTGCGCGATGACCGGACCGGCATCGACGTCGGAGGTCACGAGATTGACCGACGCTCCGGTTTCTGAGTCGCCGGAGTCGAGGACCGCACGATGCACCCGCATCCCATACATTCCGGCGCCTCCGTGTCGGGGCAGGAGCGAAGGATGGATGTTGATCGCCCGGCCCTGCCAACGCTGGACCCAACGTCGCGGTAGGATCGAGAGGAATCCGGCGAGGACGACGAGCTCCACTCCCTTTTCGAGCAGCTCGGCGGTCAGACGGTCCGACCACGCGTCCGGCTCGACCCCGCGGGTCGGTAGGACGATCGTGGGGATTCCCCGAAGCCGGGCGCGTTCGATGGCGGGCGCGTGCGGTCGGTCGGCCACGACGAGCGCGATCCGGAACCGGAAGGTGCCCGCCCACCGCGAGCTCGGCGAGGCCCTCGAGGGTGGTGCCCTCTCCCGAGACTAGGACCGCGATCGAGAGCGTTCGCGCCACGAACCGTCGAGCGGCCGGGATTAGAATAGGGTGGCGGAGGTGAAGCGGAACGCGCGGGTCGCTACCGCCGGGACGGTCGCCGCGCCCTCTCCCGAATAGATGCGCCGATCCTTGCCGAGAAGAGAGATACCGGCGAGGGCCGTGAGAACGCTCTCGGTGAACCGAAGATTTCGGGCCGGACGGGCCACCTCTCCGTTCTCGATCACGTACGTCCCGTCCCGGGTCATGCCCGTGATCGTTCCGGTTCCCGGGTCGACCACCCGCACGTAGTGGAACCGGGTCACGAGGAGGCCCCGGCGAGTCTCGCGCACGAGCTCCTCTTCGGTCGCGTCCCCCGGCTCGAGCAGCAGGTGCGACGGAGTCGGGCCGTAGTCGCCGAACGGGGCTTCGGGGGGTTGTGCGTGCCCCGTGAGCTTTCGCTGGAGGCGGCCGGCGGTCAGCAGGTCGGTCACGACGTTTCCCGCGATCCCGTTCTGGATGAGCGGTGTGCTCGCGGTCCAGGTCCCCTCGTAGTCGATCGACTGGGGGATCGTCTCCCGCGACCTCGCGTCGTCGAGCAGCGTGACGCATTGGGGGGCGACCCTTTTTCCCCGGCGGTGGGCCAGGCAGCTCCACCCCTCGACCTCTCCGTTCGCTCCGAAGCCCAGATGGGCCAGGAAGCGCACAAGGTCGGCGACGGCCGGACCCCGGAGCACGACCGCGTACGACCCGGGTTCGACGGGCTCCGGGGTCGTCTTCGCCATCCGCTCCGCCGCCTCCTTTCCGAGCCGAGTGGCTCCCAGACGACTCGCGTCCCAGTGCGCGCCCTCCGACCATCCCGAGACCGGCGGGTCGCGGTCCGGCCGCTGCACGAGCACGCTCGCGCGCGCGAACGAACTGGTCGAGGTACGGTCGACCCCTGCGGAGTTCACGACGCGCAAAACCTCGCTCCCGAGAGTGACCGCCCCGGCGGTCCGGGCCCCCGGGGCTTCGGAAGCGGTCGTGTCGAGGATCTCCTCCGCGATCGAGGTCGCGCCCTCGGGAGAGAGCGAGGCGGTCGAGGTCGAGAACGCAAGACGCCCGGGCCCGCGCCCGAAAGGGGCTGCGAACCCGGGGAACTTGGGCTCCACCGGAGCGATCCGAGCGAGCGCGCGGGCCGTCGAGGCGAGGGCTTCCAATCCGCCCGCCGAGGCGTCCGAGCCCGTGGCGCTGGCCAACCGCCGCCCGTCGGCGACGCGGAAGGAAACCTGTGTGGAACGTTCGAAGTGAGGTTGATGGATCCGACCGTTGGCGAATCGGATCGTCATCCATGTCGCCGAGATCAACCGGACGTCACCGGTGATGCCGGAGGGGAGCTTGCGAAGCGCGCCGTTGGGATCCCCTGTGCCGTCCGGGGTGGGGCGCGGGCGGGCCATTAACCGCCTCGGACCGCGATCTTGCGGAATCGGGCGACCGGCGCGCCATGGCTCACCCGAGCGCCTTGGATCGGTTGGCCCTTGCCACAGTTCGGAAGCCCCCACAAGTGACGCGTGCTCGCGTTGCCGACCGCGTCCATCGACCCCCAGAAGACGGGCGTCATCCCCGAGTAGATGGGATTCCGGACGAGTCCGCCCAGCTCGCCGCGCGCGATACGACGTCCGAACTCGGTCCCGAATTGGAAATTGAGCCGCCGGTCGTCGATCGACCAGGAACGATTCGTATCGAGGTAGACACCTTCCGTAACCCCCTCGAGCAGTTCCTCGAAGGTGCGGTCGCCCGGTTCGAGATTCACGTTCGTCATCCGAACGAGCGGTGCGCGGTCGCCGCCGGAGGCCCGGGCGGTCCCTCCCGAGTGCTTGAGCCCGAGCTGGGCCGCCGACTCCCGGGACGAGAGCGTCCCGACAAGCACTCCTCGATGCACGATCGGGGTCCGCTGCGCGGCGACTCCCTCGTCGTCCCACCCGAAAGTTCCGAGCCCACCCGGTTCGGTCGCGTCGGCGACGACGTTCATGAGGTCGCTGCCGTAGCGAAGCACACCGACCTTGTCCGGAGCCACCCAGCTCGTGCCGGCAAAGCCCGCTTCCGAGCCGAAGATCCGGTCCAACTCGACCGCGTGCCCCACGCTCTCGTGCACCTGGAGCGCCAGTTGGTCGGAGCCGAGGACGAGGGTGGTCGGGCCGGTGGGGCAGGCGGGCGCGTCGAGGAGGGCGACGGCCTCCTTCCCGATCTCGGGGGCCCGAGCAACGAGGTCGAGGTCCTCCACGAACTCGTAGCCGGCCTGAGAAAAGTCCCCGCCGTGCGACGACGGGGCGCTCCGGCGCTGGACGTTCGAAGCGCGGACCGCGGTCGCCGTCATCCCGGCCCCGACGTGAACGATCCGCGAGGTGAACGAGGCCCCTTCGGAAGAGCCGTACCATTTGTTCTCCTCCCAGGCCTGGAACGTCGCGATGCCGCTGCGCACCGAACGCGAGACATGCAGTCCCTTCTCGGCCGAGGTAAGGAGGTCCACGATGGATTCGAAGGAGCTACTGAACGGGTCGCGCCGCAACGGAGTGTGGTACTGTCCGCCGTCGGGGGAGAGTTCGTCCGTCACTCGGAGGGGTGCCCGGGCATGACGACCGGCCGCGCGCGCCAGGCGGACGGCGAGCCGAGCAATCTCCCTCGTCGGTTCGGGGCGTAGGTCGCTCGTCGTCGCGAAGCCCCACGCTCGGTCGGTGCGAACCCGCACGCCGATCGCCTCGCTCCGGGCATCGGTGAGAGCACTCGCGGCGCCGTTTCGCACCGCGAGCTGCACGAACCGGTCGGGCGCTACGACCCGTACGTCGGCGTGCACCACTCCCGGAAGGTCGACGGTCGAAAGTGCGGTCCGGATCAGGTCCTCCACGGAGCCTCGTGATATCGCCGCCGCAGCGGCGGGGAGGATTTACGCCTGTGGGTGGGAACGGCCCCCATCGGGGAATCGGACCGTTACAACATTACGCGCAGGTTCAACTTCTCGGTCAGCTCTTTGTAGCGGTTCCGGATCGTGACCTCGGTCACGCCCGCGACTTCGGCGACCTCTCGCTGCGTGCGCCGCTCACCGCATTGCACGCTCGAAATGTAGATCGCGGCAGCGGCCACGCCGGTCGGACCCCGGCCGCTGGTCAGCTCGCGCTCGGTCGCTTCCTTCAGGATCTCGTTCGCCCGGGTCTGGATCTCGCCCTTCAGCTTGAGCTCGGAACAGAACCGCTGGATGTAATCCTGCGGTCGCGTCGGCATGAGCTTGAGATGGAGCTCGCGGGTCATGAACCGGTACGTGCGCCCGATCTCCTTCCGACCGATCCGGGACTTGGAGGCGATCTCGTCGAGCGTCCTCGGAACATTGCACTGCCGGCAGCTTCCATACAAGGACGCCGCGACCACGCCCTCGATCGACCGGCCCCGGATCAGGTTCCGATTCACGGCCTTGCGGTAGATCATCGCCGCGGTCTCGCGCACGTTCCGCGGAAGCGCCATCCCCGACGCGATCCGGTCCAACTCGGCGAGAGCGAACGCAAGGTTGCGCTCGGTGGCGTTCGACACGCGGATCCGGCGTTGCCATTTGCGCAGCCGATAGAGCTGGGCACGGTTTCGAGTGGGGATCGATTTGCCGTACGGGTCGCGATTCTTCCAGCCGATCTCGGTCGAAAGTCCCTTGTCGTGGATCGTGAGGGTGGTCGGAGCACCGGTGCGGGCCCGCTTCTCGCCCTGCTCCGCGTCGAACGCGCGCCAGTCCGGACCCTGGTCGATCATCGACTCTTCGAGAACGAGGCCGCACTCGTCGCAGACCAGCTCTCCCCGTTCGTAGTCCCGCGTCAGGTGCGTCGACCCGCAGCTCGTGCATCGGGTCGGCACGACGATGTCCTCGGGCCGCTCCGCGGGTTTGTCCGCGTTCGGAGGGACGGGTGCGTTTTCCATGCGCTGTGTGCTCCTATTCCCGGACGAGCGTCGCGCCCAACAGCGCCGCGCCCTCCGAGGCGCTCGGGGTGCGGCGGGGTCGGACGCTCAGATAGGGCCGTGACACCGGTCCAAAGACTCGAACCACCTGTCCCCGAACCGCTGCGCGGGCGTCGCTGACGAGAGTGCCCTCGGGAACGACCTCGGGGCCGAAGGCCCGAACCGTCAGGTGGCCCGCCGGAGTAATCGCGAGCACGTTCCCCACGTCGCGAGTCCTCACCCGGCCGTCCGCGCGCGACAAGTGGTATAAACCACTTGCGATACGTATTTGAAGATTACGCCCGGGGCCGAGGTCGGTTGCGACCCCGACCGGCCGCCGATGGAGCGCTCTCCTCGTCCGTGGCGCCCTCCGGGGGACGCTCTTCGGGCGGGATGTAGGGAACGTAGAACGAAGGGCGGACGGTCCGTTGGTGCGGAGCCTCCTCGTCCACCGGCTCCTCGAGGTCCTCCGGCGTTGTCTCCTCCTTCCCCTCGGGCTCTGGGGTCGATACGACGATAGCGCCCTGCTTCTTTTCCTGGGTTTGGCGTTCGACCTCGGCCCAGAGCTGTTCGATCTCCTCCTCGGGCGTGCCGTACCGTCGATCCTCGCTGATCGCCGCGCGAACCTGCGCCATCAAACGGGCCGCGCTGGGGGCGTCCCTCGCCTTGCCCTTGATCCGTTGGAGCCGACGGGCCAAGTTGCGCGCCTCGAGGAGGATTTCTTCTTCCTCGCGCGGAGAGAGCGGCGGGAGCGCGGGGGCTCGAGGGATCCGCGCCACCGTTCGGCGGGCTTCGACCAACCGCTGCGCCGCCGTCGTGAGGTTCTCATCCTGGATCGCCTGCAGGAACCGGGAGAACGCGCGCGCCGAATCGCCGACGTCCTCCCCCCGGTCTCGGGCCCGCCGGATCGAGACCCCGAGAGCCTGGGCTTCCTGAACGCAGAACTTGGGAACGGCGTCGTTGAGGACCGCCAGCGCGAGGGAGGCGCTCGCCGCGGCTTTCTCGAGCGAACCCGAGCTGAGGGGCTCGGCCATCAAGCGTTTGCGCGGGTTCCCGACCCGGTTGTCGAGGATATCGAGGTCGACGCCGATCGTTCCCGCCACCGCCCGGAGTTCGTCGGCCCGGCGCAGAAGCTCCCGCACCCAGACCCAGTCGGCCCCGGCGCGGGCGAGGAGCGCTTCGGCACGCTTGATCACGTTCGCCGCCGCGTCGACCTGACCGTCCCGCGCGGCTCGAAGAAACGCGTCGCGGACATTCTCGGTAGGGAACGGAAGCCCCTCCGCCTCGAGCGCCTTCCCCCGTTCGACGAGGGCGTCGAGTCGAGGTCGCAGACCGGAGATCGCGCGGGGCTCCGGGCTCATCGATCAGACCCCCGAACCCGTGGCGGGGAGCATTCGCATGAGCCGGGTCAGGGTGAGGTCCGCTTCCTTCAGATGACGACCGCGGAGGAGGTCGGTCGCCTCCCGGATCTGCACCGCGGCATCGTGTGCGATGTCGCTGTCGGGGGGAAGCGTCCGGACCCGGGAAGCGAGCAGCCGGGCTTTCTTCAGCAGACGGTCGAGCATCTCGTCCTCGGTCTCTCCCGGGGTCGGAGGAGCTATCGGGCCCACCGCGGGCGAAGCCGCCGCGGCGACCTCGAGCTCCGCCAGCTCCCGGCGAAGGTCCTGAACGCTGCGGACCGCCTCCGAAAGTCGACCTTTCTTCAGGTGGCGCGTCGCTTCGAGGTGCATTCGCTTGGCGACCGCGCTCGGGAGGTCGTCCTCGGGGAAGCGGTCGATCGTCTTCTCCGCGCGGTCGAGCTCCTCGGCGAGCGCGCTCGGGATCGCCTCGTGCAGCAGCATGAGGGTCTGAGCCGCGTCCTGGGCCACGCTATCGAGAGCTTCCTCGGTGAGGTCCGGCTCGCGCAAGCGCTCCCGGATCGCCTCGACCTCGCCCGAGATCTCCCCCAGCGGGATCCCGATGTCGGCCGCCTCGCTCCGAAGGCCCTCGACTTGAGCGAGGAGACCCTGCAGGCCTCGCCAGTCGGACTCGAACTGGGTCATGCGTCGGTCGGTATCGACGACCTGGCGGATCGCGGTTTCCCGCTCTCCCGCCTCGAGCGCCTCCTGAGCGCGACGCAGCTCGTCCCCCACCGCGACCCGGGCCCCCGTCCGTTCGAGCGACTCGCGGCGTTCGCTCAGCTCGGTGAGGCGGCGATGGACGAGGTCGTCGCTTTCGGATTCGAGCCGGGATTGGGCGGAGCGCAGGGTGGCGAGCGCCTCCGAAAGGCGGCCGTCGGCCTCGCTCAGCGCGGCCTGACACAGCTCGTTCGTCAGGTCGGGGGCGCCGCGCCCGAGCTCCCGTACGAGGTCCATCTTCGACCGGAGGTCGCGGCTGATCGCCGCGTTCAGGTCCTCCTCGGGGGACAACGGCTGAAGCGCCGGGGCGGCGCGAACGTCGCTCGGCGCCGGGGCGTCGCTCGACGCGGATTCGGTCTCCCCGCCGTCGTTTGAACGAAGACCCTCGATCGCGAGGCCGGTCGGAAACCCACAGACCGAACAATGGACCGCCGTCGAGGGGATCGGTTGTTCGCAGATCGGACAGCTGGACGGCACGGTAGGTTCCCAATCGAGAGGAGAGACGATACGGACGGCCTTAATCCCTTTCGTCACGCTCCGGCTCTCGAGAGCGGACTCGGACGTTGTCGGACCTAGCCTCCCGAGAAGGTGGGGACGACCGTAAGGTGGAGAGGGCGCTCGATTGGCGTGTCGAGCGGTACGGGGGTCTCTCCGATGAGGACCGCGCATCCCTCGGGAGCTTCGCCGGCCAAGCGGACCACCGCCCGGACCAAGGTCCCGAGCTCGACCTCGAAGTGCGCGCTCTGCGAGCGGCCGCCTCGAGCGACCTCGACCTCCACTCGGAACTTGGGGGGGGAGGCGCTGAGGGGGAGATTCCCCGTCGCCGGGGTCCGACCCCGCGCGTCCTTTGAACTCCCGCGATGCAAACGCATCACCAGATCTCGAATCTGGCGCCTTGGCCGAGCTAGGCTACCTCAGCACCCAACACCTCGGAGGTTTGCACCTATTTGGCAGTTTTCCGGGGCGCGCACTCGGAAGTCCGCGGCCAATACTCCAAATTTTCGCCGATTTGACTCAGCATCCGCCAGGGCGAGGCTCCGAGGGGCAAGATTCCTCGAGTGAGAAAGGCGTTCCTTGCAGCAGTCCCGACCGCACTCCCCGGTCGGATGCAGAATCGACGCGCGGCGGACCGGGGGGCCTCGCCCACCGTCAGACCGGGACCGAGAGCGGTTCGACTTCGAAGGGTAGGGGGGCCAGGAAATCGCCGACGAGGCCAAAGAGGCGCCCGCAATCGAGGCATCCAAAGCATACCTCTCCGACGGAATTGGATCTCGAGCCGGTTTGTTCGCGGAAGGCGCGGTCGTCGTGAGGCGGGTGCTGGCACACGATGCAAGTTTCAGTGGGCGAGGGGCTGTTCAGGACCAGGGAAGGCGACATCATTTTATACGCCACGAACCCGGATAAGAACCCTCCGTCAAACGACGTTCACGTCAGGTCGAGATCGACGAATTGGGAACGCGGATTTTTTGCGACATTCCGCGGGAAACAAGGGCTACTGGCGACGTCGGTCCGGTGGCTGGTGCGAGCGGAAGTCACTTCTTCGAAACGGGAGAGGCTCGGCCGCGGGCGGGCACTCGCCGAGCTCGGGATGTCCGGCTCCGGTGCCGTCGTCTCCCGGTCTTCCTCGAACGAGCCCTCCGAACCCCCTGCGGGAGCGCTTCCCACGGGAAGGCGGGCATTTCCCCCGCCGAACGTCGCTCGAGCGGGAAGACGGCCGAGCGCTTTTCGAGGAACGCACGCATCCCCTCACGCTGTCCGGGCGTCTCGAACAGCAAGCCCCACAGCCATCGTTCGTAATCGAGCCCCTGCGCTCGGACCGGATCGACAGTCCGATTGATCAAGTATTTCGAAGCCGCAAGCGCCTCGGCCGGTTTGCTCGCAAGGGTTGTCCCGAAGTCGACCGCAGTTTGGAGCACGTCCGCGGCGGGCACGACGCGGTCGAGAAAGCCGTCCTCGAGCGCCTGCGCGGCCGAGACTTTTTCTCCGGTCATGATCCAACGGCGGGCGCGTACCGGTCCGATAGTCCGGGGCAGTCGAGTCGACCCGCCCCAGCCGGGAACCTCGCCGATGTTGATCTCGGGCTGCCCGAACGATGCGTCGTCGCTCGCGATGATGAAATCGCACGCCTGCACCATCTCGCAGCCCCCGCCCACACAGAATCCTCGAACCGCTGCGATCACGGGGAATGGAGCGCCCTCGAGTAGGAGGGTGATTGCCTGGCCCTTCGCGGAGTGTCGAGCCCCCTCGGCCCGCGTCATCGAAACCATCTCCCGCACGCTCGCTCCGCCCGAGAACGCTCGCTCGCCCGAGCCGGTGATCACGAGCGCCCTCACCCGGTGGTTCCGAGAGAGCTCGAGCACGCGCCGGCCCAACTCATCGAGGAGCGGCGTGGTGAGCACGTTCACCGGAGGGTTGTTCAGGGTGAGAACGGCCACAGGGCCTCTCCACTCGAGCAGGATCAACGAGGAGGGCGGGCTCGGGTCGGAGGAAGGAACCGTCCCGGTTTCCCCGGGCCGACTGGTGCCAGCGGCCGTCATCCTCGGGTTTTCCGGGGCGTGCGGCGAGGAGGTCGGGTGTGGGCGGCGGCTTTCCTCCGGCGGCGAGGAGGCGAGGCACGTTCCGCCGGGGGCGGGCCGCTGGGCAGGTTGTGCTCGTGAATCCACGCGGCAAAATGGGGCCACAGGTCCTCGTGGGCTCGACGGCTCGTCGAGAGGCCGATGTGACCGGAGGGATTCTCGAACTTCCGGATCTCGTGGGAGCCGATATGGGCGAGGACCCCCTCGGTCGATTCCGGGGGTACGAGATTGTCCTTGAGCCCGACGATAGTGGCGACCGGCATGGTGATCCGTCGTAGGTCGATCGCTTGGTCGTCCCCGTCGAGGGTCCACTCCCCCTTGACGAGAAGGTTCCGTTGGTAGCCCTTGTCGATGAACTCCGCGTACGTCGGCCCGGCCATCGGGATGCCGTCCATGTTCCATAGCTCCATTCGAAGGAAGTTCTCGACGAACGCTGGGTCGTCCAGGCGTTCGAGAAGAGTCTGGAACTTGAGGTAGTTCGTCCGAAGCGGGTCGAGCATCGCGAACGCGGAGTTGAAGAAATCGGGCGGGATGAGTCCGTACGAACGCGCGACCTTCCAAGCGTCGAACCCCGGCGCCTTCGCCCAGACATTGAGGAAGCTCGAGCGGGTATCGAAGTCGAGGGGAGCGGCCATCAGCGTGAGCGTGCGCAGGTTCTCTGGGTGCCGGGCCGCGTACATGGCGGCGAACGCGCCTCCCATGCAGTACCCCAACATGTGGATCTGGTCGACGCCGGCCTCGCGCTGCGTCGCGCGGACCGCGGCGTCCACGTATCCGTTGACGTAGTCGTGGATCCTCAGGTCCTGGTCGAGCGCGTTCGGAGTTCCCCAGTCGATCAGGTACACATCGAGGCCGCGCGCGAGCAGGTCTTCGATGACCGAGAGACCGGGCTGGAGGTCCATGATGTACGCCTTGTTCACGAGGGCGTACACGCACAGGATCGGTGGTCGGTTCTTCTCGGTCACCGTCGACGGCCGACGATAATGGAGGAGCCGCATGCGGCCTTCTGAATAGAGGACGTCACTCGGGGTCTGCCCGACCTTCACGTCGGGAGGGAAGAGGGCGAGCTCCCACGCCCGTCGCAACTTGACGGCGAACTCTACGAATCCCTGAGGCAAGGTCTCCGGCGGTGGCCGGCCGCCCGGCTTGGAAGCGGGGGGCTCGCTGCGCGCGACCATGCCCGGGCCGGCGGAACTCTTACCACCTTAAAGCTCCGCCGTGAACTCGCGCTGTTAGGGCCGTTTTCCGTTGAGCCGCGATACTTGCTCCTTGAGCTCGCGCACGGCTTGGTTGAGTTCGCTGATCTCCTGCCGCGTGGGCAGGCCGGTAACCCGACGGAAGAACTCATCGGAGTCCTTCAGGGTCTTTTGAAGGTCGAGGGAGCTGTCGAGGGACTTCCCGAACGCACTCACAAACGCGGGGCTGGTGAAGTAGATCCGGGTGAGCTTCTGGAAGTTCTCGGTAAACTGTCGCGTCACCTCGTCCTGGGCCCCGACGAACTCGTCGAATCCCTTCTGCGGTTGCATCGCGTCGGTGAGCCTTCGGGTCAGGTCGATGGTGAGTCCTGACCAGAGCTTCTGGACGAGCCCCAGCGCCTCCTGGTTCCGCTCGGCCAGAGTGGCGTCCGCCGGAAGGAAGGGTTTCATCCACAGCTCGAGGAGTTCCCGCTGGGGCGCGAGGGCTTTCTCGAACGCCTCGCGGACCCGATCGCCGACCTCTGCCGATTGGCGGTTCCACTCGTCGAAGCGGGCCTGGACCGCGGGCGCCTCGGCCGGCGCGAGTCTCGGACGAACGGCCTCGGAGAGGGTCGACGCCCACGCGTCGTAGCTCTTCCGCTGCTCCTCGCCGAACCGGCGCAGGAACTCCGTGACGGTCTCACCGGTCTCCCGAGCATACCGCCCCCACAGCTCGAGCCCATCCTCGATGGGGGTGGCGCGGGATTCGGCCGAGGGAGCGCGCTCCGGCGGATTGTCGCGAGTCGGCTTCTCGGTCTTGGAGGTCGTGCGCTTTCGGGGTGTCCGCTTCGGCATCGTTACTCCTGTTCTCGGGAACTCCTCGTCTTGCCCACAGGCCTAGGTCGCGCGGCCCGGTCGCTTCTCGGCTGCTTCGCCCACGTTGCCCATCATCTCGGTCCACTTAGGCATTCCCGAGAAGAGAGGGAAGTTCTTCTGCATGCGAGCGAGGAAGGCGAACTGCGCTTCCCCCATCTCCGAGATCCGCTGGGTCGTGGCGAGGGTTTGTTCGAGCATCTCCTTGCGGACGTTCTGGACCCACCCTAGGTAGGTTTCGAACTCCTTGAGATAGAGCTCCGTTGCCTGGTTCACGGCCTTTGTGACTTGGTCCCAGCCTTGGTTCATTTCGTCCTGGTCTCCCTTGGTTTCTTTCATACCTTCTTTCCTGGTTCCCGTCACATGAATCCATCGCTCACGTCGGAGCGATTCGCCCTGGGATGCTTTCCGCGCGCTCGGGGTCTGCGGCCGACCGCGGTCGCGCCGGCCGCCCTTCGGGTACGGCCTCTCGGCGACGCGTGGGTCGACGGGGGGTTCTCGAGGTGTCCCTTGACCCAACGGTCCACCTCCGCCGCAATGTCGGGCGCCGAGATTCCGAAGGCATTTCGCACGAACGACCGGGTCGCCTCCCACGGCGAGGCGTAGATCTTCTGGAGGACCTCGTAGCGCTCGTACGCCTGTCTCATCTGTTCCTCCACGGCTTCCGTAACCGCCTGCGGCGCGCCCCAAGACCCCGACGATTCGGGGTGGGTGCTTCCTGGCAAGATCACCAGGACCTCACGACCGGCGAATTCGGTGAGCCCGCTCACCTGGCCGTTCGGCGATACTCTTCGACTGCCGATGATCTTGCCTTCTGACCCTAGCTCGAGCCTCATGGATTCCTGTGATTGACACAGTATTCCACAACCTATATTTAAATTATCCTCGATGAGCAGTCGTGGGCGCCTCCGGCCGGACGGGCGCCGGGCCCTTACGCGCGGGTCCTACGGCACTCGGGGTCGGGCGTCCGAGACTGGGCCGGGCGTACCGATCGACGCCTTGAGGCGGCCGATCGCCTCGACCGGATACGGGTCTACGTGGGCCCGGTCCGCGAGGAACAGGCTGAGATGGTCGCCGAGCGCGATCCCGCCCAAGAGGGCTTCGAGGCGGTCCTCGCTCGGGAGCGGAGCCCGCGCGGTGGCGGCCCCTTTCGAAGCGAGCAGCTTCTCGAGGTACCGGAAGCTCTTGCGGACCGGGGCCGACTCCCCCGACCACTCGAGGAACAGGGCGATCGACCGGCCGGCCTCGCGTCGGGAGATGGCATCCCACCCCACGATCGCGTTGTGGAAGAGCTCGGGAACCTCGTCGAACACCGCGAGCCGCTTCGCGTTCTCCTCGACCTGCGTCTTCCAGCGTCGCGCGAGGGGAACGAAGGAGTTTTCCGCGTAAATGAACGGGAGGCGAGGGCCGACCTCTTGCGCCAGCGCCGAAGCGGGCCCCCGGTTCCGAGCGTATTCCCGGATCCGCAGGCGCGTGGCCTCCGCCGTGCGTCCGATCCGAGCTTCGAGCGACTCGGGGAAGGCGGAATCGAGCAAACCCAGTACTCCTCCGAGCAGATGGCCCACCGCCGAACGAGGAGGGAGCCCGGGAGGCACGGTCAGCGCGGGGACGCCGTCCGACTCGGCGCGTTGCAGCAGGGTCCCACCGGAGGTGATCACCGTTCTCCGCGCTCCGGCCCGCCCCGCGGCATCGTAGGCGACGAGGGTTTCCCAGGTGTTCCCGGAATAGCTGACGAGGAACACTTCCGTACGGCTATCGACCGAACGAGGCAACTCCGGAGACCGGACGACCGAGAGGTTGGCGGCGCTCTCTGCGTCCACGATGCCGCGCGCTAGGTCGGCCGCGATGCCCGAGCCCCCCATCCCCACTGCCACGAACCGCAGGTCATCTCCTTGGAGCGGGCGCGCTAGCTCCTGCCCCACGCGGTAGCCGGATTGGAAAGCGTCCGGCAATGCCGCGGCGAGACCCCGCATTCGAGCTGCTCCGTCGGTCGGCGCTCGCTGCATGGGCCGCGAGGGGGGCATGCGAGAGATATCTCTTGCGGGAGCGCCCGGGCCGGCCTCTTCGGCCAAGGAACATTGAAGAGGCCCATCCTCCCATGGACACAACGTACCGTCCGCGCGGGACGGTCCACGAGAGGTTCCCCCATGGTCGAGGAGAGCGTGGTCGTCCGTCCGGGGGACCCCCGCGTTTCCATCGGAAATCCCTCCCTCGACGCCATGCTCGAAGGAGGTCTCGTAGGACGCCGACCCTACCTCATCGTCGGACCTTCCGGAACCGGAAAGACCACGCTCGCGATCCAGTTCCTTTGTGACGGAGTCCGGCGCGGAGAACGGGTCCTCCTGGTGACCCTCGAGGAACCGCCGAACGAGGCCCGGGTCAATCATCGCGGTCTCGAACCCGATCTGAGCAGGGTCGACGTCTTCGACGCGATCCCCGATATCATGCGCTACGAACGAACCCCGTTCAAGGACATCGCCTCCGTCCGCTCGGCGGTGCCCTTCAACCAGGTACCCTTCCGGATTCGGCACAGCCCGGAGCTCGCGAGCGTAGAGGTGACGATCACGGCGCTCGAGCAGATGCTACGGACCGAGGTCATCCGGAAAGGGTACACCCGTCTCGTGATCGATTCGCTCACAGCGCTGCAGTACTTCTGTATGAAGGGATTCGACCCGGTCGCGGGAGCCCAATCTTTCCTCCGGTTCCTATCCGACCTCCGGGTGACCACGCTCCTTACCGTCGAGGCTCCGCTCGAAGACGTCGAGACGCCGGAACGGATGCTGGCCCGGGGCGAGATCCGCCTCTTCCGCTGGGAGCTCGAGGGCCAGACGGTGCGCGCTGTCGGCGTGGAGAAGTTCCGAGGCAGTTCGCACGACGTCCGCCTTCACCCGTACCGCATCGGTCCGCAGGGAATCGACGTCAATCTCGAAGTGACGATATCGCGGGACACCCGTCAGATCATCGAACCGATCATCCGCCACGCGGTCGCCCCCGCCCCGCTCGTCGCACCGCCGATCTCTCCGGTGACCCCCCTCATCGAAGAGGTCCGCGACCTCGTCCTGATCGGGTCGGACGTCGCGCCCGCTCGAGGGGAGATCGAGGCCGCCCTCGCTTCCACCGCGGCGGGAAGACTCGACGAGGCCGAGGCCCATCTTTCCCGGGCGTCCTCGCTCGTTCTGGGTTTCGTGGACACGCTCCGGCAGACTTCGGGACCAGTGGTCCCGGAGGAGGCGGCCGCTGCGCTCCAGAGATTGTATGCACGGGCCGATACCGCCCGCACAGGGGTGCCGCCGACGAGCTTACCCCCGAGGGCCGCCCTCGAGGTTCAGCTCGGTGCCCTACTTTCGCTCTTGCCCGCTCCGATTCCGCCCCCACCGGCTGAGCTGCCTCCGCCTCCGCCTCCTCCGGAAGTCACCGCCGCTGCGCCGGCGCCCGTCCCCGCGGGGGCGGAACCTCCGGCCCCGATCGCCGAAGTAGCCATCTCCGAGCCGTTGAACGTGTCTCTCCCGCCTTCACCTCCCGCCGTGACGGAACCCCCTGCCCCGGAGATTCGCGAGCCGATCCCCGAGCCGGTAGGGGCCCCGGAGCCGCCTGGGGAGGTTACTCCCGAGACCTCTCCCGCGGAGACGGCCGAGCCGGCGGCCCTGGTAGTACAGCCCCTTCCTGCGGCGCCGAAGAAATCACTCCCTGCTCCCCCGAAGCCCCATCCCTCGGTCGGCGCCGCCCGCGGGCCCAAGCCGGCGCCGTCCCCTCCACCGACGCGGACCGCAAAACCGGTCGAGCAACCTCCGCTTCCGTCCACGAGTGCGCCGGATTGGCTCACGCACCCGCCCCCTCCTTCGGGCCTCGCCAAGCTTCCGGTCGGTTCGACTTCCGCCTCGGTCCCCTCACCTTCCCACCCTGCGGTTTCGCACGCCCCTTCGCCGGCCGCCGCTTCTGCGAGGAAGCGCCGGAAACCCGCGACCACCACCGCCGGTAAGAAGGCGGGCGCCTCGGCCCGAGGAAGCGGCGGGCACCCGTCGGCCGCGTATGTCGGGTCTACGCCCGTTCTCGCGCCGACCGCCCCTCCCGAACTTCCGCACATGGGGCCAATACCCCCGTCCGAGGCGACGGAGACGCCGACCAAGACTCGGAGGCGAGCCCCTCGAAAAAGAAAGGCACCGCCGGTCGTCCGGGTGGATGTCGAGCCGATTCCCCCCGGGGTCTTCGGGAATCCAGAAGATGGGTCCAGCGATCCAGACCGTCCCTCGGGGCCGGAGGGCTAGATGAGCGCCGCGGAGTTCGTGGATACGCGGGTGCCGACCGGGATCCCGGGTCTCGACCGGATGCTGGGTGGCGGACTCATCGCCGGTCGCCCGTACCTGGTCACCGGCGGGACGGGGAGCGGCAAGACGCTGCTCGGTCTCACGTTCCTCCTCGAGGGGATGCGCCGCGGCGAAGAAGTTCTGCTGGTGGCCGTTGACGAGCCTCCGAACGAGATCGTGGAGAATGTGCGTTCGTTGGCGTGGGACCTCTCCTCGATCAAGACCCTCGATGCGAACCCGGGCCTTCGGGGGATCAAGCGCAACATGGCCGTTCAGGAGATCCGCGCCATGAACGACCTGAAGTCGATGCGCGATATGTCCGGCGAAGCGAAGCGTGGCAGCGACAGTGAGGACATTGCCATCCAAGGGATCCAGCTCAAGCTCCGGCAGCAAATGGCCGACGTGCCGTTCCGTCGCGTCTTAGTGGACTCGATCACCTCGATCCGCCGGTTCGCGGTCAAATCGTCGGTCGACCCCCAGGCGGAGCGCACCGAGATCCAATCTTTACTTCGCTTTTTGTCGGAGGCGGGCGTCACGACGCTCATCACCGCCACCCCGAGCGACCCCGGGCTCCTGACCCCCGAGGAGGTACTCACCCGCGGAGAGATCCTGCTGACGCGCAAGTGGGTCGGGGACCGCTCCATCCGACAGATCAAGATCGTCCGGATGCGCGGGTGCGCCCACGACCCGGAACGCCGACCGTTCGTGATCACGTCGCACGGCATCCTGCTGGGCTGAGGGACGCCCAACTCGGGACTCAGGAAGGGCAAGTTTCGTGGTCGCTTTCTGGCTGGTGAAGCAGGAGCCGTCGGCGTACTCGTGGAGTCACCTCGAGAACGAGGGTGAGACCGAGTGGAACGGGGTCCACAATGCCCTCGCCCTTCGCCACCTGCGCGCGATGCACGTCGGGGACCTGGCTCTGTTCTACCACTCGGGAGACGAACGGGCGTGCGTGGGGATCCTCCGGGTCGTCCGCGGTCCGAAGCCGGACCCGGCCGACGAGCGAGGGTCGTGGACCGTCCGGGTCCGGCCGGTTCGGAAACTGCGTCGGCCCGTCACCCTGGCCGAGATCCGGGTCGACCCAAGGTTCGCGGGTCTCGACCTGCTTCGGATCTCACGACTGTCGGTGATGCCCGTTTCGGAACGGCACTGGTCGAACCTGTTGGCGCACGAGCGACGAACCGACGCCGGCCGTCGCGTTCCTACGGAATCACGGCGGGGTCGCGTGAAAGCCAGCGCATCGCCGCGGCGCGGAAGCGGGGCGTCACGTACACGCTGACCGCCCAGTCGGCGGGCGCCCGCTCGGCGAGAGACCGCCACGGGCTCGGCGAACGGAACGGAAAGGTCGGTCGGCCATCGAGCAGGACTCGTACCGTACCCCAATCGTCGCCGGGAATCCGCCGCGGCTCGAGGCCTGCGAGGTCCACGAGGACCGACCCGGGAGGGCCGCGAATCCCCTCCGCGACCGTGTCCTCCATCGCGCGCCGCTCCGCCGGATTCCGGAGCAGACGTCGCCACGCGGAACGGGCGGCCCCGCCCACCTTCCGCCAACCGAACGCACGCTTGTACAGCTTTCGGGCGAGCAGACCCCCGGCGAGGGCTCCGCTGACTCCTCCGCCATCGAGGAGTCGGGTGAGAAGTTCGCCGTCCGTCATTCGGAACTGTTCCCGTGCGACCTCGGGGAACCCGGTCTGCCGCTCGACGGCTCCCTGGGTCATCATCTCCGCGGCGCGGACCGTCTTGTGGTAGTAAACGGTGGAATACATCAGGGCGCGGCCGACCAGGAATCCTTCGACGGCGCTCCGCCCTTTTTCGGCGAAGGCGATTCGACCGGAATCTTCCCGGATGGTCTCGAGCAGACGACCGGCGTCCACGGCGCCGTGGCCGACACCCGTGTAGTGGGCATCGCGTTGCAGGTAATCGATCCGGTCCGCGTCGATCGCCCCGTGAAGTATCGCCCGCTCGAGCCTCGAGGGGGCGGCGTGACGGGCCGGGTCGACCAGGTCCGCGACCTGGCTCGGCCGGAGTCCGAAACGCTCGAGCACCTCGGGAACCTCGACCCGGTCGGGGGGCCACGACGGATCATTTCCCTCGATCCGAGCGCGAGAGACGGCCTCGTGATTGATCCCGAGGACCTCTACCATCGGCCCGTCCAGGGTGTGGGAGAACGGCCCGTGGCCGAGGTCGTGGAGAAGCCCCGCGGCCGTGACGCGTCGGCGGGCCGCTCCTTCGAGACCGAGCCGGTCGGCCATCTGGCCTGCGACCCAGAAGGTCCCGAGCGAGTGCTCGAGGCGGGTATGGTTCGCACCGGGAAAGACGAGGTGGGCGAACCCGGTCTGCCGGATTCCCCAGAGTCGCTGGAATTCGCCGGTGCCCACCAGCGCGAGCGCCGGGCCCTCGAGCAGGATCGTGCCGTGGACCGGGTCGAAGATCGACTTCCGTGTCCCTCGTCCTGCCATCGACGTTGCCCGCGTCCGTCAGCTCGCAGCGAGGATAAGGCGGCCGGCGGAGGCGTTCGCGGTTCGCATGGAGGCCGAACGTATTTATGACGTCACGGCCGTCCGCGGGTGCCGATGGCACAAGGCGACTCCGCCGAGTCGGGAGATACGGTGTCGCCGATGGACGATGTCCACCGTCGTTTCCGGGTGGTCCAGGAAACCGAGGGCGGCACCGACCGGACCCAATTCACGAACGCTCTGAAGGTATTCCTCGCCGCGGTCGAGGAGAGGAAGTCGAGCCTATCCGACGAGGGCAGCGAGGTGGCTCCGATGCTGCACGAGGTCGCGATGGCGTTCTATCGCACGTCCCAGCCCGACCTGGCCCGACGCGCCGCGGACCTCGGACTCGAATTCACGCCCGGCAATGCCTCCCTACTCCACGACAAGGCCCTCATCCTGCTCGCCCAGAACCAGAATCTGCCCGAGGTCGTGACACTCGTCGACCGGGCCATCGAAGCGAATCCTCACGACAAGGGGTTGTGGGCGACCCGCGGGGACGCCCTCCGATTGCTGGGCCGACCGGACGAGGCGGTCGATTCCTACCTCCGAGCCCAGGATCTTGACGCCTCTTCGATGCAGTACGTCGACAAAGCGCTCAAGATCGCCCCGACCCATTCCGGGGCGCTGCACAAAAAGCTCGCGATCGCGCGCGCGGTCGGGGGCGAGCTGCAGGCGCTCGCAGCGTGCGACGAGCTGCTGAAATCCCACCCCGAAGACCTCGAACTTCAATTCGCCCGGGCCGAGCTCCTCGTCGCCGTAGGGAATCTCGCCGAGGCGCTCGAACCGCTCGAGAAGGTTCGCGCCGCCCACCCCGATGACGCGCGCACGGCCTTACTGCGAGCCCACATCCTTTTCCAGCTCGGGCGCACCGAAGAGGCGATCCCGATCGCGAAGGCGATCGTCGAAGGCACGACGGCACCCGAAGCGAACGCGCTCACCGAGCTCGCACGCCTCTCCGAGGCTTCCTCGCCAGACCTTGCGCTCGTCGCCCGGGAGCGGATTCTCCAGATCGACCCTCGTAATCTGCAAAACCTGCTCGACCTGCGGGACCTCGCGCTGCGACTCGACCGGGTGGACGCCGCCCTCACCTCGTGTCGGGCGATCCTCGACGTCCAGCCCGACAATCTCGAAGCACTGCGCGGGATCGCCGAGCTGGAACTTGCGAACGGACACCCCGACGCGGCCATCGAGGCGTATCGCCGCCTCCTGAAAGTGCATCCCCATGCGATCAGCGAACTCCGTAAAGCCCTCGAACTCGGGCGTGATCAACACCGGAACGACGTGGTTCGGGAGTTCGCCGACGCGGTCCTTGCAGAGGAGCCACTCGACCTCGAAGCTCAGCTCGAGCTGGCCCGGACCCTCTCGGCGGCCGGAGACGTCGCGGGGTCCGTCCGAGCCTACGACGCGCTCATCGAGGCCCACCCGGGGGGACTTCCGTACTTGCTCGAGAAGAAAGAGCTGGTCGCGAAATCCGACGACCCCGGGCAACTCGCGCCGGTCCTCGACGAACTGTTCCGGCTCGACCCGACCCGGACCGACGTAGCGGTCGAACGAGGCAATCTGTACCTCTCCCTCGCGTACGACCGCTCCGAAGGGTCCGCCGAACGGGACCAGGCCGCAAGAACCGCGCTAGTTTCCTACGAGCGGGCTTCCAGCGATCCGGAGGCGGCCAACGTGAGCGAGCTCGGCATCGCGCGAGCCTCTCGGCTCGTGAACGACCCCGAGCGGGCGATCCGAGCGTACCAATCGTTCCTCGACCGCGAGGGGAACCACCTTCGGCACGACATCCTGAAGGAGCTCGGCCACGCGCTGCGCGAAACGGGTCGTTACACCGAGGCGATCTCGGCCTACGACCGAGCGATCGTCGGCGGACTCGAGGACGCGGACCTATTCTGGGGAGCCGCCGAGGTCGCCTCGGAGGTCGGTCAGGACCCGCGTTCCCTCCAGCTCGTCGACCTGCTGCTGCGGCGCGAGCCGAACAATCCGCTCTTCCTGCGGAAGAAGGGTCAACTGCTGCTCCGCTCCGGCCATCGAACCGAGGCGTTGCTCGCTCTCCAACAGGCAGTTCAGGCGGCCCACGGTGACCCGCACGCGTACTTCGAGGTCGCCGAGGCATTGCGCGCCCAGGGCGCCTATGCGGACGCGATCACGTACTATCGGCGGGGGCTCGAGGTCGACCCGAAGAGCCGGCACGGCCGTCTCGCGCTCTCCGAGACCCTTCTGCTCGCGGGTCAGTACCCGGAGGCCGTGCAGATCGCCGACCCGCTCCTCAAGGAGGACCCGAACGACCTTGCGGCCTGGAAAGCACGCGCGGACGCGTTCCGCGCTCTCGGTCGGCCGACCGAGGTCCTGTATTCCCTGAAGGCGATTCTCCTTCTCGAGCCGGAAAACGGCCCCGCCCTCCTCGAGATGTATCGGCTCCATCGCGATGCGAAGGAGACGAAGGAAGCGTACGAGGCCCTCGTTCGGCTGCTGGCCTCCACCGCCCCTGAGGCGCAGGACGCGACATTGCACCTCGAGCGGGGGGACCTTGCCGCGAACCTGGGCAAGTCCGAAGAGGCCAACGAGGCGTACGAGAAGGCCGCCTCGCTCGACCCGATGATGAAGGTCGAGATCGCGACGCGGCGAGCACGCCTGCGGTTGAACGCGGGTCGACCGGACCTGGCGCTCGAGGTCCTCGACGACGGCATGAAGTCGATCCCTACCGGCGCTCCGTCGAGCATCGCGGCCCTCCTTCTGCGGGCCGAGATCCTCGGAGCCCTCGAGCGCCCGGCCGAGGCCCGCGTGGCGTACGACGAGGTGCGACAGAGGGACCCGAAATCTCCGGTCGCCCTCGCGGGCATCGGGAAATCCATGCTGGACGAGGGGAAGCACGCCGAGGCGGTGGAGTTCCTGCGCGCGGCGATCCCTCAGGTTCCCCCTCAGGAGTCCCTCTACTTGCTGCTGGCCGAAGCGTACAGCGGCCTCGGACAGTGGGACCCCGCCAGCGAGGCGGTCAAGAAAGGCGTCGAGGCGCTCCCGAAGAGCGTCGGCCTCTGGGTCCGCGCGGGGGAACTCGCCGTGGCCCGTCAGTCGTGGAACGAGGCCGCCTCGTCCTTCGCTCATGCGCTCGCCCTGCAACCCGCGGGCGTGGAGGTCCTGTTGCGCGCCGGGTTCGTCGCCGAACGGATGGAGCATCCCAACGAGGCGCTCGCATTCTACGAGCGGGCGACCGACGCCGACCCGACGAACAAACAGGCCTGGACGAGTCGGGGTTTGGCCCTGCTCGCCACCGGCCGCCCCGCGGACGCTCAGACCAGCTTCGACCGGGCCTTGGCGCTCGACTCGGACTACGCCGCCGCGAAGGACGGTAAGAAATTGGCCGCTCAGAAGACCCGCGACACCGAAATCCAGCGACACGCCCGGGACGCGCTACTTCTCGAGGCTCGCCTCAACCGCTCGGTCACCAAGAACGACCTCTTCGTGACGCTGCACGTTCCCTACGAGTTTCTCGAGCCGGTGTTGACCGCGATCGGTCGCAATCTCAAAATCGACCTCGACCGACTCGACGCCACCGAGATCCGGGACCTCGAGAACGCCTCGTATCACCTCATCACGTCCGCCATCGAGCATCGGCCGCCCGGTATCGAACGGCGCGGTCTCACGCTCGCCGACGTGGCGGTCCTTTCGGCCCCCGCCTACTCCCTCGACCAGATCGAGCGGCTGTTCGGGTACCTGCGTGCCGTCCTCGAAGCGGACCTCCGTCCCGAGAACCTCAAGCTAACGCCGGACGTTGAGGACCTGGCCCGCAAGGCGCTCGTGCTCCCGGCGGAGCAGCGGACGCTCTTCCAGATGGTCCGCACCCTGCGGGTCGGGATCTACAAAGCCCGCGTGATCAAGGTCGTTGAGCAAGCCGGCTCCGCGGTCCATGCGCCGTTGGCGTCGCTCGACCTGGGCGCCTACTCACCCGAGTTCCGTTCGCGCGAGGCCGCTCAAGAAAGCTCCGAGGGCTCGGAGGATTTCCCCGCCGCCGTTCCCACTTCCGAAATCCCCGGCGGGGTGGAGACGGTGGTCATTCCCTCTCCGTCGGCCGACTGGGATACGGGTGTGGCGTACACACCGGGTCCGTCCGTTTCGCCCTCCGCCGCGTCGACCGCGGCTCCGCGGTGCGTCGGGTGCGGCGGGCTCGCTTCCGTTGCCCACTCGTGCGGAGCCCCCCTTTGTCAGCACTGCATCGGCCAGTTCCCGAGCTGTCCGAAGTGCGGGCAATCGGTGACGACCGACAGCACTCGACCGCTCGACGGGGTCACCGTCCAGACGCCCTCCGGTAGGACAGTGGCACGTGGCACCGGCCTCTCGAGCATCAAGGGAGTGTTCCAGCGGAAACCGGCCTCCCTGAAGACCGAGACAGTCCATCACGAGGCCCACGCCACGAGGCCGGCTCCTTCGAGCCGCCCAGAGCCGCCGTCGAAAGGGGCGAAGGCGACCGCCGAGCACCCCCGAAGCTCGACCGCCCCGGCCCCGAAGTCACCCACCAAGCCCACCACCGGCTCGACCTCGGTGGTTCCCGCTACCGCTCCGCCGAAGTCGGCGAGCAAGCCCGTAGCCGATTCGCCGGCTCCCGTCGTCCCGGCCCCTCGACCACGTCGCGAGAAGACCGACGACGAACCGCGACTCTGAATCCAACCCCGGACCTGAACTCTTATAGCGCCGCCGGTTGTTTCGTCCAACGACCAAACGATGACGGCCACGTCTCCGACCATGCAGCCGGTTTCCACGAAGTGGAGCGGAGGGCTCCTGACGGGGCTGTTCCTCGTGCTGGCGGTGCTCGTCTTCCTCTTGCTCTACTACAGCTTCACCGCGAACCAGCACTATACCGCACTCCTCCTGATCGGCGTGGTCTCGCTACTCTTTGCGCTCGGATGCTACCTCGCGGAATCGCTCTCGCGCGACCCGGGCTATCAGCGGTCGCTCGCCTGGGGATTCTTCGGGATGGGGTTCGCCGTCCTGTTCCTGACCGTGGGCCTCGGGCCGTACTACATCAGCAGCATTTCGACGACCGACCAGCTCACAGGGCTCGTCATCCTGGTCGCGGTGTTGATCGTCACGGTCGCCCTCATCGCCTGGAGGGTTCGTGCGGTCCGCGCGACGGCGAACCAGCAGGTCCCGAGGGCCGAATGGCGAAGCGAAACCGCCCCGTCCGCCTTCTCCTACGCCGCCGCGAACTCTCCGAGCGTCCCCACCACCGCGCCCCCGCCCGCTTCTCCTCCTTCGAAGCCGCCGCGGAGCCCGTAAGATGGCGGGCAACGTCTCCGCGCCGGTCCCGCCTCCCCCTCCTTCCGCGGGCGCGCCTCTTCGATGCCCGAAGTGCGGCTCCGCCGCTCCGGCGGGCTCTCAGTACTGTAACGCGTGCGGGTCGTCCCTGTTCACCCAGGGCAGCAGCTCCACCGGCACGCAGGCCCCCGCAGGCTCTCCGCCGGTCGACCTCCGTCAGAAGGTCGACAGCGACCGCGGGGCCTTGAAGCGACTCCAGCTGCTCATCCCCGGATTCCGCGGGTACCGGCAAGGCGAAGATATCCGCGAAGCCGACAGCTTCCTGCGGATCCAGGTGGCGGACAAGATCAAGAACGCGCGCACGACCGTGGAGAACTCCCGGACCGCGCTGACGAACGCGAACCAGTTCCAGGCGCTGTACGACCTCGCGCCGATCATCGCGGACCTCCTCCGTATGGAGGGTCAGGTCCGATTCGCGGAGCAGGGATACACCGGCATCTCCCCCGCGGTGCGCATCAACCCGCAGCAGCTCGACCGCCTGTACGAGTACGACTACGGGTTCGCCCAGGCCGCCGACCAGCTCAACCAGACGATCGCCCCGCTCCCGTCGCTCGCGACGGGGTCGGATCCGGCCGCGGTCACCACCCTCGTCGCGACCGCGCGCGGTCAGGTCAACCAACTCGACCAGGCGTTCAAGGCGCGCGTCCAGGTCATCGAGGGGATCCGCATCTCGTAGCGAGGAAGGAAGGAGGAAATCGAGCGATGGTCACGAACAATCCGATTCCGGCGAAGGGGGGCAGCCTCTTCGGCTCGACCACTATCAACTGGGAGGACGTCTACAAGGGCAACAACGTGATGTGGCGCGTCCCGCGCAACATCCGCTTGAACGACAACGTCGTCGTCCGGCAGGACGAGACCGCGGTCTTTTACCGGGATGGAAAAGTCCTCGCCTACCTCGATAAGCCGGACCGCTACGCGCTCACCAGCATCAACGCCCCGATCGTGGGCGGGCTGGTCAAGGAGCTTTCGGGCGTCCGTCAGGAGGCGGAGGTCTACTATCTGCAACGCCGCATCCTCGACGGGAAGTTCGGCAGCGCCGAACCGTACGTCTTCCGCGATGCGGATTTCGGTCTGGTGCAGCTCCGCGTCTTCGGCCAATACCGTTGGAACGTCGGGCGCCGGACAATTTCATCAATCAGTTCGTGGGCACGTTCGGCGCGGTCACCAGCGCCGACGTCGAGTCTCGGCTCCGCGACCAGATGGTGATCCTCGTCTACAACAGCCTCGGGAAGCTCAAGGACCAGGGCATGCGGGTCACCGACCTTGCGACTCAGCTCACCACGATCGAGCAGGCCGTGCTCGGCTTCGCACCGCAGCACTTCGGCCCCCTCGGCGTCGAGATCAAGCAGATCCAGGGACTCTCGATCAACCTCCCCGACAACGTGCAGAAGGCCGTCGATACGCGCTCGGAGATGAGCGTTCTCGGCGTGAACTACATGCAGTACCAGGCAGGCCAGGCGATGACCACTGCCGCCGCGAATCCTTCCGGCGCCGCCGGCTCGCTGGCCGGCGCGGGCGTCGGACTCGGTGCGGGGCTCGGCATCGGCTACGGGATGGCCGGCCAAATGCAGGGCGCCTACGGACCGGGACCCGGCCAGCCGTGCCCCAAGTGCGCGACGCTCGTCCCCGCCGGAGTGCGGTTCTGTCCGAACTGCGGAAACCCGATGGGCGGACCGGCCCCGGTGGCGCAAGGCGCTCCGTGCCCCAAGTGCGGCCAGCCGAACGCTCCGGGAGTCAAGTTCTGTGCGAATTGCGGTGCTTCGCTGGCTCCGCCCGCGGCGCCTGCCGCTCCCGCTTCTCGCAAGTGCCCCAAGTGCGGAATGGATACTCAGACCACCGGCAAATTCTGCCCCAATTGCGGAGCGGCGCTCTAATCCGCCGGGGCCAGCCGAGCGGTACTCGCACCGATAGGAGGTTCGAAGGATGGCATATTGTAAGAAGTGCGGCGCTCAGATTCCCGACGACGCGCAGTTCTGCATGAAGTGCGGGACCCCCGTCCAGGGCGCCGGAACGGCCCCTTCCGCCTCCGCCGCGACCGCGACCCCCTCGACGCCCCCGATTGCGGGCGCGGGGGTTCAGGAGCTTAAGTGCCCTTCGTGCGGCGCCCCGATCAAACCGACGTTCGGTGAGATGGTCATCACGTGCGACTACTGCGGTGGTTCCATCACCCTCGGTGGCCAGGGCTGGAAGGAGATCTCGAAGCACACGATGCTCTCGCTGACGGTCACGGACCGAGATACGGCGCTCAAGACCGTTCGCGCGTACCTCGACCAGGGCTTCTTCCACCGGCATTTCCTGGAAGAGTCGAAGATCGCCGAGGAGCGCCTCAGCTTCGTTCCCTTCTGGATCGTGCCCGCGTCCGCGACGACGACCTATCAGTACCAGGCCGTGGCCACCAGCGTGGGAACGACCGTCGGCACGATCGCGGCAGGCGCTCTCCTCGGGAGCGCGCTCGGAGGTCGACGGGGCGGCTTCACGGTGATCCCGATCATGGCGGGCCCGGTCGTGAATCCCACTCGGGCCGAGACGATCTCCGGCCAATACGAGTATCCGGTGGTGGCGGTGAAGGCGATGAGCGCCTACCAACCGAAGGATTACCAGTTCTCGCTCGCCGACCGCACCTTCTTCGACAAGAAGGCGATCCCCGAATCCGCCCCGATCCTGAACGGTGACCTCGGCGAGGACTCGGCACGCTTCGCCGCGGAGGCGTACGTGAAGCAGCTTCAGTCCGAGGCAGCGCACCAGAAACACCACATGGTCTCGAACCTCAACTCTCAGGTGCAGGTCTCGGAGGGCGAACTGTTGCACACCCCGATCTGGTACTTCCGATTCGACCACAAGGGCGAGAACCTGGCGGTGCTCATCGACGCGCACGCCGGTCGCGTCATCCGGACGGTGCAGTGACCGTTCCCTTCTCTGTTTAATACCGGGTCTCCTGATTCGGACCGCCATGGCTATCGGGCGGACCCGCACCGCCGTGGTCCCGTGGCGCTACGACTGGGTCGTCGTAGTCGTTGCCGTAACGATGGTCGCGAGCAGCGTCATCGTTTCACACGCCGCCGCGCCTGGTGGCGCGGGGCTGCCGACTGCCGCTACCGAGACGGCTTCGTTCCTCGGAAACGGGGTCCGTGACTCGTGGGCGCCCACGGGTCCTTCGCTTCCGAAGGAGATCACTGCAAATCCGAATTCCGCGAACGTACCCGTCGGGTCGGTCGTCCGCACGGTGTTCCCCGGCTTCAACACCTCTTTGCCGGGCAGCTTCACTTCGACCGTCTCGGCCTGGGAGGTGGGGAGTCCGGCATACGTCCCCTCGACGGACTCGATATGGTTCCCACAGCGAAGCGTATCGATTCCCGGAATTCCGCTCCCTACGATCGCGCCCGCCGCGGTCTTCAACCTGGCCACGAAGAGCTTCGACCAGCTCGTCACTAATCTCTCGAACGCGTCCGCCCTGGCCTACGACCCCGGAAACGGTTTCCTCTACGCGACCGAACCCGGTACCGATTCGGTCGCCGTGATCAACCCCGTCTCCGATGCCATCGTCAAGGCATCGATCGCAGTCGGCTCCGACCCCGACGCGGTAGCGTTCGACCCAGGGTCGAATAGCGTATTCGTGGCGAACTATGGCTCATCGAACGTAACCGTCATCGACGCAATCAACAACCAGGTGTCTATGGCAGCGTTGCGGTTGGAACCAATCCAACATCTCTTGTCGACGATTCGACGGGATGGGCTGGTTTTGTCGCAAACGCCGGGAGCAAGGCTTCGTTTCGGTCGTCATAGCTGACAATCCCACCGTTCACCAACCTCCGGTTTCGCTTCTCTCTGGTCCCGCACTGGGGTAGCTTATTCGGGTGAGGCAAACACCGTCGTCGCGACAGTGCCTTCGAGCCCCTACTCAACGATTTTTCAGGCCAACCCACAAGCCATCGTTACGAGCGTTGACGGTCGGTAAGAGTAGGCTCAGCCGGTAACGTCCGAGAACGGAACGGAGTTTGTCCTCGGGAACGCGAGTGGTGGCGATCTTGCAATTTTGAATTCGAGTTTCGGGACTCAAATCGGGGCACTGCAATACCGTTGATCGAAATGCGTCTGCAGACTCGTGCTAGCCCCTCGAATCGGGCAACGTGTATTCGTGGTCATCGAGGTCCGCATCCTCGAATTGTAGACCTGACGTCCGATGGGAGACCGCTGCAATTTCCCCGAACACAGCGCCGCAATTGGTATCGATCAGCTCCCCTATGGCGGGTCTCAAGATCTTCGTCTCCGCAGGTAATGGATCTCTGGTTTACCCCTTCGGTTCGTTGGCATTAACGCAGAATTCACCGGCACTCGTGACCTCATCACCGTCGTTTTCCGTGGTCACGGATTCGAGCATCCGAACGACTATACATCGGAACTCAATATGGGCTGAAAGTTTACAACTCAACTACGGACCAGCCGATCACATCGGTGCCGGACTCAGCGGAGCGGATTCTCAACTCGTCTTGGATCAAGACGGACAATCTGCTCTGGTTGGTGGACAGTCTGTCGGGCATCTCGGCCGTGGACCTTGGCGACAAGTGCAAGTTTCGTTTACAACGGGGCTGTTGCCCGCCGCCGAGGTCGGCCGAAGCAATTGCAATTGACCCCTCGAACACGGAGGCATTCGTCTTAGTGTCGTCGGCTGCGATCGCTGTTCTTAATTCGGTTACCGGGTCACGTTGTGGATTCCTCGCTCTCCGCGGGACACAATCTCACGGGCATCGTCTACGATCCGGTAGACCACCAGGTCTACGCGGCTGGTGATCAGGTGTCCCTCCTGAACGCGAGCTCGCTCTCAATCGATGGAGGACCAATAGTTTTGGGAGGATCGCACGGGTGCTCGGGGAGGTTTACGAACCTTCTCGGACGGGAATATTCATCGCGACCGTCGGGCTTCTTTCAGGCGAGCAAGGATCCGTATCCGAGCTGAACGGAGCGTCAATTTCGGACAGCGAGGGATCCGCCATCGAAATTCCTGTCGGAGAATTTCCGGATGCGATTCGGAGTCGTGACCGCACAGGCCAGACCCCGTACCCGGGTCGGCGATGTTGTGGGTAGCCAACGAACTTTCCGGGACGATCAGCGTTCTTAGCAGCCCTCTCGAGGTCACGGGCTTTGGTGCGAGTCCATCGACCCTCGATCTCGGTTTCCCAACTTCAATCACTATCACTTACGAGGGCGGTGCGGGACTTTCAGCGATTACGCTACTACGGACTGCCACCCGGTTGCGTTACCGCGAATGTGATTCGGCTGAATTGCACGCCCACCGCGACCGGCGACTTTTCACTTTCTGTCAATGTGACGGATTCCTTTGACTTCTCTGACTAACGCTACGACTACGTTGACGGTGCTGCGCTCGCTTGCGCTCAAGACCACGTTCTCGCCCTCAACGTTGCCGAAGCTTGACATCGGCATTCCCCTCGTTGGCAATGTGTCGGCCTCGAACGGACTGCCGCCCTATTCGTATCTCTGGTCTTTCGGGGACGGGTCCACAGCGTCCGGAAGAAATGCATCGCATGCCTACACAAAACCCGGTACGTTCGTGGTCACCACGGAGGTCAGGGATTCCACCGGGGCATCCAACAACTACTTCCACGGCGGTGGTTGTGGTCGCGCCCCCGAGTGTCGCGATTTCGCTGGAACCTCGAAACGTTACCGATGTCAACTTCCCTCTGCAATTTGCGGCAACAGTTACGGGCGGAATTGGAGAGCTCCAAGAGGGTTGGACGTTCGGCGACGGAACGAGTCTCGATCAACTGAACGCGACGCACGCGTGGACGAGGTCGGGGAACTTCTCGGTCTCTTTCGCCTACACCGATTCGTTGGGACTGAAAGCAAATCTAACGGTGCTGGTGACGATTCATCCGTCACTGGCTGCCACCTTCGCTTCGGGGAACACTTCGAGCTCGAACCTCACGTTCCCAGGGACACCAGTGCCGTTCCGATCGACGGTCGCGGGAGGTACGCCGCCGTATCTCGTTACATGGGCGTTTGGCGACGGTTCCTTCGCCACCGGCCTCTCGGTGAACCACAACTACGCGTTGGCGGGCAAGTACTCCGTCGATGCGACACTTACCGACGCAGTAGGTGCGGGCGTGCGGACCAATCTTTCCGTTACGATTTCTCAGAACACGAGCACCACGAACACGACGAGCAGTCTTCCCGCTCTGACGGCGAACTTCGGTCCGGGATTGTTCCTCGGCTTGTTGGTCGGTGGAGTGCTCGCGGCTGCCGTGCTGTTGGTCGCAGGCTCTCGCAATCGAGGTCGTCCCCCCAGCGCGCCCGTATCTCCCTACGTTCCGCCCTAGGGCGAACGACGGGATGTCGCCCGGGCCTCTCCCATTCGCCGCGGTCTGCCGTCGATTCCCGCTTCGGAAAAGAGGTATCGGACGGGCACCCTGCGCGCCGCGTGAGTCCAATAGTCGCATCGGGTGCATCGCTGTCCGAGGACGACCGTGTCCCCCGTGAGCGTGCGATTGTGGATTGGGGCAAGGGGCGAGCCGCAGACAGGACATGCGACGAGCGGCCGAGAAGTCGCACGCTCGGTGAAACGAACCGACATGCGTACTCCCGGGACATCGATGAGAAGCCGGCGAAGCCGCGCGCCCCCGAGGACGGCCAACGGCTCGTCCCGACGCAGGAGTTTCAGGAGGGCCGCCCGAAACTCGGCCTGGGAGGAAAACGAGGCCTTCCCGCCCCGCACGACGCGTCGCGCCGCCCGTTGCACGACCTCGGAGGCCGGCCGCCGGAACCGGACCGGTCGCTCGCGCTTAGGCGGCCGAGCGTCCGTGGCGCCCTTCTCGGGCACGGATTTCCTCCTCGTAGAACCGGCGCGCGAACTCAGATTCTTCGGGGCCGATCTTCACGGTTTCCTGGGGAGCCGGGGCGAAATAGGTCAGCAGGGAGGCCGCCGCGGCGAGACGGACGGCGCGGGACTTGAGCCGCGGTGAGAACTTCGGGAAGTCCGTGGTCTTGAGCGCCCGCTCGGAGACCTCCCGGAGCTTCTCGTAGAGCGAGCGCTCGAGCCGAACGGGCCGCGCGCGGAACTTCCCGACGACGAGCGGATGCCCGGTCTCGATCGCGTAGACGAGCGTCAGGTGGTCGCGGATCTTCTCCGCGAGGGCAAAGTCAATCTCCCCCAGCTCAAGACGTTCCGAACTGGCCTCTACCGCACGGAACCGCGCCCGAGTCATCGGGTGGAACCGAAGCAGCATCCGGTCCTCGAGCGCCGCGAAGTTGGGGTCGGCGATCGTCGTCCAGTAATCCTGGGCACCGGCGGTGCGGACGTTGTAGTTCACGGAGAAAAACGAGCGGAACGTGTAGGGTCCGACGGTTCCGAAGGTCGTTTCCCACTTCACTTCCCGCTGTTCCATCACCAATTTCAGCGGCTCGACCATCCCTCGATACTTGAACCAGTCGTTAAACTCAGGGACGATGAAATTGAACGTTCGCCCGGTGTAGGCGGCCCCCACTCGCAAGAACTGGACCGGAGTGATCCCGCCGCAGTAGCGATTCCGACCGGGAAGTCCGTGGGCGGGTACACCGCTGCGCGGGTTACCGCGGATCAGGTCGTCGATCGAGAACGTCTTTCCCGTTCCCGGCGGCCCGAAGAGGGCGAGATGGAACCCGGTCGCGCCCGTGGGTCGCCCGGTGGGCGCGAGCAGGGGGGTATCGGCGAGGGCGTATTGCTGGAGGAGCGAAATCAACGAGTCGAAATAAAGCTCCTCGCCGAACAGACCCTTCAGGTAGCCGGCGAGCTTCTGCACGTTGAACGTTTTCCCGAACTCTACAGTCGAGTCGAGACGGTCGCGCAGGACCTCCCGAAGGCGGTCGAGGAACTCCCCGTCCATCGCCCGAATTTCCGCGCGCTCGTCGGGAACCGGGCCGAGGGCGGAGGTCTCGATCGCTTCCGACCGCACCACCTCGTCGAGCAGAAGCTGCCGAAGCTCTTCCGGGTACGGGACCTGGTAGAGTTTCTCTCCCTTCCCTTCAGGGAGTTCGAGGAGTAATCCCCGCCGCTTCAGACGAGTGAGCAGACGGGAGGGGTCCTCGAAGACCCTCTCCCGCAGGAGTTTCGTGCGCAACTCCGACAGCCGGAAACGAGCGGGTTGGGCCGCGAGACCTCGAACGGTGCGGCGACGGTCGGAGTCGGCGACGAGCCCCGCGAGGACTCGAGCCACCGGCAAGTCGGACGCCAGTATCTCGAGGCCGACGGAAGCCGCCACTTTCCCCCGCGAGTCTTCCGACCGACTTATATTATCCCACCGACAGAATCTCCGACCGTGGTCGGACACAGCTCCTCCTCCTACGAACGAGAACTCCGGAGCCTGCTCGAAGGGCAACCGGACGCCGTCCGTGGGTACGCCCGGGCGCTCCCCCCGACCGAGCGTTCCGCCTTCGAACGGCTCATCGAGCAGCCGTTCCTCATCATCCGGGCGGCCGGATCCCTCGGGTTCGACCTCGTCGCCCTTCGCCGGGAGTTTGCCTTCCCGCTCGAAGTCAAGGCCTCGGCCGAGCCGGTCATCCGCTTCTCCGCGGCGAGTGGCCGCGCCAACGCTCAGTTGGAAGCTCACAGGAAGGCGGTCGACCGGGTGGGTCTCACGGTCCTGTATGCATACCGTCGCGTGGGACTTCGTTCCACCGAAAATTGGCGCGTCTTCGTAGCGGGAGAGATTCCCTCGTCGGGCCGAATTGGCGCGCTCTGCCGCCGACTGCCGCCCGTAAGCCGTACGCCCGAGGGCAACGGGATTCTCCGTTGGGAGGAGGGGCGACCCCTTTCTGAATTCCTCTCGCACGTCCACTATCTTCTCGAGCCGGCGATCACGGTGGGCACGTGACGGTCCACATTTCCTCCGTCGGCATGGGCCGATACGGGAAGCGACCCGAGGGGCTCATCGACCTCGCGGCCGAAGCCGCAGGCGTGGCGCTCGAGGGAATCGGCCGCAAGCCGATCGACTTGCTCGTGGCCGGTTCTATGTTCGCGCAGGGGCCGCAGGGACGCGAGGCGCTCCTGCCTCGCCTCGCGGGTCGGCTCGGCCTCGAATCCGCTGCGGGATTTCGGGTCGACTCTTCGAGTGGCACGGGCGGCATGGCCTTCCACAACGCCGTGATGGCACTAGAAACGGGTCGCTTCGATCGGGCGCTGGTCGTCGCTGCGGAGAAAATGACCGACCGCTCGACGGCCGAGATCACCAAGGACCTCGCGGCGTCCCTGCACATGAGTGAGGTGGCTGCCGGCGCCACGATGCCCGGGCTCGCCGGAATTGTGACCCAACGATACCTGCAACGGTACGGCCTGACGACCGCAGTCTGCGACCTCGCCACAGTGCACGCCCGCTCGATGGCCGTCGCGAACCCGAACGCCCACTTCCAGAAGGCGGTCACCGCCGAGGAGGTCGCCTCGAGCCGCCCGGTGGCCCTCCCTCTCCGACTGCTTCACTGCTCGGCGATCTCCGACGGAGCGACCGCGGTCGTGGTGGAGAAGGGTACCGGTCCCGCGACGGTTCTCGGCCTCGGTCAGGGATTCGACGCGTTGCGATTGGTGGACCGAGAAGAGTTGACCAGCTTCGCCGCCACGCGGCTCGCCGCGCGTCGGGCCTACGAGGCGGCGCACCTGACCCGCAAAGAGCTCCACGTCGTGGAGGTCCACGACGCGTTCTCCCCGTTCTCCCTGATCCACATCGAAGACCTCGGCATCTGCGGTCCGGGGGAGGCCCCGAAATGGTTCGAGAAAGGGTGGGTCGGTCGGGACGGTCGGTTGCCCGTCAACCCTAGCGGAGGGGTCATCGGACGAGGTCACCCCGTCGCTGCCTCGGGGCTGGCGGAGATCGGTGAGGTGGCTCTTCAGTTAAGAGGGGAGGCCGGTCGCCACGCCATCGCCACTCGGCCGAAAATCGGACTGGCCCAGGCGATGAGCGGGATCGCGTCGCACAATTTCGTGACCATCCTGGGGTCGAAGACCCCATGATCGCCGGCACGACCCTCGAGCTCTCGCGGTGCCACGCCTGCCAAACGCCGTTCCTCCCGAGCGACGGGCCCTGCCCAAAGTGCGGTTCCTCCGATTTTGCGCCGTACTTCACGTCGGCGGTGGGCCGGGTACTCGCATCGACCGAGCTCCATTACCCAGCGTCCGGCTGGCACGCCCCCCACCGTCTCGCATTGATCGAGCTCGCGGATGCCGTGCGCGTTCTGGCGATCGTCGACGGCGCCCTTCCGGCGGCGGGGGCTTTGGTGGAGGTCCGTCACGAGAAAGACGTCTACCGCGCGAAGTCGGAGCCCGCGCGCTAAGAGCGCGGGGAGGGGGACGTCCCGAGGGGGCGGTCGGGCCGACCCCTCTTTTGAACCCCCGAGGTGAAATCACCACAGGATTAGCAATCCTGCGCCTTACCGGGCTGGGCTATCCCCGCGTGAGGTCGTCGAGCCGCGTCCGCTCCTTAAACTTTAGGATACGAGAGCGAGCCGGACGCACGAAGACGGGCTGTTGCGTGAAGTGAGAAGGGCCGCTTTGAGTTCTCGCGAGTAGCCGAGGACCGAGATCGGGACCCGTCCAGGGGAACGGTGTCGGCGCACCCGGGTCGAGGGGATTTCTCTCCACCAGGTTATGTAGCGGCCTCGCGCTCCCGCGCCCGGAGCCGATATGCGAGTCGCAAAGGCGGGAGTCGTCGGGGCCGGCACGATGGGGGCCGCCATCGCGGAGGTCCTCGCGCTCAACGGAATCGACGTCGTCCTGAAAGATGTCGACGCGCCGCTCGTGGAGAAGGGTCTCGCCCGGGTCCGAGGATATGTGGACGAGCTGGTCCGCTACCATGAGAGCCGGGCCCCCAAGGAGATCGAACGGATCTCCGAACTGGCGGGCGATCTCTCCGAGGAACAGAAGTCGAAGATCCGTGCGAAGCTGGCCTCAAAATTCTCTCGCGCTCGGGGCGACGAGGTCGTCGCGCGAGTGCACGGGACCACCGATTACGGAGCATTCGGCGACGTGGACTTCGTCGTGGAGGCGGTCTTCGAGCGTTCGGACGTGAAGCGACCGGTCCTCGAGGCCCTCGACCGAGCGGTCCCGGACCACGCGGTCATCGGCTCGAACACCTCCTCGCTTTCTATCACGCGCCTCGCGCGGGGACTGAAGCACGTGCGCGAGACGCTCGTCACGCACTTCTTCAACCCGCCGACGACCCTTCCCTTGGTCGAGGTGTCGGGGGGTGTGGAAACGCGGGAAGACGTGTTGACCGACACGATCGACTTCCTTCAGGGGCTGCGCAACCATCGCTATCCTCTCGTCCCGATCCGGGTGAAGGAGTCGCCGGCGTTCGTGGTGAACCGGCTGCTGATCCCGGTACTCAACGAAGCGTCGTTCGCCCTCGAGGAGAATCTCGCCTCTTCGCGGGACATCGACCTCGCGATGAAGACCGGCGCCGGGATGCCGATGGGCCCGTTCGAGCTCGCCGACATGATCGGTCTGGACGTCTCCCTGGAAGTGGCCGAGACCCTATTTCGTGAATTCGGGGACTCAAAATATCGACCCGCACCCTACCTACGGCGGTTGGTGGACGCGGGCCATCTCGGAAGAAAGACCGGGATGGGGTTCTACGATTACTCGACCTGAACACGCGCGCGGCTCCGTGGCCCCGGAGACCGTATTCGTCTTAGGGGGAGCGAGGATCGCGGGGCCATGAAGTTCCCGTCAGCCGAGTGGGCGGTCGAATTCCGGTCCGTGCTCAACCAGAACGAAGCGTACCGGTCAGCGGCGCAGGCCTGGGAGGGCGACATCCTCTTCCTGGTGCGGAGCGCGGACGCGTCGGCCCCTTCTCCTGGGGTCCACCTCGCGCTCGCCCACGGGGAGTGTTCGGCCGCCACCTTCCACGAGGACGCTCGCTCGGTGCCGAGCGAGTTCGTGTACCAAGGAACTCCGGAAAACTGGGCGAAGCTTCTGCACGGCCAGCTCGACCCGGTGAAGGCGATCCTGGACGGGACGTTCCGGATCAAAGGAAATCTTGCCAAGGCGATGCGCTTCACACGGGCCGCGAAGGAACTGGTCGAGACGGCTTCAAAAGTCCCGAGCGATCCCTGAGCTCGGGCGAGAAAATCAGCCCGGTGGCGAGGCCACCGGGGTCGGGGTCGCGGGGGCGGACGGAGGACTCGGAGGAGGGGCCGCAGAGGGTACCGGGGCTACCGGTTTGGGCGCCGGTGCCGCCGACGGAGGCGTTCCCGCAGGCTTCGGAGGCATCACGGGCGGTTTCGGAGGAGGCGGGCTCAAGTTTCGCTTGAGGAACGCCACGATGCCCGTCCACCCGAGCTCCGCAGGGCCAACCTCGTACCCGGAAAGGTCCCGGGCCAGGAAGTCATGGCGGGCTCCGGGAATATCGACGAACTCGCACGCCACCTTTCCGGTGGAGGCCACCGCAAGGAGTTGCGCGCGCGACTTTGCCGCCGAGCGGTCCTCGCTGCCTCCGACGAAGAGAAGCGGGACCGTGACGAGCTTTGCGAGGTCGGGCGGTTGCACGGGCATCGGGTAGGCGAGTGCCACTGCCGCGAGCCGAGTGTCCTGGGCGGCCAGCGCGAGGGCGAGGCTCGCCCCGTAGGAGGTGCCGAAGACCGCCGCCTTGGTCGGGTCCACCATCTCCCGCCCGCGGAGGTAGTCGAGCGCATCGCCGTAGAGTTGGAGGAGCAGGGCTACTTTTCGAGAACCCACAGCCACTCCCCCTCGGAACTGCGCGCTCGACCGGAGAGCAAGGTGATGCCCGGTTCCGACGCCCTCGGTCTTGAGGAGGTCCGGGATCAGGACTTCGAACCCCTCGCGGGCGAAGCGGATTGCCGCGTCAAGGAGGGTCGTGGTGATGCCGTAGACGTCGGGGGTCAGCAGCACGACGGGGTGCTTCACGACCTTGGTCGGTGAGAGGACGATCGCCTGGGCCTTTCCCGAACTCACTGCTCGCGTCTCGAACGCGACCCGCTCACTTCGATAGATGGGGGCAGGAACCCCGGGTTTCTTGTCGGTCTTGATCCAGGTCTTGTTCAGAAAATCCAAAACACAGAGTTTGAACCGTTCCTTCGTCAGAACGATGACCGCTTGTCGCGTGCCGCAGATGTCGCAGACGCCGACGATGCCGGCCCCGAATTGGACATCGGTGAGGTTCAGCAGTCGGTCGTCATCGCGCATGGGTTGAAAAACGGAACGAATTGCACGAGTCGAGACCGATTCATAACCGTTGCCGACGGCGGTGGCCCTCGAGCCTAGGGGACCGATGGTCCGGGTGGGGAAGCCGAGGCTCGCGCTCGATGGACCTCGAGGCGATGGCGGTCGCGTGGGACCAGAACGTTGATACCTTGCGAGCGGAGTCGTTCGGCGAGCGACCGGTCCGCGGTGACAACCCAGGCCCGATGACGCACCGCCGCGTCGAGCACCGCGGTATCGCCCTGGCCGGAGACCGGAAGGATGGGAAACCGCCGGGCGAGAGCCAGGGCGGTTCGCGCGTCGGGCACGCGCCGAGCGACGAGGCGCTCCAGTTCATCGACCACGGAGGAGGGAACCACAATGTGCGCGCCCGGGCGGAGCCGGTCGACCTCGGGCTCCATCGGGAACCGGGTCCGAGCGAGGAGGAGCAGTGCATTCGTGTCCAGGAGGACCGGACCTTTCGGTTCTGAGGGCGGCAACTTACGGGCGCGGGAGGATGACCCCGAGCTGGTCTCGGTCGTGTTCTTCGCCCCCTCGTCGCCCGCGCAGCACGAATCGCTGGGCCTTCTGGTTCGCGGTCTTCGGGATCTCCTCGAGGAACTCGAGGTACTTGGGCACCATGAAGAACGGAAGGTTCGTGACGCAGAACTCGAAGAGCTCCTTCGGCGCGACCTGGGCTCCGGGCTTCAGCTGAACGAACGCCTTCACGTCCTCCTCTCCGAGCGGAGACGGGACCCCGACCACGACCGCCTCGAATACGGCGGGGTGGCGGTTGAGCACCGACTCCACGTCGTACGGCGCGAGATTCTCCCCTCGCCGACGAATGATGTCCTTCTTGCGGTCGACGAAATAATAGTAGCCGTCCTCGTCGCGGGTCACGTAATCGCCCGTGTGGAACCAGAGGTTCCGCCATGCTTCGACGGTCTTCTCCGGCTTGTTGAGATACCCCGCAAACATGGTGTGCGGGCTCTTGGGCCGCACCACAAGTTCGCCGCGCGTGTTGACGGGCACCGGATGGTCCTCATCGTCGACGACGTCGGCCTCCACGAACCCGAGAGGAGTGCCGACCGAGCCAACCCGAATCGCCTCGGGCGGGTTCATCAACGTGGTGCAGCCGCATTCCGTCATCCCGTACAACTCCACGATCGTCAAGCCGAACCGGCGCTCGAACTCGGTCCAGATCCCGCGGGTTGTGCCGGCGGTCAACGCAGTCCGCACGGTATGCCCGTGGTCGGTGGGCTTCACGGGCTGCTTGAACAGAACGTTGATCATCGAGATCAGCAGAGAAACATGGGTGGCGCGAACCTGCGCCGCCGTCTCCCAAAAGGTGCTGGCGTGGAATCGCTCATCGAACGCAGCACTCAGGTCGTTCAGCAGCGCCGTGAGGGCGGTCATCTCCTGCGCGTTGCAATGAAACAGAGGGAGGGCCGTGAAAAGAATCGAGGACGGCGTCAGTCGGCTGCGCCGACCGATTTCGACCGGGGTCGTGATCTGCTTCTGGTGCGGGATGATGGCTCCTTTCGGGGGGCCGGTCGTCCCGCTCGTGTACATGATCGAGACGGGGTCCTCCGCTCGAACGACCGGCACCGGGCCGACTTCGCGGTCGGAGGGCAAGTCCGAAAACGGGGTCGTCCCTGCCGGTGCCGGTGTCGTTTCGGGTCCCGACGCGACCACCCATTCATGGGGAATGCGCAGTGAGTCGCGCAGTGGCGCGTAGGCGTCCCACAGTCGGCGGTCGATGACGAGGCCAGCGGGAGCGCTGTCGGCAAGCTCGTACCGAAGGAGCTCTCCCTTCAATCCCGTATTGAGCGGGACCAGGATCGATCCGCGCTTGGCCGACCCGAACCACGTGAGCGGAAACTCCGGTGAGTTGAACAGCAGGCTCGCTACCCGGTCGCCCCGCCCGATTCCCGCGGCCGCCAGCCCGTTCGAGACCCGATTGGTCTCGCGGTCGAGCTCGGCATAGGAGAACACTCGGTCCCCGAACCGAAGGGCTATCCGGTCCCCGTTCTTGCGAGCTTTCCCGCGGATGAGCTCTCCCAGGGTCGCATAATCTTCGCCCGGGTCGAGCACAGACCCCCACGACCTCCGACGGTCCATAAGCTTCGTGGAAGCGAGCTTTCTTAGTACCGGGCCGATTCCGCGCTCCCGTGCCTCCCCGAAGCGAACCGTATCGTCCGGCGTCGGCGATCATTGCGGAGCTCGCGGCGGGGGCGGTTCTCCTAAGGGATTCTGGGCAAGAGACACTCCTGCTCCATCAGCGGGATGAGGACCGCTGGTGCTTTCCGAAAGGCCACGTGGACCCCGGGGAATCGCTCGCCGACGCCGCGACCCGCGAGATTCGCGAAGAGACCGGATTCACCGATGTTCGACTGGGAGAGGAAGTCGCCGAGGTCTCCTACCGGTTTTTCCGCCCAAAGACGCAGGAGAACGTGCACAAGACGACCGTCTACTTTCTTGCGTACACCTCCGAGACGTCCCCGCATCCCGAGAAGATCTTCGACCGGGCGGAATGGTTCGACCTGCCGACCGCTCGGGAGCGAGTAAAGTACCCGACCGACCGCGTAGTGATCGACGCGGTCCTTCGAATGCAATCGCGCTCCGCCCGCTGAGCGGACCGGGACCGCCTCGTCGTCTGAAGAGAAAAAGCAGGAAGGGGTTCGGTGGGCCCCGAAGGACCCACCGTGGGGCGCGCGGTCTCCTCAGGGTTGTCGGATGATGTCGTCCTCGGGGTTCTTCCCGTCGGACGGCCCCATCGAGGGAGAGTGGGCCGCGGCGGGGGGAACGCCGTTCGGCCAAGTTGCACTGTACCCACCGACCAAGCCCTTCTGGGACCGGCGCCGGGCGTAGGAACGCCACTCGATCACACCGACCGTTCCGACCACGAGGGCGGCTGCGACGCCCACCAGGGCGACGAGCAGGGCACCGCCCATACCGGCGGCTGTGGCTCCGCCGCAACCGTTGGTCAGGCAGTTCGCTTCCGAGTTCGCCGCACTCACGCTCATCGGCTGAGCCAGGACCGTGTCGCCGGGCGAGCCGGGGGTAGCGGCCCCCGCCGGCGGACTGATCTGGGGCGACGGTGTCGCGAGAGCGTTCACCGACTGGTCGTCCGAGCCGAAGGTCGAGGACGCCGCGGTCACGCTCGGACCATCCGGCCCCGAGCTCACGTAGAGGGTCTCCGCGGAAATCGCCGCCGAGCCGAACGAGGTCGCGTCGTAGTCGTGGGCCGCCGTGCCGAACAAGTCGAAGTCGTGCGGCACGAAGATGAACCCGTCGTAGTTGTCAAAGACGCCCTGGACGACCAGCACGATCGCCGTCCGGTCCTTCCCATCGTGGAAGACCGGGGGCGGGAGGTGCACCTTGTATCCGGTCAGGTTGACCACACCAGTACCACTTAGGGAACCCGCCTTCGAACCGGCGCCGGACCCGGTGGTCCCGTTGTACCCCTGGTCCATCCACGAGTAGCTCACGTTCCAGGATGCCGAGGGGCTCCCGATCGCGGACGAGTTCCACTCGTTGACTCCCGTCAGGTTGAGCGGGATCAGTCCGAGGGACGGGCTGAACGAAGTGGCCACCTGGGCCACGCCGGTAACGTCCAGCGACGCGCTGGCCGTGTGGCCACCGATGGTCTTGGTGACGGCCTGAGAAATCGCCCCGCTGAGGGACGCCGACGCGTTGTCGATGCCGAGCGCCGGGACAGGTTGCCCGTTCACGTAGACGGCCGATTGGTTCGTCAGGTTCGCGAACGCCACGTCCGCTTCCTGACCGTGGTAGTTGTACGTTGCGTGCAGGATGGGTCCCGAATAGCTCGCGGCGATCGTGATTCCGACCGTCCGCTGCTCTTCGAGCATCCAGGTGTCAAGGGTCGTCGGCGTGACAGTGAACACTACGGTCCACCCGAACGACGCGTCCCACGTGATCGTCACATTCCCGTACTGGAGGGTGTTGTTCGACCAACCTTGCCCTCCGTAGGCCCATTGGGTCGACGAATTGGGCGACACCGCGCTCGTGACCGGGGCGGCGCTCGCCGCGCCCGAGAGCGCAGGGACCGCCACGAAGGCCATGAGAAGCGCGACGCCCGCCGCGGCCACCCAACCTTTCGTTCCGCCGATTTTCGCCATGTTTCCTTCTGACGGAGCTTACTCCGTCAGAGGGAGGAGTCCCGAATCCCCGACATAAGGGGGTGTTCCGAGAGTGGAGATGCTTGTTAGACCCCATGCGAAGGTGTCGCACGGGGCCCTCACAAACCCCCTGATCGGGCAAAAAATCCGCAGAGCCGCTAGGGGCCTTTCTCCCGTGCCTCCGAGCTCGCCTCAAATCCCGGGACGCGGAACCGGGCGCCCTTGAGAAGCGCGATCGACGAAGGATATCCTGCGTCCGCGTGACGTGCCACGCCGAGACCGGGGTCGTTGTGCAGTACCCGTCCGATCCGACGGTCCGCATCGGGAGTCCCGTCGGCGACGACCACCAGACCCGCGTGGATGGAGTTGCCGATGCCGACCCCGCCGCCGTGATGTACGGACACCCACGTCGCCCCGCTCGCGACGTTGAGGAGAGCGTTCAATATCGGCCAATCCGCGATCGCATCGGAACCGTCGCGCATCGCCTCGGTCTCGCGGAATGGGCTCGCGACGCTGCCGGTGTCGTGATGGTCGCGACCGATAGCGACCGGAGCGCTCAGTTCCCCATCGTGCACCATCGCATTCACCCGGTGTCCGAATCCCTCCCGCTCGCCGTATCCCATGTAGCAGATACGCGCCGGGAGACCCTGGAATCGAACTCGCTCCGAGGCGAGACGGATCCACCGACAAAGGTGCTCGTTGTTCGCGAATTCGGAAAGGATCATTCGGTCGATCCGATGGATGTCTTCCGGCTCGCCGCTGAGGGCGAGCCATCGGAAGGGGCCGCTTCCCACGGCGAACAGTGGCCGAATGTATCTCGGAACGTATCCTTCGATGTCAAAGGCGTTCGTGACGCCGGCCTCGCGGGCTTGGGTCCGGAAGTTATTGCCGTAATCGAACGCCTTGGCCCCGCGCGAACGCATCTCCAAGATCGCCCGCGCCTCGACAGCGATCGAAGATTTCACCCGGGCCAGGTAACCCGCGAGGTCCGCCTCCCGGGCGACCGCTGCTTCCTGGACCGTCATTCCCTGCGGGATGTAGCCCACCCGGAGGTCATGGGCCGCGGTCTGGTCGCTGACGATGTCGGGGACGGTCCCTCGACGGACGATCTCGGGATAGACATCCGCGGCATTGCCCCGGAGCCCCACGGAGAGCGGTCGACGATCTCCGACGGCTTGAGCCACCCGGGCGAGGGCGTCGTCAAGGTCTCGAGCCTCCGCGTCCAAGTAATGGAATTTCAGGCGGCGTTCGATCGCATGGGGGTCTACGTCGACGATGAGCCCTACGCCTCCGAGCAGGGTGACCGCGAGCGGCTGGGCCCCTCCCATCTCTCCGAGGCCGGACGTTAGCATCCAGTGGCCAGCGAGATCCGCTGAACCGAACTCGATGCGGGCGAGGGAAGCAAGGGTCTCGTAGGTCCCTTGAAGGATCCCTTGCGTGCCGATGTAGACCCAGCTACCGGCCGTCATCTGGCCATACATCGTGAGCCCTCGGCTCTCGAGGTCCCAGAACACTTCGTCGGTCGCCCAGCGAGGGACGATCAGGGCGTTCGCGATCAGCACCCGCGGCGCATCCGGGTGGGTCGGGAACACGCCCACGGGCTTCCCCGACTGGATCAGGAGGGTCTCCTCGTTGCCGAGCGTCTTCAACGATGAGACGATGAGGTCGAACGACTCCCAATCACGTGCGGCTTTCCCCCGACCTCCGTACACGATCAGACGTTTCGGGTCGCGGGCCACGTCGGGGTCGAGGTTGTTCTCCAGCAGACGGAGCGCCGCTTCCTGTCCCCAGCCAAGGCAGGAAAGCGCACTCCCCCGCGGGGAACGAATGACTCGGTCCGATTCGAGAGTGCGGGTCACAGAAGGACCGGACCGGTCGACCGTAAGTAGGCTTTTCGATTCGAGGTCCTCCCGCGGGAGTTCTCCTCGATGGTCCCCCCTTAAGAAGTAGGCCCGGAATCTCCTTCGACGTGCCGCCATAGCTCAGCTGGTAGAGCGGCTGATTTGTAATCAGCAGGTCGGGAGTTCGACTCTCTCTGGCGGCTGGAGGATTCCGCGGGCGTACGCCCGGCATTCCCGCAACGAGTCCCATTACTGACCCAGAACGAGATTGGAAAAGTGAACGCTGACCAAGATCCTGGGTGGGTTTCTGCCCGCCCGGCTACAGGTCGCGGCTATAATCGAGAAGGAGCAAGTGGCATTCCCGGCACCGCCAACCATAGTAATTCGGGGTTGCCGCCACTCGCTTCTTTCCGACTATCTCGCCGTCAAGTAACAGACGCGTCCGCTTCTGTTGCCAGGCAAGGACCCCAGTAGTCGCCACGATCCCGGTTTCCATCGGTTTCCCGCAGTGGGGGCAGGGCGCGGCCGATGAGAGCGCCATCCGAGACAGCAGTTCCGCGGTTGCCGTATAGGTTCCGCACGCCGGGCCATTAGAAGGAGGGTGGGTTTCCGGGACACGCGTCCCGCTGGCATTCGCCCTGCCCGCGCCCTACGAACTCTTTCTGCGACAGAGGTTGTCTAACGACCCCCTCCAGGTCTTCGTGGAGGGGGATTGGTCTACCATTCAATCCCTCTGGCGGCTCCAGTCCCCGGAAGGAGGTGGGGCCGGCAGCCGCGCTGCAGCATTAACAAACCATCTCGCTCGGGTGGGAACCCGGGTGCGGAAGAGCCTCCCGGGACCCGCCGGGGCGGGTGAGATTTGGTAGGAAGGTTAATTATTCGTTATCCGCATGAATACGTCAATGTATCTGCGTCGGCACTGGCATCGCTCTCGGCGCCGAGGCGTGGCCGAGATTATCGGGGCGGTGCTTCTCGTAGCCCTTACACTGGTGGCCGGAGTACTCCTTTGGACCTTTCACATTTATACCGCCCCCGCCCCGCCGACTATAAACTTCGTGGTCCGTTCGGGCGGGAGCAACCCGGTTTGGGGGGATCCAACGGACTGCCAGCCCCAGGGCGCCTGGACCTATCCCACCACTCACTGGAGCGTGGCCACGACTAACGCATGGGACAACGGGTTCGCGAACGAGTGTGAGTTCCCGGCCACGTCGGGCAATTATTCTCTGCTCAACACTACGCAGATTATCTTTTCCGCGTCCTCTCCCCTGAACATTCCGCTGGACGAGATCGATATGACCTTCGTCTGCAACGGGACGGTCCTGCTCAATGGTTCCTTTGCGTCGATGACCTGGTTCCCTGGGAGCACTTCTAGCCCGGCCCCCAATGCGCCTACGCTGGGTTACTGCGGAAGTTTCGACGCGGGCGGATTTGGCGGCGGCGCGTTCAGCACTTACTACAACCGACTGGGGCTCTTCATACCGATCGAGCAGGGCGTATCCGTCCTCCAGAGTGGGGACACGTTCATGCTGTACATCCATACCGGGGGGTATCCCCTCGACTATGCTTGCGCCGATTCCTGGATATCCGGCCAGTATGGTCTTTGCGGGGGCGAGCCGATCGGAGGTCCAATTTTTGACTTCGACGACTACCATGGCGTTCCGCCTTGGTGCTTTTCCGGCCCCGGCCAATGCACGATCTACCTGACGTACTCTGGGGTCCCTTCGACGCTGCTCGCGACGATTCCGGTTTACACCCTCGTCCCGACGACGGGCTAGGGAACCTCCTTACGGATTCCGGAACCCCAAACCAGAGACCCTCCGATGAAGCATCCTCCCCTGCGCCGCCGCCTGATCTTCTGGGCCGTCGCGGCCGTGGCGATCGTCGTGGCCGTACTGCTCGTCCTGGTGGCCATCGGAGACTTGCGCTACGGAGGATCCCCCAACTCCTCCGCGACCCTGACGGTCACTCGAGTACAATGGACGATCCTCCAGGGAACGGTTAACGGGTCGACCTCCTCCGGGTGGTTCGGACCCAGCCATTTCAATTACACGGGCGCCGACGGTTACCCGCTCCAGACCCAGTCCGGAGGACGGTTTACGATCGGCGTGGTACTTTCCGTGTACGGTGGGAGTCCGCGTCCGATCTACTCCATCCTGGCCGGTTCTCCATTCTCCGTGACCTCCTGCCACCCGTCGCTGCCCGTCACGGTCCCCGTCGACGATGACGCGGGTTTCGACTTCACCGTCCAGACGCCCAATAGTCCCGGCGCTTTCTTCGCTCTCAACATCACGTTGAACGCGCTGACGGCCACGTCCAGCGTCTGTCCCCCGCCATGAGCTACCCCTTCGGTCGCTTCGACTTGGGCGTGCCCGAGCGGCGCGCCCACGTACCGCCGATTACCCAGGGGGGTTCCGGACCGATCGGGTCGACGATCTCTGACCGGAACCGCTCCACCGCGCGTTCATCGACCTCGATCCCCAGGCCGGGCTTTGCGGGGATGGAGAACTCCCCTCCGTCGATCGCGTACCCTCGGACAAGGGAGCGCTTCCAGTCGGGCCAGCTCGCCTCGAAGCTCTCCTGAAGGAAGAACGTAGGAAGCGCGGCATCCATCTGAAGGGTTGCGGCGGTCTGGACCGGACCAAAGGCGTTGTGGTACGCGACGGGGGCTCCGTGGGCGGCAGCCACTCCCGCGATCTCTCGCCCGTAGGTGAACCCGCCGGAGTTCGTGATGTCCGGCTGCAGGATATCGACGAGGCCCCGACGCAGAAAGCTCTCGAAGTCCGCTGCGGTCAGAAGGCGCTCCCCGAGGGCGACCGGAGTCTCGACGAATTTCCGGAATTCCGCGAGAGCGTCGCACAGCTCCGGGAGAACGGGTTCCTCCATGAATCGGGGGTGGAATCCGTCCAGGGCTCGACCCGCTCGGACCGCCGCTTCGGGATAGAAGCGACCGTGATATTCGATCAGAAGGTCGACTGTATCCCCGACAGCCTCTCGGACCGCCGCGACTCGGGCCACCGCGGCGCGGAGCCCGTCGGTCGAGAGGGTCCGGGTACCTGGTCTCCAAAGGGGTCGAACTTGAGGGCCGAGAACCCGGCCCGGACCATCTCGCGCGCCTTGGTCGCGAACTCCTCGGGCTCGATGGCGTCCGAATACCAGCCGTTCGAGTACGCCCGGACACGGTCCCGCAGTCGCCCGCCGAGCAGCGTCGAGACCGGAACCCCGAGTTCCCGTCCGACGAGGTCGTGACAGGCGATGTCGACCGCCGAGAGACCGCTCGTCGCCTCCATCGAACGAGAGCGGTAGAAGGAGTACCGCTCAAACTCTCGGAGACACGCCGCGTGGTCGGCGAGGTCGTGCCCTTCGTAGAACCGTGCCACCTCTCGAACGCTTTCGCGGACGGGGTGGGTCATCAGGGTCGTCGGGGCTTCGCCCCAGCCGACCGCGCCGGTGGTTGTGGTGACCTTAACAAGGATCACCGTGGAACTCCACGGGGAGGACAACTCGTCCGCGGGGGCGGCGACCTCGATCGGCTCGACGGTGCGGATCTTCATCGAGTTTCCCGGTGGTGGAACGGCGAGGAGCTTTAGACGCTTGTCTCTCGAGCGAACGGGCCGAGGGCGCGCCCCTTAGGGAGCGTGAACCGGGTTGGCCCAACGGTCGGCCGCCTTCAGATGCGGGCCGGGGAGGACGCCTTCGACGATGTCCTGTACCTTGCCTTCTCCATCGACGAGGAAGGTCACCCTCTTCGCCATCCCCAGGAACCCGAGTACGCCGTATTTCCGAGCGATCTCCTTGGTCCGGTCCCCGATCATCGGAAATCGGGAACCGCATTTCTTCGCGAAGCCGGCCTGAGTCTCGGCAGAGTCGACGCTCACCCCGATCAGCTCGATTCCGGATTGTTGCAGCAGTTCGTAGCGTTCGGAGAATCCCCGGGTCTCGACCGTGCAACCCGAAGTGTTCGCCTTCGGAAAGAAGTACACGATCACCGGCCGGCCCCGAAACGAGGAGAATGGCCGGGTCGCCCCGTCCGCGAGGGGGACTGGGAAATCGGGCGCCTGGTCGCCGACGCTGAGCATGAGAGGACGAAGAGGCGAGCCTATTTCACGAGGCCGAGCCGGGTCAGTTCCTCGTCGCTGATCGTGGGAGTCGAGCCGTATCCGAGGATCTCCTCGAAGCGTTCGGGCGGGGGAAGCGGGATGACGCAAGTGACGACCCAAGGCCACCGAAGGACAAAGCGCAGGGCGGCCTGGGCCAACGTCCGGCGACGGCCCTCGGTAAGAAACCGGAGACGGAGGACCGGCTCGAATTCGCGTTGCAGGCGCCCCACGTCGACCGGCCGATCCTCGGGCCCTCCTGGAATTCCCACGGAAGCAAAGCGACTTCCGTCGAGACGCCCGTTCGAGAAAGGGTCGCGGGCGATGAGGGCGGGTCCGCCCTCGGCGGCCGTTCGCTCGAACAGGGAAGCCGGGCCATGTTCGAGGAGGGAGAACCCCGCCGCGAAGAGTGCCGGGTGATGGTGCGCTCGGGGCAATTCACTCGCCGCCGACGGAAGGCGAACCGCCCACAAGAAGTCCAGATCGGAACCTTCCGTGACTATCGGCGTCTCGAGGTCCTGGGTCGCACTCGAGCGTTCGTGTCCGGGTGCGTCCCATTCAAGGATGGCGATCGGAATCGCGCCGAGCCGCCGTCGACTTTGCTCGAGGGAGGTCCGGAGGGCCCGGACCAAGGTTCCTTCGGAGCTCCTTTTCTCACCGGGAGCCAGCTCCCTCGCGAGGGACTCGATGGACCTTCCGACAATGACGGAGAGTTCGGGGTCAGGGAGCGGAAATGCGGTCGCGATGAGAGTCTCGGCTCTCTCGGGGAACCGAGCGCTCGCCGCGTCGAAGCTGGTCACTCCGCGTTCCCTGGCCCGTCGAAGCAGGGCGACTGTTCGAGCGTCCGCGGCCGGCGGGGCGACGGCAGGAGGATCCATCGAAATCGTCACGGCTGAAAACGTCCGGGCGGTGCCCCGGAGCGCACGACGTTCAACCGGGACGGGCCGGGGTAACGTCATCGTGGCCCGTTCTCCCAGCCGGTCAGCGTACTCAACCGTTCCGACCTGGAGCGACCCAGCATTCCTTATCTCCGGCATCCTCTCACGGGCCCATGACCTCGCGACCCCCCTCCCGCCTGCCACTCTCGGAGCGGCTTCGTCCCACTCGTCTGGATGATATCGTGGGGAATCCGAGGGCTCGGTACGAGCTTCGTGCCTGGGCGACTCAGTGGCAGGAGGGGAGGACTCCGGGTCGCAGAGCCGCCGTCCTTTCGGGGCCGCCGGGAGTTGGGAAGACCACCGCTGCGCTCGCCCTAGCGAATGAATTTGGCTGGACCGTCGTGGAAATGAATGCCTCGGACGCCCGCAACGAATCGGCGGTGGAGCAGGTCGCGGGACGGGCGTCGGTGAGCCATACCCTCGCCGAACCGATGGCCGGTAAGGGAGTTCGGCATGCGCTCATCCTGCTCGATGAAGCGGACTGTCTCACGGGGCGCATCGCCCAGCCGGCGCGCCCTCGAGCCGTCCCGATGGCTCTGTCGGAGTTCCTCCGGGGACGATACGGCACGATCGACGCGTTGAACGCGGCGTGGGGTCTCGTCACCAAAGGGAAACCGAAGGCCTTCGAGGATTGGACCGGGGTACCGCGCTCGCCGGGAAACGCGGGTTGGGCCCGCCTCCCAACCGCGCGAAAGGATCTCGACGAATGGAAGACGAGCGGTCGTTCGACCGACCTCTCGGACCACGGCGGCTTGGGCGCAATCACGAGATTGGCCCGATCGACCCACCAACCGATCGTCCTCACGGTCAATGACGACCGGACCCTGACCCGATATTCGCCGGTATTCCGAACGCAGGTCCTCCGGGTCCGGTTCTATCCTGTCCGGGATGCCGAACTCAACGGCTTTGTCCAGGGAGTGGCCCGGAGCGAACGGATTGCCCTACATCCGGGCGCTCTCGAAGCCATCGTACTTCGGGCGCACGGGGACGTGCGTGCGGCCTTGAATGACCTGGACGCAATCGCGCCGCTTCCCGTGGGCCCCTGGCAACTTTCGGTCCTCGGTTTCCGGGACCTGGCGGCGGACTTCGTCGCCTTGACCGAAGAGGCCCTTCGGACTCCTCGGGTACTATCGAAACGTGGAGATCCAAGATCGTCTCGACGCGACGCCCGATGACCTATTGCCTTGGATCGAAGAGAATCTTCCGGGATTCGCCCCCGACGCGTCCCACCGGGACGCCGGTTTTCGAGTCCTGGCCGTGGCGGAACAGTTCCTGGCCCGAGCCCGTCGCGCGCGAGTCTATGGGCTGTGGAGCTACGCGTCCGAACTGATGACCGGCGGCGTCTCGTTCGCCCTTCACGATGGGCCGAGCGCCGGTAGAGGCGGGGGAGTGGCGTTTCCTCAGTTCCTGGGCGAGATGGGGCGTTCCCGCACCCTACGCGCGACCCGGGATTCGCTCGCAAAGAAGTCCGGTCACCGGTTCCACCTCTCGAAGGCCAAGACCCGGGAGCTCGTCGTCCCGTTCCTGGAAGAAATCTACGGCGCGGCCGCAAGTCGAGGAGCTAAACTGGACCTTCGACGAACGGCTGGAGCGATCTCTCGAGAGCTCGAATTGACATCGGAGGAAGTCGCCTTCCTATTGAGAACCGAGCCCGACTCGCGAGCGGTGACGGAACTCTTGGGCCGGACGCCGTCCGCTTCGGGAGGCGAGCCCGAAGAGACCGCGACCGAGGACCTATCGCTAGCTCGCGATGGCGGGAGCGATTCCTCGAAACCGGTCCAGCGCCAGCTTTCCGACTTTGGCGGGTGACCGCCTCGAGAAGGATCGACTCTATTCGAGCCGGGCGTGGACCGAGATCTGGACGTTCCCCTTCAAAGCCCCCGAAATGGGGCATCCCTGGCCCGCGGCCTGCGCGGCCTGCTGGAAATCGGACGCGCTGATCCCAGGAACCTTGCCGCTAACTTCGAGCTCCATCGTGGTCACCTTCCAGGCGTCCCCGACCTTATCGAAAGTTGCGGTCGCGGAAACGCTGAGACGCTCGGGCGGCTTTTGCATCCGGCTCAGGCCCGCGGAGAACGCCATCGAAAAGCAGGCGGCATGCGCCGCAGCGAGAAGCTCCTCGGGGCTCGTCTTGCCTCCGGAGGCTTCCGTCCGAGCCGACCAGGAGACGGCCATCTCGCCGAGACCTCCGCTCGTTCCTTTGACGGTTCCGTGCCCGTTAACGAGGTCGTGTTCCCAGATTGCGGTCGCCGTCCGTTTTGCCGCCATGACCCGCCGACTTTGCCATCCGATTTAACCTCGCCCTCCGGCGGGTCCGACGTTCGGGCAACGCTTTCCGTGGGAATGACCTCGGGAGCTCGTGGCCGTCGCACTTCCCGACCTCCCCCGGTTCCTCATCCTCAACCCGCTTTCGACCGTCCGGGTCGAAATGCGCCTCTCATCGCCCGCGTGCGAGATCGATGTCGAGCTCGATAACCCCGGACCCGGGCGTTCGTTCGTCCTGCTGATCGGGCACAAGGACGGACCGTTCGTTCAACGGGTTCGCCTCGCCGGAAAGGCCCGCATCTATTTCGACCCACAGTCGCCCGGAGACTACGTGCTCCTCGTCGCCAATCCCCAGAAGGAGCCGATCGTGCTCCGTCTGAAGGCCCGGGACGTCGACCTTCTCAAGGTTCGGGGGTCGTCGACTTCGGAAGCAAAACGGGCAAAGGCTACGGTGTCGCGAGGGCGCCCGCCCCGCCGTCGGGCCGCAGCGAAGAGCCGGTCAGGCGGCACGCCGCGTCCGCGCCCGCGCTGAAAGTCCCGAAGAGAGGCGCGAACGTCCGGAGGAGAGTTGAAAGGCCCTCGAGTCTCAAGGCGTGCGGAGCCGGTGCGGTGACGGACTTCCTCGTCTACGTCGCGATCTTCGTGACGGTGTTCGCGCTCGTCGACCCGGTCGGTGCCCTCCCGTTCTTCGTTTCGCTCACGGATGGATTCGACGAGGCCGACCGAGGGATCGTGATCCGGCGGGCCGTGACCGTGCTCGGCACGGTGCTCATGGTGTTCGCCCTGGTCGGGCGGTTCCTGTTCAGCGCGTTCGGCCTCACTCTCGCGGCGTTCGAGATCGCCGGTGGGATTCTCCTGTTCATCGTGGCGTTTGACATGCTGCACGGAGAGGTCACACGGACGAAGCTCACGAGCGAAGACCGCGACGAAGCGATCGCGCGTCGGGACGAGATCTCGGTCGTTCCGCTCGGGATCCCGCTGCTCGCCGGCCCGGGCGCGATCTCGACGGTAATGATCTACGAAGGCAGCGACGCCGGCGACCCGTTCGCGGTGCTCGCCGTTTTTGTCGCGATCGCGATCACGACGGCCGCGACCTACTTCATCCTACGATATGGTCAACGAATCTTCCGCTACCTCGGGAAGACCGGGATCATGGCTATGACCCGGGTCCTGGGGTTGCTGCTGGCCGCGGTGGGGGTGCAGTTCGTGATCAACGGGATTTTCGGAGCGTTCGGCCACCCTTAGGCTTCGGTGACTTTGCCGGTCGGCGGGGGGCCGGGCGAGACGCCTTGGGACTCGATGCTCGGACGCGACCGAGGACGGCCCCCGAAGGGCTCCTCGGGTTCCGGTCGGCGGCCCACGCCTTCTCCCCCACGGGTATCTCGACGGCGAGGTCATTTTCCGAGGGCGGGAAGGCGCACTCGAAATCGTCCGTGTAGGCACAGTACGGGTTGAACGCCCGGTTGAAGTCAACCTCGTAGACGTCGGCTTCGTTGAGCTCGAGGGTAAGGTATCGGCCCGGGCCGTAGCTTTCGTCGCCGCTCGTGAGGTCCCGGAACGGGACGAACACCGACGTCCCGACTCCCTCCCCGGCGTGGTAGAGGCAAAGGTGAAGTGGTTGCCGCCCGATCGAGAATTCGAGGTCGCCGATATACCGCATCACCGCCTGGTTGTCGCGGTTGGTCCGGAGGTAGACCTCCTCGGGGGTGGGGCGCCGTTTCAACGTGGCCCGAATGACGAATTTGGGGTCGGGAGGGAAATACCGCAACTCGTGAAACGGTACGCGCCCGACCACGAACGGGGACTCCGGGTCCCGGATCATGAATTCGTTCTTCATCGCCCGCTCGGTCTCGAGTTCCCGGTGCCATTCGCGCGGGGCGATCATCGCTGGCGCCGACAATCCGGTCCGCTTAACGGTTCTCCTGGGAACCGCCGGGGGAGTGCGAGAGGTCCAGAACCATGCGCTCCTCGTCAAAATATCGCCCGCCTCGCTTGATCATTCGAGGGAAATGTCCGCACGGGGAGAACCCGAAGCGACGATAGAGCCGCATCGCGGAGTCGTTCTTCGACCAAACGGAAAGGTAGACCATCTCAAACCGTGGTCGGGCCGCTTCGAGACACGCTTCGAGGAGGGCCGTTCCAATCCTCAGTCCGCGGTGATCCCGATGCACCAGGATCCCGAGCTCTCCGACGTGGGACTGCTCCGAGGGTTCACCGGGGATGATGGGGGCGATGTTGCAGAACCCCACGGCTCGGCCATTCCGCTCGGCGACTCGGACGACCGCGGAGCCTTCGGAGCTGCCGCGGAACAAGCCATCGAATGCTTTCTCTTCGAACTCGGGAGGTGGGCGATGGAGAAACATCGTGGTCCAAATCGGAGCGCCATCGGCCCGCTCTTCGTACCGAAGGCCGATCGCCTCCTGAAGGTCTTCGGAGTCGGTCTTTCGGAGGGGTCGAATGGAGACGCCGGGAGGAGCTGGCATCTCCACGATTCGCGGAAGAGGGCGCTAGGCGTAGCCGAACTGACGCTTCGCAAACTCGCTCATCCGGTCGGGGCTCCACGGAGGGTCCCAAATCATGTCGACCGTCGCTCCCTTGACGTTGGGGACCTTTTCGATGGCCGCTTTGACTTCCTCCGCGAGAATGCCCGCCACGGGGCAGCCGGGGGCCGTGAGGGTCATCTTGAGCTTCACGGCGTCCTCGGTCCATTCGAAGCCATAGATGAGTCCGAGGTCGACGATGTTCATCGGGATCTCGGGGTCGTAGATCTGCTTCAGGTTCTCCGTGATCAATCGCTCCCGCTCGGCGTACGGCCCGCTCGTCGCCGGGGCGAAGGGCGGTGCAATGCCGGGCGCGGGGGTGGGGGCGGGATCGCTCATCGCCCCTTCCACCAGCCGCAGACCTATAAGGGTGCCCGAACGCCGATTACCTTGAGGGAAGCGCCCGGCAAGTCGTTTAAGCGCTCCTCCCCGTAGGCCGCCGATGCGCGACGTCCACGCCATGTCTCCCGAGCGGGGCCGTCTGCGGCTTCGCTCCGTGGGCCTCTCGGGAATTCGGAAACCCCTCACGGTCCAGCGACGCGAAGGAACGCACACGCTCGCGGTGACGTTCCACGTCGCCGTCGACCTCCCGTCCGAGAGGAAGGGCTCGGACCTCTCCCGCAACGCAGAGATTCTGGCGGAAGTCGTCGACGAGACCGTGACCCGGCCGGTCGAGAGTCTCGAATCCGCGTGCTCGAGCATCGCTCGGGAGCTCTTGGTCCGCCATCCGTACGCTACCGAGGCGTCGGTGGAGGCGTCGGCCGAGTACTTTCTTCGCAAGGGGATCTCCGAGGATAAGCGAAGCTTCGAGGATTACACGCTGATCGCGGAAGCGCATGCTTCCCGCGGGCCCGGGGGCTCCGTGACGCTCACGCGCGCCATCGGTGCCGAGGCCGTCGGGATGACGGCCTGCCCGTGCGCGATGGAGACCTGCCGGGACCGTCTGACCGCGGAGTTTCCGCTGCTCGCGAGCCCCGAAATGAAGGGACTTCCGATGATCACCCACAATCAGCGCAACCGTACCCGCCTGATATTCGACCTCCCGGACGCGACCGAGGTGGAAGCAGACGACCTCATCGCCACGATCGAGGCGGCTCAGTCGAGCCCGACCTACGCGATCCTCAAGCGCGGAGACGAGGCCGAAGTGGTCTTGGCGGCGCATCGCCACCCGAAATTCGTGGAGGATGTCTTGCGCGACCTACTCGCGAGCCTCCCGGATCGGTTCCGGTCGGTCCCGGACGCGGCCGTGGTTCGGGCGAGCACCGTGAGCGAGGAGTCGATCCATAAGTTCAACGTGGAAGCCTCCCACCAGGTCACTCTCGGGGAGCTGCGCCGGTCGGGCGGCCGCTGAGGGAGACCGGGGAACGACCGTGCGCTACGCGTTCGACGCCATACGTCGACGTCCGGGCCGCTCGGCGATGACGTCGCTGGGCATCGGGCTCGCCGTAGGACTGGTCGTCCTCCTGCTCGCGCTCTCCAACGGCATTCAGACGAGCGCGACCACCCTGGCGACCGAGAGCGGAGTGGACCTCATCGCGGCGAGCGCCAACACGACCATCCTCTCCGGTCAATTCCCGCCGATCCAAGGCGCTCATTCGCTCGCGAGCCGAGTCCCGTCCGAGGACCCAAACGTTGCCACGGCGAGCCCCTGGTTGGTCAGCGACCTCGTGTTTGGGAACGCGTCGCTTTGGGCTGCGGCGAACGAGAGTTCAATCCCAGGCGGCTGGTCGCCGACCGAATCCGGTACGGTGGGCTGGATTCCGTCGGACAACACCGGCATCCAGACGCCGGACCTCTACAACGGGACGGGATTCACGGCTTCCGGCGACCCGCACTACGCCGGGGGCGCGTACAACGGAACGGTCACTCACGAGATCGTGCTCGACCAGGGGCTGGCGACGGTGCTGCACGTTCGGGTCGGCGACCGGGTGTGGATGGGCGCCGCCGAGCCGCCCTCCCCCGCTGCGCTGCCGGCTTGGTACGCGAACGCGACCGGATTCCAAGTGGTCGGAATCTCGGGGCCGTTCTGGCTCATTCCGTCGGCGCTTCTCGCTTTCATGTATCTCTCCGAACTGCAGGAGATCGTCGGCGGAGCCTCGGCCAGCACCGATTATGCGTCGTTATTGTTGATCCATCTCACGGACCCCACGACCGCGGACGCCGACCAGACGCTCCTCCAGGGCGCGTTCCCGTACCTCACGGTGTTCACCTTGTCGGACATCCTCGGGGCGATCCAGCACGTCGTGAACTTGTATCGGACGTTCGGGGAACTGATCGGGATCATCGGGGTCGTCGTCGCAGCGCTGTTCGCCACCACGGTTCTCCAAATGTCGGTCGACGACCGCTCCCGGGAGATCGCCCTGCTGCGGGCGATCGGCCATTCGCGACCCGCCGTCGGTTCGATGGTGCTGCAAGAGGCGCTTCTGTTGTCGTTCTTCGGTCTCGCGATCGGACTGCCGATCGCCTATGGCACCGCGTACGGGCTCAACCTCTACCTGCGGAACCTGCTCGCGGGTCTTCCCTCGTCGTTCTCGTTCGTCTCGTTTGACGCCGGAGTCCTTCTCGACGGTCTCCTCCTAGTCCTCGCGGTCGGCCTGGTCGCCGCGATCGCTCCGGCCGCGCGTGCCATGCAACTTCCGGTCGCGGAGGAGCTCCGAGCTCCATGATGCGTTGGGGCCGAGGGGGTTCGCTCCGACATTCGCGGCTCCAGTTGATCCTCGCCGTCGCCGCGGTGGGAACCGCCGTGGCGCTGCCGGTCGTCCTGCTCAGTGTCGGCGGAGGTGTCTCGGCGCACGAACTCGCCAACATCCAGAACGCGGGCTACCAGATCGTGGTCAGCGCCGCCGGGCTCCACGGGATTTCGGATGCCCACAACTACACGCAGCAGATCCTCGCGATCGGGGGAGTGACCGCCGCGTCTCCGGTGCTCAGCATCACCATCGACGCTTTTTCTCCTTCGGGGTCGGTCACCCCCGTGCTCGCCGAGGGGGTCATCCCCGGCCAGTTCACCCCCACGTTGGGACCGAGTGAGTCCGGGCTCTTCCCGTCCCCGCTCCCTCTCGGCGACCCGACCGACAACATCCACTTCGCCCACGGCACCTATTCGGGGAACGCTACATTCGATGTGCTCGTCTCTTCGCCCTATGCGGCCGAGCACTCGGTCTCCGTCGGCAACATCCTGACGCTGAGCCCGGTCGCGAATCGCAGCCTCGGCACCCCCTACAAGGTCACCGGCATCTTCGGCGTACCCCCTGCTATCCTCGGACCTACGGGAGCGTTTGCCGTTCTCCTGCCGCTTTCGGACCTGCAGACCATGACGGGCTACGCCGGAGGGAGAGCGGCCGTAATCGACGCTGCGGACACCATCCAGGTCTCGGTGGTGGGGTCGGTGGCCACCGATCCAAACGCGCTCGACCACGTGCGCGACGTGGTGCAGGCGCTGTTCCCGTACTACGGAGTGAGTTCGCTGACGCAAGAAGCGCAGCAACTCCAATCCGCGAGCGGGGTCCTGACCGGTTTCTATCTCGCCCTCTCCTCGGTTGGGCTAACGGTGGGCCTGCTGTTCCTGGCGCTCGTTCTCCTTCGGCGGGTAGAAGCGGACCGCCGGTCGATCGGCATTCGTCGGGCCCTCGGCATCCCGGGACGGTCGATCGCCTCCGATATCGTCCGGGACGGCGCGATGCTGGCGCTCACCGGTGGGTTTCTCGGTCTGCTGGCGGGGTACCTGATCGTCGAGGGGATCGCCACTTGGACCACCTCGACCGTCCAGGAGGCCGCGAAGCTCGCGGTCTTCGACCCGCTCGTGCTCGGAGAACTTGTGCTCGGGGTGGTCGTGCTGTCGCTGCTGGCGAGCGGAGTGGCGGTTCGAACGGCACTCCGATTGGAGATCTCGGAGGCACTGCGATGAGCCCGAGCGCGGCCCCCTCGATCGAGCTGTCCCAGGTCGTGCGGACGTACGGGGCGGGCACGCCGGAAGAGGTCCGGGCGTTGCGCGGCATCGACCTCACGATCTCCCCCGGGGAGCTTCTCTCGGTGGCCGGACCGAGCGGCTGCGGGAAGACGACACTCCTCAACCTCCTCGGGCTTCTGGACAGCCCGACCTCGGGCGAAGTGCGTTGGAACGGCGAACCCGTGGGGCAGCGGACCGACCGGGCCCGCGCACGCCTTCGCCTCGAGGGAGTCGGGTTCATCTTTCAGCGATTCTACCTGTTGCCAACCTTGACGGCCCGAGAGAATGTCGAACTACCCATGCGCGCCCTGCGCGTGCCGCGTGCCGAGCGGACACGCCGCGCGCTCGAACTCATCGAAGAAGTGGGGCTCACGGGTCGGGGACGGGCCTTCCCCCACCAGCTCTCCGGCGGGGAAGAACAGCGCGTCGCCGTGGCGCGGGCGCTCGCCAACCGGCCCGGTCTTCTGCTCGCGGACGAGCCGACCGGCGAGCTCGACTCGGGGAATACCCAGGCGATCCTCGCGCTGCTCGAACGGGTCCGCCGGGACCACGACGCGTCGTTGGTGCTGGTGACCCACAATCCCGAGGTCGCCCGCCGAGCGCACCGCCATATCACGATGCGCGACGGAACGATCCTCGAAGACCTTCGGGAGGCCTAGGTCCCCGTGGCGCGGATCGCGATCCTCCTCCGGGACCGTTGTCACCCGAAGGAATGCCAGTGGGAGTGTCAGGCGTACTGCCCACCCGTTCGAATGGGCCAGGAGTGCATCATCGAAGGGCCGGACACGAAGCCGATCATCTCGGAATCTCTCTGCATCGGCTGCGGGATCTGTGTGCACAAGTGTCCGTTCGATGCGATCAAGATCTTGAACACTCCCGAAGCGAACGAAGCGGAGATCGTGCACCGCTACGGGTACAACGGGTTCCGCCTCTACCGGTTGCCGATCCCTCCGACCCGGGGGATCACCGGTCTCTTGGGTCCGAACGGAACGGGTAAATCGACCGCGCTGCGGCTCCTCGCCGGGAACGACGTCCCGAACCTGGGCGATTACGACCATCCGGCCGACTGGACCAAGGTGCTCGCCCACTACCGGGGGACCGCGTTCCACGCGCACTTCGAGCGCGTCGCGAAGGGGGAGCTTCGCAGTGTCCTCAAGCCGCAGTACGTTGACCGTCTCGCGGACGAGTCGGTGACGGCGTTGGAACTCGTCAGCGCCGCCGGAGGCGGCGCCGCGGGGATCCTCGAGCAGGTCGGCCTCGGCGGCCGCGGAGATCGACGTCTGAGCGAGCTCTCGGGCGGCGAGCTCCAGCTCGCCGCGATCGCCCGAACCCTCGCGACGGACGCCGACCTCTACTTGATCGACGAGCCCTCGAGCTATCTCGATATCGTCCACCGGCTCGAGGTCGCTCGCCTTCTCCGTCGGCTCGGGGAGACGAAGAGCGTCCTCGTGGTCGAGCACGACCTCGGCCTTCTCGATTACCTCGCCGACCAGGCGCACCTGATCTACGGCGAGTCGGCGGCGTTCGGCGTGATCAGTCATCCGATCCCGATGCGCTCGGCGATCAACACCTATCTCACCGGCTATCTCAAGGACGAGAACGTTCGGTTCCGAACCGAGCCCGTGCGGTTTGTGGCCCACCCACCCAAGCCGGCGATGCGACAGAACACACTCGTCGACTTCCCCGCCCTCGTCAAGGAGTTCCCTAAGTTCCGTCTCGAGGTGGGTGCGGGAAGTCTCGCAAAGGGCGAAACCGTGGGGGTCGTGGGACCGAACGCGACCGGTAAGACGACCTTTGTCCGGATGCTCGCCGGGGTCGAGCCCCCGACGAGCGGCACCCCGCCCGTCGGGGTCACCGTCAGCTACAAGCCCCAATACCTCAAGGCGTCGCAGCCCGCGAGCTTGCGGGAGCGCTCGAACGCGCTCGCGGGAGACCCGACGTTCGACGGAAAGCTGTTCGAGCGGGAGCTCGTGCCGGGCCTACACTTGGACGAAGTCCTCGATGTGGCGCTGACCGACCTTTCCGGCGGAGAACTCCAGCGGGCGGCGGTCGCGCTCGCTCTCGCCCGGCCCGCGACGCTCTACCTTTTGGACGAGCCGTCCGCCTACCTCGATGCCGACGAAAGGATGTCGATGGCGCGTCTCGTACGGCGGCAGGTTGAGCGCCAGGCGGTGAGCGCCCTCGTGGTCGACCACGACGTCTACTTCCTCGACCTCGCGTGCGACGCGTTGATGGTCTTCCGCCCCGACGCCGAGGACCGCTCGCGGGGCCGGGGGGACGGACCGTTCGCGATGCGGGAGGGCATGAACCGCCTGCTCCGAACGGTCGACATCACGTTCCGCCGCGACGCCGAGACGCTCCGCCCTCGGATCAATCGGGAAGGCTCTGTGTTGGACCGGGAACAACGTGCGAAAGGAGAGTACTACTACGAAGCCGCCGCCTGACGTGGGAAGTGCCGTTCGGAGCGGCATTCGTCCTCGCGCCATCTCGCGCTGGTCGCGATCCCGGTGTCGGCTGCGCGTTGGACCATCCTTTGAGGTCGACCGCTCCGAGGAGATGTGGGTGTAACGCGACTTGCACCTAGTTCGCAACTTCGGCAATTCTCGCGGTTCCGCCATCGGATGCTCGTGCCAGATCAACTTAGCGGCGACCCGCAGCCGTCGTTCTCTCGTTCCGATCCAAATGAATCCGGACGTCCGGAAAGGGGTCACTTTCGTGAACGGTATCTGAGGGATTGTCAGATGACCCAGCATCTGCTGTGGACGATTATCGGCGTGGGACCCGGGTGAGATTAGGAGGGAACCGTAGACTCAATCCCGTGTCACTACCCGCCAGTGTGTCAGGAGGAAAGGCACGGCGATCCAAAGTGCCGCGGCGACCCCGACCACCAAAGCAGTGATCCCGGCGTCCGCATAGCTCCCAGCTACGATTCCGGAGTTGGAGGACCCCGTGAGTAGCCCCGTCGTAATGCTCGGAAACTGAGGAGGGGCGAGGAGTTGCGACCGGAGCCCAATGTCCCGGATTGCCGAAGTGTAGAGTTGGGGGTTGGTCTCGAATCCGAAGGCGAATAATACGAGGAGAACCACGAAACCCCAGAAGAGTGAGAACACGAGAAGTAACGCGATACCCAAGGCCAAAACCGGTCCTGTCGATCGAAACGTATGGGCACTAAGGAAGATCAGTCCTGCAAAACCGATCGCAGCGGTGGCGAGCCCTCCGACGAGGGGCGCCAAGAAGCTGAGGGGGAGCGGTTCGCGAAGGACCACACTCACACCGAGGTCCAAGAGGAGCACCTCCGCGATCGTGGCGATAAGGAGCGCGAGGGCAACGGTCCCGTATCGGACCAGGAAGATCCCTCGGCGGGTGACGGGTCGCACCAGGACAGGCTCGAGGGTTCCGGTGAGACGAGGGCGAGCGTAGCTCCAGTACGTGACCAAGAGTGCGATCAGCGGCAGGAAGAAGCTCAGTTCGGTGGCGAACGAAGAGAGGATCCCGGGACCCGGAGTTTGGGATCCGGGAAGAGACGGCCCGATGCACACACCGGAGCAGTACCCCCCCAGCCCGCCCGCGCTGCTGTAGATCACGGCCCCGGTCGAGTTCGTGATCTCGATGAACTGGAGAAAGACCTGCGGAAAGGTGAGCGAAGTCGACGGGGTCGCGGGAATCGGCAGGACCGTCCTGAACGCTGAGACCGAGCCCAGGACCTGCGTCGAAACGCCGGATTGACCGGTGCAATTGGTCGGGAACGGTGTCGAGTAGTTTGAGTAGGAGGTCACGAAGGAGCAAGACAGCGCCTGATCTCCGGAAGGCAGTGTCCCGTTCGGCCCCTCCCAGATCAGCAGATAGTCGCTCAGGTCGCTGTAGAAGGTGTCGGCAACGACATTGAGCGGAGAACCAATCGGATTCAGCGTTCCGATTGGTGAGTTCAGAAGACCGAAGCCCGAGCTGAGCGCTCCGTTCGTTGAGGCCCCGGACACCGCTGGGTACTTCGCCGTGACCGAGGCCGAATAGTTCCCGGAAGGTAGGGGGAACACAAACTGAACGCGACCGTTGGCGTCGCTCGTAAGGGTCTCGTTGAGTAACACGGTCGGCGGGACAACGGTGAAATTGAACGGGGTCGTCAGGTTGAGATCGACCCGAACGCCGCTCACGGCGGTTCCGGCGTTGTCGAACGCCCAGAGCTCGACGTGGTACTCCCCCCCCAAATAGTACCAAAAGCCCGCCCCGGAGATTGAGACTTGACCGACGGCATTCGAGACCGCGAGATACCCGAACGTTCCCGCGACCACCCCGATGATCACGACCGCAATCACCGCCTTGCTCCGGAGGAGGTGCTGGAACTCGTGGCGATAGGGGTTCATTTCGCGGTGCGAACCAAGTCGAGGAAGTAGGCCTCTAACGACGTGGATTCAATTCGAAGCTCCACAACGTGGTAGCCACGTCGGACGAGCTCAGTGTTGATCAGCGCCGGCTCGACTTTCGGTCCATCGAGGTAGACCGTCGGCCCGTCGACCCGGGACGTCCCCAAGCCGGCTAAGTACTCGAGGGCGGCGGCGTCCAGATTGTCGACCGTAATTCGCAGAGTGATGGTGCCTGCGGCGGCGAGCTGAGCCCGGTCGATTGTTCGGAGGATCCGCCCCTGATGGACGAACACGATCCGGTCCGCCAGTGCCTGAAGTTCGGTGAGCAAATGGGAGGAGAGAAGCACAGCCTTCTTCTGCCGACGCAATTCCGTTACCCAGCCCCGCACGTACGCGATCCCTTCCGGATCCAGTCCGTTCAGGATCTCGTCCAGCAGCAGATTCGGGGGGTCCGACACCATCGCGCTGGCCAGCGAGAACCGCTTTTTCATCCCCTGGGAGAAGGTCCGGATTCGGTCCTTCTCCACCGCTGCGAGACCGACGCGGGCGAGCAGCTCCCGGCACTGCGCGCGGGTGGCCGGCCCCGTCAGCCCGTGGAATCCTGCAAAATACACAAGCAACGAGAGGGCACGCGCGTCCGTTTCAAACGGGAACAGCTCGGGCACCCAGCCCAAGCGCTCCGACGCGAGGCGTTTTTCGGATACGATGTCCCGACCGTCGACTAGGACCCGTCCGCGCGTGGGGAGGCTTACCCCGGCCGCCAGGCGAATGGTTGTGGTCTTCCCCGCGCCGTTGAGACCCACCAATCCGAGAATCTCGCCATCCCGTACCTCCAGGTCGACATTCTCGATCGCAGGCTGGACCCGACCCGGAAATCGCTTCGTCAGGTCTTCGGTGACAAGCACGGCTTTCGCCGGACACCTGTAACGGTGAACAAGGCATCAGCCTTCCGACGACACCCCCAGTCGCGTTAGCTCTCTTAGTAACGACTTGAGGCGAGCTTGCCTTCCAATCTCCTCGCGACCGTTCATAGGTCGCGCGTGTCCTGCATGAAGCTTGAGCGGCCGCCGCATCGTTGGTCTGGAGCACTCTGTGGTGAGAGGCGGGAGGCTCGAAAACTTCCGAAAGAAATCATGCGCGATCTATCGTGCCGTGCGCACCGGGAGGTTACTGATTCTTCCCCACAGGGTAATTCCCCGCGAGGAACTTGGGGCATGTTGTGTCTGAAATCCTTCCCGGCGTGCATCAGGTGGAGGGATTAGATCCCCCCGATTACACCACCCACGTCTATCTCGTGAAAGATTCCGGTGACACTTGGACCATGATCGACACCGGGCTCCCGGGCGCCCACAGCGCAATCCTCGCGTACCTCGCCAGAATCGGAGTCGAACCGACTGCCGTGAAGAGGATTCTGATCACCCATCTTCACCGAGATCACGTTGGCTCTCTGAAATACCTGGCCGAACGGACGAAAGCCCGGACCTTCTCGCATTGGATCGAAGCGGCTTACCTTGCCCGTCACCCCCCGTACGACCGGGGAACGCCCCTTGAGGAGCCTGTCGAAATCGACGAGGAGTTCAAGGACGGAGATTCCATAAACGCCGCGGGAGGGGTCATTGCCTACCACACCCCGGGCCACACACCCGGCCATACGGCATACTACCACTCCGGGCGACGGCTCCTCTTCTGTGGGGATCTCTTTGTCGTCGAAGGCGGCGAGGTGCTGCTCTCGCCCCCGGGGCCGACCCATCACCTTCCCACCGTACAGATATCCGCCCGCCGGATTGGTCGCCTTCCCGTCGATTCGTTGCTTACGTACCACGGGGGGCCTATTCTGGCGGACGGGGGTTCGGCGATGCGCGCTCTCACGGATGGATTGTAGCTCGGACTCCACGACCGGTTGGCTGAAGTTCGTCCTTCGCGCTGACTGCGGTCATCTCATCGGCCGCGCGCGTTGCTCTGAGAACCCGCACGAGAGACAACCGAACAAAGTCCCATCGACTCTTGAGACGAGGTAACCGCCCTTTCCCCTTTGTTTTCTTTGAGCCTGGCGGACTCGGCGACGTCGTGGCTGGTTCAAGGGGTACGCTGCCGGGTAGTATGACCGACAAGGGAGGCGACGATTTGCCCTCGGCTGATGAAATACTCGACGCATCCGAGCGAGCGATGGGAAGCGAGGAGGCGCGCGCGAGCCTCGATTCGGTGTCTGCAATCGCCGCGTGTCGGGGACCGAAGTTCGAGTATGAGACTCGCCTTATTTCGGACAGAAGCGGGGATCTTGTATTCCAGCAATTCCTCCCGGGTCGTAAGAACATTGCCGGAATTCTGGACGGCAAAGGCTGGGGCTTGAACGACCAGGGCCACATCGAAGCGATAAACTCCGTAGAGAAATTCTTACTTCGCGCTCATGAATTCCAGCTGCTGGCGCTCGATCTGGGAAAGCGCTACCATGAGTTCAAGACCGTCGAGTCGTGCGTGATCGATGGCCAAATCACTCATCACTTGTCTATGGTCGACGAGCTGGGCCATCCGGCAAGCGCATTTGTCTCAGTCCACTCGCACCTGCCGTTACGGCTCATCCTTACGAACCCCCGTGCCGACGGGCCACCCGTGATGACGACTCGATTCGACGGTTGGAGGTTGATGTCGGGTCTCTACGTCGTAAGCCACGTTACGCTTCTTTCCGGCCCGGAGGAGTGGGTGTTTGACTTCACGACCCTTGAGCTGAACGTTGCCCATGCGACGGCGTTCCAACTCCCAATGACCCGATAGGAGAATCAGGGGGGAACGTCCAGAGTAACCCCCGGACTTCACCCTCCGCGCGAGCCGATTGAGTATCACCCAAGCCCTATTGGATCGCGATCCCCAACGCACTCCTCACTATCGTTTTTCGAACGGGTGCGAAATTCACGAAGTCCACCGGAGCCAATCTAAACAGTTCTGGGCTACTCTCCGGTCCCCTCCAGCGGTGATATGTCCGAGCCCCGGGTGAAGCGTCACCCGGACGGACTTCGCGGCCCTTGGATACGAAGCTTCCATTTCAGTCTGGAATCTGATGGCTCCGTCGGGTGGGACATGAGTGTCTTCGGCGCCACACTCGAAGTCGATGGCAGGACCGTGAGAGTATCTGCCGAGATGAGTGATCGGATTCAATTGGTCGAAAAACCATTGACCGTAAGGGTCCGCTTTCCCTTGAGGAAGGAACCTCCCGCGTTCCGTCAGGCGGCACATTCCCGGTCGGGTCCAATCGGGGGTCGCCACGATTGCCGCAACTCGAGCAACTCGCCTATCGATTCCCGCGAGAGCCACGGCGATGTCTCCCCCCATCGAAAGGCCCCCAGCGACCACATTCGGTTCCACGTCGAACTTCTCGATGGCCCAGTCGACTATCCGCATTGAATCCAGCGTGGTGTGCCCCAGGATCGGCCACATGTAGCGTCGGAAATTTCCGAACACACGTCGTCCGATTTCTTGCCCCGTTTCCGACCCGCGTTCGCCATGTTGCCAGGGGTCCAAGCTGACGGCCACGAACCCAGCGTACGCCAATCTTTGGAGAAAAGGAAGGGTTGACTCCTTCGTCATGGTAAGTCCCGGTAGCCACACCGCGAGCTGAGCCTTCTCGCGTCCAACTCTAGGTTCCACCCAGACCACAGGTATCTGGTCTACAATGGCAGATTTCTTGACTTCCACCTGTCGCATGGCCCCGTTTTCATCACCAGCCGTATCCCCCTGCCGAGTCCTGGGGCTGAGCCAGACTACCTCCCCTAGGTTACTCGCGGGGCGATTGTTGATGCACTCCGCTCCCGAAGGCGGAGCAGGGTAAATCCAATCGCTCGCGCTCTTGGTAACCATCTTTTCCCTGAGTTTTTGAAATACTCGTCTCTCGTCGGGCAGCCTTGGCAATATGGCGTCGATTGCCACTTCCGATTCAGGTGGCCGGCGAAGAGTTCCCGGCCCGGCCGAGAAAGGCGTCGCCCTCGAGCACGTCGCGATCGCGGAGGGGATTCACCAATTCATCACCGCGCCCGATGGATACGTTCCCAATGGGAATTCGGTCGTCGTTGTGAACGACCATGACGTTCTGGTCTTCGATACGTTTACGCGACCGTCGACCGCAAGAAAGCTCCTTGCGGAGATTCGCGCGATTACCGACAAACCTGTTCGCTATGTCGTGAATTCGCACTGGCACCCGGATCATTGGTCGGGCAACGAGGTCTTTGCCGACGAGTTCCCGGATCTCGAAATCGTAGCGACCGAGGAGACACGGCGATACATGGTGAATTTCGCGAGCGCCTGGCCCACTTTCTGGTCGGAGGGACTTCGAAGAGCCGAGGATGAGCAATTCAAGGAAGTAACCGCCGCCCAAGGGGGGAACGCAAACGCGGCGATTCCCGAAAATCTTCAGAGGGACGCGGAGGAATTGCGGAAGAGACGAGATTTCGTTTCCGAGGCTGTCCAAGTGAAGAGAACCTACCCGACGTTGACGTATCGCGGGCAGCTCACTCTGCACCACGGCGGCCGTGAATTTCGCCTGATCAGCATGGTGGGAGACGCAAACGGAACGAGTGTCCTCTATCTTCCTCGGGAAAAGATTCTGGCGACCGGCGACGTGCTATCTCACCCCGTCCCCTACTTCTCGCCTCCCCTCAGTGAACACGCAAGGAGTCTCAGGGTGCTCGGACAAATGGACGCGGATGTTGTTATCCCGGGTCACGGACCGGCGTGGCGCGACAAGGATTTCCTGAACTTGGTAGCCGAGCTGTTCGAATCCCTCGTCCGCCAGGCGGGGAAAGCTGTGCAGAACGGATTGGTGACCGCCGAAGAAGTGCAGAAGGCGGTTGACGTAGAGTCTCTCAGGCTGAGGTTCACTCACGGAGACCCGGAGCTGGACGGAAAGTTCCGGAGGTATGTCCTTCGCATGATCGAGAACGCGACCCGCGAAGCGCGTGACGGGAGAGAGCTCGGGTACTAGGTCCCGCTGTCGACCATGACGAACCTGTTGGATTCTTTAGAGAATCTCGAGGTATTCGACGGAAACGCCGAGATCATTACTTACCGGGGACGGCGCGCTCTGCACCTTTCGCCTGCCTCCAATCTTCCGGAGTCGGAGGAATCGGTGTTGGCTTTGGTCAAGTCCATGGAGTTTCGAGATGGGACGATCGAGCTCCAAGTTGCCGGAGCGCCGCGTCCCGGGGCTCCGAAAGACGCGCGAGGTTTCATCGGCCTCCTGTTCCGAGTGCGTGACCGCGGAGCCCAAGCGGAGAACCTCTACGTGAGACCCACGAATGGAAGGGCGGACGATCAACTACGCCGGAACCACTCAGGTACAGGTACCTCATCGACCCCCGACTTTCCCTGGCATCGCCTTCGGGAGGAGAATCCGGGCGTCTACGAGTCTTACGTCGATCTCGACCCGGGTGCCTGGACCAAGATCAAAGTAACTGTCTCGGGGACGAAGGCACAACTGTTCGTGCATTCGGCAGCACAGCCCTGCCTCATCGTGAACGACCTGAAGCTCGGGGAAGTCCAGGGTCAGATCGGGGTATGGGCACATGCGAGCACGGAAGCTTACTTCTCGGACCTGTCCGTGCGATCGGTGTGACGGGAGACTGCCGGGGACTAATGGGACTCGAGATGAGAGCCATCTGTGAGAGTTGCTCCGTACCAGTGTGGCCTGACGGACCTGCCCTCATCTGTTCGTACGAATGTACCTTCTGTCCCCGATGTGCATCCCGAATGGGGATGGTCTGCCCCAACTGCGCGGGCAATCTTGTGACACGGCCCCTACGTCGTCCCAAGTCATAAGGCCGCGACCGTGGATTGCCTGCTCGGGGTCGTCCGATTGGATCTGGTGTCGGTTGCCCTCGATAACCAATCGACCTGGAATCAATATCCGCCTTCGAACGCGTCGTCAAGGGAATAGCCAGGCGCATCGTAAATCTCCAGAATATTGCCGTCGGGGTCCTCGACGTACGCGGCGCTATTCCCTTCAGGATGTTTGTGAACCGGATAGTCACGATACGGGCGCAGATCGGCCACTTTGCCTCCCAGTTTCTTCGCCGCTTCAAGGAACGCGGGGACGTCTTCGACCCGGACTCCGATGTGATCGAGCGATTCACCGGGTTCGAACGGCACACCGAACTGACCTCCGTCGGGGTACCAATTCAGTTCCAATTGCTGACCCGTCTTGATGTCCCGGAGCATGACGATGCGCGAGTTCAGTCGGTCGTTCTTGTGGTCCGGAACGACCACGCTCAACCCCAAGAGCTCGGTGTAGAACTTGGTCGATCGATCCATATCTTTCACTCGGATTCCCAGATATGCCATGAGCGTCTTCATCGAACGCTGAACCTGAAAATTGATATCTTAGATTTTCGGGGAATAGTTTGTTACCCTGCCCTGATTCGATGCGACCGGAGCATTACCGAAAAGGGATGCTGAGAATCGCGCCACGTTGATTTGAGGTTGAATTACCAAGTGGCCAACCGGGATTCCATGGCACGCATGGGCTCCGTGCGCATTGCATTTGGGATTTGGGGGGTGCGCTCACTGGGAGGGGGGCGTCGGGGCTGCCTTCGCCGAGTCACAAAAAACGGACGTTCACGGTCCTTTCCGCAGCCGATATCTAAGTACGGCCCAGACCCGGCTTCCTCAGCGCGGCGACGAAGAGCGTGGTCGGGGAGCCTTGGGGGGTCCGGTGGGCATCCTTCCCCTCGGGAGATCATGGGGAGGGCGTACGTAGTCGATGACCGCAATCAGCGCCGCCAGCGCGACCGATAGCATTCGCCATGAGACCGCGGACCCGTTCCGGGACCTGCCCTCAATCCGGGGACCTGACGATAGCTTGCACCTGACGAATCCTATAGGCGCAAGCATCGGCCATTCCAAGGCATGTATCGGATCCCTACAAGTTTAAGGGCGGACACCTGTTTTGCCCGTGAAGAAATGATTACCTCCCCTCGGAGAGAAGGGTCTGATGGGCGCTCCCCCCCGACATCCAGGCCGGACGAGAGTGAAACGCCTCTCGGGACGCGATTCGGCGTCCTGGGTAGGAAGTGGTCTCTCTTCATTCTTCGCGCGATCGAGTCGGAAGGTCGGGCCAGTTTCAGCCAGCTGTTGCACGCACATCATAGCCTGAGCCGGCGCTTGCTGTCAATACGGTTGAAGGAACTGCAGCGGGGCGGGTATCTCGAGAGGATTGTTTCCACGAACGACGGCCGCCACACCTCCTACGTTTTGACAGATAAGGGCAAAGCTGCCCTTCCACTCTTGCACGCCTTCTCGGATCTGGTTAGGCGATACGGCGAGGGGGTTTCCATCGCCCCGGGGCGAGAGGTGCGCACGGAAGATCTCTGCTTCGCCCACCCTGACATCCAACTCAAGAACTCCGCGGCCCCCAATGAGCCGGTTTACTGGGGCGGGTCCTCGGCATCCGCGCCACCAAGAGTCATCATCTACAAGGACCACTGTGAGAAGTGCCACAAGGAACTGGTGCACGACGCGGAGGCCTTCGTCTGCTCGTACGAGTGTACATGGTGTCGGTCCTGTGCCGATGGATTTCATTGGCAGTGCCCCAATTGCCAAGGCCACCTTCAGCCCCGGGGCCGTCTGACGGCTCACACCAGACTCCCTCGCACCCACGCGTTCACCACCTGAGTCCAATCTTGAAATTCTCCGCTCCCCCGGAGGGACCGTTCGTCTTTCGTTCGATTTGGCAGGGAGCCGCGCTCGGGGAATGTTTCCCCGACGAGACCTGGAGTCTTCCCACGACGTGACTTGAACGAAACCCCTTCCACCGCTCGGACGACCTCGTCGTAAGTGCAGAAGTACGTAACCAGGTTCCGCACGCCGAGCACGACGGGCGCTGCCTCGTCCCGCGCCGTCGCACCGGAGGTCGCCTCCGCGGGCGTCCCCGGAAGGACCTCCTCGAATGGGGCCGAGGGGCGGGGAACCTCGACAGAACCGATGAAGTAACTATCTCCTCAACCGCGGGTCGAGCGCGTCGCGCAGCCCGTCGGCAAAGAAATTCACACTGATCGCGAAGAAGAAGAGAGCGAGTGCGGGGAAGAGGATCTGCCACCACGGGATGACGCACGCAGCGCCGGCGCTGCAGTTCTCGAAGATGCTCGTCAGCAGCGATGCGCCCGCGGCCGCGACGGACCCCCACTCGGGAATGAGGGGGAAGGGAAAGAGGATGAATCCGATGAAGACGATCGACGCCAGCAGCAAGGGGATCGAGCCCACGTCGAGCGACATCTGGACGAAAACGGGGTACACGCTGTTGGGGATGATGTGTTTTCGAAGGATACGCCCGTGGCCCGCCCCGCTCGCTCGCGCCGCTTCCACGTACCGCTGTTCCCGCACGACGAGTGCCTGGCTGCGGACGATTCGGGCGTAGGTCGGCCACCAAACAATGATGAAGGCGACCGCGATCAGAAGTAAAGTGGTGTTGAAATCTACGAATCCGGACGACTTGCCGACAATTATGACCCCGATCACGAGCAGGATCGAGGGGACGGAGAGGAAGATGTCGGTCACGCGCATCACGACCTCGTCAATCCACCCGCCAAAATACCCCGAGAGCGCCCCGAGAAGGAGGCCGAGGATTGCACCGGTGGCAACGATGCCCACGGCGAGACCGATAGAAGTGACGGTACCCTTGACGAGCATGGTGTACGTGTTGTAAAAGAACGGGGCATTGGGATTCAGGTCCGACTGAGGGTAGACGAGTGACCCCATCGGGAAGGCGCCGGCGGCCCCCAACGTAAACGTCGGAGCAATAAAATTGGGATACTGCGTTGGGGTTTGATAGCAACCGGGCTGCGGCGACACCGTGCCTTGAGGGTAGCTGCAGACCGTGTTGGGGTTGAGGTAGCAGGGGTTCCCGGGACCCACCGGCTCCGGGCCGTTTGAGGCGCAGTACTGAATCGGGTCCGAAGCCGATGCCGGGTAGGTCACGCCGTAGACAAAAGCAGCCGCGAACAGAACGAGTACGATGAGACCGACCATGGCTAGGGTGTTGCGTCGGAGAAAGTACCAGGTCCTCTGGTACTGAGCCCACCGAGCATGTAGGCTACGACGAAACTCCGACGTTGGGAGGGCTTTGGTTGGAGCCGCCACCGTCTCGATTTCCCCCCGTTCCCCCGATTAACCGAGGCGCACCCTCGGGTCCAGGTAGGCGTACAGAAGGTCAACGATGATGTTCGCCGCCACGACCATGTACGTGAACAGCAGCGTAGTGCCGAAAATTACCGCGAAGTCCCAGTCCTTCGGCAAGCCGATGATGGAGTAGGCGTAGATTCGACCAACCCCCCATAGATTGAAGACGGTCTCGGTCACCGGAAAGCCCGCGATGAATGCTGCGAAAGTGAGGCCGAGAACGGTGATGGTCACGTTCAACGAGTTGCGACCGGCGTGCTTCTTGATCACCCTGGATTCGGGCAGCCCTTTGGCGCGGGCGGTTCGAATGTAGTCGAGGTTCATGACCTCCAGCATGCTGTTCCGGACGAAGCGAAGTAGGATGGCAATCGTGCCGTAGGCTATGGTCAGCGCCGGGAGGACGATTCGAATCAGGGTGTCGCCCGCGAGGGCCCACTGCCCGTGGATGGCCGCATCGACCGTGGGGAAGCCGGTGGGCGTGCTGATGTACCCTCCCTGCAGCCAATTGGGGTACAGCGTCGGACTCAAGTTGGCCGTTCCGTAAAGTGGCGCGCAGGGTGGGGTGGGCCACGACCCGTAGAAATCGAGGAACACAGTGCTCGTCCCACCGCAGGCGGTCGATTTCGCTCCCGGCCCTCCGAGGGCGAACGCGGCTAACGCAAGAGCCAAAGTACTGAGCAGGAACAACGGAAGAGCATACCCGGAGAACGACATGATCCGGGACGCCTGGTCGATCGGCCGGTTTCGGTACACCGCGGAGAGATTCCCGAGGGGGATTGCGATAATGAGAATGAACAGAAGGGAGAGCAGAGCCAGCTCGATGGTGTAGGGAAGGAATTGCCCGAGGACCGTCACGACGGGCTCGCCGTGCAGCGCCGGAAGTCCAAAGCCCCCTAACCCCGTCCCTAAAGCGCTACCTTGGCTCACATAACCCCAGTTGAACGTCAGCGCGTTGCTCATGTAGATGGCCCATTGAACAGGAACCGGTTGGTTGAGTCCTAAGGCTTGGACGGCTTGGTTATACACCGGGTTCGCGCAGGTCTGGGACGGGTCGGTCGGACAGGAGATCGTCGGGCTACAGGGCGATGTCCTTCCGCTGGGGCGGAAATACGAGCACGTGCGCTCGTTGACCGGCAGAGCGCTGATGAGCACGAAAAGCACGGTCATGACGCCGATCACGACCGGCACGACGAGGACGGCGCGGCGAATCACGTAAACCCACATCCGCATGGGTCGGCTTCCCACTCCCGTCAGCTTCACGAGACGAGGACGCCGTATCAAGGGGATAGGGAACGAAGAGTTACCATCCACTTCCGCTTTGATGCGTCAGTGGCGGCGACGCCCGGATACAGGCGGTCGCCGCGTCGGACGTCAAACAAGCCGCAGGCCTTCGAAATCAATCCGGGATGGCCGCTGACCGCCCGCGCGTAAGGCCGTGCGGTGGTCGGGCCGGTGTTGATAAATTCGGAAGAGATCGTATCATTGTAGGCGAATCGAGCTGCCCTTCGCGGCCGATCATCGAAAGCGCGCGCCACTCGTGCCGCTCACGCGTCAAGGCTGGGGGCTCGTATCTGCTGATTCCAGGAATTGGTAACGGTTCATTCCCTCCCCCATTCATGTGTCCCGCCCAACTACAGAGCGATGAGAGAGAGCATGCCCATCCAGTATCCACGGTCTTCGTTCACGAGCTCCGCGAGAGATTTGCCGAGTCTGTCCCGTTCCGGGGACTCATGGCCTTCTCGCCCCGGAAGTGACGGCTTGAACTCCACGAAGAATGTGCCTCCGGCGCAGAGGCTCCTGTTGCGGAACCGCAAGGTCCGTGTCTGGGAAATGCTACTCAGACCGGGCGAGAGCTACCCTCTTCACGGTCACCACTATCCGTACCTCGCCGTAATCCTGGAAAGCGCGTCACTCACCCTGACCAATTCCGAAGGACGAAAGCGGCATCTCAGGGCAAAAACGGGGGACGTCATCTGGAAGACTCCGCCGGACGACCATTCGGTGCGCAACACTGGGCGAACGAGATTTCGAGTCCGATTGATTGAGCTCATCGGATGATGCCCCAGCATAGATTGTCTTCGGTGGGCGCTGCGCCGTGGCAAATTGGACGCCCCCCGGGCGCCCCTCACGGTCCGTTGCGTGACGCGCGAGCCCTCGTGGCAGTCGGGGGGCCACTTTCTTGTCCCCACGCGCTAAACTCCGTGTCGGATCGTGGATTCGGTCAGCGAGCCCCGAGGGCCGTCCCTTCTCGTCCGCCCCGCGACGGTCGTCGGACGCTGGAAGGTCGCGGGTTCCGCCGGCTCGGGAGCCGCGGGGTCATGCTGCTCAGCAGTCGCCGGGTCCCTCCCGTGACCTCGAATGAGCAGCTCGCTCCCCGGGGCGCGGCGTTCGGCGAGCCCGACGAGGCCGTTTGGAGGGAGCCGCATGACTCGGTCGCCCTCGACCGCGGGGCACTCACCGCTGCCCCCGCCCCTTCGTGGAGGGAGTGGCTCTACGGGCACGCCTTCCGTTGGTGGATCGGGCTCGTCTTCCTAATCGTCGACGCGTGGATCGTCGCCGGTTGGATTCAGGTTCGCGGCTGGCTTCCGCTCTTCGGGTCTTTGGCGGCGGTGGTCTACCTCGAGTTCGTTCTCTGGCAATATTTGTTCCACCCGTACAAACCCCAGATCCGGGGCAAGTTCCGGGCGACCTGGTACGCTCCCTTCAAGGTGGGCCGCTGGTCGCCCGACCGGGAGGGGGGGCTGAAACTCGAAATCGGCCCCGTCGATCGTGGCCCCGACCCGAGGGAGTTCCTCTGAAGGCCGTCGGCGATGCCAAGCAACTTCACGGCTGCGACTAGACCCAAGACAGCTGAACCGGGAGAATCCTGTCCAAGGACTTAGATGGCCGACCGCCTCACGATCCCCGAACGATCACACGTCCGACCAACCTTCCACCGGGCGCGTCTCCTAGTCCGGGCTGTGAACGCTCTCCCTCCCACCGAGTTTCCACATTGGGACTCGTAGCTGACACTCTCAATGATCGGTACAGGGTGTCGCACCCGATTTCGTTGCGGTCAATGCGGTCGGTCTTCGAACGCGCACGACCCACATTCAGGTCGCGGCGGCCTAGGGCCGCCGAACGCGAGAGGCGCAGCCATAGCTTTTGAGCGCACCGCTCGCGAAAGTGAAGAGAACCTCGCAGACCCCATCTGGGTCGACGGCGAAAGGACGGAAGGTCTTCACGACCCGGACGCCGCAAGCCCCGTTCGGGAAAATTCGTTAACCAGAAAGCAATCCGATCGCCTGAATCCATAATGGCTATGGCTCTCATAGTTACTATGCAATTGGTACCATGATTAAAATCAGTAATTGCATTGGGAGTAACTCGTATGGATGCGATGACGAGCCCCGAAGCCTCCCGACGGGAACAGATCCTGGAGGAGACGTTGGGCCTGATCCGACGAGTCCGGCTCCGCAGCACCGCATCGGGTGACGGCCCCGTGTCCGGCATGGGATTCACTACGATCCACCATACCGCGCTCCATTTCGCCATGCGAAACCCCGGCGCGATCCAACGTCAACTCGCGCGGTTTCTGGGGGTACCTTCTGGCCATGTCACCGCAGTGGTGGACACCCTCGAACGACAGGGATTGATCCGACGGACGCCCGACCCCACCGACCGGAGGATCAACCGACTCGAGGCGACGCCTCGAGCCTACGATTTCCATAAGCGTTTCCACGAACTTTCGGGAGAAACGATCCATCCGCAATTCCGTCAATGGAGCGATGAGGAGATCGAGTCGTTGCATTCGCTATTGAAACGTTTCGCGGAGAACGACGGTCTTGCGCCGGCGGTGGAATACTCCCATGTCGTTCGTCCGGACCGCCGAGAATCCGTAAGCGAAGACCCCCCCAATCCAAGTAATTAGACGGTGGGGGAGAGCTGTGGGGGCGGGAGTAGTCGGAACGGCCTACCCTTCTCCCGTGATTTCCGGGAACGAGCTTTTCGGCGGCACATTAGGGCGAAGCGTAAAGGACGCACCGTTGGGGGCCCAAATGGGGGTGCTCGGTAAGAAGTGGACACTGCTCATCCTTCGAGATGTCGCGTTCCAGCCGCGGCTCAGTTTTAGCCAGATTCTGAACGCGCATTCTCGAATAAGCCGCCGTGTCCTGTCGATGCGTCTGAGGGAATTGCAGCATGAGGGCTACCTCCTCCGATACACTTCCGAGGCAAACCCTCGGCGCACCTCCTATGTTCTTAGCGATAAGGGGCAAGACGCCGTCCCCATTCTTAGTGCGGTTTGCGAACTCGTTCAGCGCCACGGACGGATCGATTCCATCCCACCGGAACGGACGTTAAGCTTCGGCACTCGTCCTTCGATAAGGTCCGAATACAATCAAACCAGTCGGCCGCCGCGGAGGATAGGTTGGTCGTCGACGGACACATCCGCCCCCCTGAGTGGTACATAATCTCGGTACGTACCGTGGGTCCGTCCACCGAGGTCGTCGTTGCACCCGATGTATAGGGTGACCACGCCGAGCTCTTGGTCTTCCGCGAAGGGAAAATCCCGGATGGCGGGATTGAGTCCAATCGAGATCAGTGCCGGACGGCTTCGCTCGCGCCCGGCCTGCCTGTAGGAGCTTTCGAAGATCGTTCGTCCCTTTTTGATCTCATACTGAGCGAGCCGACCGTCGCGGAAGGTCCAGGTCACTCCGCGAATAACCCCCCGGCGATGTCGGGAGGGACGATTCGAGACGAACTGCCCTTCCGCAGCCCCCTCGTCTACAGCGACCACGAGGAAGCCCGACGGAACGGTAGTCCAATTCCTACCCTGCGCCAGATCGCGCGCGTCGACCGCCCCATCATCGAGGATCGGCTTTCGGCCCAGCAGCCTCAGCTGCAGATGAGTCCCATTGGAATGAGAGATGGTGACGATCCTACCACGCCGTAGGCGTTTTGCAATCGGCCCTGCCGCCCGCCGGAGGGCAACCGGGTCCACTAGGCTTGCGCGGAAGCTTTCTCGCTGCCAGGTGCCGAGGTTGACCCCGTATTGATCCGCAGCGGACCGGGTCGCGGATGCCGCAAGGAGCAGAACCGAGGGAACGGAATTGCGCGACAGCGTTTGTCCCCACTCAAACTCACGCCGGGACAAGGCTCGTCGATAGGCAGGCGGCAGCATCTCCCTTCTCTTGAGGTCCTCGGGGCCCGCCGCGAAAACGATGTACCCATCCGAAACTTCGGCCGCCGCGACCTCGGTTCTCGCGATCGCCATGGCGTCCGAGGGGCGGGCGACGCCGGGAGTTTCGTAGAGTGCCCTCTCGGGAGAGTAGAATATCACGGGGCGAATTCCAGATCGCCGGGCTTCGGCCGCAAGCAATTCGGCGAAATCCAAGGAGGAGGGCATGGTCTCGATAATAACGGCCCGACCTCGACGGAGGCCAAGCGATCGTCTCAACGTCGAGGACGCGATCCGGCGCCAAGATGCCCCACGAAAATCTTCCGCCACGCTCTACCTCCTGTCGTTAGGGTATTTGGCCCTTCGGGCGAGTCCCACCATCGGTTGACCTTCAATCACGATCCCGCTGAGGAACCCAAGCCTTCGACGCAATCGTGCTGGGCGGACTCGGGAAGTCCTCACGACCCGCGCCTGACGCGCGTGTGGCCGTCAAGAGACGACGGATGACATCATTGTAACTCTCCCCCATGCGTCCCCGAGCGCGCAACTGATCTCGAACCTCGACCTCGATTTGAATGGTGGTGGTCGGCATTCGCTCTATGGAGGCTATGATATTCACAGCTATTATGGTTCCGCCGTTTGGGATATATACCGGCATCCGGGCTTGGCGGGTCGAACCTGCCATGTCCGCGAGTAACGAACGTGAATCAAATCCGGGAGTGAGATTGGGTCGACGAGGGATGTCGGTCGCCATGGCCGCGATTGTGATGGCGGTCATCGTGATCATCGGAGGCGTAGGGACGTTCGCGGCCCTCAACTCCGTCGGCGCCTCGAAGACCACGAAGACATCGTGCGCTCCCGCAAGCGCGTGCGGAACGTCCACCTCGAATAACGACGTGACGTTGTTCATTCCGTACACGGTCGGCGCGGGACAGACTTATGCCGTGGTCGCGGCCGGAGCTTCGGTGCCGGCGACTGTCGGCGTGACAGGAACTGAGACGATCCAAACTTTCAATGTAGCTTGGGCCCCGGGGCAGACTAGCACCGGCTCCACGGGCTCGCTCTCTTACACTTACGCAACCCCGGGCATCTATACGGTGTATGCCAACGCCACCACACCGGCCGGCGTGACCCACACGGGAAACAGCCAAATCATCCCACTGAAGGTTAACCCCAGCGCGACGAGCATCGGTGCGGGGTACTACCCCACGACGATCGTCACTCTGACGAACACGACCGGCGGCCCTAACCCGTGGATCTCCGCGGGCGGCTCCGTCACCGTGAACGGGACGTATACCGCGGCCCCGGCGAATGCTCTTTACTCCTCGGTCGCCCCGACCCTGACAACGCCGGCGACCTCGACCCAGTCCGGACTTAAGTCGGGAACGAACTTCGTGACAGCGAAGTACACCTTCTCCACCGCCGGATACTACCCCATCACCATGGTGGCCGCGGTCACGGGTCCGTTGGGGACCCTCTATGAGAACTACACCTGGGGCGTCTATGTGGGCGCCAACCTGGGCTGCGCGGTCTGCACCGCTCCGCACCAGTCAAGCCCCCACTCGAGCACTCTAGTCTACTACAGTCTGTCGGCGGGCGGTGCCTTGACACTCGACCCGGCCGCCGACTATTACTCGGTCGGCTACGAGGTCGGGCAATCGATCGATGAGTCGCTCATCTACTTCAACGGGACCGACGACGGCCAGACCCCCTCCAACTTTGTGGCGGGGGCGGCGACGTGCGTACCGGGAAGCTCCCAGTGTGCGGCCCTCTACAGTGGCAACACCCTGGTACAGGGCAATGACTACACCTTCGCGATCGACCCCGCCGCGCACTTCTACGACCCGTACACGGGAAAGAGCCGAACTGTCTACCCGTCCGACGTGATGTTCAGCATCATTCGGGCGGTCATGTACACGCAGGTGGCGAGCGTCACGGGCTACTATGTCGGGTTCGACATTGCGGGCCCGCTGGTCCCCTACGCGGGGCTCCCTGCCGGGGCACCGGACGTGAGCAATTCTTGGGACCTCGGTCCCGGTGGCGCTCCGCTCCACTACCCGTACAACAATACGCCCTACTGGACGCTGAGCGCGTTCGCGGTGAACGACACCGCCTACTGTCCGTCGGCGGCGATGGCAGCGAACGGCTGCATCACCTTCCACGCGAGCGCGGACGGCGTGTCCTGGCCGGCGCTGCTCCAGATCCTGTCGATCGTCTCGGCAGATGGGATCCAGGAAGCGGGTTGGTACACGAGCCAGGGCGCAGATGTGCCCGGCTTCGTCTGCAGTTCGGCCAACCCCGACCTGCCGTGCCTGCTCCCCGGCGGAGTGACGTCGACCAACACTACGGCGTACAAGAACTGGGTCACGACGTCGAAGACCGCAACGACGGGTGCTGACTCCATCTACGGCTGGGACCCGGAGATTACGGCCGGCACGACCGGCTACCCCGACCCGGTCCCCGCAGTCGGGTTCAACGAGGTCGGGAGCGGCCCGTACTACCTGGCCTATGCGAACCAGGGAGTCGGCTACGTGCTGAAGGCGAACCCGGCGTACGAACCCCCGACCGGGTGCAAGGGCCAGGTCGGATGCCTCCCCAACGTGGGGGCCTACGTCCCCAACGTGATCACGTACTGGGGATCGAGCGACACGGTGGGTATCTCGGAGGTCGAGGCAGGCTACTCGGACGTCTCGTTGTTCGAGACGTCTCACTTCCCATTGCTACTGAGCCTCGTACAGAACGGACAGCTCGGGTTGATCAACTTCCCGACGCTGGTGACCAACAACTTCGGGTTCAACCTGCACATCGACCTGGCACTGTTGAAGACCTACGACTCGAGCCCGATCAACATCCCCGCGAATGCGTTCTCCTACGTGGGGCTGCGGGCCACACTCGAGTACGCCTATCCGTACTTGACGGCGCAGTCCGCGATGAACGTCATCGACGGGATTGACGGGGGAAACCCGTACGGTGGATTCCTCCCGTCGAGCGAGTCGGCGTTCTACGACGCCAACGTGCCGTGGCCGAACTACAACAACGTCACCCACCAGTTCGGGAACCCCACGGCCGGCAGCGCGTCGACCCCGGGAACGGCGGCCTGGTACTGGGCGCAGGCGACCACCTCGGGAAGTCCCCTCTACGACCCCGAGCTGGCGGGCTTCAGCGCGTCGAACCCACTCATTATCCCAACGCTCGGGTTCGAGGTGGCACCGAACATCAACGCGGGAGAGCTCGCGTGGGGTAACTCGGTCACGAGCCTCACGGGCGGAGTGATCAAGTTCCAGCAGATCCTCGTCCCGTCGACCTCGGAGATCTATACCTACCTCTCGCCGGGCCAGGTGCCATGGACGGTCTGGTGGTTCGGATGGATTCCCGACTACCCGGCGCCAGTGAACAACTGGCAGGGGGCCTACGGGACTGGCCTCTGGGGCGGTGCGGATGCGCTCTACCAGACGCTGGCGTACGACAGCTACGGAGGGGACTACAACGACTCGACCTGCGGTCACTCCGACCCCACGCTCGCGAACCTGCAGTACTGGGCGGACGTGCCGAACCAGGTGATCCCGCAGATCTGCCAGGGGACGGCGCTCAACGTGACGACGTACTTCATCAACCAAGCCACCTACACGTCCAACATCGCCGTCGCGACCCAGGATTGGGACCTGGCGCAGGCCGTCTACAACAACCTCCAGCTGACCATCGGTATCACGCAGGCGAACACGATTTTCCCGTACGCGCCGTGGATTAACCCGGCGTCGATTAACGAAAACGTCTTGATCGGTGGGGGAGCCGAGCTCGCGTGGTACGACATCGGAGGCAATGGCCTTCCTTAGTGGATACGTCGGTCCGAAGAGCCGGCGTGCGAAGAGCGCGCCGGCAACCCTTTCAATCTGTCGAGTTGGAGGTAGTGCCCTGATTTCACAAGCCGGGATGTGCTTTGGGCACGACTTGGAACGAGAGAGCACCATGAACGCGGCTCAGAACCGGGTCCGACCGACAGCTAGCCTATGGATTCGGGACAACCTACATGGACGACTTCTGGAATTCCGAATCTTCATCGAGACCTTGTCTGCCGAGACCTCAACATCGGTCGAGGATCTGAGGTCGTGTCCAGGCTCTCCGCTCGGTCCGAGTTCGCTGTCTGCCGACCGAGACCTGGCGTCCTCCCGATGGTCGATCAATCCATCGAACAGGAGCTGGCGAGAAGTAGGCGCAACGCGATTCGCACCTGCTTCTCCATTCGGCTCCACCGGGCGAGTTTCAACCGAACATGGATTAGAAACGCCAAGTGGTAATCCCTAGGGTGAGGCTCGAAACTGAGAGGTTAGAACTGCGGTCCGCAACACTTGAGGATGCGGACCTCCTGTTCAAGCTCTTCTCGATTCCCGAGGTGTGGCGTTATTTGCCGCCAGGACCACCGTATACCCGGGAGCGGGCCTGCGTCGGAATAGAACGGCGGATGAAACTAGAAACCGAGCGGGGCTTCGCGCCCTTGCTCGTGTTCCGGAGGGATACCGGGGAGTTCATCGGCAACGCTGGCCTCCAACCCATTCCGGACACTCTCGAAGTGGAGATCGCTTACCACTACTTCCCGTCGGCCTGGGGCAAGGGGTACGGGACCGAAGCCGCCATTGCGATTCTCGCCCAAGGGCTGGGGCCCTTGGGTCTTCCTCAAATCATCGCGATCTGCGTCCCGGAGAATGTGGGGTCATGGCGTATCATGGAGAAAGCCGGGATGCGGTGGAGCGGTCTGGCTTCGTACTACGGTTTGCAAGGACTCAAGAAATACGTCGCCGAGCGCGGTGTCTGGTCCGACCCGAGGCGGCATCCTTGATCGGGTAACCACGCAACTGCCAATCGCTGTCGTCATTCGTTAAACACGCGTACCATTCGTGGAGTTCGCGAGGCCTCCAGCCCGATCCTCGCAATTGGCCAACGAATGCGGGCGCTGTTCGCGAATCCACGGAAGAAGGATCGGAGTGGATGCTCGCTCTACCGCGAGAGTGGTAACCGGACGTTCCCTTCCGGGCTTAATTCCCCTCAGCACTTTGGAAACGCACTGACAGCATGCCGCCGGACCCCCTCCTTGATTTGACCCGCAAGGGTCGTCGGCGTGGTCTTCGCGTTGCGGTGGTTGTTACGGACGATGCAACCCTCATCGATTTTGCAGGTTCCTGGCAGTTTCTCGTGACGACCCCCGAGGGAAAGAAGCCGTTTCAGGTCTATTCCGTCTCCACCAGCCGCAAACCCGTCGCGCTCGGCGGCGGATTGATCGTGGTCCCAGAATTCACGCTGAAGGAAGCGCCTCGCCCCGACATTGTTCTCGTTCCCGCCCTCGGCTACGGTCCTTACCCGGAGATAGTTGACTACATTCGGCAGGCCCATCGACAGGGAGCACTGATCGTTTCGGTCTGCGTCGGGGCGTTCCAACTGGCGGAGGCCGGAATACTCGATGGACTCCCGGCCACTACCCATCATGACTTCCAAAAGACTCTGCGCGAGCAGTATCCTTCGGTACAGGTCCTTGGGGGACTCCGATTCGTAAAGAGCTCGCCCCGAGTGTACACCGCCGGGGGCCTCACGGCAGGGATCGACTTGGCGCTCTACCTGATCAGCCGTATTTGGGGGGTGCGGGCTGCGCGGGAGATTGCCAAGTATCAAGAGTATCAAGGAGCGGGGTGGGAGGACGGCATGACCCCGACACGCCCCGCGTAGGGGGAGACGCCGTTCTACTAGGGGGTATCGTCCCACTCCAGAATTCGTCAGAGAATCGACGGCACCTAGGGGGAAATCGCAAGAGTCGGTGATACACGGCCAGATTCGAAACAACATGTATTCCAGTGATGTAGACGGGTCCGATCCCGACGTAGCGGCTATTGTGCGGACCGCGAAGGAGTTTTCCGACGCCGTCGCGGCCGGCGATGTGGACCGAGTAATGAACTTCTACAGCGCGGATATTGTGTACATGTCTCCGGGCGTACCCGATGCCCAAGGGAGGGACGCCGTAGCGAAAAATTGGACCGCAATGTTATCAACGTATGGCGTGCGCGTCGAGGTTCAGATCCTCGAGGTGAAGATTCTGGGTGACCACGCATACGACCGGGCAAAATTTACGATGGTGGTGGCGCCAAAGGCGGGAGGCGAGAATGGCGAGACCAGCGGTCGCGTTTTCGAGGTTTTGAGGAAGGAGCACGGAGCTTGGAAATCGTTCCGGGTGATGGTGAACAGCGATAAGTGAGTTGCTTACCCCCACTCCCGGGCTGCGAATCGTCCACGGTCCCCGCGGTTCGTCATCGGCCGCGCGCTGATTGCGGTCATGCCATCGGTCGCGCGCGTCCTTCAACAAATCGGCTGCCGCTCAACTTGCTGAGTGCGACGTCATACTCCGTCGCTCGGATTCCGCCTTCACCCTGCACATCTCCCGAGCGAATTTTTCAGGCTCTTCGAGGAAGGGGAAATGCGCAGACTCCTCGAACCAAACGATTTCTTTGCGAGGAGCCTCCAGTTTCTTCTCGTACTCGACGGTGTTCTGGAACGGGTCGGTAAGGTCGTATCGACCGGTGAAGAAGTAGACCGGCAAGTCCACTCGCGGGATTGCCTCGGCCAGCGCTCCCTGGATCGCATCGTATTTCAGGTTCCGATGGGTGAAATTCACTCCTTTCCGTACGTCGAGGCCCTCCTTGAGAGTATATTCGGGGGCCATCAAGCCGATCACGATCAACGTCGTGAAGCTCCGGCTCTTGTGGATCGCGCCCCCGAACCGGAAGAGCCACTTCTCTCGATTGACCGGGCGACGATTGTCGAGGTCGGCCAACAGCTTTCGGTTGCCATTTCGTTCAGCGTGCTCACGGATCCAGCGGTCTTGAACGTCGGTGTTTCGCTCGCCGTCGTAGGCGAGCTGCCCGATGCCCACGTAGGCGCGGAACAATTCCGGGTGTCGTTGAGCGAGGATCATCCCGAGGTAGCTTCCGTAGGAGTGGCCGACGAGATACACCCTGGATTGCCCGAAACGAGTCTGGAGATGTCTTACCAGTTCAACCGTATCCATCACTTCCTGGGAGACGGACATCGAATCGGGCGGTGTGTCCTCCGTGAAAGTCTTCCCGGCTCCTCGTCGGTCCCAGTGCACTACGACAAAGTCATTCTCTAACGGTCGCTGAAATCGGTGGGCGAGGTACATTGAAGGGTTGCCGGGGCCGCCGTGGAGGAACAGCAGGACCGGATTTCGTCGATCTCGCCCTCGAATCAGAACCCACTGGGGGATTCCTCCGATTTTGACCGTCTCGAGCGATGCGATGGGTTCTGCGCCGGCCGCGTTCCGTGCGGACCGAATTTTAGGAGTGTAGGCACGCCAGAATCTGGGGAAACCCATTTGACCTGGTGCACGGGGCAGAAGAATAAGGGGGTTTGCTGTATCGCGCGTCACTTCGTCTATTGCCCGCGGGCCGATCGCCCTTCGACCGAGACCGATAGACTCTATCTGCGGCGTCGGTTAACTCCCCGACCGGGGAGTGTCCGTTCCTGCGAGAGTACTTCCCTCCGGCGGGAAGGTCGAACACGAAGCCGCAGCCTGAACCTGTGCCCCCCCGCCCCGCTCCGCCGCATCTCGACGCCTCGGGCGCCTATCACCAGCGGGGTCGGCTTTCCTACGGGGTCATCGGCGTGTACGTGTTCCTCGTCCTCATCTTAGTCGTGATCTTTCCGGTCCGAAGCAGCCTGCCCTACTACTGGGCGCCGTGGGCCGTCGCCGGGCTGTTCGTGCTCTTCCTCGCCCGGTACATGTCGACCTCCTATTCGATCGACGACAGCTACCTTCGTGCCTGGCGGATCCTGGGCGGCCGCCGGATCCCGCTCGAGAAGGTCAACAAGATCGAATACAACAATCTCCGAGACCTGGGTTCTTCCGGCGGGATCTTCGGCTCGTGGGGCTGGCGCGGCCGAATGTGGAGCCCGCAGATCGGCCGCTTCGACTCCGTCTACACCGACGCCGCCCGCGGCCTTCTGGTCACGGCGGAAGGCATGCCGCTCTACCTCTCTCCGATCGACGTCCCGGAGTTCGCCCGGGAGCTTTCGCGCCGGGTCCGTTCCTACACCGGACGGCTCTCGGTCGACGTGGGCGACCCGCATGCGGGCGCGGATTCGTCCGAAAGCTGAGCTCCCCGTGGCTCCCGTCCCGCGCCGGCGCTCGGCTCAGTATTGCGCCATCGACGGGTCGACGCGCTCGGCCCACGCATTGATCCCGCCGCGCAGAGTCCGGACATGGGAGAAGCCAAGGTCGAGGAGGAGGCGGGTCGCGTCCGCGGACCGCTTCCCGCTTCGGCAGTAGAGCACGAGGTGAGAGGCCCGGGTGAGCTCATCGACCCGTTCGGGGAGCTCCCCCTTCGGGATCAGATGGGCGCCGGGAAGGTGGGCGATCGCCCACTCCTCGGGCGCGCGGACGTCGACGAGGAACGGAGGCTCGGACGACTCGAGCTCGGCGTGCAGCGCCTCGGGTTCGACCTCGGGAACGGTCCCTTGGGCGAGCGGAGCTTCGGAGGTGGGGACCCCGCAAAAGGCAGGGTAGTCGATGAGCCCGGTCTGGGTTGCCGCCGGCGAGCAGAGCACGCATTCAGGGTTCTTTTGCAGCTTCAGTTCGCGGAACTTCAAGCTGAGCGCGTCGTAGAGCAGGAGACGGCCGATGAGCAGTTCGCCCCGGCCGAGGATGAGCTTCACCGTCTCCGTCGCCTGCAGGACTCCCACGAGACCGGGGAGCACGCCGAGCACGCCCGCCTCCGCGCACGAGGGAACCAGGTCGGGAGGAGGCGGTTCCGGATAGAGGCAGCGATAGCAGGGACCTCGCTTTGCGTCGAAGACGCTCACTTGACCCTCGAAACGGTAGATCGACCCGTAGACGTTGGGTTTGCCGAGGAGAACCGACGCGTCGTTGACGAGGTAACGGGTCGGGAAGTTGTCGGTGCCGTCCACCACGACGTCGTAGCGGCCCACGATGTCGAGGGCGTTCGCGGAGGTCAAGCGCTCCTCGTACGGAGTGACCCGCGTACCGGGGTTCAGCGCCTCGAGACGTTCCTTCGCGACCGCGAGCTTGGGCCGGCCCACGTCAGGCGTAGTGTAGAGCACCTGTCGCTGGAGGTTCGAGAGGTCGATGGAGTCGAAATCCACGAGGCCGATCTCCCCCACCCCGGCCGCCGCGAGATACAGCGCGGTCGGCGCGCCGAGTCCGCCTGCTCCGACCAGGAGCACCTTCGCATGACGAAGTTTGCGTTGTCCGGCGACCCCCACTTCCGGGAGAAGAAGGTGGCGACTGTAGCGACGGAGCTCGTCGCGGGAGAAACTCTCCTCGGGCTCCGGTGCGATGGCGGTCAGCTTACTTGGGCGCGAGGATGAGCGCGCCGAGGACGGGGCACCGCCCGCCACCGCGGGGACGATCGAAACAATGTCTCCGTCCTTCAACGGGGTCGACTCGCGCTCGAGGTATCGGATGTCCTCGTCGTTGAGATAGACCGTGACAAAGTTCCGGAGCCGGCCCTCGGGGGTGAACAGATGCCGCTTCAGCGCGGGGTTCGCGTCGGCGAGCGTGCGGATTACTCCCCCGACCGTGGAGCCCTCGAGCGCGAGCTCCGCGGCACCTCCCGCGAACGGGCGGAGCGGAGTGGGAACCTTGACGGTCGTCTTCGGCATGTTGCTTCGTTCTCCCTACCGACGCTATTAGGTTCTCGGTTACCACCTTGTTACCGACGGGAGGGATACCGGTTCCGGAGCGACGACGAGGCCGGTTTCCTGGAAGGTGGAGGTGTCGGCGTCCAGCTCGAAGGCGGCCACCCTGGGAACGTCCGACGCGGTGACCGCCAGGATCAGGTACGTGTACCAGGGCCAGGCGTGGTCCTGGTCATATTGGGAGGGCTGGGCGGGGTGGTCCGGGTGGGAGTGGTAGAACCCCACGACCGCCCGACCCGCTCGCTCCGTCCGGCGTTCGACCTCTCGTAGCTCCTCGGGCAGGATCAAGAACCGGCGGCGACGCTCCCCGTCGAATTCGTTTCGGCTCCGCTCGACCGCCAGGATCGTTCGGCGCCGTTCGCCGTCCGGTTCCGAGGTCGCGCCGATAAGGATCCCGCAACATTCGTCCGGATAGCTCTCGCGAGCGTGCGCCCTCATCTCGTCCATGAAGCCCGCCGACACGGCGACCTCCTTCATGTCCGGCCGCCTCCGTCGGGTTCGTGGCCGCCGTCCGGTAGGATCGTGACCACGACCGCCCCGGTCGTCGAACGTCCGACCTCGAGCGCAGCCCACACCGCCGCTCCGGCGGAAGCACCTACCATGAGTCCTTCCTCACGGGCGAGGCGGACTTGCATCTCGAGGGCCGCCTCGGTTTCGACCCGCATCGTCGAGTCGATGACCCGGTCGTCGTACGTGGAGGGACGGAGGGCCGTCGGGAGATGCTTCAACCCCTCGATACCGTGGATGGGGCCGGGGGGCTCGACCCCGATCGTCCGAATGCCCGGGTTTCGTTCCTTCAAGTATCGACTGACCCCGGAGATCGTACCTCCGGTACCCACGCCCGCGACGAAGTGCGTGACACGCCCGCCGCTCTGATTCCAGATCTCCGGGCCGGTGCTGGAGTAGTGGGCCCGGGGGTTGGACGGATTGTTGTACTGGTCGGGATAGAAGTACCGCTCCGGGCTTTCGGCAGCCCTTCGCCGGGCTTCGCGCTGCGCCCCGTCGGTCCCGTCCGAAGCGTCGGTGAATGCAATGGAAGCGCCGAACGCGAGGATCCGCGCAACGCGCGAGGGATGAGCGTTCGCCGGGAGGATCAGCTCGACCGCAAATCCGAGACGAGCTCCCAACATCGCGTACGCTACGGCCGTATTGCCGCTGGAAGCGTCCATGAGGGTGCGGCCCGGCTCGAGGAGCCCCGCATCGATCGCGTCCAGAACGATCCCTCGCGCGGTGCGGTCCTTCACCGAACCCGTCGGATTGAGATGTTCTGCCTTGGCCCAGAGTTCAAACCCGCCGCCGGCCCGGGAAACGATCGTCCGAAGCGGGACGAGCGGCGTGTTCCCGATCGCAGAGATCAAAGGGTCGCCGGGCGGCGGCGCAGGGCGAGACGCGAGGCTCGGGCGCGACGCCAATCCGCTCGCTACGCGAGCTGAATCAAGTGAGTACATCGCATCCCTCCGCGTCCGATCGAATCGACCAGGTCTACCCCGGATTGCCCGAGGAGCGCCTCGGTGAGATGCTTGTCGAACACGTCGCACAGCAGGAACGGGTGGCTCAGGGCGCTATGACGGAACACGCAGTTCGTGCGATTGATCCGAATCGTTCCGTCGGGAGCTCGGTCGGTAGTGCAACGGAACCCGAGGCGATTGAGCGAACGGACGACGCCCTCCGCTCGTTCCAAGGGCGTTCCGTTCCGCGGGACTTCCTTAGCGACGGCACGTGCCATTCGTTGGGCGGCGTCCGCGAACAACGCGCTCACGTACCCCTCACCCTCCCGGGCGAGGAGTTCGTCCACGACGGTATCGAGAATCAGGTCGTACTTCTTCGGAAAGAGATCCTGGGCGGCGCCCGTCAGCGCGTAGCGCTTGCGCGGACGTCCGACCCCTTCTCGATGAAACGTCGGCACGACGAGGCCCCGCCCTTCCATGCGGCCGAGATGCCCTCGGGCGGCACTCTCCTGGATGCCGAGCTTTTGGGCCAGGTCACGGGCCGTGCGCGGTGCGACCGCGAGTTCTTCGAGGATGCGCCCGCGAGTTCCCTCGAGCTGCTCGGTCTCCGCCATCGCTCCCATGATGCCTCGAAGTGGTCCCAGGATTTACACACCGCGCCATGCTTAAATAACGGTATCGGCTCGTACAAAATCGATGTCGAACGCGACGCTGAGCGGTCCCCGCACCCTCGTCGTGGAAGGCCTGCACGCCGAAGTGGCGGGCAAGGAGATCCTGAAGGGGGTCAGCCTCACGATGAAGACCGGCGAGCTGACCGCGCTGATGGGCCCGAACGGGTCGGGGAAGAGCACCCTGGCCTACGCGTTGATGGGCCATCCGAAGTACAAGGTCACGAAGGGAACCGTAACGCTGGACGGCCAGGACCTGCTCAAAATGACCGTGGACCAACGGGCACGCGCGGGCCTCTTTCTCGGCTTTCAGTACCCTCAGGAGGTCTCTGGTCTCTCGCTCTCGAAATTCCTCTGGACCGGATACATGCAAAAGCACACCGTCCAGACCGCCAGCACGACTCAGTTCGACAAGGACCTGAAGATGCACTTGGACTATCTCGGCATGGACGAGGCGCTTCTCAAGCGCTCGTTGAACGAGGGGTTCTCGGGGGGGGAGAAGAAGCGGGTCGAGGTCCTGCAGATGGCCACTTTCGAGCCGGTCTTTGCCATCCTCGACGAGCCGGATTCGGGTCTCGACATCGACGCCGTCCGGGCCGTGGGGGAGACGGTCGCGAAGATCCAGCGGCCCGACGCCGGGATCCTCGTGATCACCCACTACCAACGCATTTTGAAGTACCTGAAGCCCGACCGGGTCCACGTGATGGTGGACGGCGCGATCGCTCTCTCGGGAGGACGCGACCTCGCGGAGAAGCTCGAGGCGAACGGGTACGATTGGGTCCGCCTGGGGATCGCGACGACGCCGGCCTAATCGGGGCCGGCGCGTTACTGACCTGCCTATGGACGTTTCCCGGATCCGCGAGGACTTTCCGATCCTTGCCCGCGCAGAGCAGGGTCACCCTCTCGTTTACCTCGATTCGGCGGCGACCTCCCAGAAGCCGCGCAGCGTGATATCGGCCGAAGAACGGTACTACCAGGAGACCAACGCCAACGTCCACCGCGGCGTGTACGCGCTGAGCGTCGAGGCTACGGACGCTTACGAAGCGGCGCGGGAGCGCGTGGCCCGCTTCCTCCACGCCCCCGACGCCTCGGGCATCGTGTTCGTTCGGGGGACCACCGAGGCCATCAATCTCGTGGCCACGAGCCTCGGGCGCAAGCTCCTCTCGCGCGGAGACCGGGTCGTCGCCACGGTCATGGAGCACCACTCGAACATCGTTCCCTGGCACATGCTGAGGGAATACTCGGGCGTGGAGCTCGAGTTCGTGGATGTCGACGACGACGGACGCCTACGGTTGGACGACCTCGACCGACTTCTCGACCGCAAGACGAAGGTGGTCACCCTGACCCATGTCTCGAACGTCCTCGGCACGGTGAACCCGGTCCGAGAGATCGCCGACCGAGCGCACGCTGCGGGCGCCCTCGTCGTCCTCGACGCGGCCCAGTCCGCCCCGCACATTCCGATCGATGTCCGTGCACTGGGGGTCGACTTCCTGGCCTTCTCGGGGCACAAGACGCTCGGCCCCATGGGGATCGGAGTGTTGTGGGGTCGCACCGACCTGCTCGACGCGATGCCTCCGTGCATGGGAGGCGGAGAGATGATCCGGGACGTTCACCTCGACCGCATCAGCTATCGGGAGAGCCCGGCGAAGTTCGAAGCGGGGACGCCGAACGTGGGGGGCGCCATCGCTCTCGCCGCGGGCCTCGACTACCTGGAACACGTCGGCTGGGAAGAGCTCCGGGACCACGAGTCCCGCCTGCAGCGAACCGCCCTCTCGATCGCGGCGGATCGATTCGGCGATACGATGAAGGTGTTCGGGCCGCCGGATGCGTCGGACCGAGAAGCGGTCTTTTCCTTCTCCTTGAAGGGAGCCCACCCGCACGACATCGCGAGCCTGCTCGACGAGCGCGGAGTCTGCGTACGGGCGGGGCATCACTGCGCGCAGCCGCTCATGGAGCGGTTTCACGTACCCGCGCTCACCCGGGCGAGCCCGTATCTTTACAATACAGAGGAAGAGCTGGTCACGATGTTCGACGGACTCGAAAAGATCTCAGCCCTCTTCTCCGGCTCGACGGCCGCCCCAGCTCCCTCGTGAGCGGCCCCCCCTCCCTATTGGTCAGGGTCAAGGACCGCCTGTAGCGCTCCGGCTGACAGGATTGCCCCCGCCGTGCGATTCCTTGACAGCTCGACCAATGTAGCCACTCGCACGACCTCTCATTTAAATACGCCGGGGTGATGGAATTATCCGAGGCGCTCATGGCTCAGACGGCGACCGAGATCACTCCTCTCGATTACACTCGTTACGACTTCAAGGACCCTGAAACCTATCGCCTCCGGATCGCGAAGGGCCTCAACCGAGAGGTGGTTCGAGAGATCTCCCGTTTCAAGGACGAGCCCGCGTGGTTGCTCGAATACCGTCTGCGAGCGTACGACCACTTCGTCCAGCGCCCGATGCCCGATTGGGGTCCGAGCCTCTCGGACATTGATTTCGATTCCTACACCTACTACGCGAACCCCATGCTCGAAGGGGAGACGAAGCGGAAGTGGGAGGACCTGCCCGCCGACATCAAGAACACGTTCGAGAAGCTCGGGATCCCGAAGGCGGAGCGCGAGTACTTCGGTGGCGTCGGCGCCCAGTACGACAGCGGGACGGTCTACCACAAGATCCGAGAGGACCTGGCGGCCAAGGGCGTCATCTTCTGCGACACCGACACGGCGGTCAAGGAACATCCGGACATTCTGCGGAAGTACTTCGGTAAGGTCGTGCCGTACAACGACAACAAGTTCGCCGCGCTCAACAGCGCCGTCTGGTCGGGCGGCAGCTTCGTGTACGTGCCGCCGGGCGTGGACGCCGGTATTCCCCTTCAGGCCTACTTCCGGATCAACGCGAAGAACGTCGGTCAGTTCGAACGCACGCTGATCATCGCGGACAAGGGCGCAAAGATCCACTACATCGAGGGCTGCACCGCTCCGGTCTACTCGACCGACTCGCTGCACGCGGCGGTCGTCGAGGTGGTCGCCGAGGCGAACGCGAAACTGCGCTACACGACCGTCCAGAACTGGTCGAAGAACGTCTACAACCTCGTGACGAAGCGCGCGGTCGGCTACGAGAACTCGCTGGTCGAATGGGTCGATGGCAACATGGGCTCGAAGATCACGATGAAGTACCCCTCCGTCTACCTGCGCGGCCGCGGAGCCCGCGCCGACATCCTGTCGGTGGCCTTCGCGAGCCAGGGCCAGATCATCGACTCGGGGGCCAAGGCGGTCCACTCCGCGCCGGATACCTCCAGCAAGATCGTCGCGAAGTCCATCGCGATCCGGGGCGGCCAGACGAGCTACCGGGGCCTTCTGCACGTGGCGCCGGGCGCCACGGGGGTCAAGGCGGCGGTTCGTTGCGACGCGTTGCTCCCCGACGAGCTGGGCCGGTCGGACACCTACCCCTACAACGAGATCCACGAAGAGGACGCCACGATCACGCACGAAGCGGTCGTGGGAAAGATCGGCGAAGAGCAGATCTTCTACCTGATGAGCCGAGGGCTCAACGAGTCCGATGCGATCCACCTCATCCTGATGGGTTTCCTCGCGGAGTTCGCGAAGGAGCTCCCGGTCGACTACGCGCTCGAACTGAATCGGTTGATCCAGCTCGAGATGACCGGCGCGGTCGGGTAAGTTATCCTATCCGGCCCGCACCGTGCGCCTCGATGGGACCCGCGACGCCGACGCGCAACGTTCAAGGGAAAGAGGATCCGCCGTCGGGTCCCAGGTTCAATTCCACAGGTCGGCTCTTATAGCCTAATTCCGGTGAGGGGGGGCCAAGGAGTCGAGATGCCCGACAATTCGGACGATCAGGTGAAGGCCGGCTGGTGGGCACGAAATGTCTCGCCGATGAATTCGCTGCTCCGGATGATGCTCGGGATCGTCTGGACTATCGATGGAATTCTCAAGTTCTATTCGGGATTCGCGGGGAGTTTCTTGGGCAACCTCCAGAACACTCAAGCGGGCGCTCCGGGCTGGCTCTCGGGTTGGTTTACGTTCTGGGTGAACGTGACCTCGCCGAACCCGACCGCCGTCGTCTACACCGTGGGGGTATTCGAGATCCTGTTGGGCGTCGCGCTCATGCTCGGTTTCATGAGGAAGATGGCCTACGCGGGGGGCTTCGTGCTCGCGCTCTTCATCTGGGCGATCCCGGAGGGGTTCGGTGGATTGTATACCGTCACTCCGCAGACCACCGACATCGGGACGGGGATCCTCTACGCCTTCGCGATGATGGGACTGATCCTTATCAACGCGGCTCACGGGACCAGCCGATGGAGCGTGGATTACTACATCGAGCGGCGGTTCCCGGGATGGGCGCGCATCGCGGAGTACTCGACGCCGCTCTTTGGGTCGACGAAGGCACCGCCCGCTACCGCTCCGAAGAGCCCCGCTGCGTAGTCGGCGACGGTGCACCGAGTCCAACCCTTTCCGGTCGGCTCAGCGCAGCTTCGAATCGAACCGCCAATCGGGGGCCGCCTCAGTGCCGGTGACCTCGAGCCGGGGGAGGGCCGGGTATTGGCCCTCCCGCCAGAGGATGTCGGTCCCATCCCAGCGCGCCTGGAGCGAGGGGTAAAGGATCTCCCGGAGGCCCGAGATCGGGGCCCGGTCGTAGACGTTCGCCAGGAAGCCCTCTCCGATCATCCGGATCGCTTCGGAGGGGGGGACGCCCCGGGACTCGAGATAGAAGACCTTCTCCGGGTCGACTGGCGCGACCGACGTGGAGTGCGTCGCCTTCACGTCGCGGCAAAGGATCTCGAGGATGGGAATCGTGTCGGAACGGGCGCCGCGACTGAGCAGCATCGCGTGCTCCGAGATCAGTGCGATGGTCTTGCGGGCTTCTGCCTCGATCCGGACCAGCCCCCGGCTCATCCCGCGGGCCTGGTCCGTGAACACTCCCCGGGTGACGGAGGTGCCGTGGGTGTCGGTGGCGGTGTGGGTCAGGTCGAAGGAGCTGTCGTAGGATTGGTCGTGCGCCCCATAGAACGTCTGAAGGTCCTCGGCGATCGACCCTCGACCGGTGAGGCGGGTGTGGTTCCTCATCTTGGCCCGGAATCCCCCCAGCCCGTTCCACATCCAGCCGACCCGCGAGTTCGTGCCGGTCGTCGCGGTCCGACGGTACACCGACACCGTCCGAAGGTCCGGCGCATGCACCGTTAGGAAGACCATCTTGGCGTAATCCGCCAGGTCGAGGTCCGTGTTGGAGGCATAGAGTCGCTGTCCTTCCGGCGACGGGTCGGTCGAGTAGACCTCCTCGGTGACGAGGAGTTGAGATTCCGCACCGAGACGAATCGCCCGTCGCACGGAAAGGGCCTCCTTGGGTACAGAGAGCAGCGAGAACTCCTGCACCCGCACCGGTCGAGGGAAATGATCGGGGATCTCGAGCCGATACCCGCGATTCAGCAGAGCCGTGGCCATCGCCGAGAGGCGGTCGTCGGGCGCTTCCGTTCCCCGAAGGAACGCGTTGGCCTCCTCCTTTCCGGCGCCCCACACTTCCGATAGCGAGATCGCTCGAACGCCGGCGTCCCGAAGATCCTCCGCGAGCTCGATCCGAGTGCCCGACACGTCATGGACGATGCGGACGGCCCCATCGAGCCGCGGGGGCAAACCGACCGCAGGTCCCTCGAGCCCCGGGTCGACCCCAGAGAGGTCGACATTCGTGAAGTAACCGTACCCCCGGTACAGGGGGTTCGGTTCGATGGGAAGGTGCCGGAATCTCTCGTACGCGTCGGAGCGTTGAGCCGCGAATCCCTCGGGATCTCCGAGCTCGCCCGAGAGCCGAACGACCTGCTCCGACGTGAGCCAGTCGTCGAGTTTGGGCACCGCGGCGGCCATTGGATTTACACACCGAAGTGTGTTTATAACCTGAGCGGGCAACTTTGGGCACGGCGGACGGCGACGGGCACGTTCTGTGCCGCCTCCTTAGAGCGGGCCGGATCCACTGGAGGCGCCCTCCGCCAGGGCTCCGTCAGAGCCAATTTGTAGGCGGTGGGTTCTCCGGAGAATTGAATGTGCGACTGGAATGAAGCGGAGTACGCGGAGTATCTGCTTTGGGTCGAGTCCGCGCGAGCTCGCGAGCGGGAGTGGCGAGCGCAGCCCGCTCGCGCGAGGGAGAGCCGGATGCGGACTTCGGAAGTCACCCAACCGATCGGCGTCGAAGCGTAGGATCGGTTCTCGAACCGGTCTCGCGCGTCGGAAGGCTCGGATATCCGGCCGCTTCTCCGCCCGGAAGCCGTTTAGTAGCCTGCCGGCCGTAAGATGCACTCCGAGGTTACACGATGTTCGACATGTACCAGGAAGTCATTCTTCAACACTACCGAACCCCGAGGAATTTCGGTCCGTTGCCCGAGGCCGACCGAGTCGGCGAGGAATCGAATCCGCTCTGCGGGGACCACATCACACTTCGCCTCAAGGTCGACCCGGCCTCCCAGAAGATTTCGGAGGTCCGTTTCCAAGGAGACGGATGCGCTATCAGCGTAGCGAGCACGTCGATGCTGACCGAGAAGGTGGAGGGACTGACCCTGGACCAAGCCGGACGACTGACTCGGGACGACGTTCTCCAACTGTTGGGAATTCCCCTCTCGCCGGTTCGGGTCAAGTGCGCGCTCACGGGGTTTGCGGCGCTGGGCCGGGCGTTGCACCCCGAGACTCTCCCCCCCGCCGCGTGAGGGTTCGGTTGCCCGGCTCGTCGTTTGCAAGAGTCGGACCGAAGCGAGCCAGAGCCGTTCCTTCACCCCGGGCAGGGGGCACGAAATGATCGCCGTCGATCCCGACATTTGCGTGCTCTGCGGGCTCTGTACGGCGGTCTGTCCGCCGGACGCCCTCGAACTCACTGCCGACCGGCTCGTCGTGCACCCGAACTGCACCGATTGCGGCTGGTGCGTCCCCTACTGCCCGGTCGGGGCGATTTCCGGGGGTCGCAGCGTCCGTCGTCGACCGCGCGATTCCGACTAGGCGCCGTCGGCCGGCGAAGAGAGCTAATCGCGGGTCGTTCCAGGGTGGACCGGGCATGCCCGCTTGAGACGACAAAACCGACACTTCTCGGGAGAAACGGGTGGGATTGGCTTTCTAAGTCGACCGTACTTTCGGCGGGGCATGGACTCCGTTCGGGGCGAAAGCCGGGATCCCTTCATCAAGCTGACGAGGTCGATCGCTCCAAGCGACGCCCCGGTAGTCCTTTTGTGGTTTCTCGTCCCGGGCCGACCGTGAGCGCGCATGCCGGCGCCGCAACCCTCCCGGGCACCGTTCGATTCCGGGACCGGGCAGTGGAGACTCGCAAGCTGCCTCCCCAGCATTTCCGCAACGGACCGGGCGGGCTGGTCCTCTCCTCACTGGGCCTCGGGACGTACATCGGTCCCCCCGATGCGGCCACCGACCTCGCCGTCGAGCACGCGGTCACGGTGTGTCTTACGTCCGGCCGGGTCAACGTCCTCGATACCGCGATCAACTACCGATACCAACGGGCCGAGCGAAGCATCGGCCGTTCGCTCGCGCATCTCTTCTCGGGCGACGAGGTCCAGCGGGACGAGGTGTTCGTCGCCACGAAGAACGGGTACTTCGCGCCCGACGCCGAATCCTCTACTCCTCCCGACCGCTGGATCCAGGAGGAGCTCGTTCGCCCGGGCATTCTCGACCCGGCCGACATCGTGGATGATTGCCACGCGATGAGCCCGTCGTATCTTTCGGACCAGCTAGAACGCAGCCGGAGGAACCTGGGGCTCCGGACGATCGACCTCGTCTACCTGCACAATGCTCCGGACGCGCAACTGCCGGTCGTGGGTCGACCGACCTTCTCCGCACGGCTCGAAGACGCGTTCCGCCTCTACGAGAAATTCCGAGGAGAAGGTCGCCTCCAGAATTACGGTCTCGCGACTTGGGACTGCCTGCGCGCCCGTCCGAGCGACCCGAACTTCTTCCCGCTCGAAGAGGCGGTCCGGCTCGCTCGCAAGGTCGGCGGAGAAGAACACGGGTTCCGATTTGTGCAGTTCCCCTTCAACATCGCCATGCCCGAGGCCGCGGCGGTGGAGAATCAACCGGTAGCAGGGAAGCGGACCACCCTGTTCGACGCAGCGCATCGTCTCGGTATCGGCTGCTTCACCAGCGTTCCGCTGTTTCAGGGACAGCTCGCCCGTTCCGGTCCCAAGCGCAACGGGCTCACCTCGGCCCAGACCGCGCTGCAGTTCGCGCGTTCGGCGCCCGGTACGATCGCTCCGCTCATTGGCCAGAAGAGTTCTGAGCACCTATCGGAGAACCTCGAGCTGGCCGCGCGGGCGCCGTGGGACCTCGAGCAGTTTCGCGGACTCGTCGCCTAGGGGCCGTCCGGACCCCGGTCTGGCACGCCGCATTCAGGGATCGGTCGGTACGGGCGACTCGTTCGACTCCTCGGGCCGGGCGTCCTCGAGAACGGAGCGCCCGTCCACTTTCTGGACCCGGACGACGCGGTCGGCGATCGCGGCGAGCTCGGACTCGTGGGAGACGAGGATCACCTGGGGCAAGGCCAACTCGTCGAGGAGCTCGCCCATCCGGATCACCTGCTCCGGAGAGAATCCGTCCGTCGGCTCGTCGAGCAGGATCGTCTCAAGGCGCAGACTCCCCATGGCACGGACCACCTGGGCCAGGGCAAGGCGGAAGGCGAGCGCGAGACTCGTCCGTTCGCCGCCGCTGAGCGCCTCGGCTGGAGTCCATTCCCCCTCGATCATGACCAGGGGGGTGAACGCCGGGTCCGTGCGGGCGACGAGTCCTGGATTGTCGATGAGGGAGGCGAAATAGCGCGCAAAATCTCGCTCGAACAGCGCTTGCGCGTGCGTGAGCAACTTCTGCTCCATCGTGAGGACCGCGTCGCGGAAGGCGCTGCCGACCCACGCGGCCTTCTCCTCCATGTCCCTCGCCTCGGTGAGCAACTCGGCCCGCTCTTGGCGGCCCGCCTCGGCGGAGGCCACCCGACGGACCGCCTCGTCCAGCTGGGCGTCCAGACGAACCAAGGTCGATTTTTCGCTGCTCCAGCCGTCCTCCGCGCTCCGTAGCTCCCGCTCAGCGTCCGCCATCGCGCGCCGAATCTCCGCGGCGTCTTCGCGGGCGGCGCGGAGCGAGGAGATTCGATCCGCTCGCCGCTCCCGGCGGTCCTTGAGGAGGGCCGCGTCCTGTTCCAGTCGGCGAATCTCGGTGTGAAGAACCTCGAGGGAACGCTCGATACCGCGACGACGTTCGGCCGCGAGGACGGAACTTTCCAATTCTCTCAGCGCCGCGGCCCGGGCTTCCTCCTTTCGGGCCAGCTCCGCGCGGAGCGCCGAGTCCTGCGATTCCTGGGGGGAGAGTTCCTCCACTCGTTGCCGGGCAGCTAGGGCGGAACGCTCCGCCGCCTCGAGGCTACGGACCGACCCCTCGAACGACTTCGTAGCGCGGCCCAAGACGGTTCGCGCTGCGGACCGGCGCTTCTCGACCTCCCTCCAACGGTCCAAGGACCGTTCGTAGCGCTCCCGCGATCGCCGTTCCTCCTCGAGTCGCTGTCGTTCGGCGACCACCGCGGTAAGGGTCATGCGAGTCGCTGCGAGCTCGGAGGCGGACTCGGTCCGGTGAGTCGCGTACTCGGCGGGGTGGACCGGCTGGTGGCACCGGGGACACACCCCGGCGCGGAGGAGCTCGTCGACCTCAGCCAGCGAGCCTTCTGCTTGCGCGACGGCCTGAAGCGATCTCGATTCGCGGGCGCGGGCCTCCGACAGGCGCTCTTCGATCTGCGAGAGGAGGTCGGGGGTGGGAGCCGGAGGCTCCTTTCCGGGACCTTCCGCCAGCGCGTCCTCGTTGGCCCGGCGGGCCTCGGCCTCCTCCCCGCGGGCCCGCTCCGAGGCTTCGCGTGCTTCGACGACCCGTCGCTCCGACGATTCCAGGTGCGCTCGGCTTTCCGCGAGCGCTCGGAGCCCGGCCGATCGACGGTCGACTTCGGATCGGAGTCGCGCGAGCTCGTGATCGACTCCGGCCAGCGCCCCCCGCCGAGTCTCGAGGGCATCCGCGTCCGAGTTCACGGCGGCGGATTCTTCGCGGCGGCGTCGGGCCTCTTCCTGCCGTTCCGCCACCACTCGCCCCGCATCTTCGTAGGTGCGCTGGTCTGCCTCCTGCTCCCGCTCCAAGCCGGCGAGCTCCCGTTCGTCCGCTTCGAATTTTCGTATCCGAGATTCGAGCTCGGTGCGCGCGACACGACGGGTGGCGACCGTCGCCTCGCGCTCTCGAAGCGCCCGTTCTAGCACGGTCCGGTCGATGCGGAGACGATCCGCCTGTCGGTTCCCTTCCGCGAACTCCTCGTCAAAGTGACGAAGCCGGTCCGCCTCGGCTTTTCGGGAAGCGGCGCTGCGGCGGAGGTCCGTGGCGAGCTCCTGCGCGTTGTCGGCCGCGGTTCGGTACCGTTCGACACCCAGCGCCTTGCGCACCGTCTCGAGACGGTCCTGAGGGCGGGCGCCGAGGATGTCCCGCATCCGCTCCTGCGGCACGTAGACCGCCCAGCGCCACAAGTCCGAATGGGCCTGGGGGCTCGGGTTGTCCGGAAATCCGAGGAGACCGATGACCTGCTGACGCAGTTCGGTGGCGGAGTACGACGTCTCCGCCCCGTTGACCGTGAACCGGATCTTCTCCGCTTCGAAGGTATCTCGGCCTTTCCGCCGGAGCCGTCGGAAGCGCCGGAAGATCTCGTAGCGCTGTTCGGACCCATCGAAGGCGACCGAGACCTCGGCGTGCGCCGCCCCATGTCGTACGAGATAGGCAGCGTCCACCTCGGCGACTCCGAAGAGCGCCATTTCGATCGCGTAGAGGAGGCTCGTCTTACCGGCGCCGACGTCGCCCGCGATCAGGGTCGTTCCCGCGCCGAAGTCGACCTGGGCGGAGACGTAGCTGCGGATGTTCTTGACGCGGAGGCGGCGCAGCTGCACGGTGCGCCCTATGCTCCGCCCTGTTCGAGGCGCACTCCGAGTATTCGGCGCGACGCGGCGATCCGGGCGTTCGCGTAGTCCTGCCGAGACTCACCTTCGGATTTCGGTAGGCCGAGCTCGCGTACGAGCTCGCGAACCCGCCGCTCTCCGTCGGGGCCCTCCAGCCAGGGCCGGCCGGCGAGGTTCGCCTCGAGGAGTCGATGGATCTCGTCGGTCTCGATCTCGGTCTCCGAGATCGGCTCCTGGCCGTCCGAGGGCGCGGGCGCCAGGTCTCGCACATCCCAATGAACCGTCCCCGACTCGGGGCCGCGTTTCCGAGCGACCTGGGTGAGAGCGAGGCTCGCGAGCGTTCCGTCCGCGAGCGTCCCGTGAACGCGGGGAAACAGGAGCGCCCCCGGTTCGCTCTCGTCGGAGAGACGACGTTCGAGCTCCGAGCGAGCCTCCTCCGCGGTCTTTCCCGAAACGTCCACGTCGACAAGGTGGATCGCGTTCCGAGGGGCGGTGTCGACGAACTCGGCCGTCGGTCGTCCGCGCTCCACGGTCACGATGACGACGCCTTGGTGGGTGCGACCCTCCTGGCCGTTCTCGAGGTCCGTCCGACTGGTTCCGAATACGGCCCCCGGGTTGACGAGGAGGCCTCCGCCCGGCCCTTCCCCGACGTAGGTGTAATGGATGTGGCCGCCCGCGTAGTAATCGCAGCCGAACGGCAGGTCGTCCCGGCGAATACCGTGGATGTGCTCGCGAAGACTCTCGGGCAGGTACTCCTCCACCGCCGCGTGGAACTGAAAGATCCGGAACCCCGGCTCCGCCCGAAACGCCTCCGAGTCCACCCCGCGAAAATACTCGCGGTCGAGGCCGTGAGAACGTCCGGAGATCCCGGCGATTCGCGCGCCGGTCGGTTCGTCCCGATGGAACGGGAGGGTCCAGCGCGTGCCCTCCGCGCGCACCGCTTCCGGGGCCACCTTGAGGAAGACGCCGGTTTCGGCGAGGACATCAAGCCAGCTCGTGCGGTGCGCGATGTAATCGTGGGAGCCGTAGATGACGTAGATACGGCGGCCGTGGTCGACGAACCGACGCAGCGCCGCGGCGACCGGTGCCACCTCGCCCGGGTCGGGCACGGGGGTGTGGAAGAGGTCTCCCGAAATGAGGAGGAATTCGGCGTTCCTCTCCTCGGCCACCCGCAACGCTGCCACCAAGCTCTCGCGAAGGGCGGTGCGTATCGCGGGGTCTCTCGGCCAAGCCCCCACGTGCGCGTCCGCGAGGTGGGCAAAGACGAACCGGTCGAGGCCCATTCGCTACCCCTTTTGGGCCGTGGACCGAGAATTCGGCGGGGAGTTGGCGGGCGGCCCGGTAGGGGTCGTGACGTCCTGGATTCGTTTGGTCAGGGCGGCCATGAGACCCGCGCCGGCCCCCATCGCGAGAAGACCGACCAACAGAAGGTCGTCGCCGGTCCCACTCGGCGGGGGCGCGGCCGGGCGCGCTGCGGGCGGAGGATGCATCGCCGAGGACGGAGGGGGCGGAGGGGTTCGCGCGATGGCCACTCGGGCGGCCTCGCTGGTCTGGAGCATCCCCTGCATGATGGTGAAGAGTTCCGTCGCTTCCTCCATCGTCATCTGCCGGTTTCGAAGTCGCGCGGCGAGGTACGCGTACCGGGCGTTCCGGCCGCCCTCGCTTCCCGAGCCGGACCCACCGCTGCTCGTGCCCCGATCCGGCGCGTACACGTTCGGCCCCACACCACGTCGGCACTTGAAGAGTCGGTGGCCTCCGATGCCCGGGCCGCGCTCGTTATAGCGGGTCGTCCGTTCTACGAACGATGACCGCCGCCGACGCGTCCGCGCCGACCGAGAAGGACCGACACCTGCACGTCCGCATGGCGGACGAGCGGACGTCGATCTACGATCTTATCACCGAGTACCTTCAGGCTTCAGGGAAGGCCCCCGACTGGTACTGGAGAACGGCCGGACGGCTCGAAGGCAACGAGGCCGACAACCTGGAAGAGCTCCTCGCAAGCGCGTTCGAGGCCGGGGCCTTCATATCGCACGACCACCCGGAGGACCTCGAGTTCGTATGGGTGACCGAAGAGGAATGCGAGAAGGAGCGCCGCCGCGACGACCGCGGCGGGCCTAACGATGCGTCTCGAAAAGAACGCTCGAGCCTGAGCCACTACGCGTGAATCGTGCCCCTGGGGGGCCGCGCCGCCCGGGGACGGCCGACCATCACCGAGCCGTACGCTAACGAATGAATAGCCTCCGGGAAACGGCTTTCCGTGGCCCGGCTCCACCGCGTCGAGACGGACCTCGAACGCGAGGACGGCCCTACGGCTTCTTCTTGGTCTTACAGCCGCACGTGTCGCACATGGTCGACCTCGACAACCCCAAGTCCGGGCCGTAGATGAACCCCTCGGTCCGAGATCGGGGCGCTCGACTCTAGATCCCAATCACGGAGTGCGCCACGATCAGCGCGATGAACAGGATCGAGATCGTGTTCACGACCTTGATGAGCGGGTTGATAGCCGGTCCAGCCGTGTCCTTCGTGGCGTCGCCCACGGTATCGCCGACGACGGCCGCCTTGTGCGCCTCGGAACCCTTGCCACCGAAGTGGCCGCTCTCGATGTACTTCTTGCCGTTGTCCCAAGCCGCTCCGCCCGTCGTCATGGTCAGGGCGAGGGGGAATCCGGAGATGATCGTGCCCAGGAGGAGCCCCGCTAGGGCGATGGGCCCGAGCAAGAATCCGACCGCCAACGGAGTGACGACCGCGATCAAAGCGGGCACGGCGAGCTGCTGGAGCGCGGTGAGCGTAACGATGTCGACACATTTTCCGTAATCGGGCTTTCCCGTTCCTTGGAGGAGGCCCTCGATCTCCCGGAACTGGCGGCGGATTTCGAAGACCATTTTTTCCGCCGCCACCCCGACCGCGTTCATCAGGAAGGACGTGAACAGGAACGGCAGCGCGGCGCCGATCACAAGGCCCGCGACGACGAGCGGGGTGGAGAGAGTCAGCAAGCTCGTGAACGACCCCCACGGCTGCCCCCAGTCCTTGGCGGCCGCGAAGGTGTACGCGGCGAACAGGGCGAGCGCCGCGAGGACGGCCGACCCGATGGCGTACCCCTTCGTGATCGCTTTGGTGGTGTTCCCGACGGCGTCCAGGGGGTCGGTGATCGCCCGGGCCGCCTCCGGAAGTTTCGCCATCTCGGCGATCCCACCGGCGTTGTCGGTGATCGGGCCAAAGGCATCGATCGAGATGATCATCCCCGTGACGGAGAGCATGCTCGCGGCGGCGAGGCCAATCCCGTAGAGACCGAAGTAACTGTCCGGACCGGCGTTCGGAGTGTACCCATTGCACCATCCGGCGGCGGCATAGGCGATCAGCGTCCCTCCCACCAAGATGAGCGCGGGCATCCACGCGGATTCGAGCCCGACCGAGAAACCGCTGATGACGGTGGGGCCCGCGCCTGCTTGGGAGGCCTCGGCGATCTTGTGGACGGGTTTGTACTTCGCGCTCGTGTAATAATCGGTGACGATCACGATGAGAATCATCACGATCAGTCCGACCGCGGTCGCGACAAAGATCCCGAGATTTCCTCCCATGAAGTAGACGTCCAGAGCGTAGAGCCCGGCCAATCCGACGGCGGTCGTGGCCGCCAGTCCTTGGTACAGCGCTCCCATGATGGTCCCGCCCGGGCGCATTCGGACGAAGAGCGTTCCGACGATCGTCGCCACGATCGCCCACGCACAAACGAGGAGCGGGAAGAGGACCGCATTCGGAAAGACCGTCCCGAGCGGCGAAGCTCCGGGCACTTGTTCGATTAAGAATGCGAGGAGCATCGCGGCGAGCGCGGTCACCACGTACGTCTCGAACAGGTCCGCGGCCATCCCGGCGCAGTCCCCGACATTGTCCCCGACGTTGTCCGCGATGACCCCGGGATTCCGCGGGTCGTCCTCGGGAATACCGGCCTCGACCTTTCCGACGAGGTCGGTCCCCACGTCGGCTCCCTTGGTGTAGATCCCGCCTCCGACCCGGGCGAAGAGGCTCATGAGAGAAGCTCCAAACAAGACCCCGACCATGTCGAGGACGTTTCCGCCGAACGCCCAATAGAACCCCACGAGCTCCAGCAGCGCGAGACTCGCGACCGACATCCCGGTGACGCTCCCGCCCCGGAACGCGTAGCTCATGGTGGCGCCCAGGTTCCCCTTCATGGCGTGAGCCGCCGTCCGGACGTTCGCTCGAATGCTGACGAGCATGCCGACCGCTCCCGCCAGGGCGCTGCCGGCGACGCCAAAGATGAACCCAACCGCGAGCCGAGCGCCATCCCCCGTGATGCCGAAAGCGAGCGCGATGACGACCGCCAACGGGACGGCCGCGGCAAAGACGAACGTGTACTCGCGGCGCAGGAAGGCGATCGCACCCTCCCGGATGGCCGCCGCGATCTCGCGCATTCGCTCATTGCCCTCGTCTTCGCGCAGGACGAGAACGGTCTGGACGCCGGCGTAGGCGAGCCCGACCAGCGAAGCCACTAAGATGAGGAGCTCGAGTTGTCCGGTCGACAAATTCATGCGTTTTCCTGTGGAAATATGAGGCGGCTCAAGAGGGCTCCCAATTAAACCTTGCCGACCGTCTGGCGGCTGCCGCCGCTCGAGAGCGGCGGGTGGGTCTATATCCCTCGCCGACCGTTCCCCGCTTCGTGCAGTCGTCCAGCTCCCGAGAATCGGAGATGCGCCGGTCGCGGGTGCCGTGCAAGGTGTGCGGCCGGCCTATCGAGCTCGTTCGAATGCGCGACCACCTGCGCTCGGAGCACCAGGTCGCAAGCGGAGAGCTCGAGACGATGTACTTGGACGCGCGTATCGAAGCGCGCCGGTCTCGACGTTCCTCCCGGCCCTGGCGCTAGGGGTCGAACTCTCGCTTACGGACCCGCTCGGAGACGTGGGCCAGGAACTCGGCTCGCGAGAAGGGGCGGGTCTCGCGGGAACCGCGGATGCGAAGCGCTACCGAACCTTCGGCCACTTCCTTATCGCCGAGAACGACAACGTACGGCACGCGGTCCAGTTCCGCGTTCCGAACCCGCTTTGAGAGCGACTCTTCGGTCCCGGAAGCTTGGGCTCGCAGGTGGTCCGCGCGAAGTTCCTCGACCAGCCCGAGCGCAGCGGGCGTATGGCGGTCCGTGACGGGGAGGACTCGGACTTGGAGGGGGGCGAGCCAGGGCGGCAATCTACCCCCTACATGTTCCAATAGGACTCCCAAGAACCTCTCCCAGGAACCGAGAATCGTCCGGTGAACCACGATCGGGGGATGGAGCTGCCCGTCCGATCCCTGATACTCGAGGCCAAAGCGCAGCGGCATTTGGTAATCGAGCTGGATGGTCCCGGTCTGCCAGGGTCTGCCGAGGCTGTCCCGGATGTGGATGTCGATCTTCGGGGCGTAGAAGCCGCCTTCGCCGGGCGAGACCCGGTACTTTACTCCCGAGCTTTTCAGCACCCGCTCGAGCGTCGCCTCCGCACGGTCCCAGACCGCCGCTTCGCCGAGGAACTGGGCAGGCCGGGTGGAAAGTTCGCAGCTCCACTCGAGGCGGAACGTAGCGAACGCGCGTTCGATCCAGGCGAGGAGCGTGCGGATCTCGTCCTCGACCTGTTCCTCGGTCACGAAGATATGGGCGTCATCCTGGACGAACTCCCGAACGCGGGTAAGTCCGTGCAGTGTGCCGCTCGCCTCGAAACGGTGGAGGGGGGCGAACTCGGCGAGTCGCATCGGTAGCTCGCGATAGCTCCGCGCTCGCGACCGAAAGATCAGCATCGAACCCGGGCAGTTCATCGGCTTCCAACCGAATGTCCGGCCCTCCGCCTCGGTCAGGAACATGTCCTGGCGATAGTGGTCCCAGTGGCCGCTCGTCTCGTAGACGGATTGGGCGAAAAGCAGCGGGGTCCGAACCTCTACGTAACCGGCCGCGTCGAGGTGCTCCCGGACGAATCGCTCGAGCTCATGAACCACGATCATCCCGTTGGGGAGCCAGATTGGGAACCCGGGCGCCTCGTCGACGAACGTGAACAGCTCGAGCTTTGCCCCGACCGTACGGTGGTCTCGAGCTTCCGCTTCGGTTCGCATTTTGAGGTAGGTCTCGAGCTCGGCCCGCGTGGGGAATCCGACCCCCCGGATCCGCTGGAGTGTCGGCGCGCCGGGGTCCTCCGGCGTAATGGCCGAAAAGCCAAGGATGTGGACGCCCTGAAGCCACTCGGTAGTCGGCACGTGCGGACCCCGGCAAAGGTCGGTGAAGGCTCCGGTGTCGTAGACCGTAACCGCCTCACCCTCGGGAACTTCGGAAATGTACCGGAGCTTGTGGGGATTCTCGGCGAAGAATTTCTCCGCCTCGGCCCGAGTGAGCTCGCGCCGTACGAACGATTCCTTGGCCCGGACCGAGCGCTCCATGGCGGCTCGAACTCCATCGAGGTCAGCGGGCGTGAGCGGCCGAACGTCGAAGTCGTAGTAGAAGCCGTCGTCGGTGGGAGGCCCATGAGTGGGCCGAGCGCCCGGTACCACCTCGACCAGCCCCTTCGCGACTAAGTGGGCCGCAGAATGCTGAAGAATGTCCCGACCGGCCCGGTCCTCGAAAGTAAGCGGAGCGAGTGTGCCGTCGGAAGACAGGGGAAATGCCAGGTCGACCGGCACCCCGTTCCAGGACGCCGCGAGGGCGGCCCCGAGCCGGGCGATGTCCCATCGAGCGAGCGCCTCGCGAGCAAGGGTTCCGACCGGAATGGTCTCCTCCTTTCCGTCGGGGAAACGTATGCGAATCGAGTTTGAGTCCGGCATGGGACCGTAGCCTGCGAGCGACTGGTCCCGCCCCTAAAAGGCTTGGGCGTTTCCCTTCCGGCTGCCGCGGCGGCCGCATTTCGAAGGCACTGCGGCTCCGGCCGCATGGGCTGGCTCCCGAGAGGACGTTTCGCCCTGAGTTTCGGCTTTCACTCTGCTCATCTCCCGGGCGAACTTCTCCGGCTAATCGAACAAAGGGAAGTGAGCCGAGGACCCGAACGATCCGACCTCCTCTCGTGGTGCTTCGAGTTACGGCGCGTATTTCTCCGTGTTTTGCGCCGTCTCAGGAGGATGCTTGTAGCGAGAGTCATATTGGCGTGTGAGAATAACCGAAAGGGGCCGAACGATTGTCTACCCTCGCTCGACTACGCCAGGTGATCGCCCGCGTTCCCCGGGGAAGGGTGATCACCTACGGCCAAGTGGCAGCGGCCGGAGGTTTTCCCGGTGCCGCCCGTCTGACCGTATGGGCACTGCAAGGGGGCCGGGGGTTACCGTGGCATCGCGTCGTGGCCGCGGGTGGTCGAATCGCTTTGCCCGGGCAGGAAGGGAGGGAACAGCGCTTACGGCTCAAGCTGGAGGGCGTGCGGTTCCGGGGCGAACGAGTCCGCATGGACCTCCATAACTGGACTCCGAGGACTCGAACAATTCGTCGCGGTCAAAGAATGGAGACCCGACAGGCCCGACGCTCTCCTGATCTCCGTCGGGCCGACAGGCCCCTGAGTCTCGGGGACGATTTCTGACGTACGCTCTGCCTACTCTTCATCGATCCGTCCCTGGAACAACGTCCTCGTAGTACGTTCCGGGCATCCCCCGATCGGGTCACGGTGTGTTCCACTTACGACGGCGGCCCCGCTGGCCCGGGCGGAGGCGGGGGGGAGGGTTAACCTGCGTCAAGCTGGCCGGGGCGGGCGCGGGGACGGCGCCGCGTCAAGACGACGACCACGACAATTACGACCGCTAGTAATACCGCCACGAGAATATATCCATCGATCCCGGAGAGCCCCAGGATCCCCGATGGGGTCCCTGCTCCCGTTCCACTCGAGGTCACGGTCAGGGTCGAGGTTGCGTTGCGCTGACTCCCGGTGATGTTCGCGGTGACCGTGATCCCCGCGACGCCCGGGCTCGGACCGGCGGTGAAGTTCACCGAAGCACCCGTCGTGGACGAGAGCGACCCCACGGTGTTGTTGACGGCCCAACGATACGTGAGACCGGAGGGGCACGGGCTGGGGGAACAGGTGGCGCTCGCGTTCATCCACTGTGTCGCCCCCACGGCGAGTTGACCGAGCGCCGGCAAAACGGTCAGTCCGGAGATGGTCGGCACAAGGGAGATCGTGATGACCACGGGAGCGCTCCGTAGGATGCCTCCGTTCAGCGATGCGTTTGCAAAGACCGTAGCGACGCCGGCAGTGGCCCCGGCCTTGAACGTCGCGTTCGTTCCCGAGACGCTCAAAGTCCCGAGTGAGTTTGTGACGTTCCAGGTGACCGTCACCGCGATCGGGCAGGGAGCGACGGTGCAGCCGACGTGGGCGGCCAGGGGGACGCTCTTTCCGGTCGTGATGCTCGCGGAGGGCGGGGCGACGTAGAGCGAGTCGACCACGATCGGGGCGCCCGTCGGCGACACGACGGAGAGGGTCTCCGAATAGTCGTTGGCAACGTAGAGGTAGCCCGTCGCGGGGTCATACGCGATCCCTTGAGGTCCCGCACCGACGTCGATCGAGCCCACCACCTTGTTCGTGCTGGCATTGACGACCGTGATGTTATTGAAGTTCGGCTGGGTCACGTAGAGGTATCCGTTGGTCGGGTCGAGGGTTACCATCGACGGGTAAAGGCTGACGTTGATGGATCCGACGACCAGTCCGCTCGTGACACGGGTCGAGGCATCGCTCACCGCGAACAGGCGGGAGGAGTCCGAGTCGGTGACGAGGAGCTGGTTGTCCGCTCCGTTGTAACCGACCGCGTAGGGGTTCGTGGCCAAGGGAATCGAGGCGATGGCGACATTGCGGCTACCGCTAATCTCGCTCAGATTGCCCGTGTAGCTGGGTGCCACGTAGACGTCCCCGTTTGTCGAGTCGAATGCGACGAGGATCGGATCTACCAGCCCGCCGGGGACCTGGCCCTGGATGGTGTTCGACGTGCCGTTGATGATCGTGGTCTGCTGAGGTGTCGTAAACGGAAAAGCTCCCTGGTTGACCATGTAAAAGTCGTGGTTGGCCGCATCGAACGCAACGTCAAAGGGGTAGGCATTGACAGAGATCGTCGTGGTGATGAGGTCGGTACTGGCGTTCAGGACGGTCACATTGGCCGATCCGCGGTTGCAGATGTAGAGCTCCTGGTTGTTGGGGTCGAACGCCATCCCCATCGGTTCGGTGCCCACCTGGATCGATCCCACCACCGCGTCGTTCGAGTTCCCGTTGAGAATGGTTACGTTGTGTGAACTCCCGTCGCTCACGTACACGTAGCCGTTCACCGGGTCGAGCGCAATGCCGTCCGGGGCGGACCCCACTGTCCTCGAGTGGAGCACGAGGTCGGTGGAAGGATTGATCGCGGTCACATTGTTGTGGGTCACGTCGGTGGCGTAAACGTGCCCGTTGGCTTCATCGTAGAACACGCTAGTGGGAGAACCACCGATTCCAATCGACCCGAGCAGGGCCCCCGTGCTGCCGTTCAGCACCGTCACCGCCCCAGAGAGGTACGAGGCCACGTACAGCCGGTGGTTGGTCGGGTCGAAGGCCGCCCCGTCGAGACCGATGCCCGCCTCCGTGGCCCAGAGCATCTTACCCGAGTTCGCATTGATGGCCATCACCGTGGCCGCGTTGCCGGCGCCGCTCCCATTGGCCCAATTCGCCAGGTAGATGGTACCGCTCGAAGGGTCCACGGCGATTCCGTTGGGGTAGTAGCCTGTGTAGAGGCGAACGTTGCCGGGAAGAAGAGTGTTGTTGAGAAGAACGAGCGTGTCGAGGACACCGCCCACTGCGGCGGACGGCAATCGCTCGGTGGTCGAGAAAGGGAGACTTGCCGTGGGGGTGACACCGGGAGCCGGGAGGACCGCCCCGCGGGGGGCTTGCGCGAGGGACGTGGCGTAGAAAAGGCCCTGGGAAGCGAGGGGGAGGATTAACGCGGCGCACGCGACGACCACGAGAAGATGGACCGATGTGGAGGTCCGGAATTTATGGGTTCTCGGAGGCCGGGCCCCGTGGGAAGGAGGACGAGCGGCGGGAGAGAGGTCTTCGTTCAACTCGCTACGCTGCATGAAATCTAGTGTTCCGGTCGATGGAAATGTCGGAAGATCTCTCCACCCTCTCCCTCCCCGACCTGTCGCTCGTCTCTTCAACCTTCGCTCGGCAACTAATTCGCGAGATCCCTCGGGGCGGCTAGAGGGCATGACTTTCCCCCGCGCTGATTGGCCTCACCTCATCGGCCGCGCGCGCCCACATCAATCCGGATCGCAACACTAGGTTCGAAAAACACGCACCATGTCGACTTAGTCCGCTCCACGATCAATGCCACATTCGCGTCGGCGAATTCTCTAATGACGGCTAGAAGTGGTGCGAACTCTTGTGACCCATACCAGGACCGGAAGGCCTCGGCACTCGGGAACTCGAAGACCTCCAGAGTGCGGGGTTTCCAGCTTCCCATGATGATTTCTGGTCTGTCGCTCGCTGACAATATCTTGCCGCCGAATCTTGCAAGGACGGCCAAGAAGGGCTCGACAAACCTCGCGTGTTGAGCTTCATCGCGCCACTTCACGTCTACGACAAGGTACGCGGGGCCGCTCATTCAGTTTCGAAAGGGGCTGGCTGTATCTAAACGCTCGTTTGACCGGGACTGGTCATTCGGTATGCCCTCAGCAGCCGACTGGATCGGGCATCGAACGGGCGTCGCGCCATAGCCCCGGTGAGGGCAAGGCAAAGATGGCGCCAGTGGCCAAGGAAGCCATACTGTTGTATTGCGCTGGCGCCACAACGGCAGGGTTGCTCGTGTGTGAGACGGTGCAGTCAGAGGCGACCCTTGGAAGATCGCGGGGCGGCAGAGGGAGTCCCGCTTGACCGGTCAGAGGCAAGCCGTTGACCCGGACGGGGTTCCTCCGCGGGCGGCGAGGGCCGCCCCTTCAGCCAAACTCCAACTCCCACCAAGGCACCGCCAATCCCAATTACGATGACGCCGACCGTGGGGTCGGCCGCGCTCACGACCGCGCCAGAAGAAGCTCCTGCGGGACCTGTCACGACGACGACCACCTGCATGCCCGCCGGAACATTGGCATTGAGTGAGCCGTACGTATCGTTGGCCGAGCTTACGAGGTTGAATCGGGGGCAGGCCTGCGTCAGGGGCAGCGTCCCCGCCGGGCAGTATGCCAGGTGAATCTGAGAGTTCAATGCGAGGTCCGACCACGCAATGTTAACCGGCACCGGCCCGATCCCTGCCGGGACTTGGATGACCAGCGGGGTGGTCGCGGTCGCCACTCCCCCGCCACCCGCCATCAAAGGGACAAATGCTAGCACCACGCCCACGAGTATGGCAATCGTGCCGATCAGGGTGACCGCGAGGCGCATGAACTCCGGAGTTCACGCCATCAGCCGGCAGGCAATTAAGGCTCCGAATCCGTGCACAACACGCTCTCCCCCCGGCGGAATCTGTTCCAAGAATCCGGGCTCGAGTTGTGTCGCCAGCCGCACGCGCTGATTGCTGTCCCGTCATCCGTCGCTCTCGCCCCACATCGAGCGGGCGCGGGCTTCCCCGTCCCCCGACCGGGTCTACAGTTACTCTGCCAGTGCCAGCATCCCTTAACTCAGGCTTTAGCCGAGCCCGATTTGTTTCATGAGCCCGACAAGGTCGTAGAACAACCGTTCCTCGACGATTTCCCCGTGGTCGTTCCAGGTCGCCAGGGTGCAGAACTCGACCTTGAAGCCTCGGTGAGTCGGTGGGATCGTCTTTTCACCCATCCTCATCGGGCCTTTCATTGTCCCGGTAAAGTCCGCTACGGAACACGTGTGATTTCCGGCGGCGAAGAAGATCTTGTACGGGCGATTGATTAGGTGGTTGTCCGGGAAGGTCTTGAAGAACTCAACTGCCTCCAAGTCATGTTTGTGCCGTCCCCTGGTGGGTTCTGGTTGGCCGGGCCAGTAGACCGCGACGTTCTCCGTATGTCTCTTCCTGAAGGTCTCCCAAAGTGGACTGCCAGGTCCGGCATTCCAAGCATCGTCCAAAGTCTGCATCAGCTCCGATAGCTCTTCCGGTCTCATCCCTACCTCCAGGCTCTGTCAGGCCCTTCGACCAGCGAGGGATTCCGAGGTATTAACCGCGTCCGATTTCTGAAGAAGGTCGCGTAGAGGACAAATCCCCGAAACTTCGATTTGGGGGGTCTAAAGCCGTGCGAAAACGCGACCTCGTTTTGCCGTTCGCCGCCGCAGCAAAAGGGCAACTCTCTCCCGTGCGCTCAGCCCGCCCATTATTCATCAATCCGTCAGAGGAATGCCCTCTTTTGCCCTCCCCCAGTGAACGGGCCTACTCCGACCTCGCCGAACGCCTCCGTACCTCTCCAGCGCGGTCCTCCACCGAACTGGAGCTAACCCCTTCCGCCCCGGGGCAACCCGGGGCGCCTTTTCGCTGGGGTGTAAGTGCTCGACCGACCGGCGGGGCCAACCACTATGACACGCATTCGACGGGCCCCTTGATGGTTTCTGGTAGTTCTTATCTGAGACACGGACGTTTCCGACAGTCGGTAGAACTGAATTCGATGAGGTTCAACTGTTGGCTATGCACGAAGGTCTACCGCGGGCCAGGGGCACTGCGGAATCACGTCGTGACTGTTCACGGGATGTCGAGGTGGAAAGCGAGGCCCCCGAGCTGGGATCTGTCGACCGACGGTAGACGCTGGCAACCTGGTGTGAAATAGCAATTGCTTGCGTGCGATAGGCCCAACCCTCGTCGAGAGGTACCTCTACTCTGTCAAGATTTTGCAGGCAAATTTGTCAATTTCTTCGAATTCCGTCGCGAGTCGTTCGCGTATCTGGGCTCTTAGACGACCAATCACCTGTGGGCTGAGGACGTCCGTCTCCCCTCCTCTTGCCTCAACCACATCATCAAGGATGGCCATCGCCTCGGGTCTGCACTTGGCCTCGAGGTCCACCATTCGTTGATGTGATGGATCTTTCTTGTTGAACTTAGGAATTCCGATTTCGAACGGCTTCTGGTGGATGTGTCTAGCCCCCACAGTCCAGTTGCCTGGAAAGGGAGAACCAATCGTGCGAGGACGGTCGAGTTTAGGAGAGAGGCTAGGTAGGCGGCCTCGGCACGGTCTCGACAGGGGCGGTAAACGGCGGTGATATCGAGCAAGAACCCCGCAAACCGCATTGTGTGTCCATCGATCTTGCGGGAGAGAACCGCGTCTCGATCGATTACCGTTGCCGCGATGAAACTTCCAGACGTATTGTAAGCGACGTAGTGAGGAGATTGGGAATCGTGATTGGAGAGTTTACTCCCCCAGTCAAGATAGGAGTAAATGTCGACCTCCTCGGATTTCTCGTCCCGACGCGTTCCCCATTCTTTTTCGACGGCGGCCATCCATCGGGCAGCGTCCTGCGAGCCGGCCTGCGTGAGATTTTGCCGGGTCAGGACGGAGTAGCCCTTTCCATCGCGTTTGGCAGGCACGAACACGGGCCGCGGCCGAAGGTACGCGAATGGGAGAGTATCTGCCCCAAGCAAGCCCAAGAAGAGATACTCTGACTCAATTCTTCCTCTGAGCGTTAGGTTCTTGTAGGCTTTCTTTGCCATGTCTCCTGCTCGCGCCGAGGTCCGAACTGAAGGTCGGCTTGGGTTCAGGCCAAGTTTAGGATGAACTTCAATGTCCAGCCACCAGAATGCTCGAGGGTATAGTGCCGCACCGTTTGCAAAGGAGTCTGCGTAGACGCTCGGGCCTGGGCGGGGTGAACGGCCGGGGCAAGGTTGGTCAGCCATGTACGTCCAGGCAGAAGAGTCCCCTCTACTTATTGTGACCAAGTCTCGCCGTCCTGCCGAGAAGTCACCGTCCTTCTGAAGTTCCTCCACAATCTTCCAGGAAGCGTTTCGTTCAGGTAGCGTGCCCTCCATAACGATTGCCGAATTGGGAGAGCCGGGGGTTCCCCCTTTCTCTAGGATCGTGACAGCGGAAGGCACATTGAACAGGGGCGATACACCCGAGAGATCTGCAACCTCCCGGAAACCCATCGCGGGTTTGAAACTTGCCCGACGAAATGCGTCGTGCTGGTTCGCTGTGAAGATAGCGCGGGGCATGACGAAGCCGATGAAGCCTCCGTCTTTGAGATAGAGGTCCGCGCACCTAGCCAGGAAGAGAGTTGCTATTTCCATCTGAGTGAGTAGCTCTGAGTTAGCCTCGGGAAGGAGTTGGTGTTCGACGAACAATCAGTTCCTTTAGCCGGCTCTGATACTCCGGAACCTTGATGAATCTGTATGAAATCCAAGGCGGATTTCCAACGACGAAGGTCAAATTTCCCGATAGATGTTGGACGGTAGATGTTCTTGACGATGAAAGCATAGATGCTGTCCTTCTTACCGGAAATGAGTTTCGCCAGAGTTTGGCAGCTGTCCCATAAGGCGTCCTTCGCCCCGGGCGGGAGCTGCGCGTAACCCGTGACCTCCCTGCCCAAGGCAGATTGAAAATCATCGGCGTTCCCTGGGTTCTTGCTCCCCGCGAGATTTCTTGCGAATCCAGTGACGGCCTCGATGCACTGACCCACAATACCTGATTCGACCGCGTCTCTTGGAATCCACAAGGCCCGCTTCTTTCCCACATCATAACGGAACACCTCGACGCCGTGTTGGACATCCATTCGCGCAGAGGGGAACGTGATGCTGTTAGCAAGGTAAATGGGAATCTCAATTGGCTCAGTCTTGTAATCAACCAGCTTCCCGAGGGCCATCAGGAAGTTGGCCTTGGCGATGAGCACGGCGAGTGGGTGAACGTCAAAGCCCGCGACGGTCGATAGAATCGATCTCAGCTTTTCATCGGGACTCAATTTGAGTTCTGATTTCTTCCGTCTGATTGCAAGAGCCAGAAATGTGCCAGATCCGCAAGCAGGGTCGAGAATTCTTGCATTTGGATCCGCGGGGGTGTTATCGAGAATCCATTCTGCAAGCCATTCAGGCGTGTAATACTCGCCCAGCTCGTGTCGTGTTTCTCCTCCTACTAAGCCTTGGTAGAGGCCCTTTAGCACATCTTCAGAGAGTCTCGATAAATCATATCGCTGGAGGACTAACAGGAGTTCCCAGGCAGCCTTGACCCCTCGATCGCGCGCGTCCCCCCGAACAATCCAGGAAAAGAAGTCTTCTTCAAGGAAATTATCAATTCCAAATTCACGAAATGCCTCCCCGCTTAGAACTCTCTCGAGTTCTCGCTTCGACGGGATAGCATTCGATGAGTAATACGCGTACGTCATCAATTTAGCTAAGTCGCTAGGTAGGTGTGTTTTAGGAACAGCTTGTCATCGCTTACGGGATTGCCATAGACAATCGCGAGATACTTGGCCCACTCTTCAAATGGAGCAAGTTTGGCGTCGCCAGAGGCTTCCCAGGCCTCGACGAAGAGCCCCATCGCATTAGTAAAAGCGGGGCTATCCGTGCCGAAGTCCTTGGCCATTTCGTCCGAAGTGGGAGGGATCCGCTCGCGCCAGAGGACGTACCGGTCCAGCCAAAGGAACGTATCCGCGGGTGCCGAAGTCTCCAAGTCGACGGAGTTGAGTCGTTCGAGGGCTATCTGGTCCGGTCGCGGTTCTTGGATGGAAGCCGGAGCGGTGGGCTTGAAGACCTCGAAATGAAGGCCGTCGCTCGCCATGAGCATGTAGTTGGTGCGCTGTTTGTCAATCGCCCAGAGGGCTGCGATGTACTTCCTCAGCTGGTCTTTGGCCTGGCTTAAACGAGCCTCGTCAAGATCGATTTTGAACTCAATTACGAGATTGCCCAGAAGTGCATCGATTCGACCCTTGACGAGAACCGCTCCCGCTCTCGCCTGGACGGAATGCTCAAGATCGGGGATCAGCCGAGTGGGCTCTCCTACGGAAATTCCCGAGAAAACCGCCCTGGCGAGCTCGAGGAAACAAAACGCCTTGGTAGACTCTGTGTTTGCGTTTAGCACATTCACGACGTAGCCGGGAAGTCTGGTCTGGAATTGCTCGAAAGGGTCCGGAGGCACTATTCTTAGAGGGGATGCCGGAGATAATCTGGCGTCCTCAGGCGTGCGTGCCGCGACCCAAAGGCAATTGGCTGTGGCTTTGAGGACCCCTTCGCGAAGTCAGACGCAACGGGTGAAGGTTTTTGCTCTGAGAGTGATCTCCCGTCCAATGACATTTCGGGAAGTCGAGGTGGTAAAACACGTCTCGCGAACTCTCGGTGGAATGGGCTACGTCGAGGCCGTTGCAGCTCACGGGCGGGGTGGTCCAGATCTTCACGTTCGCGACCGAGCAGGACACCAATTCGTGGTCGAGGCAAAGGGGGAGGGGAGGAAACACAGCCGCGATCAGGCAATGGACAGCAGCATTGTTCATGCCCTTGGTCAGCTTACTCTCCGATACACTTACAACTGAACGCGATCGGGCCGACATTACGGACTAGCATTTCCGGAGTCATTTCGGCGGCGAGTGTTCACTAAATTGACGCCCGGCACGGTTCGCTTGTTCAGATTGAACATCTTTTTCGTGACGAAAACTGGGAGGGTCCGACGTCTCGACGCAAAAGCCCTGAACCGGGAATTATACTCCCTCAAGTCGCATCAAAAGACGACACAGTAAGCGAATCCCAGATTCGGTTCGCAATGTTAACGGTTTGAGAAGTCGCGGCCGACTAGACGGCGGTAACCAGAAATTTCTGAGCGTTCAGCCGATATTTCCTCCGGTTCATGAGTTCTGCGGCCGGATCGATGATTTCCCTGACGTGACACTGACTCAGTGTCCGTCCGATGTCGTGGGCGCCCAGAAAGATTACACGGTAGCTCGCGCCCCGCTCCCTTGCCGTGTCCATCTCATGGCCTGAGAGGTAGAAGCGGAGGGCGGTACCGGTTGATGCTTTCACTTCGATGAACCGATCCGGCACTCCCTCGACAGAGGAATCGCCATCATATGATTCGATATCGTAGCCCGCTGACGCGTCGTACTCGCTCACCAGATCCACCCGGGCCGAAAGCTTTGGATGCCCCGAGGAGGTCAGGCGCTCGACCTCGGCATCAAATACGAGTCGCTCCGAATGTCTGGCTCTCTCGATATCCTCGTCAGACGGCTCTCGATCCGCCCAATCTGCGGTTCTCAAACAGCGAATTATCCTCTGAACTGCCGGGTTGTACGATGGTGAGATGAAGACCCGGGAATCGACTTCCTGGAGAATGATCCCGACTGATGAACAGAGAAACATTACTCCGAGTTCATTTGGAACCGAATTTCCGCCAGTGATATCCATCTCGTACCTCTTGGCATCCCGTCGGTATGAGAAGCCCCGAATTAGTCGAGTGAACGCCTTGCTTACAGGGGTCCTAGCCAGGATGATGCTCTCGGAAAGGAGACTCCGTTGTTCGTTGGTCGAGCTCGACAGTTCTCCGGGGATTGAGGGAACAAAACTTGACGCCGAGCGGAGTGAGACGCAGCTTGCCTTTAGAGAGTTCCACCAGCTGCGTCCCTCTTGCCAGTTGGACGATTCCGTCAAAGGGGATTGGAACTCCCCCTTCTGACTCATAAGAAAGATAGTCCCGCGCCCGTTGGTAGTGAACTCCCCCGCTTCCCTTTGGCGAGTTATCACCAACGAATAATGTGAGTCGATTCAAGTCTGTCGATAGAACGAATGCGTTCCAGAAAACGCAGGTCCGGCGTCACGGGCTCGCTTTGGATTTCGAAGCCAGACCACTGATTTGATGCAGGACTTCTCTGAAATCTTCCTCGTCCCAGTCGGCTCCCTCGAGTTCGTCGGTGACTTCCAGGTCAAGCGGCCCAATATCGTCGTTGAGAAGTTTATACATGACCTCCATCTTTGAATTCAACCGGAGATCAATTACCTCGTCAATCGTTCCCTTGGACACCAATATTCGATATGTCGTGGTGGCCATAGGCGGCAAGCCAATTCGGTGGATTCGATCGCGCGATTGCATGTAGAGGCCGCAGTTGAACGTGCGGTCTAAGTAGATGGCGTCGTGGCAAACCTGGTGGAGTGAGATCGATTCTCCGACAGACGGTAGGGTTGCCACCAAGACCTTCACCGAATCGTCTGTCTTGAAGTTCCTGAGCAGTTTCTCCCGTGTTTCCTCCTCGCGTTCTCCTTGAGGAAGCAGCCCGGTGACAACAACCGTCTCGACCCCAGCCTCGGATAGTGTCTTTCCCAAGAGTTCGGCGTTGAGGATGAAGGAGGTCCAGACCACAACTTTGCGGTTCTTTTTTACCAGAGACTTGGCGAGTCCCGCAGCGGCCGTGATCTTCCGAGGCGCCTCGTACTCCGAATAATGCTGAATGAGCTCGTCCACATCTACGCCGGCATGAGAGAGCGGTGGAACCCGAAATTCCTCTGAGTACTCTGATAGAAGGGTGGGGTTTGATGCAGCCTGCATCAAGCGAACCATAAGGGCCCGCTTCAGTTCTCGTACGAAGGCCCGGGCCCTGAGCTTCTTGATTGCCTCCGAGACCAATCGGAAGACTAGCGCTTGGCAGATCCGTGCCTGGACTGGACCCATGGGCACAGGTTGGCGCTGTTCGGTGCGGCCAGGCAAGTCAAGATCAGATTCACGAATTCGGGTGTAGAGCGGCTTCAGCGTCCGTCGTATTTCCGAAAAGCGTGAAGCATCAACCGAGCGAGCAACATCTGGGGTCAGAGGATTGAGACCAGGCCAAAGGAACTCGAATTGTGGAACAATATCGACGATGCTGTTCGGGGCAGGTGTCCCCGACAAGACAATTCGCCTACGTGCAAGACTGGATAGCGAGATTGCCGCGTCGTACGAGCCCTCCAATCCTCTCTTGTATGTGGTGGGATTCATCGAGGACCATGAGCACAGGAAATGAGCGGAGCAAGGACGCAAACTGGTCCCGCTCATTCGCCATCATTTGATAGCTAGGCAAGAAAGAGCTCGTAGTTGTCCGCACGATCGAAGAGATCGTCTCTCGCGTCGGACGTGCCGAGCATCCTGGCCGCTCTAGGACGTCTGACCGAAACATCCCTGAAATTCCTCGACCCACGGGTCGAAGGCGGCCCGCGGACAGATGACCAGGAGCTTGTCGACGACTGCCGACGATTTCAGGATGGCGTATGCAGCGAGGACGAGTGTTGTCTTCCCGCTTCCTGGAACGGAAAAGTTTGCAGCGTACGGGATTTCGGTAAGGTGACGGGCCGGAACCAATTGAAAGGGCTTCAGCTCCCGCCGGAAGGACGGTGGAAGGGGTAGTCCGGGCAGGCAGATCGTGCTGAATCTCCAATCCCCGGTTTACCGCATCGTTGTACCATGAGCGCAGGTAGGCTACATGCCCCTTCACGGCATTCGCCGCGGTCTGCGTTAGTTGAACAGGGATATGGAAATTCGTTAGAATTTGGACACAGTCTGCAAGTTGTTTGGGAGAATTGGTTATTGAGTTTGATTTGAGTTCGGACTCTCCCGTCTGTCTAAACCCGAGAATGATCGCGAGGCCCGTCGAAGCACCGCCGGAGAGGATCTTGGAGACATCTCTCCCACCGATCGTAATTTCGGCCAGATCGACGGACGCGTCAACGGTTACCATTGTTCATTTCGACGCGCGTTCGATGACACGTGATAGTAAATGTTGCAACTGCGTCAGCTCCTTCTGAACGACCGTCAGCTCGACCGGGTCCATCTCAAGCAGTGCGGAAAGGCTGACTTTAGTGCGTCGGACAAGGAAGAACCGGTCGATCTTCTTCTTCTTTGATTCAAGTTGGTCTACCACGTCGTCAAGAATCTCGGTTACTTCCGGCTTCAAATTGGCGATTCCGCCACCTTGCGACGATTGATCAGTGCCAACTTCCACATCCTCTTCATCATCCTCGTCCTCCGACTCGTGAATGGTGGTCGAAGAGGAATCCGAAAGTGCCGTTTCCAACGTGGTGATCTGACTCTGAACGGTCTCTTCGAGAAGTGGCTCCTTCTTTGACTGTGCATGGCCGGAGCTCGAAGGAGATCCCTAGTTCTCCGATTCGAGTTCGCCAAACAGGGTTTCATCTTCAACGAGTTTGTTCAGCTTTCGAATGCGGAGGTGGGCGACGTTGGTTTGTATCAATTGGAACCCTATGTGAATGATTTTCGTTTTGCGAGCTGCGCTAAATTTCGTCCACCGGGCTGTCCGCATCAGTTTTTGTAGGTTGATGAAGTGCTCCACTTTTCGCGCGGCGTCGGAGTACCCCCTCGGTCTGTTCGTGAACCTAAGGTAATCCTCAATGAGTGCCAAGAGCTCGACCTTGGAGGCAATCACGACCGCTGTGTTGTCTCCCCCGAGTGTGAGGGCAATTTCCTGTCTCGAGAGGCCGTAATCCAACCCCTCCTTGATTTTTAGAAGCTCGTTCACCGGGCCATAGGCTTCAGTCAAATCGACAGCCAATTGCAGGCCGGCTCAATTCTCCAGAGGTCCTTCGGCGAAAGGGTCCGGGGCAAACGCACTGCCTCGAGAAAACCAAACGCTTCGTTTCCGGTCTCACGCTTGAGTTCTGAGAGAACGGCGAACCCGACGGTTGCCGTTGATTATTGCTCCGTCCCACGTGATTGCCCCGGGTTGTAATTGACCGACTCGTTTCAGATCCTTCGGAGCCACTCTGTTTTGTCGGCGTCAGAAAGGAGAAGCAATTCGATCTTTTCCGCATCCTTCTTGTTGAGGGGATCCAAGTGTCTCCCCTCCTTCGCCTCCAACTCCGCCAGTTGGGCCGCGAATCGTCCATTGCGGATGTTGTAGTAGAGTTTGTCAAGAGGGAGTCGGTATACCTCTAACTCCCGTCGCTTTCCGTCCAGCGAGTAGATCTCGATCCGTCCCGACAACTTCGCCGGGGCATGGGACTTGAGGTAGTCATCCAAGGCGGTGGCGCGGGAGTTGTTGAGTTCCGAGGGCACGTGAGGAGTCATTGGTCTTCTCTCGTTTACTTGCTTTGTCTGTGAGTCAAACCCGTATAAAGCCGCCTTCGAGGGCTGTCCCGAACCCCAGCGACATGCTCATCTTGTCGGACTCGCCTATCGGAATTTCACAGCCCTTTGCTCTGGAGACCCAGAGACTTACTAACTTGTCAGTCGATGCTTTGTTCCTTCTCGGAACACCTGAGCTCCGGAGGGTTTCAGCTGGTCGGCATACGAATACTACGTCCCACTTGATGTTCCCGATTTCGCTGTGAAACCCACTTGATCCTTCCGAAAGAAGAGGAAACGAATTGGTCACTCGCAGCCCACCACTTTTCAGGCCAGCTCCAATGACTTCCCACGCCGTGCGACTGGAGTGGTGAAATGTGCAAACCATCATACCGGTGGGGTTTTAGACTCTCTCCGACATTCGGCGAAAGCTCTGTTCATTCCTCTCGCAGACCGGTAGCGATCGGCAGATGCAAAGTCACGTTGAACGAATAGGGAACGCGTCATCGGTGTATGATCCGTGATCGTTTTTGTGGCCAATCCACCGGTTTCGCGAGCCAAGCATAGTAGAAGTCTGACAGTTCTGAGTAGGCGAGATTGTCATAGTATGGCGGATCCGTGAAGGATCAGGTCTACTGAGCGCGCGGGGATCCAGGAAAGGTTCCCGTGAGTCACCCACACGGAGAAGGGCTCCCGGGCCGTCCAATTTCATGAGGGAAGCGAAGTCGGGAACGACCGGCACTTGTCCCGAAGCCGCCCCGTAGACCCTAATCCGGGTGCCGTGTTAATTCAGTTCCCATGGCCGCCCCGATAGACCGCTTTCCTCGAAGGACTTTTCTAACGCAGCTCTACCGTGAAACCGCCCCGACCGAAGCTGGAACCCCATACGTTTCCCTCGACCGGTCCTGCCCGACGTACCGAAAAGCGTGGATTCCGAAAAGCGGGGTCAATTTTCGATATCCGAATGCGTATGAACAGAACCAGTTGTTTCCGCAAGGGGAATCGGAAAACGCGAGAAGCATGAATTCTCTCGTTTCCATGTCCTTGCATTCAAGGATCCCGTTCAGTATCTTCCCAAGGGAAAGGAGTTGTCGCGAATTGAACAGATCGGAAATACTTAGTCAGTCCGAATCTTAGCGGCCGCCGATCATTTCTGCCTCTTGTGGGGATTCGTGTATCGGGGATTGGCAGGTGAGCACCTTTGTTTTGCAGTTCAACTTGCGCTTTTTGAAACGGCGCAAATCGTAACTGCTCGCTGGCTTGAACCTTCGGGTTCCGTCTTTGGGGTCGACATATTCCACGGCGAATAGCTTCCGCGCAATTTGCAAGTTGTTCCTTCGGGATGTCTTTGATTGCCCATTCGCAAAGACAGCTAGGACAAGTGACGATTCCTTTCGTGAACCGTGACCAGTCTTGGCATCGGTTTCCGTTCCGCATTCCAAGCACTCGAAGACCGATTGCCGTCGGAGAGGGCGCGAGGCTCATGGCATTCACGACAGAACGCGAGTCGCGCAGGTCCGATTCCAGACCCGCAACTATCGTTGTAGAACAAGTAGTTGATGTGGCCCTCGAAACGGTGTTTGCAATACGGGCATTTTAGCGCGTCCACCCAGAAGAAGTGAATCACCTCGGCCGACGGGCGGTTGACCCGAGTTGGTAGGACTGTTGGAGATTGGATTTCAGGAGTTCCTCGAGGCGTCGATATTCCGCCAGGAAGCCTTGCTCATTGAACTTTGAGACTTCCTTCGAGTCGACGAACGACGCGACGGGGTCGATGTCCGCAGCCAGAATCTTGAGTCCTGAGCTTCGCCGCCTCGACAACTGTCGTTCCGCCTCCCATGAACGGGTCGAGAACGACTTGGTTTTCGAGCGATGGAGAGCCATAAAAGTCGTCCCAAACTCGATTCTTGAGAAGCGGTTTCGTCAGCAAAGGATGCCAGCAACAGAAATCGGAACGTAGAGAGCTCAGCCTGCGTGCCCACCACTTGTGCATCTCGTAGACCGGTCTTTTTGAAATCCTTCTCGACTAAGGATTGGCAAGCAAAGGGGTGATTTCAATATCCGACTCGAGCAGCGAATGCTTGGGTATGCCAGTTCTTCCGTGCCCCTCATTCCGGGCATAAGGCGGAGCATCTGTCAAAATTCTCGTCCGTAACCGAGGGAATCATATCCTTCTCGATCCGTGGTTTACCGCTGGGTGCACTTTCAGCCATGCCTATTGACTGGGCGTAGAGCGGTGAGGCGCGTGTCCTTCAACGGAGGGCGGATGCTTCAGTCTCATTTAGGCTTCATCCAGTCGCTTCCCGATCACAACCCACTTCCCCTCTCGGGCCGGTCAGGAGGGTCGCGCATCGCTCGTTCCCTCTCCGCGAGGAACGAGCGATGCAGCAAGCCAGCATCCAGTACCCACCCACCGAATGCCCCACGCCGACCGAACACGCCCCCTCCCGCCTCCGCACTGTGACGGGGAACCGCTTCCCCCGCAAGTGCGCCTGCGGATGCGGCCACGCGATCCCGCGCGACCCCGAGATTCGCTACGTGGTCGACTTCGGGGCGCAGCGGCCGTACCCCGCCTATCTGCGCGAGCACTCCCCCGACTTCGGGAGCTACCGCGGACGACCGGGTGGTCATGAGGACCTCGACCGGGTTCCGGATTCGTTTCCGCGGCCGAACTCCGCGCGCCCGACCGGGCCAGCCCCCGACCTCGCCTCGACCCGAGGTCGATCGGCGCACTCCGAGGCGGATGCCTCACCTACCCCCGAGGCAGGGCGCTCCTGGGCCTCAGGCCAGCTCGCTTCAACGCGGGCCAGTTCGAGTCCGCGCGCAGCGGGTTCGCGGACTACGCGAAGGACGGCGAGAACGGTGAGGAGCCCCGTGCACGAGTGAACCGGATTATCCTCGAGGACCCGAGCAGAAGGTGCTCGCGCTCCGGGCTTCCACGCGAAGCTCCGGGACATGGACGCGGGGGAGTCGTTCGCGGGGGTTGTTGCGCGGTCGCGACCCGCTTAAACCCGTTCCGCGGGGGTCCGCATGTTTGAGTTCCGATTGCGCATCCTGGATGTGCGAGAGCGCGAAGGCGACCCCCCATCTTTTCTCGGGGATCGTGGGAGGGGTTTCCCGAGATCCTTCGCGCATGCGACCTCAGCTGGGCAAGCCTGAGGCGGACGTGCACATCCGCCCTGAGCGAGCACCTAGGCGGCTGCAGGACCGAGAAGCCACGCGAATCGACTGGGACGTGACTTCCCGACCGTGCGCTCAGTGCGGTTGGACGTTACCCCGCTGGCACGATAGTCGGCCTAGAGCACCGCGATTCTGCAACCTGATGGCGACACGCGGGGGTCTTGAGGAGGTAAGGTCTCAGGGAGAATGTTGAGAAGCTTAGTTCCGGCCCTGTGGGCGCGATCCTCGGGTTCATCGCCGGCCTGGTTCTGCTCGGGATATACATTGTCTCCGGAGGGGAGAACACCCTTGGCCTCGCAGCAATCGCGATTGGTGCGACGGTCGGGACGCCCCTCTTGGTGTGGTACCTTCAAGACTCATCCGAACGGCGCAGCTAGGCCATTAGCATCCGACAACGGAATGAGGACAAGTTCGGGTTGCACGCCCTCGATTTGAACAGTCACGTGTTCAACCCCTCGATTAGTGCGACCTTAGAATTCCCCCTCGAGCGGTACCCAGCTGAAGTCTCCTCGGGCCTCGGTTTGCTCGTTCGAACTACCTGGTCACAGACATTCGGGATTGCCGGTCGCAAACTGGGAATATGGACTATAGACATGCCGGCGAATCTGGCTCTGAGGGGAGCTTGGAGGATGTGACGGCCAAAGTCGCGGCATATATGGATTCTAAGCGCGAGGCGGCGAACGCGCACCGGCAGCGGTTCTCCGAACTCGTACGAGCAGATTACGGACCGGACATGAGGATTCCCAGAACATTATCGAGACTCCACCCACGTGTGACGTTGAGAGCCTCGTCTGGCTTGCGCTTGGCCGAAGGGGATCACTCAGCCATCTCGAAGGGACTTCTTCATTCCAGGGGGACCTGTACAAGCGGGAGTTCCCGATGCACCGACACTGATCTCCGTCGGAACTCAGTACATCCTCAATGGAAGGAACCGCGCAGAGGCTGACCCTGCTCGACTCCAACGCATCTTCGATGCAGTCTGGATCGATGCACCCCTGAGCGCGCGGGCCAGGACGGTAGCAGAAGCTCAACGAGACGCTCAGACCGCGATCGCGCAACTCTGCGAAGAAGTCCGCCGCTATTCCAATCGGATTCTCACCGCTAGGACCTTCGAAGGCGATTGCGACGTGCGCCGGAGTCGGACACCGCGCTATAGCCTTTTTGTGGCGCGTCATCGACGGCGGTCGCCTCCTTCAACCCGGCGCGACGACCCACAGGATCGCGGAGCAGGCGAACATTATCGCGAGCGCGAGCAGCACGGCGAGCAGTCGTTGGCCCACCGTCATGGAACCTCCGCAAGCGTAGTCGTGCCGCGGCCCATTTAAAGCGCTGTAGCCGGAGTCAGCACGTTCCACGTTTCAGCTCGCGGTCCCGTCATTGGCCACGCGGGTTCTTCATGAACCCCGAGGGGCCGCCCTGAAGGGAAATCGGCCACTTTTACGAATTGGGATTTACTCCTGTGTCTGGAAGGGGTCGCTTGAACAAGCCCGGGATCTGCAGTGAGCCGGTGGGAACGACCAGGAAATCTATCTGACAGGATTCCAATAGTGCTCTGCTCTCTTATCGTCCTTTGGGCAGGGACCACCCATTTTCTTACCTGGGGAGGAATTTGAAACCGTCGTCACGATCATGCGGCACCGTATGCATATCCACTTATTTTCGGCCATTTTCGCACAAGACACCGGAGCCCTTCTCTGAAATAAGGTTAGGTTACTGATCACCTGCCTCAGCTCAAGTCCGATTGAGCGGGAGGGTCGTGCAAAACCGAGAGTCTGACGCCCGAATCTGACAACCGGCGAACTGTTGCTATGTTTGGCGAGTTCTGCGAGCCTTTCCACGATCCAAACCATCCCCTCCGTATCCTGACCGCAGTAGCGCTCGAGCGCTCTCCTGATCCCTCCTATTTCTTCGGATGAAGCCTTCTTCCCATCTCAGTTTTTCTCAAATGCCGCATAGAGAAACGCTAGCGGGGCTGGGAGCCATTCGCAATCGCGAATCCATCATACCCATGGCCCGTAATCGCCGGGGTACCGCTTTCAGAGAGGCACTCCCACGCTGCGCGGGGTTGTAGTAGGCGAAGTTCTTGAACGGGGTCATTAGGTCGACTAATCGCCCCTTTGCTTCCCGAGCCCAATCTGCATGCTCGGGAAGAGAATTCGCGAGTCCTTCCAGCCTGCTTTTTTCGAACGACTGGTTCCAGGCGACCAACTGCCCATCTGAGCCGATGGCCTTCCGGTAGGTTTCCAAAAGAAGTCCTCGAGGGTCTGTGGGTTCCAACGAGAGGAAGGAGTAATGACGGGGCTTGTGGCCAGGCGCTTCGACCACGTGGACCGAGAACTGGAAGGGAATCTGCTGGTAGGGCCTGGTCCCATCAAAGAGGGGGATTGCCGGATAGATCGTCTCGAAGTCCAGAAAGTGGAGGGGGTACCTCAACCCCCCGAGGAAGGTGGCGATCTTTTTCTGTCTATATGGGTGCGACCGCTCGTATGGGCGGCGCGCTGGACACTCTGCTTCCCTGTTAGGACGACACTTTTCGGAATCTCCCGAATTCTGAAGACTCCCGCCTCCAGAAATTGGAGGGCCTTCTTGCCACCTCCGGAGAGATTCCTCGATGTCCGAGGCCGGGTGCCCCCTCCAAATGATATCGTCAGAGTGGACTCCATACTCGTCCTCGTGGAATCGCTCGCCTCGGCCGAACTCCGGGTACTCCTTGGATTGAGCGACCTCGTGCTGGGCCCCGACAATCGGCTGAACGGTGGGCGCAATTTTCTTGACCGCTTCGGTGACGTCCTTTTGCAGGAAGAGTTGGGCTGGGGTCAATCTCTCCCGACCGCTCGTACTTCGTGTTGATGAGGAGGAGAGAGCACTTCCGGATGTTCAACCCGTACCGGTGTAGCAGTAGCGTTGAAAGGCCACGTCGTGGAGATAGTCCTCCTTGACCCTCGCGCCACTCTTGACCTCGACAACGTCCCATTGATTCTTTCCGAAGGGTAGGAGGACATCTGCCCTTGCGTAACAGATCCCGTTCGGATGGATGAAACCCGCCTCGAAAGAGAGGTACGCGGTCATTCAGAGACTTCTGGGAGCGGCGATCGCTCTCCCGGGGCCTGGGTCGGAAGAAGTTCCGCCGTTGGGTACCTTTGCCGGGCCAACTCGCCGACCTGTCGTTCCTCGTCCAGGAAGTACCGCGCCGATTCGTCAACCTTGGGTAGCTTGTCGGGCGCGTTGAACTCGAGCCAAAGCCACTTCGAGCACGCCAGCCCGTTGACGTAACGTGTCTTCGTGAGGTATTTTGATTGTCCATCTCTCATCGTTAACGACCAGTTCGCCTCAACCGTATATCTCTACGATCCGCTGAGCTCGTGAACTTCCTTGAATAGTTCCTCAAACAGAGGCTTATTCTTCTCAAACGACTCTGGTGTGAGCCTGAACGCAATCCCGTCACGAAATTTCCTGGCTTTGTCGATTCCCGCTTCCCGAAGCTTGTTTTCCCATTGGCCTACAACCTGTGAATGCAGCCAAACTTCGACGAAGTGTTTTCGAGGCTGAAAGTCGACTAACGAGTTTGCCCTCGCGCCGGTTTTCAGAGCGACTTTCGAGTTGA
>CAVSTD010000009.1:0-11935 GCA_963730815.1 uncultured Thermoplasmata archaeon
GTCATGCTATGTACGTTTCCGCTCAACTCGGAATCGGCGGTCCGGGTTGAGGGAACTCTCCGCGGACCGGACGATGGCTACATTCTCCCCCGAAGCGCGGGTGTTCGTGCACGCAACATGCTATCGGCGTCGTTCACGCACTTGGACAGCGGCGGCCACGAACTCCTGAGTCGCCTCCCGCACAATCGAACGGGCGGCCGTCTTACGACGCCGCATGACCGACCTGGCGGCTCGACGACCCAGGAAAGTGAGGTTGGTAGGGAGTGCCCCTGCGGAGGATGGCGGCACAGATCCTGACGAGCTTGCGAGCGGCAGCCACCGCGCCGTCGTTGGCCGCCCCTCGTCGGGCCACGCGACGACCCACCTTGGCTACATCACCCTTCTTCTCTCGGAGGCGGACGTTCCACTGCCCCTCGACCAGGACCCACTTCAGGATCATGTTGCAGTCCCAGACGAGTCGGCCGTGGTAGGCCCTCTCCCCGGATTGTCGGACGGAGGGACAGAGGCCACAATACCGCACGACGGCGTCGAGGCTGTAGAACCGCTCGATCGGACAGAGGAAGGCGACCAGGGTCATCGAAGTGAACTCTCCGACGCCCGGGATGGTGGCCAGCAGCTGGGCCTCCTTCGACTCGAGGAAGGCGCGGTGGATCTCTCGGTCCAGCGGGATCGATATTTCGTCGAGCTTCTCCAGGGTGTCGAGGCCACGGTTCACCTCGGGAATGTTGTGGACTCGGAGTGCGCCACGAAGCCTCCGTCGGGTGAGGATCTCCGACCGATAGGGAATGCCTTTCTGGAGGAGGAGGGCGTACGTGTGACTGGCGACGGCCTTCCATTTGGCGTGATAGAACACGCGCTCTCGAACCAGGCGCCGGAGGGCTCGTTGATGGGGAGAAGGGGCGTACGACTCGGGGATCGCGTTCAGTCTCGCCAGGAGCGCGAGCTTCTCGGAGTCCACCTTATCGGTCTTCAGCGTGGTCTTGCTGACGAGTTTGACCTTGAGGGGGTTGGCGAGGAGGACCTCCGCGCCCGTCGAGGCCGCGGCATCGTAGGTGTGTTCCCACACGTTGCAAGCCTCCATCACGACCTGGAGGGGTCCGGGAATCTCTCCGAGGAAGCGAAGGAGCTCCTCATCAGAGACTCCCAGCTTCTCCTGTCGAATACGGTGGCCCAGAGGGTCCACCGCGGTCGCCATCGTGCTCGTCTTACTCAGGTCCAGTCCGACGTAGGTCCGGTTCTCCATAGGTCGCCGCCGAGGGGTGGACAGGCGGCGACTCGCTTGCGGCTTCCGCACCATCACGGAAACGTATCATGTCCAATCGAACGCGCGGTCCCTTCTTGAAGTTCGCGCGGAGGGCAGCCGCCCGCGCGAACATCAAGAGGGCACGGCCCGCTTCGCGCCTCGGATCGGCGCTCGGCGGGCCTCCGCGCTCACTCCGTGTCGATGACCGCGATGAGCGCGCAAAGCGCTTCCGACGCCGCGAACCCGTTCCCCGAAATCGACCTGCCCGCGATCCGCGGGTCCGACGCGAGTCCGCAATCGGCTCGCTCGTGCGGCGCGACCACCCGGTCGTATCCGCGCCCCCGCACCGGTCTGCCATTCTCGGGCCTCCCTTTACTAATCCGAAGCTATCCGCTCGGTGATGGCGGGCTTTACCACAAAGGTTCTGCGCCCGGCTGACACCGGTGTTTGTGGAACGTTGTTCCTCCCCCATCCACAGAGTCCGGTGGGCGCGGTCCTTTTGATTGGAGGATCCGGAGGAAGCGAACCGTCGTACGTCGCCGCACCACTCGCCGGCGAAGGCATCGCCGCGTTGTCGCTAGCGTACTTCGCACGACCTGGCTTGCCTCCAGAGTTGCGCGAAATCCCCCTCGAGTACTTTCGTGACGCCCTACACCTTCTGACCGACGCGCTCCCTTCGAGAGAAGTTCCGATCCTAACCTTGGGCATGTCAAGAGGCAGCGAAGCGGCTCTACTCACCGCGGCACACTACCCGAGTCTCGTCAACGGAGTTGTTGTGACGGTGCCGGGAAACATCGTTTCGGGAGGCTGGCCTTCAGGGGGCCCAGCTTGGATGCTAGACGGCAGGCCGTTGCCCTATGTCGACCATTCCGGGCCCGCCTGCGACAACCCTGACGCATTTATCCCGGCCGAACTAGTAAAGGGGCCAATACTCCTGATTTCCGCGGGAGCAGATGAGATATGGCCCTCTGCCGCGATGGCCAAAGCAATCTCGGAACGTCTCGACACTCGGGGCCACACCTCCGGCCATCGGGTCCTCGAATACCCGGGCGCGGGCCACTCGCTTGGATACTTGGTGCCACAGCTCCCGCCCGGTTTACTACCGGAAGGCGTCCCCGACCAACCGGTGACTCAGGAGGCCCGGGCCGACGCGTGGCCCAAGACAATCGACTTTGTTCGGCTGTGTCCGCCTACCAAGAGGGAATAGAACTAGTCTTTCGGTCACCGTTCCCAAGGTTCCAACTGGGTCGGAGCAGCTAACATCCGAGGAGAAGTTCGTTCACACCGTTTACTTTCAGAAGGGGAACGTTCGTGCCGGTTGCGTCCTTCGCGCTCGCCCCCGCGCTTGTCGCGATCCCGCATCTGTCGCGCGCCCCCGCATCAAGCTCGCGGTCTCGCTTGGCTCGACCGTTCCCTCGCTCCCTTTGGTCGCTCGGCGACCATAATGGCGACACGGTCGCCCTCGGGCCTCGATTCGGCCTTCGGGCGACCTGAGCGCTCGCTTCGCGCCGATGACCGCAATCAGCGCGCCCCAAGCGACCGAAAGCCACGAGTCCGCGAACCCGTTCCCCGACTTGCCCGCGATCCGCGAGACGCGCCGAGGTTCATGTTGCTACGAGGGTGCAGCACTCCAACTCCGTCTCCGTGACAGGCAAACGATCAGGTCGTACTTCGTGCATGATTACGCCCGGCGGAGTAGGTCGGGCTCTTGCGAGAGTTGAGTTGTAGACTTTCACCGAGAAACCCGCCTCTTCGAATTCTTGAATCGCCGATCGACGGTACAGGAGCGACTCGAGCTTCAACTGCCGAATCATGTCGGCATTCGGCCCCCCGTCCTCAGGATAGAAGATTGTGGTGGCCAAGAACACCCCGGATACCACCCGTCGGAGCTCGCGGAGAAGCGGCCCGGGATTCTCGATGTTCGTCAGTCCGACGTTGGTCACCAGCGTCGGTACTGAGTGGTCCGCGAATGGCGTGTAACGGGCATCGGTGGCCAGGAGGCTCAGCTTGGATCCTAGCTCAAGGAAGTCGAAGTACCTTCGGTCTCGCAGAAGAACCCGAGGACTGATGTCGGTTCCTACGAATTCCTGGGATGTCCCCGGGAGAAGAACCTCAAGGAGCGAGCCTCTGCCAGAGGCCAGGTCGACGATGGGGCCCGGACGACCCACGACCCGCTCCCGGAGAAACTGCATTTGACTCTTGGACGCAGCCAGAAACTCGGGAGTGTACATTCCCTCTACCGCTCGAACGACGGCTGTCTTCGCTGGCCCGAACTCCTGGCGCGATTCGTGCACGAACCCGCGGACCAGTGTGTCCGTGGGCTCCAGGGACTCGAGCGGCGCGCCCATCAGTCGTTGGGCGCGGACTGGCTCGTCTTTGAGGAAGCCGACGATCTCACGATCGGCTTGCTCCCAAAGGTCTTCGGCGGTGGGATGCGACGGGAGGAAAGCACCAATCCCCTCGTGTATAGGATACGTGGCCCGGCATACGGAGCAAGTCGTTTGTCCCTCCATGATTCGATGACCCACTTGTTGCGACTCGCCCCAGTCAAGGGAACCGTGGCAGGTCGGACAGGCCAGGATTTCGGTCAATTCGTCCAACATAGTAGGGTGATCTCGTATCGGCAAGCATCCTTCAAGCTGGCGCCCCGGGAGCACTCCGGGGCAGATGTGGCCTCGACTTCGCGTCGCTCGCTCCGCTGCCCCCGCGCTTGTCGCGGTCACGGTCATCGGCCGCGCGCCCCCTTCTTGAAGTTCGCGCGGAAGGCAGGCGCCCGCGCGAACATCAAGAGGGTCCGGCCGCCCTCGCGGCTCGATTCGCCGCTCGATCGGCCTGCGCGCTTACCTGCGGTCCCGATGACCGCGACAAGCGCACAAGGCGCGTTCAACGCCAACCCGTTCCCCGACCTGCCCGCGATCCGCAGCCCCGACGCGGGCTCGGAGCCGGCTCGCCGTCACTTGCAGGCCACCCGCCTGTTCCCACGCCCCCGCTTCGGCGACTACTCGCGGACGCGGTTCGAGTCGCGGGTCGCGTTCGGCGGCCCGGACGATACCGAAGGCGAGGGCGTGGAGGAGATCGCGACCCCGACGCGGCAGTTCAGTCTCCTGGAAATCACCCGCGGCCTGCCCGACGACTCGCGGGAGGCGGACGAGCGCGCCGCTGAGCGGAGGCTGCGCGACTTGCGCGGGCGGGTCAAGGCCGCCCGGGCCGCGATTTCGGCCACTCCAGGTGGCGAGGCAATGCTCCGACAGAACTGGGCGAAGGCTGCCCACTTCTACGCGCGGTTCGGGGTCACCGAAGGTCAGCTCCGGACCGGAGTTGCTGTTGCTTCTCTGGAGTTTGAGAACGGAATCGTTCCTTCCTTCGTTGGGGATGACCAATGCCCCTTCCCGTGAGGAGGTTATGTATCGGACGATTCCAAGTAGGGCAGCACTGCGATGATGCCTTTCGAGGGAACGCTCACAATCAAAGGCTACGCCTGCCGGCTTCACGAGAAACCGGGTGGCGGGTATTGGGGCGAAGTGCTCGGCCTGCCGGCGTTCGGACATGTCTCCGCTGAGGGGAAGGACTTCCGGGAGGTCGTCGCAAACCTGAAAGCTGGTATCACGGAGTACTTCACCCCTGAATCCCCCGTTGAGGAGTAGATGCCCGACGAAGCCCCAGATCGCACCGAGGTCTCCCCGGGCATTTGGGTCGGAGGAAAGGACGCAGAGGTCGGCTTCGCGGGCACCGTCATTGACGTCCGAGAGGAGCAGCCGACGGACCCGCGTGTTGTCCACATACCGGCCTTCGAGTCCGTTCGTGATGGTTGGCGCGTCAGGCCGGAGCAAGCAAAGCTGGCTGCCGAGAAGATGGCCGAAGTGCTTCTCGAAGGTCGGGCCGTTCTCGTACGCTGCGGAAGCGGGATTGAACGATCTCCGGCGATTGTGGCTCTCTTCTTCGTCCGATACGAGTTCAACGAAGTCTCGGAAGCGTACGCCCGGGTCCGGGCGGCTCGCCCACAAATCCAGGAAGCCTTCGACCTCTTGCCGCTGTCGTACGAGGAGCGGAAACGATGAGAGACCATCGTCGCAGAACAGAGATGTGGCCATCGTCGTGAAAAGGGACACGGAAAAAATCCGAGTGTTGACCGCGAGATTCATTCTCGCGTCTCCGGGGACTTAGCCGGCCGGCGAGGCTCCCTCGTTGTCCCTCGTGACCGAGGACAACGATGATCGCCTCGAACCCGACCGAAAGCCTGCACAGACCGTACGAGACCGTGGCCGCTCCCGAACAGGTTCCCCTCTACGACCTGGTCCCCGTCCATGGACCCCAGGGGGAGCCCCTCGAGGCCTACCGTGGTGTCCGTCGCAAGGACACCTCCCAGGTGGTATCAATCGTGAGCCACCGCTACCAGCTCGTGCAGCATCGCGAGGTCGCCGCGGCCGTGCACGCGATCGGCGAGGCGCTGGAACAGCCTGACTTGGACGCAACCGCCCTCACTTTCCCCCGCGAGCAGATCCGTCTCTTCGCCGGAGGACGCCGAATGGAGATCCGTCTCGTGGTCGGAACCCGGTACGAGCTCGCGCCGGGAGAATCTCTCTATCCCGGCGTCCGGGTAATGAACAGCCTGGATGGGAGTTGGGCGGTCCGGGCCGAGGGAACAGGGGTACGGATCGCCTGCGCGAACCAGCTCTACGCGGGAATGCATTCCCTCGTGGAGCTCCGTGAGGTCCACCTCTCTTCTGCGACGGACCTGATGGGAATGCTCCAGAAGGCCATTCACACGATACTGAGCCGCTTCGGGGACGCGCTGCGAGTCTACGCGGACGCGATGGGCGAGGAAATCCTCGCGGAGGACGTAACCCCCTCGCTCGTCGCAGCAGGGCTCCCCCGCATCCACGCGGCCACGATCGGTGCGCGAGCGGAGGCCGTTGCTTCGCACAACGCGCTCCTCACCCGATGGTCGGCCTACCAGGTTGCGACCGAGATTCTCACGCACGAGGTTGGCCAGCGCGTGAGTCCCGAGCGGTCGCGGGGGTTTGAGCGAGCCGCGGCGCGCGCGTTGCTCATTTCAGACGGGGCGACCGCCCCCGCGTGAGGGGCCATGCCGATGAAAGTTCGAACCGCTTTCGCGTTCCGTGGCGCGGGAGAGGTCACTCTCGCGGTCGGTCTGATCTTCATCGCGGCGGGCGCCGAAGCCCTCGCGGTCTTCAACGCGTGCGTCGCGGACCCAGGATGCCTTCCCGATGCGTCTGGGTTGAACGTGGGAGGGTTCTTTGCGATCCTGGTGGTCGGGATCGTTCTGGCCGTGGCAGGTGCGAGTGTCCTCAGGACCTCGCCAAGGGTTTCGCGAAATGCTTTTCCGTGATGGCCAGGCGGCTTTGCGCGGGTCCCTCCCACTCGCTTCGCTCGTGGGTCCCTCCCGCGCTATGCCGACGCTCAAACCTGATCCGGGGAATGCTTCGCTCATTCTGCGACAGCTTTTCCGACTCCTGCGATACGTTGCCGACTTAGGCACGGCCCTCAGTGCCGTCCCCGTTTGCTGACCCCTGTCCCCCCTTTTAGAATAGGTCGGCAAGGTTGGCAAGGTCGGCAAGCAACGGACCGGGGGAATGAGGCATCCCGACACGTGTCGCGTGTCCCACTACGACTCCACCGAGGAGTCCTTCGGGTCTCTGCCGGTCGGGTCCCCGGGGTAAGCACCCCGCGGTCCAAGGTTCCCAAACAACGTCCGCAGATCGTACTCCCGTACCTGGACCCCGTTCCGCATGACGCGCTGACTTCGGACGCCCAGCGAGCTCAGCGCCATTCCCAGTCGTCGGAGAGTTAGAGAGCTCCCGTTGTCGCCCTCGGTTAATTCCTTGAAGTCGGTCGCCGTGACCAGGGTCCTTCCGGCGATGTGAAGCCGCTTGGCGCAGTCGTAGACCCGAGCAAGATCCGTGGCGAGAGGGTCCTCCGCGGCCGATCCGATCACACGCTTGCTGAGTGACTCCTCGTCGGAGTCTGCGGTCGCCTCTTCCTCCTCATCGGCCCCTCCGGGAAGGAAGCCCCAGGGCCTCCGGGCCACCGCGGCATACGGGACCATCTTGTGGACAGCCTCTCGCCAGAGCAGCCCCAACTCTTTCCATAGCTGCGCTTCGGGGACCAGGCGGGGTAGCGCCAAAGCCAGGCGTTCCGCCATCTCGCGATCCGGAACTGCGATCAGGCACCGTCGCTCCTCGGCGAGCGCCTTTCGGATGTTCCGCGCGACCTGATCGAGGCGCGAGACCACCGTGCTGCACTCAACCTCGACACTGTAGTTCCGACCGCGCCACTCGAACTCGCCATCTGGACGCAGGAAGCCTCCCTCCTGGGCGACGACTTCCATCTGTGGACCCAGGGGAACGAGAAACGAACCCGTGTCGGCGAGAAGGCCACAGTGGTCCTCCCCTTCGTTCCGGCGAGCCCTGAGAGCTTTCAGGTGGATGGAGCCCCGGACGGTGAGCTGGAAACTTCCCTTGCCCGATTCGCGTTCGACATCTCCTTGCGCCGTCGCAAGGACGAGCGCAGCGTCGAACCGGTCCACGGGCAGAGCGCTTCCCGCCGCCAGTTCCTCGCGCGTCTGTGGCCCCTTGGTGAGCGTTCCCAAGACGATCTCAACCTCATTCTGACTCACGAGCCAGGGGGAGGACTCCGAATCCTCGGGTTGGGCGTACCGTCGCGAGCTCTCGACCACGACCGCCTGCAGGTCGGCCGCATTGGCCGCGGGAGCGGGGCCGAGGCGCGTTTCGAGCTTCACGAGGCATCCAGACGTCGCCATCGCGACCTCGTGGGGCCGGAGGCCGTCTACGAGGTCCTGTGGCATCCATCCGTGGCTCTTCCCGTGGACGATTTTCCAAGCGTCGTCCATGTCCTCGACGCCGAGCGAAAAGAGGAGCCAAACGTCGACGTTGCCGAGTAGGGCGGCCTGGATCCGGGGGGGCACGCGGTGGAGGTACTGGGTCGCCGCGATGACGTGGAGACCATACTTCGCCCCCTCGCTGAGCATGTCGGCGAGGGTGGGAATGGCGTAATTGTGGACCTCGTCGAGCACGAGGTAGATCGGTTTGTCGGGCCGCCCGCTCCGCTGGATCGCGGCCCAGAGCTGACTGAGGTAGATCGCGCCCAGGAAGTTCGCCCCATCGGCCCCGAGCGCCGCCTTGGAGAGATTCACCAAGAGGAGGCGATGTCGAAGCAGCTGGTCGAACGCGACCGCGTGGCTCCGCTGGCACAGCGCGACGCGGAGCAGCGGGTTGGTGGCAATCTTTCCGACCTTGTCCAGGGTCGACATCGTGAAGTTGTAGTCGAGGCGCGGTAGGTGGTGCTCGAGGAAGTCTCGTAGCGGCCCGGGAGGGGCGCTCTTGACAAACCGCTGGAGGGCTGGCTTTGAGGTGAGGATGTGGTAAGCGTCGACCAGGTTCGAGCCGGGCGTAAGTGCGAGACCCTGCACCAGTGCGCGCAGGACGAACTCGGCTCGGCCCCCGATGCTTTCCTCCCCCCAGGCGCTCCTGATTGCCGTTAGAAGGTCGCCCGCGAGCGCCTCAGACCAGCGGTCGCGGGTGGATGCGTCTCCGCCTGCGCTCTCGGGCGGCAGGAGCAACGAGAGGGGGACCGAGGCCATCTTCGCGTCACCCTGCTGGAAGGTGGCGTGGGCGGGATCGACCTCGACGGTTTCTGAGGCGATTTCGCGGGGAAGACGCGACACGATCCCTTCGACCAGCGTCCCAGTGGGCTCGATCACGACGACGGTGGACTCAGGCTGCTTCCTCAAGGTCTGGAGAACGAGATTGAGGGCGAGCGTCGACTTTCCCGTCTGGGTCCTGCCAAGGATGGCGACGTGGTTCCATTCTCGCGGCAGAGCGACCCGGTGAGAGCCGCTGACCCCTACCAGGAACCGCTCAGCGGCGCGGGAGTCGGGCGACGCGGACGGGCGCACGACGAGTTCTGGCCCCGGCTGCCCCCGGGGTGCTCCCGCGTAGGAACACTCGGGATGGTGAGCGGCCCACGGGATACTGAGCAGATGCGCGAGTTCTGTGCCGGAAACGTTCCGGCGGGCCTTCCTGCTCGAGAACCGACGGAGGTCGTGGTTAGCGAGAGCAGCGTGGAATCCCCACTCCGCCCTGGAGCGGATGACCTTCCACCGCCTCCAGGGCACTCCGCCGGTGGTTGTCCACTGCCCCAGCCAGGCACCGAGCGCGGTCAGTGCCTCCTCTGGCTCAGGCCCGGTGACGTGGGCCCGTAGCTCGACGTGATAGGCCGCCTCGGCGCATCGCGCGTGCATCGCGAACCTGAGTGGGTGATGCTGGCGCTGGGCGACGTTGCCGTAGAGCGGCGAGAAGAAGCCTGATTCCCAGCCTCGGACCCTTCGAAAGAGGAGCTGCAGGAGCACGTCGTGGTCGCGCAGTACCCACGAGCCGAGGGTCCGTAGAAGGAAGCTCGCGCTGTCCACCCTGGGTTGGATCTGGATGGGCAAGTGGTGGTGCTTCTGGACGGGGACGGCTCGGGCAAAGACCCCTTCCGGAACGAGCGTCGCGGCGGAGCATTCGATCGGCGCGCCTCCTGTCAGACGGGGGCGCGCGTTTTCGAGGCAGGCGAGAATCGCCTCGAGGTCCGACGCGGAGCTGGAACCGAGCGAGTATCGCACTCGCCCATCCGTCTCTCTGTGAATCTCCAGCCAGAGCGGGGCCGGAGAGGCCCAGACGAGCGGCGGGATATCGGGCGGGTCCTTGGTCGGCGTCGGCAGAAGCAGCTCGCGATGGACCGACTGGTCGTCCATGCCGGGCCGAGCGGAGATCGAGGGTCATAGGGCGTCTCCACCCAATGGAGGATGAACAGAGGCCGGGGATGAGCCGAATTTGAGCACTAGTTTTCGCGTGGCCGAGTTACCGGAGATATGTTCCCACGGAACCCGTTCCCGGCGACGATAGCGAGACCCAGAAGATAGTGCCGTTGAGCGGAGCGTAATCGGTCAAACCCGAATCAAGAATCAGTGTCGCGTCCGTGCCAACCGGAAGGGTCCAACCAAAGCCATCGGTCCAGACTTCCGTGGACCAGTTCCACCGCCCGACAGTCGTGTTGCCGGAAGTAAGGACACTAACTCCGGCGCTCGCTCCGAGCGGTACTTTCGGATTGTTCGGACTTACGGAGCCTTGGTTTGTCGGGTTAGCAACTCCAAAACGCAGATTTGAAAGCCGTAGATTTTCGAGATTTGTTTCCATCATTATTGAGTAGCAGACTTCGCCCGGAGAAGCGCCACATCCTACCGACCCGGGTTGTACTCGAGTCTGATTTCCAATAGAAAACTCAGCTGGGCCTGTCAAGGGAAAGGTCAGCACGTAATTCAGAGTGAGTCCCACCGAGGAGATCACAACTGCGGCAACGATGGCCACTATTACGATACGACGCGTTCTCCTCCCCGATTTCGCCTCCAGTTCCTCGGGTTTACTCGTGCGGGGAGGGCTCATCGATTAAGCACAAGGTGCCGGCCAGACGTTCATCCTTTCTCCGAAGTGTTTCTCAGGCTACCTTGACTGCTTCCACCTTCCGCTGGCGAAGGTCGCTACTTAGGCAAGGATTCGCTCGGACGCCCCGGTGGCGTCCGGGATGGCCCGCGGAGCAACGATTGCATGGGCGGGAGCCCAAACTACTGCCCCCCGGGCGCCATCTCTCCGAAATGTCTCGGTCGTGCCGTTCGAGTCGAACGGAGAGGCCTTCAACCCGACCGGCCCTTGGGCCCCTTCGGAGGACACCGTGCCGACATCGGCGCGGTGGTGGACCGAGAAGGCCGAGGGGTACGTAGAATGGCTGAGACAAGAGAGCGAACTAAGCGATGGGTATCTGAATCGCAACCGACGCTACCTGATCGCGTTCCGCCGAGATTGCGCTCGCGCGGGGACACCCGCGCCCGTGGGCCCGACGGACGTGAGTCGGGAGCACATCCGGGCGGTCAAGGGCTGCGGAATCTGGGGTCCGCGGACGTTGAAGACGAAGTTCAGCGTCCTCCGTGGGTTCCTGAGATGGGCCGACAACCCGCTTTCGGACGGCAAGAATCCGGTGTGGCGCCTGCCGTCCGGCTTCGCGGACCGCCGGAACTGGATCGACCGAGACGAGATGGTCTCGCTGTATCGTCAGGCGGAAGGACGGACACGCGTACGTGTCGTCCTCCAGGGGTTCAACGGCCTTCGAGAGTGCGAGGTGCGACGTTTGAAAGTCCGAGACCTCAATCTCGCGCTTCCCCGGCCGAGTCTGACGATCCGCGGGAAGGGAAGGTTTGGCGGGAAGTACCCGGACCATCCCTATGGACCCGATGACCAGAGCGGTCCTCGAGAAGTGGGTGGCCGGCATGGCGCCCGACGCCAGTCTCTATCCGGTGGGCCACACTGTCGCCGACGGAGAGCTTGCGGAACTCGGGAAGGCCTCCGGCGCGTCAGTTCGAGTGACCGGTCACGTCCTCCGGCGCTCGTTCGGGCGGCTCGCCTATCAGGCAGGCGTACCGACGCCGACCATCCAGCGGATCTATGGTCACGTCTCGATTGACCAAACGCTGCACTACGTGGGGGTGGGGCAGGACGAGATGACCGAGGGATTCGCGGTTTTCGACACCCACATCAGGGCGGGCATGGAATCCCTTACCCCCCCTCCCCAACGGCAAACGGCATTCTGAAAATGGCGCGATTCTCTGACGTGAAGTGG
>CAVSTD010000010.1:0-4997 GCA_963730815.1 uncultured Thermoplasmata archaeon
TTCCCCCATCACCGGAAGAGGTACCGACACGAAGTCCCCGGTTGAATGTAATCTCGCCGGAGGCGTACGGAGCGGAGTAAGTTCCTCCGGCACCAATGTTCAAGTAAGCGTGCTCGGCTCCGGGGTCGTTCCATGCCCGTCGGGAAGGGAGGGGTCCACGACCCGGAGCCCGAAGACCTCGAAGCCGAAGAGGCCGTCCATCTGGTCGCGCGGATCGAGGAAGAGCTCAACCTCCTCGCCCGAAACGTCGACATCCTCGAGAAACTCGCGAAGAGCCCCCCCATCGGAATCATTCGTCTGAGCGAGGCGCTCCATCTTCCCATTCACAAGACCCGCTACTCGCTCCATCTCCTCGAGCGCGAGGGCGTCATCCAGCCCTCGGCGGACGGCGCGGTGATCACGGACAAGTCGAAGGAGTTCTGGGCGAACTTGAACCAGTCGCTCGACCGGATGACCGCGGTCATCCAACACCTCAAGAGCCGGGCCGTCGAGCACGAGAGTCGGCCCCCTTCCAGCCGGAAAGGCTATTAGCGCGATGCCGGCTCGGCCGCCCTGGTGCCGCCGTAGCTCAGCGGTAGAGCGATCGGCTGTTAACCGAAAGGTCAGCGGTTCGAAAGGGCGGCGGGGTCTTCCCGCCGCCCCCAAACTCCGCTCGGCGGCGCCTCCCCGTCCCCCTCCGTGGGCCCGTAGCTTAGCCCGATTAGAGCGACCGGCTCATAACCGGTCGGTCGGCGGTTCAAATCCGCCCGGGCCCATTCTCGCGCGGCGCTGATCGTTTCGGCACTCCGCGCGTAGAGGTGGACCGAAACCTTACGTTTCGGCGACAATCCCCCCGAGCGTGGACCGGATACAGGCGGCTTTGATGCGGGCCGTCCATTCCTCGGGCCAGAGGGGACTCGGGCAGACCCCGGCGTTCGGCGGGGACCCCGCCAAATGAAGCCGACGCGGGTTCGCGGACCGGTCAAAGTGACGTATCGAAGAGCGACAGTTGCCGATATCGACCTGCTCGCGAACCATCGGCATCGCATGTGGACGTCGATCGGTCACCGCACGGAGGCCGAGATCACGGAGCACGATGGGCGCTATCGTCGGTGGATGCGACCCCGCTTGCGCTCGGGGGAGGTCGTCGGCTTCGTCGCGCAATCCTCGGGCCGCACCCCCGTCGGCAGCGGTCTGGTATGGTTCCGCTCGGACCAGCCCCGTCCGAAGATCCCGACCCTCACGATCCCCTACATCCTGTCGATGTACACTTCGCCGGAGTGGAGGGGAAAGGGGATCGGTTCCGCCATCGTCCACCGTCTCGTGGCTGCGTGCCGCGAGCGCGGATACCCGAGCGTGGTGCTTCACGCCTCCGAACAAGGTCGTTCGGTCTACCGTCGCCTCGGGTTCGAACGAACGTGGGAGATGCGCTATTGGATCGACCCGAAACTACGCCGGCGGCGGGCCGGCATGGCCCCGAAAGCTCGGAGAAGAAGGAAGAAAGGGTTGGACCGGGGGTGTTAACAGCACCCGCCGCCGCCGCCAGACCCGCACCCGCAGCCGCCCGCTTCCGACCCGGGAGTCTCGCCCGAGGTCGGCGCGTTCGGCGGGATGATCTTGAATCCGGAAGCGTTCAGGTCCTGGACGTAGTCGATCCGGGCCCCGTTCAGCATCTCGGCCGAGAGGTCGTCCACGACGATCGAGAAGCCGTCGACCTGGACGACGCGGTCCCCGTTGCGGGGCTTGTCGAACGCCATCCCGAACGAGGGTCCGCCTCCGCCGCCGCCTTCGCTGCCGCACCCTCCGCCCGACCCGCAGCTGCAACCGCTTCCGCAGCCGCCGCCACCGCCGCCGGACTGAAGGTAGACACGGACCGCCATTCCGGGCTTCTGACTCTTCATCAGGCCCCGGACCTGGTCCTGCGCCTCTTGAGTGACTTCCAACTTGATTTCGATTCCACTATCGCTCATGCCTGGGGCCCTCCTTGACTTCCCCGAACTACCACCCGATGTCGGCTATAAAACTCCGGTGTCGCGCTCGAAGGGACTCACGCGGAGAACGATTTGCCGCAGGAGCAGGTCTCCTTGGCATTCGGGTTGTAGATCTTGAAGCCGGAGGACTCGAGGCCGAGCAAGAAGTCGACCTTGACGCCCTCGAGGAGCGTGGCGCTCGCCTTGTCGACGACGACCAGGAGGCCGCTCTCCTGGAACGCCACCTCGTCGCCCGTCTCCTTTTTGTCGAACGACATCCCGTAGGTGAGGCCGGAGCATCCCCCGCCCTGGACATAGAGCCGCAGAGCGGAGCCGGGCTTCCCCTGCTTCTCCATGATCTTGAGCACCTGGTCCCGGGCCGCGGGAGTGACTTCGACCGCTACCATTCGTCGCGTTCTCCGACGTTGAAGCCCCGGGATGCGTAAAAAGCGTTGCTTACGGAAGAGAAAGCTCCAATTGTCGCGGCGGACGCTTATCTAGGTCTCCGACGTGCTCGCGGTCGATGTGCAGACTCTTCGGTCAGTTGTGCGTGGAGGCCTCCTCCGCAGAACATTGGCTCGCGCGCTCCGACCGTTCGCTGCTGGTCCAATCGAACGTCCATCCGTGGGAACAGAAGGACGGATGGGGGATCGGTTGGTTCACCGACGGGGGCCGCGCCCGCGTCGAGAAGGGCACCGGTTGCGCCGCCGCGAACGGGGAGCGCGAGCGTTACCTCCAGGTGGCCGCCGAGGCTCGCTGCACTTTGATCCTCGGCCATCTTCGCCATGCGAGCAATCCGTTGAACCTCCCTCACGAGAAGCTCATCGCGCTCGAGAACTCCCAGCCGTTCGAGAACCACACGAGCATGTTCGCTCACAACGGGTCGATCCCGTTTCCGGTCGAAACCCGTCCTTTCCTCGGGGTCCACGAACCGAAAGTGCGGGGCGTCAACGATAGCGAGGTCCTGTACTGGCTGCTCGTCCGGAACACCGAGGAGACGGGAGACCCCCTGCGGGGTACATCCACTCGGTCGAGGACCTGGTTCGGGTATGGGAAGGACTTCGAAAGCCGGCCATCCCTGCCTTCTCGGCGTTGAATGTGCTGTTCTCGCGAGGACCGGACGAACTCTGGGCGTTCTGCCTCTGGACGGGCGACCACGGCGACGGGATCCTCGACGAGAGCCGACGGTACTTCGAGATGACGTACCAGGCGGCCTCTCACCGAGTCGTGGTCGGCTCCGAACCGTTCGACCGCGAGCCCGGTGTCTGGAAGTCGCTCTCGAGCGGAATGTACCTCGTGGCCAAACGGACGGAGCACAAGGTCGAGCTGACGGTCGCGAAGATCCCCCTTCCCACGGCCCTCGAAATCCGTCCTCCGCCGAGCTGACCGGCGGTGCTACCGAGGTTTCCCGGCCAGGTCGGGCGACCGTGACGAGCGAACTCCTCTCGGGGCCGGACCTGGGAGCCGGGTATCTCCACCAGCTCTCGTTCGACCGCGACGGGGAAGGAACCACCTTCACCTACCACGCCCAGGAGGGAGGCGCTGATGCGAACGGGCCTCCGAAGGGTCCGCTCGACGTCTTCGGATTCGTCCATCCCCCTTCGCCGTGCATGTTCGGCGGACCTCGATGCTGGCACCGCCGGTTCTTGCTCTCGTTCCCGGACACCTCCCGCGTTCGCCACGCCTACAACCGAGACCGGTTCGTCCTTCAGACGATGCTCGACCAGGTCTACGACCGAGTCCCGGCGCGCGTCGAAACGATCCTCCCGGAACTGCTCCAACGCCTCTCGGGACCCCTCGCTCGGGACCGGGTCGAGTGGTACATCGGAGGGTCGACCGCAGCTTGGTTGCTCGGCGCCGCGGTCGCTCCGGGGGACGTCGACCTCGGGACCTCGCGCGAAGGGGTCGACCGCATCGCCGCGCTGCTCTCGGAGTATCTCATCGAACCGCTCGCTCCCACGGATTGGCCGACCGCCGGGATCGTGCGCGGGGCGCGCGCCTTTGTCGGGACCTTTGTCGAGGGGGCCCGGGTCGAGTGGTCGGTCCCGATCGAACCGCGCAACCCGCTCCCGTTCGAAGAGTGGAGCGGACACGTCGGGTCGGTCCGGCTCGCGGAGGTATCGTTCCGAGGTCAGCCGGTCCACGTGACGCGGCCCGAGTACGCCCTCGTCCGAGAGTTCGAGAAGGGACGGACGGACAACGCGAAGGCGATCTCCGACGTCGTTCGGCGGTTGGGGCCCGACGGGGAGCTGCTCGACGCGTTGTTGGCACGTTCCCACCTTCCGGCTGGTGAGCGGAAGGCGATCCGTCGCCAAGTACTCGGGGAGTTCCTGGGATAGGGCGGGTCTGCCGTGCTGCCTTTCTCGTGAAAGCGCAGCTTCATAGACCTCGGACCCGAGGCCCGAGGGATGCTAGCGCCTCTCGCGGTCCCGGTTCCCGAGCACCTCACCCCCCACGACCTCGTCACGTACTTCCGCTGCCCGTTCGAGATGGAACTCGCCCGGGCGCTCCACACGCAGCGCACGACGGGCGTGCTCGGGCCGGTCCGCACTCCCCTCGATGTGGTTCCCCTTCGTCAGTCGCCTCTATTCTCCCCGCCGGTCGGCAAGCTCACGGTCAACGAGGGACGCCTCGACCTGTTTGACGGCGACCGTCTGGTGTACGAGGACACCGGCGAGGACGACCTTCCGATGCTCTTTCCCCCCGAGCGAGTTCAGATCGACCCGAAGTTCACGAACGGGCACACGACGCTCGTGGACTCCGCCTGGGGGTTCGCCGGTCGGCCCGACCTCGTGGTCCGAAAGGAGGACGGCGGATTCTACCCGGTCGAGTACAAGGAGACGCACTTGTTCGGTGGGTACCACGAGGCGCACGTGCGCCTCTTCGACACGATCCAGGCGATCGCGGAGTGCCGCCTCGTCGAAGTGACGTTCGGTCGTCGTCCCGCATTTGGCGTCGTGCTGTACGGCGACGAGGCGGGAGGGGGGGCTCACGAAGGGTGGGTCCGGGTTCCCTACGAGGAGGCCGAGGTGCATTGGCTCGAGTACG
>CAVSTD010000011.1:0-247442 GCA_963730815.1 uncultured Thermoplasmata archaeon
ATCAGGTCCACGTGGAACTGGCTCCGGAACGTCTCCTCCACCTGGTCGGCCTCTCCCGACCGCATCAGGCCGGTGTCCACGAATACACAGGTGAGCTGGTTCCCGACGGCCCGGTGGACGAGGGCGGCGGCCACCGCCGAATCGACGCCACCGGACAGGGCGCACAGGACCCGGTCGCCGCCCACCTGGGACCGGACCGCTTGGACGGACGACTCGATGATGTTGGTGTGGGTCCAGCGCGGTCGGGCGCCGCACACGTCGAACAGGAACCGCTCGAGGAGCTCCTGTCCCGCGCTGGGTGTGGACCACCTCCGGGTGGAACTGGACGCCGAGGATCCGGCGGTCGAGGTCCTCGAGGGCGGCCACGGGGGCGTCGGGACTCGACGCCGTGACCACGAATCCCGGTGGCGCCTCGGTCATGGAGTCGGCGTGGCTCATCCACACGTCGGCCGCCGGCTCGGGCGGCCAGTCGGCGAACAGCGGGGACGTCCCCGTCCGGGTGAGAGGGGTCCGGCCGTACTCGCCGCGTCCGGTCCGGGTCACGGTCCCCCCCAACTGGGAGCAGACCAGCTGGGCGCCGTAGCAGATGCCCAGGATGGGCACGCCCAGGTCGTAGATCCCGGGGTCGAGCAGGGGCGCCCACTCGGCATGGACCGATTCCGGACCCCCCGACAGGATGATCCCCTTGGGCCGGCGCGCCGCCAGCTCGCCCACCGTGATGTCGTGCCGGACGATCTCCGAATAGACACACGCCTCGCGGACGCGACGGGCGATCAGCTGCGCGTACTGCGCGCCGAAGTCGACGACGAGGACGGTCTCGGGAGTGTCGGTCAGCGACCCATCCCCACACCCTGGGACCGCTGCAAGGCCTTCCCCTCGGTCTGCAGGGCGGGGGCGATCATCACCTCCGCCTTCTGGAACTCCTTCACCGACTGGTACCCGCACGTCGCCATCGACGTCTTCAGGGCGCCGAACAGGTTCATCCGGCCGTCGTTCTCGTGGGCCGGGCCGAGGAGGATCTCCTTCATCGTCCCCCGCACCGTCGTCCGCACCCGGGCGCCGCGCGGCAGCGTCGGGTGGAAGGTGGCCATCCCCCAGTGGAATCCCCGGCACGGGGCCTCCTGGGCCGACGAGAGCGGCGACCCCAGCATGACGGCGTCGGCGCCGCAGGCGATGGCCTTGGCGATGTCACCGCCCCGGCTCATCCCGCCGTCGGCGATCACGTGGACGTAGACGTTGGTCTCGTCCAGGTGACGCATCCGGGCCCCGGCCACGTCGGCGATGGCCGTCGCCTGGGGGACCCCGATCCCGAGCACCCCCCTGGTGGTGCAGGCGTTCCCGGGGCCCACGCCCACCAGGACCCCCACCGCCCCGGTCCGCATCAGGTGGAGGGCGGCCTGGTACGAGGCGCACCCTCCGACGATCACGGGGAGGTCGAACTCCCGGATGAATTTCTTCAGGTTGAGCGGCTCCACCGTCTTCGAGACGTGCTCGGCCGAGACCACCGTCCCCTGGATGACGAGCATGTCGAGCTCCCCGGCCAGGATGGCCGGCGCCAGCTCGGTGGTCCGCTGGGGCGTCACCGAGGCGCACGACCTCACACCGGCGGCGTTGATCTCACGGATCCGCTCGGTGACGAGCTCGGGCTTGATGGGCTCGAGGTACATCTGCTGCATCCGGGCCGTGGCCTTGTCGTCGTCGAGCTTGGCGATCTCTTCGAACAACCCGTCGGGATCCTCGTAGCGGGTCCACAGCCCCTCCAGGTTGAGCACGGCCAGACCGCCGAGACGACCGATCTCGACGGCCGTCCGCGGGCTCACCACGCCGTCCATGGCGGCGGCCATGAGGGGGAGGTCGAAGCGGAAGGCGTCGACCTCCCACGAGATGTCGACATCCTCGGGATCGCGCGTCCGACGGCTGGGGACGATGGCGATGTCGTCGAACCCGTAGGCCTGGCGGCCCGACTTGTAGATGCCGATCTCGATGTCAGCCATCTGCGTGCCTCCTCGTGACGCTTCGTTGCGCACCGCCGTCGCGCCCGCCAGCGTCTCACCACGATACCGTCCGGGGACCCCCACCCCGGCGGTGCTTGTCCGGGGCCCACCGGTCGACGTCTGCCGATCGAGTCCCGGTCTCAGACTTCGAGGACGAGACGAAGCAGCTCGACGAGCATCCGGGCCGTCGCTCCCCAGACGGTGTCGTCGGGTAGCTCGAAGAACCACACCGGGAAGGGGTCGCCGCCCACCAACGGGCCGCGCCCCGCCACCGTCCACCACTCCTCCCGGAAGATCCCGGGGTCGGCCAGCTCGGCCAGGGCCACGTCGAAGACGTGCTCGACTTCGTGGGGGCTCGGCACCAGCGCCGGCCGCCCGGGCAGGAGTCCCACCACCGGGGTGATGAAGCTCCCCGAGGAGAACGTCGTCACCGCCGACAGCCGCCCCACCACCTCGACGGAGACGGGATCGAGACCGATCTCCTCGGCCGCCTCCCGCAACGCCCCGTCCTCGGGACTCTCGGCCCCGTCGAGCCGTCCTCCGGGGAAGCTCACCTCCCCGCGGTGGGACCGGAGATGGGCCGCCCGCCGGGTGAGGACCACCCGCGCTTCGCCCCCCTCCTCGAACAGCGCCGCCAGCACGGCCGACGGGGAACCCGGATCGGGGAAGCCGTCGGCCGGCATCCGTGGGCCCAAACCGGTCTCCCCCGCTCGACCGAGAAGGCCTCCCGGACCCTCTGAACGGTGATCCCCCGCCGACGGTCCGCCGGGGTCCCGGCCCACGGGGCCGGCGATCCGGCCCGGGCCGTGGGGGGACGGGGGATGACCTGGCGACCCCCCTCCCGCGGGGTGGGGGTGCCCCGTCGTCCCGTTGCCTCGGTGCCGCCGGTCCCCTCCATAGGACGTGCACGCTATGTCGGTCGTCGAGGTACCCGGGGCGCGACGACGGCCGGACCCGAGGGCCCGGCCACGTCGTCACCCGTCGGCCGACGGCGCCCGGGGGAGGGAGCCGGCCGGAGAGTCGGACCTCTTACATCATTCCCATCCCGCCCATGCCGCCCATGCCGCCCATTCCGGCGGCAGCAGCGGCGGCGGCGGCGGCGCCGTCGGCCTTCTCGGGCTTGTCGGCCACCAGGGCCTCGGTGGTGAGCAGGAGCCCGGCGACCGAGGCGGCGTTCTGCAGCGCCGACCGGGTCACCTTGGCCGGGTCGATGACCCCGGCCTTGACCAGGTCCTCGAACGCCCCGGTGGCGGCGTTCAGCCCGGTGGTCCCTGTCTCGGACTCCACCTGCTTGACCGTCACCATTCCCTCGAGGCCGGCGTTGATGGCGATCCACCGGAGCGGCTCGTCGAGGGCCTTGGCCACGATCCGGGCCCCGGTGGCCTCGTCACCCTCGAGGGTCTTGGCCACCTTCTCGACGGCGGCCCGGCTGCGGACCAGGGCGGTCCCGCCGCCGGCCACGATCCCCTCCTCGATGGCGGCCCGGGTGGCCGAGAGGGCGTCCTCGATGCGGATCGGGCTAGGCGTCTCCGCTCGGCGTCTGGTGCGTCTTATGGAGGAAGCGGGACTAAAGGCCCGGTTCGTAGCTCGGGGATTCACAGCCGACCGAGGCCTTCTGGTCGGGACCAAGGCGCCCTACGCATAGCGGTCGTAGGTCCACGCGCGGCTTCCGCCGGTCCGCGGCGGAATCGACGGGTTCAACGGGTAACTCGTCGCGTGGGCGGACCGGCGGCTCGATTCCGGACGACGGCATTATCATCTTCCGGAGGGTCAAAGGGGCATGAAACGAGCGCCTTCTCGCATTCGGGACGAACGATCAGCGGGATGGGTCACCCTCACGGACGGGGTTCGTCTTCGGCCGATGGTCGAGGGGAACGGCAGCTCGATCATCCTCTACCGTATCGAACCGGGACGTCGGTTCGAAAGTCATGACCACCCGTTCCCCGAGCTGGGCGTCGTGCTCGTAGGTCGCGGACGGATGCGGATCGGAGACGAGGATCGATTCCTTCGAGAAGGAGACGCCGTCTACGTCCCGGGCGGAACCCCGCACGGCTTCGAAGTCCAGGGCAGCACGCCGGTCGTCATGATGAATGTCACCGTGCCCGTCCTGCCCGACCTAGCGGGACCCGCGTTCTCCGAGGTCGTCAAGTTGGCGGAGAAGGTCGCACGCAGTGACCCCGGCTCACCCTCGACGACGGATACTTGACCGGTCGGACGGTCCTCGCTCCGTGGTGCCAAGTAAGGTGAGGTAGAGAGGTCCATCGTCACGCCGGAGAATCCTTTGGCGAACCTATACCTATTCATATGGGTCCATTGAATACCCCGCGCACTCGGCCCCACCGATGAAGACCTCCCGCTCCTCCCGAAGTTCGGCGGCCCCCCCGCTCGAAGTTCACCTGGACAGCTGGCTCCGAGAGTTCGGCCCCCGCGGAAACGAGAAAGTCGAGGCGGATTCCGTCAACCAACTCCTGGACGTGCTGGAAGAGCGCTACCCACGTCTCCGGTTCAAGATTCGCGACGAGACCGGTGCCTTGCGTCGGTACGTTCGGGTATTCGTGGACGGCGAAGATGTCAGCGCCACGACGGGGCTGACCACTTCGCTCTCTGGTGCCCAGGCCATCGATATCCTCCATTCCATCGCAGGAGGATAGGGAGTTCCGAAACATGGCACAAAACGACCGGCTACGGATATTGATCGGCACGCGGAAGGGGACGTACATCGTCGAGGGGGACCGGAAACGTCGGACGTGGAAGGTCGGTCCGGCCGCCCACGAAGGAAGCGAGGTCTACCACGTGGTCGCCGACCCGCGCCATCCGGGCGACGTCTACGCGGCCGTGAACAACGCGTTCTGGGGTCCGCAAGTCCAGCGGTCCCGCAACTGGGGCAAAACCTGGCAGGAGATCGCCACGCCGTTGACGCCGCGGCGAAAGGACCGGAAACCTCTCTTCAACGATTCGGACCCCACGACCCCGGTCCCGAGGCCGCTCAACAACCTCTGGCACATCGAACCCGGTCTCCCCAGCGAGCCGAAGACCCTCTACCTCGGGGCGGACCCCCACCTCCTGTTCCGAACGACGGACATGGGGTCCTCTTGGGAACCGATCGAGAGTATCAACGAAAACCCGTCGAAGAAGGATTGGGCGCCGGGAGCGGGTGGCGCGTGCTTGCATACCATCCTCCTCGATGCTCGAAATCCCCAGCGCCTCTACATCGGGTTGTCCGCGGTCGGGACGTTCCGGTCGGAGGACGGTGGGCAAACGTGGAAACCGACCAACAAGGGAGTCGAGGCACCGTTCCTTCCGAACAAGTACCCCGAGACCGGACAGTGTGTCCACGATGTGGTCGGGGACGCGGCGGACCCGGACACCTTCTATCGGCAGGACCACGGCGGCATGTACGTCTCGCACGACCGCATGGAGAAATGGATCCGGATCGGGAAACCGCTCGGCGACGATTTTGGATTCAGTGTGGCGTCTCCGGTCGCCTCGCCGGGGAGGGCCTATTTCGTTCGGCTCGACGGGATGGCTCGGGTGACCGGCGAGGGACACCTCCAGGTCCACGAGTGGAACGACAAAACTCGAAAGTGGCGCAAGCTACTCTCACCGACCGCCTTCCCCGGCCACTTCGGGGTCCAGCGGGAGGGGATCGCGACCGACAACCTCCGCCCGGCCGGTATCTACGTGGGCACGACCACTGGTCAGCTCTTCGTCAGTCCGGACGCGGGGAAGACCTGGAAGCTCGTTCCGTTCCAATTCCCGGGGATCCATTCCGTGAGCATCGCCAACCCGACGCGCGGTGGAGCCAAGCGGTAACCGACCGAATCCACGAGTTCTTGATCCTCGGAGGGGGCTCGCGTCTTCACGTTCCTCTACCCCGCGGTGGGAGACTCGCCCGTGCTGGGATTCGAACCCAGGTCTGAGGCTCCGCAGGCCTCTAGGATAATCCATTGCAGCGGAAGGGGGTTCGTGCCCCCACTCCGTAGCTACCCCACACGGGCATCTCGGGTCTCCGCTCGTTCCCGGCGCGCCGAGGAGGGCCCTCTATAAAAGGCCGGGGACGCGCCGACTCCTCTCGGAACGACACTTTATACCGGACGCCGCTCCGGCGGCTACGCGTGACGGTACCGAGCCGATGACCGGCCCTCCCGACCCTTGGGACTCGATGAGGACCTTGCCGACCGGCCAGCGGGTCGAGCTCTCCGATGATCTCGGGCACCATTGGACCGGAACGGTCGTACCCCGTCACGATTTTTCGGGGGACCGGATCCTTCAACTCAAGCTCGAAAGCGGCTACAACATCGGGGTCCGCATCGGGCCGACGTACCAATTTCGCCTTCTCGAGTCCCCCGGGCCTTCCGAGTTCCGCTCGGCCCGGTCGTCTCCGCCCGCGGTGGCCGCGGACGCCAGCCCTTGGATCGCCCTCCTGACGACGGGAGGAACCATCGCGTCGCGAGTCGACTACGAGACGGGAGGAGTGCGACCCGTCAAGGAGGAACGCGAGATCTTGGAGTTCTTCCCCGAGCTGGAATCGTCCGGGAAGGTTCGTATCGTTCCGGTGTTCGACCGGTTGAGCGAAGACCTGGTCCCCGACGACTGGCGCGTCCTCGCGGATAAGATCGCCGCTACCTTCAATGCCGGCGCGAAGGGAATTGTCGTCGCTCACGGGACCGACACTCTCGGATACACGTCGGCGGCCCTGAGCTTCTTGCTCCCCGAGCTACCGGGGCCGGTCGTTCTGGTCGGCGCCCAGAGGTCTCCCGATCGCCCGTCGTCGGACGGTGCCTCGAATCTTCGGGCCTCGGTCGCCGTGGCGCACGATTCGCGAATCGGGGAGGTGGTCGTGGTAATGCATGCCGGACCGTCGGACGATCGGTTCGCCATTCACCGGGGGACCTGGGTGAGGAAGATGCACTCGAGCCGGCGGGATGCGTTTCGAAGCCGGAACGGACCCCCACTTGGGATGGTCGAAGCCGGTAAGGTCGACCTGCAGCTCTCGGTACGACCCCCGAAACCCGGACCCGTACGCGTCGATGGCCCCATCGATACCCGCGCCGCTCTGCTATGGTTCTACCCCGGACTCACGCCCGAACGCGCCGCCCTGTTCGCCGAGGGATGCCGCGGGGTCGTGCTGGCGGGGACGGGTCTCGGACACGTCGGCGCGGACCACCTGGGGTGGATCCGAGCGGCGACCGGAAGGGGGGTGGTGGTCGCCATGACGACGCAGTGCCTCGAGGGGAATGTGGAACCGTACGTCTACTCGACCGGTCGTGAACTCCTGCGCGCGGGCGTCCTCTACCTTGGCGACCTGCTCCCCGAAACCGCGTACGCGAAGTTGGTGTGGGCCCTCGGGCACGCCACGGACGCGACCGGTGTCGCCCGTCTGCTGTCGCAGGATCAAGCGGGCGAATTCCATGACCGCCACGATCCGAGGGACACGGCGTGAAGGCCGGCCTCGAGGTCCACCAACAGCTCTCGGTCGGGAAGCTGTTCTGTGGGTGCCCCGCCGAGCTCACCGAACAAGTAACGGATGCATTCACCCGGAGCCTCCGAGCGTCCGGCGGCGAGAGCCGCGCGGTCGACGTCGCGGCGGCGTTCCAAGCGTCTCGCGGACTCGTCTATCGCTACGAGGCCGGCCCCTCGTCCTGTCTCGTGGAGATGGACGAGGAGCCACCGCACCCGTTGAACGAGGCGGCCCTCGACACTGCTCTCACGTTGGCGCTCCTCCTGCACGCCCGACCGGTCGACGAGATCCAGGTGATGCGGAAGATCGTGGTCGACGGCTCTAACACGACGGGCTTTCAGCGTACCGCGCTCGTCGCGGTGGACGGCGAGCTCGAGGTCCGCGGACGCCGGTATTCGATCTCCACCATTTGCCTCGAGGAAGACGCCGCCCGAAAAGTCCGGGAGTCTCCCGGAGAGGTCTCGTACCGACTCGACCGGCTCGGGATCCCGCTGGTCGAGATCGCGACCGGGCCTGAGATCACCTCGGGCTCGGAAGCCCGCGAGGTCGCCGAGGAGATCGGAGCGCTCCTGCGCGCGACCCGCCGGGTCCGCCGTGGAATCGGAACGATTCGGGAGGACGTCAACGTCTCGATCGAGGGTGGTCATCGGATCGAAATCAAGGGCGTCCAGGAACTCCGTATGATCCAGGAGTACGTCGAGGGCGAAGTCGCTCGTCAGAATTTCCTCCTCGAGTTGAGGGAGGAGCTCCGACGACAAAATGCCCACGTCCCCTCGGACCCTCCGCACGACGCCACCGAGCTCTTCCGAGAGGTCTCCTCGGGTCCGTTCTCGGGCGCGGGTCGCGGGAATCAGGTCGTTCTCGCCATCGCTCTCCCGGGGTTCGGCGGGCTTCTTCGGTCGCCCACCGGGGGCGATCTGCGATTAGGCCGGGAACTCGCGGACCATGCCCGCTCGGCCGGACTTCGTGGGCTCGTGCACTCGGACGAACTGCCGGCGTACGGGGTCACCGACGACCTAGTCGCCAAGCTGCGAGAACGTCTCGCCCTGGGGGACACCGACGCTTTCGTCGTCGTGACCGACCGCTCCCCCGAACGTGCGCGTCTTGGCCTCGATCGTGTCGCCCAACGAGCGCGAGGGGCCATCGACGGGGTCCCGGGCGAAACGCGCGACCCGCTTCCCGACGGCCGGACCCGCTACTCGCGGCCGCTCCCCGGGCGGGACCGAATGTACCCCGAAACCGACATCCCGCCGATCACGATCACCGCGGAACGACTGGAGCGGCTGCGGGCGCATCTTCCCGAACGGCCCGAGGAGCTCGAGGCTCGGCTCGCGCGGTCGAACGGGCTCCCGTTGGAAGTGGTTCGGCAATTGGTCTACGGGGATCTCGTGGAGCGATTCACGTCCCTCGCCAAGGAAGGCCACCCTGCGGGCCTCGTGGCTCGGCTGTTGACGCAAGACCTCCCGGCCGTGCCACGGAAATCTCCGGACGCCCCTCAGTTTGAGCCCAGCCCGGAAACGCTCGGCGCGCTGCTCTCGGCAACGGAGGCAGGACGAATCGCCAAAGAAGGGGTTCCGAGAGTGCTCGAGCTCCTGGCCGCCGGCGCTTCCTCAGTGGAAGCAGCGATCGAGCAGGCCGGGCTCGCCGGCTTCTCGAAGGACGACCTCGTGGCCCTGGTACGACGGGTGGTCGAGGCCAACGCCGAGATGGTCCGGACGCGGGGAGAAGCCGCGTTCTCTCCGCTCATGGGTGATGTGATGCGGGAGGTCCGAGGGCGGCGAGATGGCCGCGAAGTTTCCGACACCCTTCGCCAGGAGATCGACCGGGTTCGGACCCGCGGTGGCTCCTAGTTCTCCGAGGTCGATCGAAGTGCGACGCGTTCCCCGCCGACCAACTCCGTCAAGGCGAAACCGATGGCGCGCCGTCGTGACCGATGTCGACGGAACGCTCACGAATGCGGACCGTCGCCTCGACCTGCGCGCCGCGGACCTCGTCCGTCGACTCGAACGTCGGGGGATCCCGGTCGTCCTCGCCACGGGCAACGTCCTTCCGATCGCGCTCGCGCTCCACCGCTCGTTGGGACTCTCGGGGTCGATCGTCGCCGAGAACGGTGGACTCGTGTACTACCGGGACGCGCGCGGACGCGAGCGGGTCGAGCGTCTCACCGACCGACGCGTGGCCCTTGCCGCGTTTCGAAAGCTGCGGGCGGCCGGACTCCCGGTCCGACGCCTGTTCACGGACCGCTGGCGCGAGAGCGAGGTGGCGGTGGAGCCGAACGTCTCTGTCGCCGCGGTCCGGCGAGTCCTGGGGCGCAATGGGGTCGACGTCGAGTCGACCGGTTATGCCCTGCATCTCATGGAGTCGGGTGGGGGAAAATTGCCCGGACTCCTCCGGTCTCTGGCTCCCCTCGGGTTGACCCCGCGGGATTGCGTCATCCTCGGGGACGGAGACAACGATGTGGCGATGCTGCGTGCGGCCGGGTTCGGGGTGAGCTTCCCGTCCGCGAGCCCGCGCGCCCGGCGGGCCGCGCGCTACGTCACGCGGGCCGAGTTCGCGTCGGGCTTCGTCGAAGGGCTTAAAACGAGTGGAATCCTCGACTGAGCGGTCCCACCGGGGGGGGCCGAACTTGCTCGTAGGTCAGTGCGCTCGATGCGGGACGCCCGCCAGCTTGGGCTGCACGGTTTGCGGTCGTACCTTCTGCCGCAACTGTCTGGATTCGGACGAGCGGACCTGCTCGGATTGTCTCGATGTTCAGAAGCACGCGAAGAGCCCCGTCGATACTCGAACCCCTCCGTCGCGCCGCGTGCACCGGGCACCCCTGCGGCCCGGTCGGATTCAGTAGTCGTAACCGGGGAGGACCGCGGGTCCTCTCTGTGAGTTGCGTCCCAGGGCCACCAGAACGACTCCGAACGCTCCGGCGAAGACGCCAAAGGCGAATGTCGCCCAGGCATACGACCCCAGGGTGGACGTGATCTGGTGACCGTCGACCGTCATTCCCCCGGTTCCGGACATGTAATGGAGCAGAAGATTGAGCGCGACGGCGATCCCCCAGCCAATCCCGATCAGGATCGCGCCGGCGATGAAGTACCCCAACCGCTCGTCCCCGCCGGGATCCATGGGCGGGACGGCCGGCGTCTCCTGAAGGTCGACCACAAAGTGCCCACCGGCGTTCCCCGTAAAGGGGTTGCGCCCGGGCGGGGAGAGGCGACCCCTACTCCCGTCTAGGCGAGGGCGCGAAGCCGGGGGAGCGCCTCGTTCGCTGCGTCCAGCGACAGGCGAGTATATCGCACCAGGGACTCCGTTTGCGCCGGGGTGAGCGAGAGCGCGGGATGGCTCCAATGGACCGCCACCGTGTCCCCCTTCGCGAGCCCGCTCAAAATCGCGGGGTCGAAGGGGAGGACGCGTTCGCCGTCCTTTTCGAGCGTGAGCCGCCCTTCCCGGAGACCGAGCGTCGGGCCGTGCACGCGGATGTTCTTGCCCTCGATACCGGTGACTTCGGCCCACGCCGGCCGGCACGCTTCCATGTTCGCGATCGTGGTCTCCACGTGGCCGGTGACTTCGCCCACTCCGACGAAAGCGACGTGGAACGCGTGATGCGGGATCGGATGTTCCGGGAGCAGCCCGGCGAGTCGCCCCGCGGTGGACCGGGGAAGTCCCCGACGGACCAGCGCGTCGAGCAGTTGCCGAAAATCCTCCCGGTCGAACTTCTCCAATAGTTCATTACCGATCCAGTACGCCTCGACGACGGCAGAATCGAACGGGTCGAGGCCGTGCTTCGCTGCGATGGCCTCGAGGTACGGGTTCAGGGCCTCGAACCGCCGTAGCGCATCCCGGGCGCGGTCGAGCTCCCGGTTCTCCGTGATCGCGGCATAGAGCGCGGGTTCGGCATCCCGCGGTCCGCAGTACTGAAGCCGATTGGTGGCGATGCTGAACCTCGCGCAGAGGGCGACGCCGTCCATCTCAGAGCCGGTCCGGCTGCGGTCGACCGAGGCGGCGCACGAAAGACCACGCATCGCGGAGTTGCACCACCCCGATCACGACCCCTACACCGGCCACGACCGCGACGACCCCGGCCGCTTGGGCGAGCGTGAACGAGGCACCCTGGACGAGAACCCCCAGGATCCATGTGATGGGGAACCCGAGGACGAGCGCGGAACTCGCCACCCCGAGGTCGACCCGCTTCAAGCCCGGATAGAAGCTCGCGACGAACGCCCCCAGGAGGGCGGCGCTGATTCCGACCCATTCCCACTGGGCGCCGGTAAAGCCGCTGACCGTGCCCCACTGGGTCGTGAGCGAGAGATACCCGACGAGGAAGATCGCGCCGAATCCCATCCGTCCGAGCGCCACCGTGGCCGATGGAACATCTCGGAGCGTTCTCTTCGAGACCGTGTATTCGGCGGCCCAGAGGACGGTGGCCGCCAAGACGTAGGCCGTGCCGTCGGTCCAGATCGGGGAGGTGAGCGAGAGCATGAGCACGCTGCCGGCGAGCAGGAGGGTCGCGCCGAGAGCGATGCGCCAGTGGAACTTCTCGTGGAGAACCACGATACCAAAGACCGTCGCCCACAGGAAGAGAGTCCGGTAGCCGAAGGTCGCCGTGGCGGCGCCGCCCGCGGCCGTGGCGATCTCAAGGCCGTGGAAGAAGAGGAGGAAGGGAACGGCGCCGCCGATGAGGCCGATGAGCACGAGGCGTCCCCAGTCGACGGTGCGGAGCGCGGGGGCGCGCAGGGACCGAGTGGCGAAGAACGCCACCGGAACGAAGGCGGCCGCCACCATCACATTGCGGACCGTGACGAACGCGTCCGAGCTCGTGCCCTTGACCGCATAGAAATTCACGAACGTGGAAAGACCGCTGATGAACGCCGTAGCGAGGACGAGAAGGATGCCCGGTCCGACCCAGGAGCTCCGGTCGCTCACGGTGAGCTCCCCGCCGAGCCCGTCGCCATGGGAGCGGCGGAAAGGTCCGCGAGTTCTCGGGCGTACGCGAGCGCCTCGCGCGCCTCCTCCTCGGCCAGCTTTCGGGTAGCGAATCCAGCGTGGACGATCACGTAGTCACCGACCGCGACCTCGGGCGTGAAGACGAGGTTCACCGAGCGGACCGCCACTCCGAAATCGACAACGGCGAGGCGGACGTCGGGGGTGGGGGAGTCGATGCGAACGACCTGCCCCGGAGTGGTCAAGCACATGGGTACTCCTTCGTGACGGTCGCGCCGTCGGGCGTCCCCACGCCGACCCTGCTCTTCAGCGACATGGGTCGGCTCGAATCGTCCGTTCCGGCGCTCGGCTGCGCTTTCCGCCACGTGTTTCGTCGTTCGCTCATGGACGTCCTTCTCCCGGGTCGACGTCGAGGCTTCGCAGGATCACGTTCTCCGCGTTCGGGTCGCTCGAGTCGGAGGACGTCTCGATCTCGACCTCCGCTCCGGAGAGAGCGGTCCCAGTTACGGCGTGAGCCCATCGATCCTTGAGCTCGGGTCCGCCGAGATGCGAGCGGGCGCCGACCCAGAGCCGGACGCGCGTCACTCGTGTCGCCCCCTCGCGCTGCGCGACCTCGGTCGCTTTTCGGACCACGTCGTGGAGCATCCCTTCCTCATGCATGGGCGGTCCTCCCGGTTCGGACCGGTTCGGTCGAATCCGACTCGATTTCGGCCTGGATCCTGGCGGTCGCTTCTTCCACGCCCCGGGCGACCGACGGCGTGAGGCCGACCCCCATTTCGAAACTCTCCGCTTCGATTCCGTAGACCACAAGCTGGCGCGGGAGGCATCCCAATCCCGCGGCGAGGGCCACGGCCTCTCCGAGCGAGAGCCCGTGCGTCGAAGTAGCGCCCCGGAATCCGAGCAGCGCACCATCGCCCGGTTCGAGACGGTGGACGGTGCCGGACGGAGCTCCCGATCGGACGGCGTCGACGACGAGGACTCGGTCGGCGTCGCGCCAGATCTCGAGCAAGGCGATCCCTCCCGAGGCGCATTCCTCGACCCGGGCCTTCCCACCCAGCCGGACGCGCAGCGCGCGAGCGACCTCGAGACCGGAGCGGTCGTCTCCCCGATGGTCGTTCCCGACGCCGATCACGAGCGGGAGCGGCCCCGGTGCCGAGCGGGTTGAAGGAGTGGGTTCGCTCATCCTCGTCTCACTGTCGCTCGAGGTCGAGCTTGAGGAAGTGCGTCGCGCAGGAAATGCATGGGTCGTGGTTGCGGATCGCCCGTTCGCACGCGTCGGTCAACGTCGCTTCGTCGAGCGCCAACGAACGCTCGACCAGGTGCCAAAGGTCGTCCTCGATCCGCTTCTGGTTCTGGGAGGTCGGAGCGACGATCTTCGCGTCCTCAATGAGCCCCCCGGTTCCAATCCGATATCGGTGGTAGAGGATCCCGCGCGGCGCTTCCGTGGTGGCGGCGCCCGTCACGGTCTTGGTGACCGGCGGAGGTTCCATCCACGAGCGCTCGGGGCGATGGTACTGGTCGATGAGGCGCAGCGCCTCTTCGATCGCGTAGACGGTCTCGATGCCGCGAACGACGATGCTCTTGTAGGGATTCCGGACGACATCGGGGAGGCCCACCGAGCGGGCGAGTTGATCGGCTCGAGGGGTAAGATGGTCGCGATTGAGCGCGTAGCGGGACAGTGGGCCGACCAGGTACGAACCCCCGCCCTTGCGGACCGACTGAAGGGCGTTGGAATGCGGCACCTGGACCTCCTCGAAGACATCCTCCCAGTGGTCCTGAGGGACCTGGATGCCTCGATTCGAGACCACGTCTCCCTCGTTCATCGGGTATCCTTCTCCGGCCGCAGGGAAACGAACTCGTAATCCTCCTCGATGTCGGGGAAGTCGAGGTCGGCCGCGAAGTGCACCATCTCCTCCGCGAGCGGCAAAGCGCCTTCGAGCTCGGGGCGGAACGCCCGAAGCTCCTCGACCGTCGGGGCCCGGTAGAAACCGCCAACCCGGACGTTGATCGGGTGGATCTCTCGGCCGCCGAGCAGAGTCATCAGTGAATTGCCGACCTTCTTGAGGGCGAGCCCGTGCTGGACCGCTTCGGGGTAGTCTTTCGCCATCTGGATCGCGTCGGGGTACCCGAGGAAATCGGGGGCGTGCAGGAGGTAGACGTGGAGCACGTGGCTCTCGACCCATTCCCCGCAGTAGAGCAGCCGGCGGAGCTCGCGGATCGGGCCGTCGACCTTCATGCCGAGGGCGCGCTCCATCGCGTGGCAGGAGCTCATCTGGTAAGCGACCGGGCAGATCCCGCAGATCCGCGCGGTGATGTCCGGGGCTTCGAGGTAGGAGCGCCCGCGCAGGAACGCCTCGAAGAAACGCGGGGGTTCGAAGATCTTGAGCTGGACGTCCTCGACCCGGTTGTCCTGGATGCGCACCTTGAGCGCGCCCTCTCCTTCTACGCGGGCCAGGTAGTCGACGTGGATCGTTCTCTCGGTCATGGGGTCGATGCCTCCGCGGCGACGCTCTCGCTCGCCGCCCGGAAGGCGGGAGCGTTCGCATTGAAGGTCCGGAAGAGTCGTTGGACGGCCGGAGGGGCCATGCCGAGTACTTTGAGCTCCCCGATCAGCGACGCCGTGTTCGGGGTCGCCTGCGGACCGAAGCAGCCGTAGCAGCCCCGGTTGAACGCGGGGCAGATCGCGCCGCAGCCGGCTTGCGTCACCGGTCCGAGACACGGCGTCCCGTGGGCGACCATGACGCAGACGTTGCCTCGACGTTTGCATTCGATGCAGACGCTCTCGTTGGGAAGGTTCGGGGCCCGTCCCTGCAGGAACGCGCCGATCGCTTCGAGGAGCTGGACCTTGCTGATCGGGCAGCCGCGCAGCTCGAAATCGACCGGAACGTGGTCGGCGATCGCGGTCGACGTGGCGAGGGTCGAGATGAACTCCGGACGCGCGTAGACGACGCGGCGGAACTCTTCGACATCGCCGAAATTCTTGAGCGCCTGGATTCCTCCCGAGGTGGCGCAGGCGCCGATCGTCACGAGAGCCTTCGATTGGGCGCGGATCTCCTTGATCCGCTGCGCATCGTGGGCCGTCGTGACCGACCCTTCCACCAACGAGAGGTCGTAGGGACCCTCGAGGACCGCGCGAGAGGCTTCGCGGAAGTCTGCAATGTCGACCGCGCCCGCGATGGCGAGCAGCTCGTCTTCGCAGTCGAGGACGGAAAGCTGGCAGCCGTCGCAGGATGCGAACTTGAATACTCCCAAGCGCGGTTTGCGCGCGGGCGGCATCGTACCTAGACCTCCTTCACGGCGAGGAATGGCGCGAGTGCTCGGTAGGGAAGCACGGGGCCGTCGCGGCAGACGAACGAGGGACCGTACTGGCAGTGGCCGCAGAATCCGAGGGCGCATTTCATGTTCCTCTCCATCGAGAGCCAGATCGCGTCGGTCGGCACTCCTCGCTGAGCGAGTGCCTGCGCGGTCAACTTCATCATGATCTCGGGGCCGCAGAGGAACGCGGTCGTGTTGGGCGGGTCGAAACGGGAATCCGGGATCCGGGTCGTGACGACCCCGACGTCCCCGTACCAGTCGCGCCCCGCCACATCTACGGTGGTCTGGAGCCTCAAGTCGGTGCGGTGCCTCCACGTCTGCACCTCGTCGTAGAACACGAGGTCCTTCGGAGTGCGCGCGCCGTAGATGATCTCCACGCGACCGAACGCTTCCCGGTTGCGGAAGATTTCGTACAACGTCGGGCGGAGAGGAGGTAATCCGAGCCCCCCGGCCACGATCACGACGTCCCGTCCCCGAGCGGCATCGAGCGGCCAGCCGCGACCGTACGGTCCGCGGATGCCGACGACCGAACCGGGGCTCAGCGTCGCCAGGGCGTTCGTCACCTTGCCGACGGCGCGCACGGTGTGAACGAGCTCCTCCGAGTGGGCCGGGTCGCCGCTGATAGAAATGGCCGACTCCCCGACGCCGAAGGCGTACACCATGTTGAACTGGCCGCCCCGAAACGCGATCCGGTGCTCGGACGAGCGGGGCGCGATCCGTAGCGTGACCGTGTCCGCGGTTTCTCGTGTTCGCGCGAGCACGACGAACGGTCGAGGGGCGTACGGGTGGCGAGCGCCGGTGCGGAGGGGAGGGAAGGTGCTCGTGGCGGGGAGGGCGTCAGCGTCCATGAATGTCCAGCAACTGCACCCGGGTGTTCTCGAGGCGTTCCGCGACGACGGGTAAGAGCTTCATCAAGAACTGGAAGCCGAAAGCAGGATGCGACGAGAGCGCGTAGCGCGCCGCCGCGGCGTTGATCGCGACGACCTTCGTCGGCTTCGAGGCCCGGGCATCGAACCGCCAGCGATGAGGGGAAACGAGCCACGACCAGCCCAGGAGCTCCCCCCGTCCGATCGTCTCGACGGTGATGCGATGAGTGTCGGCCTCACCGACCTCGAGCGCCACTTTCCCCTCAAAGACGAGGAAGAACTCCTCGGCCGGCTTGCCTTCGCGGACGAGCATCTCTCCGACCTCGTAGGTCCGGACCTCGGCGTTCGAGATCATCGCGTGGACGAGGGTCGGGTCGATTCCCGTGAAGAACGGGTGACTCAAGACGAGGTCGGCCATCGATTCCTTTGCGTTTGCGCTCATTTCTTTCCCTGAGAGGTCGCTGGAACGGGTGGGACCGTCCGGATCGCCGCGACCTCTTCCGTAAGGTCGATCCCGACGGGGCACCAGGTAATGCAGCGGCCGCAGCCGACGCATCCCGAGGTACCAAACTGGTCTTGCCAGGTCGCGAGCTTGTGCGTGAGCCACTGGCGATAGCGCGACATCGTCGTCTTGCGGACCGCCTGGCCGTGCATCTCGGTGAGCCCGAGGTTGAAGCAGGAATCCCAACGGCGCCAGCGCTCGACCTTCTCGACCGAGAGGCTCGGCACCTCCTCCTGGTTGCTGCAGAAGCAGGTCGGGCAGGCCATCGTGCAGTTGGTGCACGAGAGGCAGCGACGCGCCACGACCTCCCATCGCGGGTGGTCGAGGTTCGTCATCAGGACCTCGTGGATCCCCTCGGTGTCGAGCGTTCGACCCATCGTGGCGGCGGTGTGCGCGACGATCGTTTCGGCCCGGGTCGCATCCGCGGCCGTCGCCGCCTTTAACGGGAGGTCCGTGAGCACGGCGGCGCCCTCGGAGGAGCCGACCTCGAGAAGGAAGTAGTGACGGCCGTCCCCGAGAATCTCGGTGAGGATCAGGTCCGCTTCCTGACGGACGCCAGGGCCGGTCCCCATGGAGACGCAGAAGCAGGTACCCCCCGCTTGACCGCATTGCACCGCGATCCGGAGGATCCGTCGCCGCCTCGCAGCGTAGCCGGGGTCGGCGACCGGTCCGCCCAGGAAAACGCGGTCCTGCACCGCGACGCCGGCGAGCTCGCACGCCCGCATCCCGAGGAAGGCCAGGGGCGGTCCATCGACAGGTTCGGGGGCGACCGTGAAGGACGACCCATCCCGGGTGGCGGTCCAGAGCCGTTCGCGCGGAGGAAAAAGGAACTTCTTCCACGAAAAGGGGCCGACGGTGTAGCCAAACAGGGCTTCGTCCGAGCGGCGCTCGACGCGGTAATTGCCGGGTCCCTGTCGGTCGGTCCAGCCGATCGGAAGGTCATCGACCGTGCGCAGGCGGTCGTAGACGATCGCCCCGTCGCGCAGGGTGGGGCCGACGATCTGGTAGTCTTTCGCCTCCAAGGCCGTGAACAGCGCCGGGAAATCGTGCCGTTCAAGGACTCGCCGGTCGCCGGTCTTGAGTGGATCCATCGTCACTCTCCGCGAGGAGAACGGGTCCTTGCGCAGCGGCCGGGAGGACGAGGGTCATAATCCGATTGTCGACCAGCGCCCCCGGGTTCCCGACCCGCCGTACGTACGCGTTGAAAACTCAAGGGTCTCCCCGACAGGGAAAGTACCGCCGGGACGGATGAACGAACGGTCAAACGACTTTGACGGACTCCCTACGCTTCCGAGGGCAAACCCGGCAGGGCGGCGCGGCAATCGGTTCGGATTCGCTCAGCCGAAGCCGGGGATCGACTTTCCGTCGCGGCCGCTGCCCGGGCGCAGGGGCGCCTTGCGGAGCTCTTTCGGACACTCCACCAGCCGCACGAGGGGCGCGGACTGCACGATGTACGCGGGCAGGCCGGTGTTCGGGTCGTTGCCGGCCCGTAGGATGTTCATGATCTCGAGGCGGATCTCGACGACCGACCCGTCCTTGAGCTTGAGGCGGACCTTTCCGTCCCCTTCGAGGATCGAGTAGTCGACGATCTCGGCGTTCGAGAGGTCCGGCGGGGGTCCTCCCGGGGCTCCCATCATCGGGCACCTCGCGCGGCGGTACGGCCCTTGAGCACGGCGCGCGGGTCTTCGCCGTCCACCGTGAGGCCGAGCGAAACGCAAGTGCCGATCACCTGGTTCATCTTCTCCTCGATCGACCGCCCGTGCAGGTCCTCGCCCTTCGCCTCGGCGATCCGCTTCACAGCGTCCAACGAAACGTCTCCGACGACCTCGGTCTTCGGCTTTCCCGACCCCTTTTCCTTCTTCGCTTCCTTGAGGAGGAGCGCGGCGACCGGCGGGCGTCCGACGACGAGCGTGAACTCGCGGGTGTTCGGGTCGACCCGGACGATGACCGGGACGCGCATCCCGACGAACTCCTTCGTCTGCTCGTTGATCTTCGCCACGACCTGACCGACGTTGACGCCGAGCGGGCCGAGCGCGGAACCGAGGGTCGCCCCGGCCGCCGCCTTGCCTCCCTCGACGAGGATGCTCACTTCAATTGCCACTCTTCCCGCCTCCGCGTTCCAACATGCGAACGTGATCTCCGCGGACCGTCACCGGGATGGGGACGACCGCCTCGATGAGCTCGACCGTGATCTCTTCCTTGGCCTGGTCGATCTTCTTCACCCGGGCCTTCTCGCCCTTGAACGGGCCCGAGATGAGCTCGACGATGGCGCCTTCGACGAACCCTTCGACCGTGATCTTCGGGACGAGGAGCGGCTCGACCTCCTTGAGCGTCGTTTCGCCTTCCACGAGCCCGCGGGCTTTGCGGATCCCCTTGAGCATCTCGCGGACCCCTTCCGAGCTCATTCCCTCGGCAAAGACGTAGCCGCGCAACGACGACGGAACGAGCAGCGAGAAGACGACGTCGGGTTTCTCCTCGGCTCGCGCGAGCAGCGTGTCGGCGACCTCGCGCTCGTAACCTCGGGAGGTCTTGATCGCGAGCGTCGCCTGACGGGCCACGCACGCGAGGGTCAAGCGCACCGGGGTTCCGCCCTCCGGGGTGGTCGCGGCGAGGCGTACCTCCACCCGGTCCCCGTATCGAACTCCGACCGGAGCGGTGATGGAATAGGAAAGCGGCACGCCGGTATTGGGGGCGAGAGCGACCGGAACAGTGACCTTGCGCGCGAACAGCTCGACCGTAGTCTTCTTGCCGGGCGGGGTCCAAGTGACGGGCCACTCGGCGCCCTCTCCGGGGTAGGTCGACGTGTAGCCGACCTCGATGACCAGGGTCACGGTGAGCGGCTCGGCCGCGCGGCTCGTCAGGACCGCGGAGAGCGTGGTGACCGTTCCTGCGGTCACGTCGCGCGAGGTATCGTCGGCCGCCTTGAGCATCAGGAGCGTGGCGGCTTCGGGCCGGGGAACGGTCGGGGCCGCGACCGGAGCGGTGGCGGGAGTCGAAAAGGCTCCTTTCACCTCGGACTTCTTCGCGGCGGGCGGGGTGGGCTCGCCAGAAAGAAGCCCGATGCCCTCGTCGTTCCCCTCGTTGCCCATCGTCCACGCCTCTGGGCCTAAAGGCCGCTCAACAAGTTCGAGAAGATCCAGGGGCCGACCTGCGTGAAGAAGATGTAGATCGCGAAACCCGTCAGGCCTATCAGCACTGCTCCAAGCCACGTGACCTCGAGGACCTTGACGTACTCCTCCGAGGTCGGTCGACGCGCCATCCGGAGGATCCGGCCGTACTTGCCGTGGCCGACGTTGCGCAATCGGCCGTCGAAGTTGTCCTGGACGCGCCGCGCCCGGTCGAGGAATGCCATAGCTTACCTAGTGAACGACGTCGAGGTCCGGTCCGGGCTTTCGCGCCGGTCCGGTGCCCTTCGCCTCCCCCGCGAAAATCTGCGGGGATTTAACTCCGGTGACCACCAGCATAACCCGGATCGTGCTCTGCATCGTGGGGTCGACGGCGGCGCCCCAGATGATCCGGGCGGTCGGACTAATAGTCTTCTGGACGACCTCGGCAGCCTTCTGGGCTTCGCTCACGGTCATGTCGGGTCCGCCGGTGACGTTGATGAGCGCGCCGGTCGCCCCGGCGATGTCGACGTGCAGCAGGGGAGAGTTGATCGCCTCGAGGACGGCGTCCTCGGCCCGGTTGTCGCTCTCCGACTCTCCGATGCCGATCAGAGCGACCCCGCCGCCCTTCATGATGGTCCTCAGGTCGTTGAAGTCGAGGTTGACAAGCCCCGGCCGGGTAATGATCTCGGTGATGCCGCGGATCGCCCGCGCGAGCACCGAGTCGGCCACTTTGAACGCGGTCTGGATCGGGAGTCGCGGAACGAGCTCGAGGAGTCGGTCGTTGGGGATCGTGATGACCGTGTCGATGACCTCGCGAAGCCGCTCGAGGCCATACATCGCGTTCTCCTGGCGGACCAGCCCCTCGGAAGCGAACGGTAGCGTGCAGACCGCGATCGTGAGGGGGTTTCCTCCCCCGGCGTCCTTCGCGCACTTCGCGATGACCGGCGCCGACCCCGTGCCGGTGCCCCCGCCGAGCCCCAGGGTGATGAAGACCATGTCGGAGTTCGCGAGCGCTTTCTTGAGCTCGTCCTCGGCCTCGTGCGCCGCTTGCTCTCCGACCTGGGGGAGGGCGCCGGCCCCGAGCCCGCGTGTGAGGCGACGACCGAGTAGGATCTTTCGAGGCGCATGAATCGCGAGGAGGTGCTGCGCGTCGGTGTTGGCCGCCACCATTTCGGCCCCCTCGAGGCCTTCCTCCGCGAGTCGGTTGATGGTGTTGCAGCCGCCGCCACCGCACCCGACGACCTTGATGTTGGTCTTGAGGGAGGCGAGAACGGCCTCGAGCTCCGCGTCGTCGTTCGACGCCGGTGGTGCCTCGACGGTCCTCTTCGACTCTCCGGGCAGGTGCGCCAGGATCTCCTGGGCCAACGGTCGCATCACGAAGTTCCTCTCTCGGTGGGAGCAGGGTCTTCATTATAAAGCGTTAGTGCGGAGAGTTGAGGTGCCGGTGGAGTACAGCGCGTGGGTCCCCCGCTACGACCGGATCCGAGCCGAGTTCGGATTCCCGTTCGAACGGGAGGTGGCAGCGGCCGACCTCCTAGAATCCCTGCTGCCGGCCTCCGCGCGGGGCGACCCGCTCGCGCGGCTCCGACCGCTGATCGACGGTCGAACGGCGGTCGTGGTCGGACTGGCTCCGCGCACCGGTCCCCCTCCGCTGTGGAAGCTCCCACCGAGCCCCCGCGCGCCGGCGCTCCTCGCGGCCGACGGGGCGACCGCGACGTGCCTCGATGCCGGACTCGTTCCTTCGGTCATCGTTACGGATCTCGACGGCCCAGTGCCCGCGGAGGTCGCGGCGAACCGGCGGGGCAGCGTCGTCGTGATCCACGCGCACGGCGACAACCAGCCGGCGCTGCGGGAGTGGGTCGGTCAGTTCCCGGGCGCGGTCGTCGGTTCGTGGGCCGGACCGCCCCGACCCTACCTATTGGACGTCGGCGGGTTCACCGACGGGGACCGGGCCGCGTATCTCGCCGACCACCTCGGTGCGGAGAGAGTCCTCCTCTGGGGGTTCGATTTCGAACGAACCGCTCCCACCGATCCGGCGGCCCACGAGCTCAAGCTGGTCAAGCTGACCTGGGCGAGCCGCGCCCTCGGAGACCTTGCCCGCGAGGGCCGTGCGCCGCTGCTCCGCTGGCTGCCCGACGGGACCCTGGTTCCCTATCCGCCGGGCAAGAACGAGGAATCGACCATATAGACGACCTCCTGGCCGTTCTCATAGAGGGGAATGAACGGCAGCTGCCCAAACCAGGCGATCGCGTAGGAACTCAGCGGGGTCGCGGGCGCCGAGGGGTCGAGGGCCACGCCCGAGTACATCACCGAGTCGACCGCCACGAGCACGATGGGCCGATTCGTGTAGGGGGTCCCCGAACTGCGAAGCTCGGCTGCCGCCTGCGACCAGTTCTTGCCCGTGAACAGGGCGGAGGTGGTCGTCCACGTTGCGGGATTGCCATCGAAACCGAAGATCATCGAACTCAGACGATGGTCGGTCGCCACGGTCCAGGTGGGCGGAGCCGCGATACCGACCCACATCCAGAGCGCAGCGTCACCGTGCGTCAGACCCTCTTCGAAGCCGCCGAAGTCGTTCTGGGGAGGATAGACGATGGCCGCGTTCGCCGAGAGCAGGACGACCACGCCAACGCACGCGGCCACGAACGCGCGGCGACCGGCTCGGTCCCCGGCCCGGCTCACGAGGCGAGCGAGGGCGACCGCGATGAGGAGACCGACCGGGATGAACAGGTACTCGACGTGCCGGTACGGCGAGAGGGTCGACGAGATCCCGGCCGCGGGCGATTCGGGGAACGCGGGCGCCACGAGCGAGAGCGCGATCATCGACGCGGCCGAGACTCCGAGGGCGCCGACCCACGCGAGCGCGAACGGTCCGGACCGCGAGGGGGAAAGGACCCGACGACTTCCGGCGCAAGCGATGCCCAGCGCCAGCACCGGCGAGAACCAGAGAATGGCGGCCGGAGTGGTCACCTGGGTCGTACCGGGGACCGGCGCGAAGACCAGGACCCCAATCGCCCCGAAGATGATCACGCAGAGGACGATCGCATCTCGGAGCATGCTTCGGTCGGTCGGCAAACGGACCCAGGTGCGCGTCGAACGAGGACGAGCGCGGCGCCACCGGATGAGGAGCCCGGCGAGGAGGACGGCGACCACGCCCAGCGCTTCGAAGAGGGCGAATCCGATGTACGGCCGATTCCCGAGCGCGAAATCCAGCACCTTGGCGACGAACGTCGTGGTTCCGTAGAACCAGAAGGCGAACGTCCCGGTGAAGAACACACCGACGAACGCGAGCTCGCGGGTGGGGAATCGACGACTCCAGAGCCCGGGCCGCCACATCTCGAGCAGGAAGATGCTCCCGAGGGCACTGACGGCGAAGAAGTAGGAAGAAAGGTGATGCGTCAGGATTAGCGCGCCCCCGGTCAGCGAGAGCGGAAGATACCAACGCACGTCCCGGCGGCTCTCGACCAACATCCACAGGGCCCCGACGCACAGGAAGTCCCCGAGGGCGAGCGGGGCCGGGTGGGCAATCGAGAACAGACGGGGCATCACGAGAGAGGAGATGGCCGCGGCCAGCAACGCGACCGTGTCGTGCGGGTAGAGCCGTCGGAACAGCAGGAACAGCGGAAACACGGAAAGCACGGCGATCGCCGGGATCAGGATCGTGAGCGCGCTGAACGGGTCGACCCCGAGCGCCCCCGCCCCGCCGCCCGCGAGCAGGTAGATCCCCGGGAAATCGGGGTAGGCCGACCCCCAGCCGGCATATGCCGCGCCGTGGGGCAGCGACCCCGTGGAGACCAGGTCAACGGTGAGTCGATAGTATTCCCCGGTGTCGGACCCGAATACGGCGTAGGAGAGGTACGGCTCGAGCGCGAGGAACACGAGAAGGAGTGCGAGCCCCGCGAGCAGCAGGAGGGTCTCGGGTCGGATGGGGCGTCGGCGGTCTCCCAGACCCCCCGGCTCCTCGGCCGACGCCATCGGGGCCGAGGTAGGCGGGAACCGTCCTAAAGCGGTGTCCCCGGACCGGCGGCAGGCCGGAAGCACCCGCTTCGGCCACCATACCCATAAATAGGAGGGGCTGGTGCGCCCGACTCGAGGGCCCTCGAGATGGCAAGCGCCCGCCGTCAGAAAACCAAGGCGAAGCGAACGCCGGCCCGAGCCGTGCGCGCTCGCCCCGTCACCGCAAAGAAGCCCGTCCGCCCGGCGGCCAAGAAGAGCCCGGCCTCGGGGAAGAAGTCGGCGCCAGCCCCGGCGAAGCCGACGGGCCCCAAGGTGGCAAAGACCCCCGCGAAACCGAAGGAACCCGAGCCCGAGCTCCAGGTCCCCCTACCGGACGGCCGTCGGCACGTTCTCTCTCTCTCCTTCGTTCGAGACGGGGACGAGTTCCTCGCCCGCCTCGAGACCGACAGCGGGCACATCACCGAGTTCAAGAACCGGTCGCTCGACCAACTCTTGACCCTGGTCGCGGGCGAGCTCGAGGACCTGGTCGAGTAATCCGGTCCTCAGCGAGGACCGTACGCCGACCGGGCGCCCGCGAACACGTCGGGTTCCACGAGATAACTTCGACGCCGAACGTCCTCTCCCGAGAGCTCGATGAGCTCGACCGGACGTTCGGAAAGCCAACCTTCCGGATAGCGACGAACGACCCCGACCGTGAGCAGATCCAGGCGAGGAAGGCGGCGGCGCCGTCCCCAACGACCGATGACGGTGACCCCCTCGGAGTCGACCTCGACGGCGCGCGGGGCGGGGGTCAGGGAGTAGAGCGCTCCCGCGACGGCGAAGACGAGGAAGATCCCGGTGAACAGAAGGACCCCATTTCCCTCGGGCGACGAGGTGCCGCCCGGTGCGGTCCGGTCGTAGAGGATGAACGCCGCGTACAAGACGGCGAGTGTGCCGACAAAGAGCACCGAGATCCGGACCGCCCGCTGCGAACCCCCCACATTGGTCCGCACCTGGGTCTTCGGCAGAGCCGTGGACGCAGCATCGACCGCGCCCTTGCCTTCGGGTCGGGCGGCGGACGAGGCGGAGCGAGTACGGGGAATTCGAACCGCACGGGGTGTGGCCATCGGCGCGCCTCGAGCCGATTCAGGGTCGCTCGACCACCTTAAAGCTACGGGCGGAGAATCGGCCCCCCATGCCGAGCCGAACGCAGTACCTCGTCATGATGACGGAGCGCCCGCGAGAGTTCGTGAACATCACCAACCGGGTCCGCGAGATCGTCCGTTCGAGCGGAGTAGGGGAGGGGTTGGCGCTCGTCTCCTCGATGCACATCACGGCCGCGGTCTACGTCAACGACAACGAATCTGGCCTCCTCCGCGACATCGAGAGCTGGGCCGACCGGCTCGCCCCTCCCGGGGAGTACGAACACCACCGGACGGGAGAATCGAACGGGGATGCCCATCTCAAGAACCTCCTGCTCGGGCATCAGGTGGTCCTGCCGGTGACGAAGGGGGACCTCGACCTCGGTCCGTGGGAACAGGTCTTCTACGCCGAGTTCGACGGCCGGCGTCCGAAACGTGTGATCGTCAAGGTCGTCGGGGACCCGGCGTAGGTCGGTCCGAGAAAGAAGCGGCCGATCAGGCCTCGAGGTGAGGGTCGTGGACCGCCCCCGTTCCCTTCGGTCTCGGGAGCGGAGAATGCGGGTCGACGAGGGGGACCTTGCGCGCGATCTCCTTCGCCATCGCGCTGCACGACGACGGCGAGACGGGCCGCTCGGTGTAGCCCGGCAAGGCGAGGTCGTACGTGACGACCTTCTTCTCGGCGATCGTTTCCCAGACGGCCCGGAAGACTCGGTCCGCGGCCTCGGTCTCGCCTAGGCGACGGAGCAGAAGCTCCAGACAGAGGATCTCTGCAACCGGGTCCGCCTTGTCCTGACCGGCGTACTTGGGCGCCGAGCCGTGCACCGGTTCGAACACCGCGAGCTCGTCCCCGAACAACGCTCCGGGAGCTACCCCCAGTCCCCCCGCGAGTCCCGCGCAGAGGTCGGACAAGATGTCGCCAAAGAGATTCGTCGTGACCAGTACGTTGTACTCCTCGGGCTTCTTGGCGAGCTGCATGCACATGTTGTCGATCAACCGTTCGTCCGCGACGATGTCGGGGTACTGGGGGGCAATCTCCCGGAAGGCCGTCTGGAAAAGGCCGCCGGTCGTCTTCATGATGTTCGCCTTGTGCACCGCCGTCACGTGATGACGCTTCTCCCGACGGGCGAGCTCAAAGGCGAACCGAATGATCCGGTCGGACGCCTTCCGGGTGACGATCGCCACCGTCTCGGCGGCGGAATGCTCGCGGTCGACCCAGTGCTCCACCCCGGAGTAGAGACCCTCGGTCGCCTCCCGTACGACGATGAGGTCGGTCTCGGGGAACCGGGTGCCCTCTCCGGCGATGGCCCGCGCCGGTCGGACCGACGCGAACAGGTCGAGCTGCTGGCGGAGCGCGACATTCACCGATCGGAACCCACCACCGATCGGCGTCGTGATCGGACCTTTGAGGGCGATCCGGTTCTTGCGGATGGACCGTAGCACCTCGTCGGGGAGGGGAGATCCCGTCGCCTGGATCGCCTTCTCGCCGGCCTCCGCGACCTCCCAATCGAGGGAAACTCCCGTAGCCTCGCCCACGAGCCGGGCCGCGTTGGTGACCTCGGGTCCAATTCCGTCCCCGGGTATCAAGGTCAATCGATAGCCCATTCGCGCCCTCTGGGCCCTCGCGAGCTTCGAGGGGATTTAAGGAAGGGGCCGGGGACAGCACGCGCGAGGCAAGAACGCACCACCGTCGTCCAAGTCCGACCGAACGAAGCGCGAAGTCCCGGCTCGTGGATCGTGAACGTCGGGCTGGCGGATTTCCGACACGTTGAGCACGTTTCATCCGGCCGTTCTCTCGGTAAACAGAATTCTTATAATCCATAGTTATGCAGATATCATGCAGACGATCGCGCACGCCGAGGTCCTCGCTCGAGATTGGCTTCCGCCCGTGGTGCCGGGACGCGCTTCGGAGGTGGCAGAACTGGTCCGCCGCCTCGACCCGCCGGCTCCGCACGCCCCACCTCCCTGGATCGTTGCGGTCGCGGGAGTTCCGGGATCAGGCACCTCCACGGTCGCGCGACGGGCCGCCCGAGAGGTCGCGGACCGGGTCCGCGCGGCGCTCGGAGAACCGTTTCCCCGGGTTCTCGCGGTCCGAACCCCATTCCTGAGAGGACCGCACGGGGTCGCCACCGCCTTGCTCCAACGACTCGACGACGGCTTCGACGGTCGGGGGTTCCCGGTACCGGAGATCCTCGCCGGATTGATGCGGCGCCTTCGGCGGGAGGGGCGACCGACGGTCGTCCTGTTGGACGACGTGGGCGTAGGAGGACCCGACCTCGCCCCGGTCGTGCGGGCGTTCGCCGAGCCGGACCGGTTTCTTCCCGAGGGCGAAACGGGCTTGCCTCCCCTCTGGACGCTCCTCGCCGGGACGCACGAGGGATTGCAGGCGGTCGAGAGGGCGGTGGATTCTCGAACGAACATCGGGCCGTTCGTTCCGCTGGCACCGTATGCCCCAGGGACACTCCGTACCCTCGTCGCGGATCGGGCCGAGCGGGCGCTCGGACATCCGGCATCCTCCGATCTCGTCAGTCGCATCGTCGGCCGTACGGTCGAGGACGGCGGGGGGGCACGGCGGGCGATCGAGCTGCTGCGGCGGGAGATCCTCGGAGTTACCATCCGAGAGGTCCGCGACGGAGTACCGTCCACTCAGCTCCGCGCGCTCTCGGTAGAGCCGTGGGTGGTGCGGGCGATTGGGGTCGCGGCGCAGGGTCGTGCGGCGCGACTCGGGGAGGTGAAACGCCTCGAAGCGGAACTCGCGCGGGAACACGGGGCCCGCCCCCTGCCGACCACCACCCTCTGGCGGCGGATCGTACGGCTCGAGCAGGCCGGCTACGTCCGGAGAGAGATCCGGCCGGGCGGCAGCGGCGGAACACTGTCCGTGGTCCGGATATTGACTCCGGTGGACGAATGGGTCACGATGGCTCGTCGGCCGGGAACTCGTCCAGTCGTCGAACACTGGAGCGGCCCCGACGTTCCGGCGGCCGCGGCGAGCTCGGGGTTCCTGCGGGCGGAACTCGGGCACCTTCCGGACGACCCTTGAGCTGGCTCACGACCATCTCGGCGAGTCGACGAGAACGCAGCGCCTGCTCGATTCGGTCGATCGGCGCGTTGCGCAACGCCTCTCGGTCGGCGTAGCCCGCTCGGTAGAGGAGTCGGGCGCGAACCCGGCCAATGCCGCGGAGCCGAACGAGGTCGAGCAATTCTTCCCGAACTCCGTAGCGGATCCGGAACGACAGGTCGTCGATCGCCCGGCCGACCCGACGCTGGAATACGCTCGCGAGACGGCCGGCAGCGAAGAGAAGCCAGTCGGCGTCCTCGACCTTGGAACGCAGGTCACCGGCTCCGATCCCGAACCGCTGCGTGATCTCCACGATCGGCTCCTCACCGACCCAGGACTCGAGGACCGAGGCGGTCTTGAGGGTCGAGAGGAACGCCTCGAGGTCGAGGTCGAGCGGAGGCTCCTCGGGTTTCACCAGCAGCTCTTCCGCCTCGTCGGTAAAGCGCGACAAGAGGTCCGCTTCCTCGCCGCGTCGTAGGAAGAGGGGCGGGAGGTCCGGGGTGGCGGACACCGCCGCCAGGAGCGGGAAGACTCCGACACCAATCGGAGCCCGCGAGAGGACCTCTCGCAGGACGATCGCGCTGAGCGGGTCGAGATACAGCTCGCTCGTCATCTGACCGAATCGTGTGGCCCGCAGGGATTCTCCCGGCACCAGCAGTTCGCTCCGTTCGAGGAACCGGCGGACCGAGCTCACCTTCGCGTGGAGCTCGGGTAGTGGAAGGGTCCGTCCGTAGAACGTCGCGGCGAAGAACCCTTCCAGGTCGCGGTCGTTCGTGACCGCACCGCTCGCGACCAGGGCGAGCAAGTGCATGCGCAACGCCGGTTCGGCGGCGAGACGGCTTTGGATCGGCTCCGGCGCGGCCGAGAGGTACCGGTCGAGCATCCGGTCCTCGTCCTCGGGAGTCCGGGCGAGCAGCAGCGCCTCGCCGACCGGGTCGTAGCGCGGTCGCCCGGCCCGCCCCAGCATCTGATGGACCTCCATGACCGGGATCGGAGCCTGAAGGCCGAGTCGGTCATCGTAGCGGCTTGTATCCCGCACGATCACGCGCCGGGCCGGCAGGTTGATGCCGGCCGCCAGGGTCGGTGTGGCCACGAGCGCTTTCAGAGCGCGATCCCGGAACGCCCGCTCTACGATGCGACGCTCCGGATTCGTAAGCGAAGCGTTGTGGAAGGCTACCCCGTTCGGCAGGAGCGCGCTCAGCCGTCGGATCCCCTCCGTCTCCTCGTCCGACACCGCCGACAGTTCCGCAGCCGCCGCCTTAGCCCGGCCCCGCTCCTCGGGCGAGAGGAGTCCACGGACCGTCGGGATGAGCGCCGCGGCCAGTAGCTCGCTGGCCTTGCGACTGTTCACGAAGACGAGGGCCTGACCGCCCTCTTGGACGACGCTGCGGACCAGGCGCGGGACCGCGTCCCCGGGGGCGGGGATCTCCCGCACCGAGAGGTCGGTGAACGTGATCCTGCCGTCGTAATAGACGCCGAGCTTGAGCGGGACGGGCCGGAAATCCGAGGCGAGGTGGTGGGCGTCCAGCCATTCCGCGACCTCCTCCGAATTGCTGACCGTCGCGGAGAGCGCCACGATCTGAAGGTCGGGGTAGCTTCTCCGCAGGCGGGTCAGGCTTACCTCGAGCGTGGGACCGCGCTCGGGATCGCGGAGCAGGTGGACCTCGTCCGCGACGACGACCCCGAGGCGGTCGAGCCACGGGCTTCCGCGGCGTAAGAGCCCATCGGCCTTTTCACTGGTGGCGACGAGGACATCGAGTTTTTCGAGCTTTTCCGCCGGGAGGTCGAAGTCCCCGATCGAGATCCCGACCTTGAGCCCGAGCTCCTCGAACTTCTCGAGCTCCTCGAGCTTCTCCTGAGCGAGCGCGCGCAGCGGAACCAGATACAGGCCCGTCCGGCCCTCGCGCGCGGCGCGCAACAAGGCGAGGTACGCCACGAGCGACTTCCCGCTGGCCGTCGGGCAGGCGAGCAGTAGGCTCTTTCCCGAAAGCACGGGGCCTAGTGCCGCGGCCTGTGGCGGGTACAAGGTCGAAATCCCATCGGCCAAGAGGATCTTCTGCCACGCGGGGTCGAGGTCGGTCTCCGAGAGCGGAACCAACCGGTCTAGGACTTCTTCCGCCGAGCCGGGAGAGGCAGAGGCGCGACCTCGAGACGGCACGGCCCTCGGAATCGGGGTCGCTACAAAGGGTTTCGGCCGGGCGGGTTCGGGAGGAGGCTCCGGGCGAGGATGAGCTCCTGGATTTCGGTGGTGCCCTCCACGATCGGGAATACGCGGGCGTCTCGCAGCAACCGCTCGGCCGCCGCCCCCGACCGAACCCCGCGAGGCCCCGCGACGTCGACGCCCGCGCCCGCGATCTGGACGGCGGCGCGGGAGGCCACGAGCTTCGCGACCGACGCGTCGTTGACGTAGTCGGCTCCCGCGTCTTTTGCCTCGGCGGCTCGAGCGACCAGCGCTCGCGCCGAGCAGAGGTCGGCATACGACCGGGCGAGGATCGTCCGTTTCCATTCCGCGTCATCCGCCCGCACGGCGCCGAGCATCTCGGCGAAGGCCGCCTCGGCGACGCCCAGCGCGCAGCTCGCGATGCCGACCCGTCCTCCCTGGAGGGCGCCGAGGGCGACCCTGAGACCATCGCCTTCGGCGCCGAGGAGGGAACTCGGGGGCAGACGGACATCGGTGAGCACGAGTTCGGTCGTCTCACTCCCCCGAAGTCCCAGTTTGTCGAGCCGCTGCGCGACCGAGAAGCCGGGGGTACCGGGAGGCACGATGAACGCCGAGATTCCCTTGTGCCCCCGGGTCGGGTCGGATGTGGCGAAGATGAGGACGACTCCCGCGCTGACCGCGTTCGAAATGAACGTCTTGGTCCCGTTCAGTCGAAATCCATCCGCTTCGCGGACGTAGCGTGTCGCGAGACTGGCCGTGTCGGACCCCGCGTTCGGTTCGGTCAGACCGAACGCACCGATCCGCTCGCCGCGAGCCAAAGGCCGGAGGAATTGTTCGCGTTGTCCGTCCGTTCCCCACGTAAGGATCGGTGCGGCGCAAACGGAGAGGTGCACGGCGACGAGAACTCCGACCGCGGCGCTCGCGCGGGAGAGTTCCTCGAGCACGGCGACGGTCGAGCGGGTATCTGCTCCGGTGCCGTCCCACGCGGGAGGAATTCCCAACCCCAGGAACCCCTCTTCCGCAAGGCCCCGGACGATCTCTTCCGGCACGCGGTCCTCCCGATCGATCGCTTCCGCTACGGGATCGACGCTTCGCAGCGCGAAGGCACGCGCACGCTCCCGCCAACCTTGGGCATTGGCGGGCGGGTCGCTTCGCATGCGTCCGGCCAGCACGAAGAATGCTTAATGCGTGGCGGCGGGTCGCGCCTCCCGTTCGGGCGGTCGGTGCGATGTCGGCAGTTCCCACACCGAAGGACCGATTCACCTCGCTCGACACCCTCGCGCTGGTGCGAGAACTGAGGTCGGTCCGACATGCCCGCATCGACAAAGTGTTCGACCTCCCCGCAGGAGGGTGGTCCCTTGCCCTGCGGGTGCCGCGCGAGGGACGCCGGGAACTACTGCTCGTCCCCGGCCGGTTCGCGGCGCTCCTCTCCGAGGCCGTCGCCCACTCCGACGAACTTACTCCCTTCGCCCGCGAGCTTCGTCGCCTCCTCGAAGGGGCGGTGGTCGAGAGCGTCCCCGACCCGGCGGGAGAACGGTTCCTGGAGGTCACTCTTCGCCGGTCCGACGAACCGCAACCGATTCTTCTCGCGCTCGAGATGTTCGGGACGGGAAACTTGGTGGTGGCACGAGGAGGGGCGATCGTCGCGGTCGCCCAGACTCGGCGATGGGCGCACCGAACGATCGCGATCGGTTCGCAGTACGCCCGCCCTCCGACGCGGACCGACCCGTGGACGGTGGGAGTGGCCGAGATCGAGGCGGAGCTGTCCCGTTCCCGGACCGACCTCGCGAGCACGCTCGCTGCCCGCCTCGCCCTCGGGGGGCCGCTTGCGGAGGAAATCGTGGCACGGGGAGAATGGGACGCATCCCGCGCGGCGGCCTCGGAGGCCGGAAAGCTCGCTCCCGAACTTCACCGGGTGCTGCAGGAACTCCTGTCGGAGGTCGGAGACCGACCGTCCGGGTTCCTCTATCTTCGAGCAGGGATCGCGGTCGACGCAACCCCGTACCGATCCCGTCGTTGGCGGGACGTCGGCGACGTGGAGGAGGTCCTCCGCCCTACCTTCTCGACGGCGGCTACCGAGTATTTCCCGACCCTCGTGGCCGCCCCGGTCTCGCAGGAAGAGCAGGAGCGGGCGCAGGTACGCAAGGACCTCGAACACCAGCTCGACCAGCAGCGGGCCGCCGTCGTCGGAGCTCGGTCGCCGCGTCGAGGAACTGAAGGCGGACGCAGCGGCCGTCTTCGATCACTACCCCGAGGTGGAAATGGCTCTCGAAGAAGCTCGTCATCGAAACGAGAAGGGACCTTCGTGGGAGATTTCCCTCGGGGATCGAAAGGTATCGCTGCTCCTCGAGGAGAGTCCTCGCACCACCGCCCAGCGACTATTCGAAGAGGCGAAGCGGGTCCAAGCCAAGTTGAACGGGGCGGTGAGCGCGATCGCGGACGCCGAGGCGAGGCTCACGGCCATGACCGCCTCCAGCGTGCCCACTCCCTCTCGCGCCGCCCGGTCGACAGCGGCCGCCCGTGCGAGGCGCTCCCACTGGTTCGAGCGGTATCGCTGGTTCATCAGTTCGGAGGGGGCCGTGGTCGTCGGAGGGCGCGATGCCGGGCTCGAACGACCAGTTGGTGAAGCGACACCTGAAGGAAGGGGATATCTACGTTCACGCCGACCTGCACGGTGCCGCCAGCGTCATCGTGAAGCACCCGGCTCCCGGGGCGCCTCCCCTCAGCGAAACCACGTATCGCGAAGCCGGCCAGTGGGCGGTCGCCTTCTCGAAAGCGTGGCGAGCGGGCCTCGCCTCCGTCTCCGCGTTCTGGGTGACGCACGACCAGGTCTCGAAGGCGGCCATGAGCGGGGAGTTCGTCGCGCGCGGCGCCTGGGTCATCCACGGGACGAAGCATCCGCTCAAGGACCTACCGAACGAGCTCGCGCTCGGGACGATCGACTACGAGGGCGAGAGCCTCTGGACCGCCGCTCCCCCGGAATCCCTGCGGCGGCGAGGCACGATCCGGTTCCTGCTCACTCCGGGACCGGAACGGGAACGCTCGGACCGGGAGGAGGAGCTCGTCCGAGAACTCGGGATTTCCCGTCCGCTGCTCCAATCGCTTCTGCCGGCCGGCGGAATATCGGTGCGGCGACCGTAGAGACGGCTCACCTCGAGGGCCCGGAACCGATCGCCCGGCTGTCGCCAGGTCCTACCCCGCGCCCGGAGCGCGACGATACGAAGCGGGGTCCCCTCTACCGTCGAGCGACCGCCCACCTCGAACTCAGTTTCCCTCGGAACCACCAGACGCACGGTCCGGGTGAATCGTCCCTCCACGATGGAGACCGGGACGACCGCGCCGGCATCCCGGACGGCCCAGAGCGTTGCGATCTCCTCCGTCAGCGCGGAACGAACTCGATGCCCGTCGCGCGTGTCGATTCGCAGAACTCGAAACGCTTCGTCGGACCCTGGAATTCCCGACCCGACCTGAACGTGCAGATGGGCGGGCAGCTCGACCCGCGACCTCACCGAGATTTTTCCGTCGGAAACGATCCGAGCGACCTCAACCCGTCCCGGTTCGCGAGATTCGAATCGGTGGGTCCACTGACAGACCCGGCACCGGGCGGTTCCCTGGACCCGGCGGCGTCCGCTTTTTCGAACCGGGTCCATCCGCAAGATCCGGTGGGGAGTGGTGCGGTCGCACATCTCGCAGTAGAGTGTGGCGGCGAAGACCCGCGGTCCGGGGCCCCGTGGGCTCTCCGGCGCGTCCGCCTCAGGATCGTCCATCGGGCGAAGACATCCATGAGAAGTTTTGAGGATTCCGCGGCCGGATCAGGTTGGCGACGGAGCGTTCGCCTTTCGGGGCACGCCGGAGAGCTTCGACGGTCCGACGAGAACCCACCCGCGGAGTTCGTAGCGCGTCGGGAAATCGAGGAACGCGTGCGACTCGTTCATGTCGTCGGACAAGAGCCCGCCTCCGGGGGCGAGCGCCGACCATGCCTCCCGATACTCGAACGTCTCGGCTTTACCGTCGCTCGAGGCAGGTTCCCCCGTGGATGACCCTTCCCGCCGGTCTCCGTCCTACCGGGACTCGGATGTGCCGCGCGCCGGGGAGGGGCGGGACGATCTCCGCCGTTGACGGTTTACTCAACCGCCGCGTGAAGGTCGGGCCCGAGTTCACTCGAGGAAGGTTTGTATCCTCCGCGCTCGCTACCCGAACGATGGTGAGCACGATACGGGCTCGCCCGACCCCTCGGATCTTCCCCGGCGCACCTGGGAGGGGCGGTCTGTGACCAGCCGTTCTTCCTCCGGCCCGACCGTGGGAATCGTCGGGGTCGGCTACATGGGCATCGCCACCGGTCTCGCCTTCGCCCGGCGGGGTCGTCGGGTGTTCGCCTACGACGTCAACCCAAGGGTCCGGGCGGCTCTTCGTTCTGGGCATAGCCCGTACCGAGAGGATGGGCTAGAGCCACTTCTCCAAACAGAGATCCGCCGGGGCCGCTTCAACGTGGTGGACGGGGCGGACGAGCTCGCGAACCAGGCTCAGTGCATCTTCCTCTGCCTTCCGACGCCGTCGGGTCGCGGAGGACGGGTGGACCTCGCTCCGCTTCGAGCCGGGATCCGCGAGCTAGGATCGACGCTCAGGTCGGTGCGGGGCTACCGGCTCGTGGTCGTCAAGAGTACGGTCGTTCCGGGCACTACTCAGACGGTCGTCGAACCCCTGCTGCGTCGAGCGACGGGGAAGGGTCCGGACCGGCTCGGTATCGCGGCCAACCCGGAGTTCCTCTCCGAGGGACGGATGGTCCGCGACGCACTGCGTCCGGAGCGGATCGTCGTGGGCGTGACCGACGCAGAAAGCCTTCGTCGGTTCGCCGCCGCCTATCGCGGCTTCGATGCGCCGATCCTGAAGCTCTCTCCCTCGGGTGCCGAGCTCGTCAAGTATGCCTCCAACGCATTTCTGGCCCTGAAGGTCTCCTTTGCGAACGAGCTGTCCCACTGGACGGAAAACCTGGGAGGGAACATCGATGAGGTGGTGGCGGCCGTCGGAGCGGACCCGCGGATCGGTCGCGCCTTCCTCCGGGCGGGACCCGGTTTCGGCGGCAGCTGTTTCGACAAAGACCTCCGAGCCTTCCTGGGCCGGGCCGAGAGTCTGGGGATCCGCTTCCGCTCGGCCGAAACGGCCCTCGCGATCAACCGAGAGCAAACGGACCACTCCTTTGGCCTCATTCGCGAAGCGGCGGGAGCCCTTCGCCGAAAGTCCGTGGCGGTCCTTGGGCTGGCCTTCAAGGCCGGGACCGACGACGTTCGTGAATCTCGAGCGTTTCCCATTGTGGAAAGGTTGCTCGGCGCGGGAGCCCGAGTGAGGGTGCACGACCCGGTCGCGCTGCGCAACTTCCGGCGGGAATGGCTTCGCCGGCCGGGGTTCTCGGGCGGCCAGGTCGCATTCTGTCCCTCGATTGCCGGGGCGCTTCGGGGGACGAACCTCGCCGTCATCCAAGCCGACTGGCCCGATTATCTCGATTGGCCCCTTCGATGGACCCGATCAATGCGGGTACCCCTTGTCGTGGACCTGCGACGGGCCCTTTCTCCCTCGGTCATCGAGCGGGCCCGACTCAAGGTGGTCGCGCTCGGCGTCGGTCCCGCGAAGGGCAACCCCCTGCCCGCTCGCGCGGCGACGCGGGCTCGGAGGCGGCGGTGAAAGTCGTGATCCCGGCGGCCGGGCTCGGAACCCGGTTCCTTCCGGCCACGAAGAGTCAACCGAAGGAGATGTTGCCCGTCGTGGATCGGCCGGTCATTCAATACGTCGTGGAGGAGGCTGTGGCCTCGGGTGCGGACGACATCCTGATCATCACGGGGCGGGGGAAGCGGGCGTTGGAGGACCACTTCGACTCCAGTCCCGAATTCGAGATCCCCGGAAAGTACCCCGAGGTGCAGCACCTCGCCGACCTCGTCAAACGCGCTCGAATCCATTTCGTTCGGCAGCGAGAGCCCCGAGGACTCGCGGATGCGATTTCCCTCGCCCGCCATCACACCGGAGGGGAACCCTTCGGAGTGCTCCTCGGAGATACCATCAACGTGTGCGAACCTCCGCTCCTTCGTCAGCTGTGGACCCGCTACGAGCAGGTCCGTGCCACGGTCCTCGCGGTCGAGGAGATCCCGAGCGAGAAGGTCCGGGACTACGGGGTTGTCGAGGGGGAGGAGGAAGCGCCCGGGCTTTACCGGTGTCGTCGGCTCCTCGAAAAGCCCGACCCCTCGCGGACCCCCAGCCGCCTCGGAATCACCGGAGCCTACGCGTTCACTCCCGAGATCTACCCTGCTATCGAGGCCACCGCGCCCGACGCCCGCGGTGAGCTCCAAATCACGGATGCGCTCCAGGTCCTTACGACCCGACAGCCGGTCTACGCTGCGACCTTCCGAGGGGCTCGTTACGACATCGGGGATCGCTTCCTTTGGCTGAAGGCGAACCTTGAGTTCGCCTACGAAAACCCGGAGCACCGGGCGAAACTCCGACCCATCTTGGAGCGACTGCTCGGGAGTGGAACTCCCGCGCCCCCACCGTCGGCCCGACCGCGCCGCGGACGCACGCACCCCAGCAGGGGGCGTCATGGCGGATGATCCCACGACGCCGCGGGTCGTGCTCGTGACCGGCGCGAGCCGGGGACTCGGCAAGGTGGTCGCGCGCGAGTTCGCGTCGCGCGGTTGGCTCGTCGGAACGTGCTCCACGACCCGTGAGGCTCCCGGAGTCGGAGAGGCATTCCACCGCCCGACGGACGTGACCGACCCGGCCGCCGTCGAGGAGTTCGTTAGCTCCGCGCTCGCCCGATTCCACCGCGTGGACGTGTTGATCAACAACGCCGGTTTTGCCAACGCCTCCGCTTCGGTTGCCGAGACATCCGACGAGATCGCGCTTCGGTGCTTCACGACCAACGTACTCGGGCCGTACTACCTCATTCGTCGGATATTGCCCGTGATGACGGCTCTACCCGGGGGCGGAGTGATCGTCAACGTGGCTTCCCGCGCCGGGATCGTGCCGGTCCCGGGCCTCGCGGCGTATTCGGCGAGCAAATCGGCCCTCGTCTCTCTCACCCTCGCTGTCGCGAAGGAGCTGGGCAGCAGCAAGGTGCTCTGCGTCTCGGTGTGCACCGGCGGAATGGACACCGAAATGCGGGCGGTGGCCTACGGCCCCGAGAGCGCGCGCGGCCAGCTCGACCCCCTTCGAGTCGCTTCGGTCGTGGTCGAGCTTGCGACCGAGCGTTCGCTCGAAGGTCGGCCGGTGCGATCGGGGGCCGCGGTGCTGGTCACGAAGGAGAGCGGCATCACCGTGATGGAATGGCCGAGGGACGAACGGGGCCACGAGCGACTCTCGTTGAGCTGACACGGCGAAGGGCTAAAGAACCCCGCGCGTCGAAGGCCGATCGATGGGCGCCCCGAACTCCCCGAAACCGTCGGGCACGGGGTGTCACGTCTGCGGCGATGCCACGGGAGTCCGGGAGTTTCTCTCGTTAGGGGTCCTTCCCCTCGGGAACGCGTTCATCCCGACGAGCGAGATTCCTTCGGAAAAGGAGTTCCCCCTTGCCATGGGTTTTTGCTCACGTTGTCACCTCGTCCAGATCGTCGAGCCCGCCCCCGTCGAGGCGATCCAGAAGGTCTACCGAAACTATTCGTACGTACCCACCGGCGCGACCCTGACCCAACACTACGGTGCGCTCGCGGAGGAGATTGTCCGCGTCGTAGGACCATCGCCCGGCTCGATGTTCGTGGACATCGGCAGTAACGATGGGCTGCTGCTTCGATCGATCCGACAGCGAGTCCCCACGGCGAAGGTCGGGGGTGTCGAGCCGTCGTCACGAATTGCCGAGATCGCCCGTTCCCAGGGAGTGCCCACGATCACGGGATTCTTCGACCGCGCCGCCGCTGACGAGCTCCTCGCCCGATTTGGATCGGCGGATGTGATCTCCGTCACCCAAGTACTGCAGCACATTCGTGACCCCGTCGCGTTTCTGGAGTTGGTTCGCGGAGCGATGAGGCCCGAGGGCGTCCTGGTCCTCGAAGGGCGCGCCTACTTCCCCGACGTCGCGGAGACGGTCAGCTTCGACACGTTCTATCACGAGCTGCTCTATTGTTTCACTCTCCACTCCCTGAAATTTCTCCTCGAGCGAGCTGGCTTTTCTGCCTTTCACGCCGAGCGCACTGACGTGTACGGGGGCTCCCTTCGGGTATTTGCCCAGCGTCGCGAAGGGGGCCGGCGGCCGGTGCGCGACTCGGTGAAAGCGATTCTGGCCGCGGAGGCGGAGGGCGGCCTTACGCGGTTCGAGACCTATTCCGCGTTCGGCGCGCGCGTCGAGGCGGTTCGGACCGAATTGCGCCGGACCGTGAAAGAACTCACTCGTGAGGGCGGGACGATCGCCGGATACGGGGCTCCCTCCACGGGGACCACGCTGCTGAGCTTTTGCGGACTCGGACACGACGTGATCGGGTACATTGTCGACGACAACCCGCTGAAACAGGGTCTGGTCACCCCGGGAACGCACGTTCCGATCACGTCGGTCGCGACGCTCCGGGCCCGCCCCCCCGACTACGTCCTGGTCATCGCATGGAGGCTGAAGGATGAAATCTTAAGCCGGCTCTCCCCGCTACGGGGCCGGATCAAGGGCGTCCTCGTTCCCCTTCCCACCCCGGAGCTCGTCCCCTAACGAGGTCGATCGAAGCGGACTATGATCGCGGTCACGGGAGCGGGGGGATTCATCGGGAGCCACCTCACGGACGCCTTGCTCGACCGAGGGAATTCGGTGCTCGCTTTGGACGTCGGACGAAAGCTCCCGGTGAACCTCACCGCCGCCGCGGAACGGCCAGGGTTCGCCTATCGTACGTGCGACGTGACGCGCCCGAGCTCGGTCCGCAAGGCGTTCGCGACTCGCCCGGACGCGCTGGTCCACGCCGCGGCGACCGTGGGGGTAGAGTCGTACGTCCGCCACCCGATGGAAACCATCGAGTCCAGCGTGATCGGCACGCGGACCGTCCTGCGCGCCTGCATGGAGCCCGCTGTCCGCTTCGTTTACCTCAGTTCGAGCGAGGTGTTCGGGCGGAATCCCTCCGTTCCCTGGAGCGAGTCCTCGGACCGGGTGCTCGGAGACCCGTCGCTGGACCGGTGGAGCTACAGCGCCAGCAAGGGGATCTGCGAACACCTCGTGAATGCCGCGCATACCGAGTACGGCCTCCCGACGGTCATCGCCCGACCGTTCAACATCTACGGCGCGCGGCAGCGGCCCGCGTTCGTGATCCCCGTTACCGTGCACCGCGTCCTGAACGGTCGGGCCCCTGTGATCTACGGGGACGGCCGCCAGACTCGATGCTTCACGTACATCGTGGACCTCCTGGAAGCGCTCCTCGTTTGCCTGGAGAAGGACGCGGCCGTGGGGCAGACGTTCAATTTCGGGAACCCGGTCGAGCGGACGGTCACCGAAGCGGTGGCGGCCGTGCTTCAGGCTTGCCACTCCGAACTCCGACCGACCCATGTCGACCCCCACGTCGCGTTCGGTGCGGGGTTCGAGGAGATCCCGCGCAGAGTCCCCGACGTGAGCAAGGCGGCTCGCCTCCTGAACTGGACCCCGAAGACCGACCTGCCCGGGGGCCTGGCTCCGACCGTTGCTTGGGCCCGCTCTCATCCCGAGTGGCTGCGGCTCCGGGTATCGTGATTTTCGCACTTTGGGCACGAGGACGGGTTCGCGACGGGCCCTGGTTTTGCGAGGCTCCCACGGGAACCGTCGCGGCTACCCCTGGTGATGCTGGTATCCGACCAGAGATTTCCAGACACGGTTCAGTCGGATGGCCAGCTTTGGAGAGAGGGGGTACCCGAACATCAGGGTCGACGGAACGGTCAATGGTCGTCGCAGCCCCACTCCGTCCAGGACCGCCCGCATCGTCCGCTTGTAATCGCGGAACTTCGTTTCGCCCGTCAGGAAGACGAGGTGGATGACGGCGGCTGCGACCACGGGGGTCAACGTCTCCCGGACCCCTCCGGTTTGAGAATCCAGCATATCCAGCATCCAGGTGATGTCACGCTGGGCGCTCGCGCCGGGGCGGAACCATATGGACTGGGCCGGACGAAGCGCCCCGCCGACCTGGCTCACGTGATAGGCGGTAAGAACGCTCTGGTCCACTGCCATCCAACGCCGGGCCGCCACGGCCATCATGAAGACCGTGTGGTCGGCGATGGTGAGCTGTCGGAGGTCCCCCAGCCACGGCACCATCATCTCCCGACGCACCGTAAGGCAACTCGTGAGTACCGGCTTCAGCCCCTCGCGGAATTGGTTGCCCTCACCGGTCTTGAAGAGTCGCAGCGACCCGGCTTGGCCTCGGTCGGGAGGCACGTCGGTGAAGGGCACGTATCGGTTCGAGCAGAAGACCACTCGAGGGTCGCCGAAGACCTCTCTCATCCGGGCGACTTTGCCGGGCAATAGGACGTCATCATCGTCGAGGAAGATGACCGCGTCACCGGTCGAGTGCTCGATTCCATCCGCGATTTTCCCTCCTTGAAAGGATTCCCGGCTAATCCAGACGGTGGCCCCCAAGGCCGTGAGTTCGCCGTCCAGCTCAGGGTCCCGAGTGAACTTCACAACGACGATCTCCTCCGGACCTTGAGACGCGGCGGAAAGGACTGCTCGCTTGAGGAATTGAACGCGCGTGTGGGCTGCGATGACGACGCTCACCCGGGTTCCAGCGCCGCCGGCGAACGGAGGGGGGTTCGGCGCGGGGTCATCGGTTCGTGAACGTGACCGGGTCCCATCGGTGACGCTCCCGCTCCGTCCCTGTCCCATCACTGCCCTCTTCGAGCGAGGAAGGCCCACGGACCGATATTGGCTGCGCGGTAAGTCTTTCGGAGCTCGAGCGGGAGCGCCGCCAAACCAAGTTCCTACGTTCCAGCGACCTGGGGGATGTCGTTCGAGCAGGACCCGCACGTTGCCTCCCGAGCGGAAGGGTTTACTCTGGTTCGCCGTCGGGGGTGTGTGCGACTCGTCCTGTCGAGCCACAGTTACTTTCCCGCCGTGGGGGGAGTGGAACGGCTCATCCAAGGACTCGCTGAAGGAGCCGCGCAGCACGGGATCGATACCTTCGTCGTGACCCGCCAGGATCCGGGGACTCTCCGTCGCGAAGAGCTCCACGGGGTCACGATCGTTCGGATCCCGATGGTCCGGGTCGGGGGCTTTCACGTTCCCCGGGACTACCTCTCGACCTTACGGGACCTCCGTCCCGACGTCCTGCACCTCAGCGGGAACCGGGTCTGGTCGGCGGACTTCTACCTACCGTTCGCCGGAACGTTCGGTTGGGCCCAGGTGATGACCGGTCACGGGTTCTACCAATACGAGATGCACCGTCGACCGTGGGACACGTGGTATTTCGAGAACTACCTTCCCGGCCGAATCCGTCATTTCGAGGTCTACGCCGCCAGCATCGAGCACGAGCGGACCCAGCTCGTGAACTGGGGGGTCGCTCCCGGTCGAATCGAGCTCGTGCCCGACGGGATAGCGCTGGAGGAGTTCAACGAGCCGCGCTCGGACCCGGCGGTCGTCCGCGCGCGATGGGGGCTCAAGTCCGCCCACTTCGCGTTCTATGCGGGGGGGTTTTACGAGAACAAGCGGGTCGACCGTCTCGTGCGCGCCGTGGCGGCCACGGGAGGAACTTGGGGCCTCGTCGCCACCGGCCGCGACCTTCCCGATTCTCCGTGCAGCCGGGAGAGAGTGAGCCGCCTGGCCGCGGAAGCACGAGCGCCCGCGGTCTTCCGGGACGTTGTGCCCCGGTCGGAATTCCTGGATTCCATTTCGGCCGCCGACGTGGTCGTGCTCGGAAGCTCGTACGAGGGGTTTGGACTCTTCCTGCTCGAGGCCATGGCCATGGGCCGGCCGTTCGTGGCGTATCGGACGGGCGCGGTGCCCGAACTCGCGGCCCAGGGAGCCGGGTTCTGCGTCGACTCGGAGCCCCAGTTCCTGGAGGCGCTCCGTCGGCTCGAGGATCCGGGGCTTCGCGCGCAGATGGGGGCGCGCGGACGGGAGGTCGTCCGGGACTATTCCATCGAGAAAGTGGTGGGTCGATATCTCGCAGTTTACGAGCGCGCGATCGCCGCGCATAAGGACCGGGCAGGGGAGGGGCATCCCGGGTCCGGTCTCGGGAAAGCCGGGCCGCTGGAGCGAGGAAGCGGGCCGTGAGCGTTCCGACGGTCTCCGTCATCGTCACGGCGCACCGGCGGACCAAGTTTCTCGCCGACGCGCTGCACTCCATCAAGCGACAGACCCAGCTTCCGGACGAGGTGGTCGTGGTCGAAGACAACCCACCGTACGGAGCGCCGTCGATCGACCCTCCCGGACTGCCGTACCGTTGGACGAACCGAGGAGACCTACCGACGATGGGGGACAAGGTCGCGTTCGGGTTGTCCCTGGCCCGGGGCGACCTCGTGGCCTTCCTGGAGGACGACGATCGATTCGACCCGGAAAAGATTGTCCACGTGGTCGAGGTTTTTCAGGACCACCCGGAGGTCGTCTTTCTCCGGAATCGGCTCGCGTACATCGGCCCGAACGGAGATCCGCTTCCGCCGCCTTCGCCGATCCGATACCATCCCGAAGGTCTCGTCCCGCCGATTCCGAGCGCGATGTCTCGGGGATTGATGACCCTCAACATGTCGGCGATGTCCGTGAGGAGAAGCGTCTACTTGCCGGCCCTCGGCTTCTACCGGGACTGCAGCGTATCCGCCGACATCGTGACCTACTGGCTATCGGCGTACCTCGGGGGGTCCGCGTGGTACTCTCCCCGACCCCTCACCGAGTACCGATTCCACGGCCAGAATGCGAGCCAGACTCGGGTCGTCGAGGTGACCCTCTCCTCCCACGACCTCTCCCGACGGTTGGTCACGAAGTCCCGCCCCGGGACGCCCGCGTTCCGTCTCGCCCAGTCGATCGAGCGATCCCAGCGGGTCGGGTCGGCGATGGCGTCGGGGCGGTTTCCGGGACCGTCCGACCTCGTCGGACAAACTTGGGACGCGGTCGTCCGGCTTTCGGCCATTCACTTTCTTCGAGTCCTTAGTGTGTATCGTTCCTGGGAGAAATTCCACCGGTCGTCCCGGCCTGCGCACACGCCTGGCCGGGTAGAGGATCGCATCGGGCGCTAGCCTCCGTCCGCGCCGCCGACCCTCGGCCTCGGCGGCCGGAGGAGGGGAGGCTCTCCCGCATCCGGGGGCTCGGACCGAGCCGAGCCGCGCAGAGCGGTAGGCCGGCCGCTCCGGCAGTATGGACGGTCCGATGGTCAGTGGGGCTGCCCGAATTTGAATCGGGGTCCCGAGCTCCCAAAGCTCGAAGGATGGACCAGTAGAGCGGACCGAGGTGTCTGCCTCATGTCCGTAGCTACCCCACAGCCCCGCATCGACAACTATACCGCGTCTACCCGTTTCAACGTTCGGCCGATCAGGCACTCCGCCGGTTCGTCGTCGACCCGTTCAATCCGGTAACGCTGCTTTTGAGGCAACGATGGCCCGGCGCAGATCGACCAGTTCGGGCAGTCAAGACGACGGCACGGATACCGACCCGTTTCGACCGAGCTTCCCACCACGGCACTCCGTGCATCCACCACCAGCGGCCTCGCCGCCGGTCGAACTTCGACCACGTGGGCCTCGCTTTCCTGCAGGGCGCACGGGTGGGTCACCGGCCGAACCCGGGTCACGGAGTACTGCCGGCCCGGGTCGAGGGTGAGGCAGGCGTGCCGATACGGGCAGGTCCGGCAGATCGGAGCCCCGCCCTGATAGACGAATTGGTAGCCTTCGTGGGCCTCGGCGGTGGCGAGAAGGGTGATCTCCGCCATCCTAACCGATCACCCCGGTGACGGTCGCGAGGCGCTCCGCGGCCTCGCGGGTGAGCCCATTGTCTCCGAGGATCGTGTAGCGGTCCGGGCGGATCGTGTGGGCCATGACGAGCGCCTTCACGACCTCCTCGTTGCGGACCCCGAGCTCGCGCGCGGTGGTGGGAGCGCCGATCGTGAGCAACGAGTTCTTGAGGCGTCTCCAATCGCCGCCGTGCAGGTACATCATCATGATCGCGCCCACGCCGCATTGTTCCCCGTGGAGGCTCGGGTGCTCGCTCACCCGGTCGAGCGCGTGGCTGAAGAGGTGCTCGCTCCCAGAGCACGGGCGGGAAGAACCGGCGACGCTCATCGCGATCCCGGCCACGAGGATCGGCCGGATCGCGATCCACACCGATTCCTCGAGGTTCGGTTTGATAGAGGACGCGTGGTCCATGATCTCCTGGGCCGCGTACTCGCTCAGGGTCGCCGCGGTGCTCGAGTATTCCTCGTTCCTCAGTCGGACCGCGAGCCTCCAGTCGAGCGTGGCCGTCAGGTTCGAGATGACGTCGGCGCACCCGGAGGCGAGCAGTCGGAACGGGGCCTGGACGATCAATTGAGTGTCGGCGATAACTCCGATCGGAACCGCGCCCTCGGTGCTCGTAATGCTCGTGGTGCCATGAAGCGAAGCTCGGGGCGAAGAGATCCCGTCGTGGGCGGCGGACGTCGGAAGGCTCAGGAACGGGATGTGATACCGAGCGGCGATGACCTTGGTGATGTCGATTTTGCTCCCGCCTCCGGCCCCGACCAGGAATTCGGCCCCGGCGGAGCGCACTTCCTGGGCCACTCGGTCGACCTCGGGCTCGGTCGCTTCGTGGGCGATGATCGTAGTGACCTGGAATCCCCCTTCCCCGAGGATGGTCGCGGCCCGCGCCGGCGATCTCGGCGGTCTTCGGGCCCGTCACCACAGCGCCGCGGTGAGGGAATCCGAACTGCCGGCAGGTGGTCGCCAGCTCGTCGAGGACCCCGTGTCCGACCAGGTACGATCCGGGGGAAGACCATCCCCTTCGCCTTGCCGAACACCGATTCATACCCCGGCATCACGGTGCGAGAGGACGGTTCCGGGGTTGCCATAGGTCGGCGTCCGAACGACGGCGCGTGCCTCTTTAGCCTAACTGCCGGCGCGTCCGAGGGGGCGCCTTAGCGGCCGGGGACGTCGCCCCAGAGGACCTTGTGCTCTTGGAGCATCACGCGAACGTCCAGATGGTCGTCGAGGACCCAGTCCGCCAATCGGCCGGCGTCGGAACCCCACACCGGCTGGAAGAGGAGGTTCGCGGGCCCCCGGTAGCGCCGAACGACCCGGCGCGCGTAGAGGTAGTCCTTTCGGTCGGCGATGACAAACTTGAGGACGTCGCGGGACCGGAGTTTGGGAAGATTCGTCCAGCGGTTGTGGCTCTGCATCTTCGACGACAGGCACTTTACGTCGACGCTCAGGATGACTTCGGGAATTTTGAGGTACGGGGAGATGTCGAGGGACCCCCCTGTTTCGATGACGGTCGAGACCCCTCGTTTCGCTAGTCGTTCGACGAGCTCGACCGACTCGCCTTGAAGTAGCGGCTCGCCCCCGGTGAGACAAACGTGACGAGTTCGGTTTCGTCGTACCTCCGCGAGAAGCGAATCGATCGATCGTGTCTTTCCGGGTCCGAACGAGTATGGTGTGTCGCACCAGGAGCAGCGCAAATTGCACCGTGCGGTCCGGATGAACGTGGTGCGGAGACCGGTGAGCGGCCCCTCGCCCTGCAGCGAGTGGAATACCTCGATAATCTGCACGGCCGTCGCTAGGAGGTCCGAGGGCCTAAAGCGACTCCGGTGGGAGGCGAGGAGCGCCCCGGTCGGGAAACCCCTCAAATACGGAGCTCGTGTCGATGGCCGCGTATGGATGCCACCCGGGTCCGTTACTGGCAAGACGCCTGGGCCCGAGCGGGCATCGCGACCGGCCAGCGAGTGCCCGGTCGAGGCAAGTTCTACGCCCTGAACGCTTACCCCGGGCCGAGCGGGTTCCTGCACGTCGGCCACCTTCGTGCCTACCTGTACGTCGACGCGCTCCACCGATATCACCGCATGTTGGGCGAATCGGTCCTTCTGCCCTTCGGGATTCACGCCTCTGGTCTTCCCGCCGTGACCTGGGCCCAGCGCGTCAAGGACCGCGACCCCCTCATCCTCCAGCAGCTCGAGGAATCCGGAGTCCCGGCCGCCGAACTCGCCCGGCTCGAGGACCCGGAAACTGCCGCTCGGTTTCTGGGAGAGATCTACCGAGCCGTCCTGCGTTCGATCGGCGTCCTGTTCGATGAGACCACCTATCTCACGACGGTCGACGAAGATTACCGCGCCTTCATTCGCTGGCAGTTCCGCGCGCTCGAGCGATCCCATGCTCTCGTCCGGGGAACGTACACTGCTTCGGTCTGCCCCGTGTGCGGGCCGGTCGCCGTCGACCCGTCGGAGACCGACCTCTCAGCCGGCGGTGACGCTGAGGTTCTCCGGTTCAACACCGTCCCTTTCCGACTGGGCGACGGACGCATTCTCCTCGCTGCCACCCTGCGGCCCGAGACGGTCTACGGGGTCACCAATCTGTGGTTAGCTCCGGGAGCAAAACTGGTCGTTTGGCACCTTGACGGTCAATCCTTCCTGGCCGCTCGACCGGGGGCGGAACGACTCGTGGAGCAGCACGGAGGTCACCTCGGCCACGAGGTGCCCGGAAGCGAGCTTCTGGGGCGGAACGTCGCCGTACCCTTGGCCGGGACGAAGGTCCCCATTTTGGAGAGCGCGTTCGTCAATCCCTCGGTGGGAACGGGGGTCGTCATGAGCGTTCCCGCCCACGCCCCGGCAGACGCCATGGCCCTGACTACTCTCCCTGAATCCACACGCGTTTCCCTGGGGCCACCGCCGGTCCTGCTGGAGGTCCGCGCGAACGTGGCGTTGACCGCCTCCGAGACGCAGCTCCAAGCCGGGAGCGGAACTCCGGCCGAACGCGCCCTCCGAGCCACCGGCGCGAAGGGCCCTTCGGACGCCTCCGCCTTGGAAGAAGCGACCGAGCGCCTCTATCGACTCGAGTTCGTCCGGGGCCAGATGACGATCCCCGCTCTCGCGGGGGTGCCGGTCCGAGAGGCCCGAATTCGAGTCGTGGAAACGCTGGCCCGGGAAGGACCCACGTTCGAGCTGCAGGAATTTTCGAAGCCGGTCATCTGCCGGAACGGCCACGAGGTCGTCATTCGAAAAGTGCCGGACCAATGGTTCCTCGCCTACGGAGACCCCGAGTGGAAGGCCCTCACTCGCGAATCGCTGACGGGGCTCGTCACTTGGCCCAGCGACTACGGCCGCGAGCTCCCCGGCATCCTCGACTGGTTCGGCGACCGACCGTGCACGCGAAAAGGTCGGTGGCTCGGCACGCCGTTCCCGCTCGACCCCCAGTGGCTCATCGAGCCCATCGCGGATTCGACGTTTTACATGGCCTACTTCATTGTCCGTCGATTCGTTTCGGCGGGGCGGCTAACGCTCCCCCAGTTGACCCCCGCCTTCTTCGATTACGTCTTCTTGGGAGAAGGTCCCGGCGAATCCACCGTCGAGCGCCTGCTTCTCGAAGAGGTTCGGGCGGAGTTCCTCTACTGGTATCCGGTCGACTTCAACCTCGGCGGCAAGGAGCACAAGCGGGTTCACTTTCCCGTCTTCCTGTACACTCACGCTAGACTCCTGCCTCCTCCCCTGTGGCCCCACGGGATCTATGTCAACGGCTGGATCACTGGCCCCGGGGGCGGCAAGGTCTCGAAGAAGGACGTCTCGAGGCAGGGAGGGAGCATCCCGCCGATCGGTCAGGCGCTCGAGACGTGGGGTCCGGACGCACTGCGACTCTTCTACGCCATCGCGGCCTCTCCGGCACAGGACATTGTCTGGGAGCCGTCGCTGGTCGAGTCCGCAGCGAGCCGCCTCTCCGAGGTGGAACGGCTGATCCGCGAGGCGGGCGGAGACTGCTCCGGGCCCCCCGAGCTCGATGCCTGGCTCTACTCGGCCATGCACCGTGCGGTCCACGAGGTGCGGTCCGCCTACGAAGCGACCGATATTCGCGCTGCGGCCCAGGTCACCTACGTGGACCTTCCGGCCCTGCTCCGCCGATATTATGCGCGAGGTGGCGCCCCCTGCGAGGCCACCTCACGAGTCTCCCGGGCCTGGGTCCGCATGCTTGTCCCTCTCACTCCCCACCTCGCGGAAGAATTGGGCCAGACCGATCCCTCGCACCTCGTTTCGGCCGACCGGTTTCCCCGGGTCGAGGGATTCCCTCGTTCGGAATCGGCCGATGCCCACGAGGCGTTCCTTGACCGCGTCGAGGCCGACCTGCGCGCTGTTCTTCGTCCCGCCCAGGATCACGGAGAGGCGCCGGTGGAGGAAGCGATCTTCTATGTGGCCGAGCCGTGGAAGGCGACCGTCGAACGATGGTTGCGCGAGGCGGTCGAACGCGGCGAGGAACCGAGCATCCGGGACGTGATGGCACGCGCAGGGTCCGACCCTACGGTCGCCGCTCACAAAGCCGAGGTGGCGAAGTACGTTCAGCGCGTCGGCCCCCTGATCCGGTCCGAGCCGCCAGCAGCGGGGCCGTCCGTGGACGAGGAAGGCGCGCTTCGGGGAGCGGAGGGCTATCTGGTGCGCCGGCTCGCCCTCGGCTCGATCCGAGTGACCCGGGAAAGTGAGGCGGCCGAATTCGACCCGCTCGGTCGGCGGGACCGGGCACGACCCGGCCGACCCGCGTTCTACCTTCGGCGGAGAAACGCCTAGTCGGCCCGAGACGGTCCCCGGCGGCTAACGATCGACCCGGGAATCGCTCGAAAGTCGCGAGTAAAGCAACGTGGACCGCCAACGTCCGTTCTTCTTCACCTCGTCGCGCAGCCTCCCTTCGTAGCGAAACCCGCAGCGCTTCGCGAGCCGGCGCGACGCGAGATTCCCGGGAAAGATCCGGGCCTCGATCCGGTGGAGCCCAAGGCGACTGAATCCCGTGCGCACGAGAAGGTTCACGGCCTCGGTCGCATATCCCTGACCCCGATGTTCCCGGCCGATCCAATATCCCACTTCCGCCGACGAACCGCCCTCCTCAAGGTGGTGCAATCCGACGCCCCCCAAGAGGGTGCCATCTGCGCGTCGAACGATCGTGAGATTGAGGTCCCGACCCTTCCGTCGATTCTTCTTCGTCCTTCGGACCCACCACCTCGCGTCGCGGGCCCGGTAGGGATAGGGCATGTGGAGCGTCCAACGGGAGACCGAGGGTTCGTTGAGGAGTCGAACGAACGCGGGAATCTGACCGGCGACGGGAAAGGTCAGCTCGACCCGTCGTCCTCGAAGAGGGAACCGAAGTCGAGCGATCCGGCGGCCCGGCGAGCTTGGACGCCGGGTCAACCCGTCAGCTCCGACGCCGCCGGGGGACGCGCTTCGGGGGAAAATTGAGGAACATGCGGGACGGCGTCGGATGGGCCGAAACCGTGCGGTACTTGGCCGACTTCTTTTTCGAATAGCTGTGCGCGACCCGACCCGAGATCTCGAAGTAGATCAGCTGACCGACCGGCATCCCCGAATAGATCCGAACCGGGACCTTGACGCTCATTTCGAGGGTCCAATAGTTGCAGAATCCTTCGTCGCCCTTGCCGGCTGTGGAGTGGATGTCGATGCCAAGGCGCCCCACGCTCGATTTGCCTTCGAGGAACGGGACGTACCCGTGGGTCTCGGTGTACTCCTCGGTCACTCCGAGATAGAGTTGTCCGGGGATGAGGACGTATCCGTCGCGCGGGATCCGGAACTCGGTGACCGGGTTGTTCTCGCGCGCGTCGAGCGCGGCGTCCCGGTAGACCGAAAGGTAGGGCCCGAGGTGCACGTCGTAGGAATTGGTCCCAAGACACTCCGGGCGGAACGGTCGGATGACGATGCGCCGGTCGCGCAGAGCTTCCCGGATCTTGACGTCCGACAGGATCATCGGGGGCCGGGCGCGCGGAGCCTCCCATCCTATTTAACAGGGGAGCGCTCGGCGGGGCTTTCGAAGACGATCGACGCGTAGCCTACCACGTCGCGCATCTTCTCGACCTCACCGGAATGTCCCCACCGAAGGAGCCGGGGACGTACGTCGAGCCCTTCGAGCGCGGCGAGCAGGACCGTCGTGGGGGCGATCCCGCACATGGAGATGTCGTTCCGCCGGACCGTGTCGTAGAGACCCCGAGGGTCGCGTGCCAGGATCTGGTCGATCGCCAGACGGTCGAGGCGTTCCGCGGTCGCCGCGGGCACGTAATGGGAGAAATCCGTCGAGGCGATCACCAGCACGTCCCGATCCTGGATCGCTGCCCGGACCACTCCCGCGACCTCTTCCAAGAACTCGTACGGCCCATAGCCCACTTCGAGCGGGACGAAAAGAGGGTGCGGCAGGACGTACTCGAGGAACGGTAGTTGCACTTCGATCGAATGTTCCCGCCGGTGCGCCTCCTCGTCGACGTTCACCGGAGATTTTCGAAGTGCCGCCAAAAGCTTCGGGTCGACCGGGGTCGGTCCGAGCGGGGTGAGCCACGGTCGTTCGGACAACGATGCCCCCCGACTCGCTCCGTAATGGTCGACGCCGAGTACGAGCACGCTCTCGGGCGGTCGATCCGCCGCGATCAACCGGTACGCGTGCGCCGCGATCGGGCCGGAGAACACGTAGCCCGCGTGCGGAACCACCGCCGCTCGCACGGTTCGGTCGGCGGACCTCTGCCGCGTAGGAAGCGTCCCCGGTCCCCGCGCGTCCGTGAAGCAACTCTCGAGCTGGTGCGCGAGCGCTGCCCCGTCGCTCTCGTAGAACTGTCCGGCGACGGCGGGAGGGCGGGGCGTGGTCGGCATCTGTCCTCAGGGGGACGAGAGCTCGGCGACAAGAGCCTTTGCGTCGGATTCGGTCAACGCCGGCCGCGCGCTCGCCCGGAACGGATTGGCCTCCCCATAGCGGGGAATGATGTGGAAGTGAACATGGAAGACCACCTGGCCGGCCCTCGCTCCGGCGTTCAGGGCGAGGTTGTAATCCGGGGCGAGGCGCTCGGCGCGCCGACACAGCTCATCCAGGGTCCGGATCAGCGCCATTTGGTCGTCCCATGGGAGGTCCGTCAGACGTGCTCCGTGTCGCTTTGGGACCACGAGAAGATGGCCCCGTGTGAAAGGGAAGATATCGAGAAAAGCGAGCGTCGAGGCGTCCTCATAGACGACGTACGCGGGCGCCCGACGTTCCACGATATCGCAGAATACGCAGCGCCGACCTCCGTCGCTCGCTGCGCGGGGCATCGACCGCCGAGATTCCGAGGCGGACTAAAGGATTGCCGGACCCGGTCCGATGACGACCTCATTAGGCGAAAGGGCCTGGGTTCGCGGGATGCTCGGGCCGGCGGCGGTGTTCGGCATTTTGCTCTCGATTCTCATGCTGGCAGGCCCGGCAGCGGTGGCCGTGGCACCGGCCCCGTCGGCGGCTCCGTCGGGATCGGCAGCCACTCTGTTGACGACCGATATACTCCCCCTCCCAACCTCCGCCCCCCAACGGAATCTTCCTGCCACGACTCTTGTGTCCCTCACGCTGACTCTCGCCAACCCCAGGTCGGGTGAACTCGACCGTTACCTGAACCAGGTCGAGGATCCCGCGTCCTCCTACTATCGTCACTTCCTTTCCTACCCGGAGTTTGTCAACGAGTTCGCGCCGCCTGCCGCGACCGTCGTGCAGGTGGAGGCGTCTCTCGAAAGTTCGGGCGCACGGGACCTCGCGGTCGCGCCCGACCGGTCCTCCATGACCGTCGTCCTCCCAGCGGCCTCCGTCGACCGGCTTTTGGGGGTTCAACTTGTCTCCTATGGGTCGGACGGCCGAATTCCTCTGTACACCGCCGTGGGAGTGGTCTCACTTCCTCGTTCGTGGGAAGGCCTCGTCACCGGAATCGATGGCTTGTCGGATTCGGCTACGGTGGCTCTGGCCCAAGCGTCCCGATCGCTCGACGTTTCACCTCGACCGTGGTCCAGCGATGGCGTCCAGTTCGTTCACGACAACACAAGCGGCGAAGACTGGTTCGTGGGCTCGGACTATACGCAAGCGTACGGAGCGACCGCGCTCTTCCCCGGAGGCCACAGCGTCCCGAACGCGACCTACCCGCGTTCCGTCGCGATCGCGACCCTCCTCGGGAGCGCCTACAACCTGACCACGCAGACCGATCTGCCCCCCTGGGATCCGGCCGTCCTGCAAGCCTACTTCAACGGGACCCTCGACCCGGCCTGGCCGATGCCGAACGTCACCGGCATTCCCGTCGACGTAAACGGTGTCACGCCGCCTCCGCCCGGGTCCTTCGGGTCGCAAAATGACTCGACCCTCTACGAGGTGGAGAACTCCCTCGACCTCGAGATGGCCGGGAGTCTCGCTCCGGGGTCGTCGCTCTACAACTTCTACTTCGCAGGCAGTCTTCTCCAGGGCAGCGCGACGGTCGGTGACGCGGCGAATTACATTGCGGACGACCTCGCCCGGGCCCTCGCCTACAACTACGGACCGGCTCACCTCGCGGTGGTGAGCTGTTCGTTCGGTCTCCCGGACCTGAATAACTCGGCCTGGAACGCCGAGCTGCTCACAGCCGCGGCGACCGGCGTGACCGTGCTATCCGCGAGTGGTGACCAAGGCAACGCGCCCGACTCGCTCACCCACCGGGGCGACGGCCAATGGCCGGTCTGGCCGGCCACCGCGGCGTGGAACACCTCCGGCTCCGTTTCGGTCGGGGGGGTCTCGATCACTCTTTCCGGCTCTCCGAGCGCCTACTTCAACGGGTCCTCGCTCAACCTTTCTTACGATCCCTCGGCAGGGCAGGTCTCGAGCGCGTCGACGTGGTACGACACGCTGGGCGGTCCGGGGGCTTACGCCGGCTCCGAAGGAGGGGCGAGCACGGTCATCCCGGAACCGTACTGGCAATTCCACTCCGCCGCGCAACCGGCCATCGTCAACGCGACGCTCGTCCAGGGCGCCTTGACCCTCGGACGGTCGGGACCGGACGTGGCGATGCCCGCGAATTCCACCTTGGTCACCGTCTTAGCGAACGCCACCGGGGCGATCTTCTTCTACATCCTCGAAGGAACGAGCATCGCGGCTCCCTTGCTGGCCGGATTGTTGGCCGACGTGGTCGCCGTCGAGAACAACCGGTCAGTCGGTCCCTGGGCCGGGCTCGGGTACCTCGACCCCGAGATCTATCGGTTCGCGAGCTTTTTCGCGGCCCATCCCGGTCCAACGGACCCGTTCACCGACGTCACCGTGGGGAGCAACTACGTCTTCTCGGCCGCCGCCGGGTGGGACGCGACGACGGGCTGGGGCGAGGTCAGCGCGCCCGCGTTCCTCGCCGCCGACCGGAACACGACGCTGCTCAACTACCGGTATAACGGTTCGACGCCGAGCCTCCCGCCCGAGTCTTCCACGGCCGGAGCTCCGGTTCCGTGGGCGGTCATCTTCGCGATCTTCGGGGTCGGGTTCGTGGTGGCGGTTCTGCTCGTAGTCCTCGTGGCCCGCTCCTCCCGACGCCCGCCCCGGTCTGCGGTGGTCCCGTGGGGGGCGCAGATGGGCGGACCGATCGGGTCCCCTTCGCTCGGGCCGCCCGGAGCTCTGCCGGGAGCGACCTTCCTCTGCCCGTACTGTGGGGCCTTGCGCCCCTCCGACCCGGTCCGATGTCCGCAGTGCGGGGCGTACTAGGAAGCGAGCGGCGGCTCGGCCGGGGGGACCTCGTCGGGGGCTGTCGTTCCCGGGGATCCATCGGAGGGCACCTCGGGCGTGGGCGGCGGTGCGGCGGTTACCTCGTCGGTTCCCGCGCCGCTGGGAGTCGGAATGGACGGTGCTACGCCGAGCTTCTGCTCGAGGAAGCGTCGGATCTCCTCGGGCCGGGTCGAGGCGATGCCGAAGTACTCGGCGAACCGCCGGGTCGTGACCAATTCGAGGGTCGAGCCCTTCGGCTCGGTGTGGACGAGCCCGATGCCCCGCAGTCGTTGCACTTCCTCGTAGGTCACGTCTCCGATCATTCGGACAATGTGGCTCTGCAGGATCGGTTGGTGGTAGGCGATCAGCGTCAAGGTCCGGAGCGTTCGGGGGGTCATCTCGACCGGGGTGACCGAGTGGACGGTCGGTACGTACTTTTCCTGGAGCTGGAGGGCGTAGCGGTCCCCGACGCGGCGCACTTCGAGCGCCGACTGACGGTTCCCGTACGTCTGCTCGAGCGTGCGGACCGCTCGTTGCACCGGCCGGTAATCGTCGAGGCCGAGCGCGTCGGCGATCTCCTTCACGGCGAGAGGCTTTCCGCTGGCGAACAGCACCGCTTCGACTTGGAACACAAGGTCATCGAGCTTCGACGGCATGGACCCTCCTTACGGCTCCTCGACCACGACCTTGCGGGACTCGGCGGTGCGCACGACGAGGACCGGGGACGACCCGAGTACCTCCTGGCGCAGCTCCACCGACCGCTCGCGGGCGAGGAACAGTAAAGCAAGGAAGATCGCGACCAGGCGGTCGCGTCCGGAAAGCGGGTTCCAGAGGTCGAGGAGGGGGAACTCTTCCCCGAGGGGGTGGGAGAGGGTCGCGGTCCAGGTGTCTTCGAGGTCCCGTTCGGGGATTTCTCCGTGTACGAGGACCTCGGGCGGTGCGCGTTGCTCCTCCCGAAGGCGGTCGCGCAGTTCCTCGATACGGAGCGCGCGACGCGCATCCGCCTCGGCCTCACCGAAGGCCCGGACCAGCTCGAGCAGCGACACCGGTCGCGTCTCGGGATGGCGGACCATCTCGAGGAGAGGCGGGGGGTCGGTCGACCCGAGGACCGAGCTGGTGACGTCGACCGCTTCGGGGGTGTCCATGAGCGGCAGGTAACTTTCGTCGGCTCCGTCCGGGAAATTGGCCCCACCGTCCACGGGGGTGTCGGGCACGGCACGCAGCTTGAGGATCTCCTCCGACTGCAGATAGAGGATGTTCCAGGCCATGTAGACGAGTCGGCCGGCGATCGCGAAGTTGACCGCTCCGTCCTCGCGAACGCGCTCGAGGTACGACTCGGTGAACTTCACCAGGTCGATCTCCCAGGGGTCGAACTCTTCCTCCATCACGAGCTCGAAGAGGAGCGCGATCGCCTTCTGGAACGGGTCGGGGATGACGATATGCACGCCTTCTTTCAGGTTCTCGACAAGCGAAAGATAACGCTCGAGCAAGGGGGCGGTGGTCTCGCTCTCGCCGATCAGAGACCGGTGGAACACGAGGTAGCGGAGCACCTTCTCCGCCGCCTCGCGCGGGACCGTTGCCGAGGGAACCAGCTCGGTGACCTCGGTTTCGGAGATCGTCAACGGGCCTCCAACGGGGTCACGGCCTCGGGGGCCCGGGCGTTCTCGCGGCCCTCGACATCATGGATGTCGTCGAGGTCGATGCCGACGACGCGGGAGCAGCCGTCCCCGCGCATCGTCACTCCCAAGAGATGGTGGCCGAACTTGAGGGTCACTTTGCGCAACGAGATGACGATGAACTGCGCGCGTTCCGCGTTGCGGCGCAGCATCCGTCCGACGAACTCCGCGTTGAGCCCATCGAGCGACATGTCGACCTCGTCAAAGACGTAGAGCGGGCTCGGGTCGTAGCGCTGCATCGAGAAGATGAACGCGAGGCTCGCGAGCGATTTCTCCCCGCCGGACAATTGCTCGAGCCGACCGACAGTTTTCCCAATCGGCCGCGCCTTGATGAGAAGGCCCCCGGCGAGCGGGTCCTCTGGGTTCTCGAGCGAGATCTCTCCTTCGCCGCCGGCCGAGAGCTCCCCGTAGATCTGCTTGAAGTGCGTGCCTACCTGGGCCACGACGTCGGTGATCTTCTCTCGCTTCTTCTTCTCGATCTCGCCGACGAGCGAGAGGAGCTCCGTCTTCTCGCTGGTGAGTCGCTGGACCTCCAGCTGGAAGTCCTCCGACCGGGATTTCTCCTGGTCGTACTCCTCGACCGCGCGCAGGTTGACATCGCCCATCGACTGGAGCTGCTGTTCGAGCGCCGAGATCTTCCGCTTCAGTTCCTCGACCGAGACCGGTTTTTCGTCCGGCTCGGCCTCGGGGAACTGCTTGAGGGCTTCGTCGAGTTCCTTCACCCGGACCTCGGCTTGGGCGAGACGGGTCTCTTCCTGAGTGAGCATGCTGTGCCGGGTTTCGAGGTTCGCTTGCGCCTGCGCGAGCTTCGCGGTGACGTCGAGGCGCTCGGAGTCGAGCTTCTTCTTCTTCTCCGTCTGTGCCCGGGCCGACTCGCTCTGCTTGGACTCGACTCCCTTCAGGGCCTCGAGTGCGGCGCGGGAGTCGCGGAGCGAACGCTCCGTCTCGGCGATCTCCTTCTTCTTCGCGGAGATGTCCTTCTGCGCTTTCGCCAGCTCTGCGCGACGGGTCTCGAGATTCGTCGAGAGCGCGGCGAGGGAAGCTCGGATCGATTCGAGCTCTCCGTTGACCTGAACCCGCTCTTCGGCCGTCTTCTGAGCGGTCTGCTGGAGGGACCTAAGGTGAACCGAAACCGCCTCGGGCAGCTGGCTCAGGTATTGCTCCTGGGCCCTCTGGGTCTGCGTCTTCAGGGCGGCGATCTCGGCGGCGAGTCGGTCGACGGAGGCCTCGGCGGTCGCAAGGGCCGTCTCGACCTTCTTCTGCTCGACACGAGCCGCCTCGATCCGAGCCCGGGCGGCGGAGAGCTTCTCCCGCGCGGTCTCGAGGTCCTTGTCGAAGACCTCCCGAGCGGATTGATGCGCCTGGTCCTGGATGGACCGGGTGGAGAGTTCTTCGGCGACGGCTCGGATCCGCTCGCTCACCTTGGCGAGCTCGGACCGGGATGCGGTCTCGGCAGCGCCCTTCGCCCGGAGCTCTTCGCCGAGCCGCTTCAATTCGACGGCGGAATCGCTGCCCCGACCCTGGTTGGTAGGGTCGAGATATCCCCCCGAGATCGCGCCGGTCGCCTCGATAAGGTCCCCGTTGAGGGTGACCAACCGAACTCCGCCCATTTGGGCTCGGGCGCGGCCCAGGTCGTCCATGACGACCGTTTCCCCGAACACGTACCAGAAGGCGGGTCGAAGGGCTTCGTCGAACTTCACGAGGTCGAGCGCGAAGCCGGCCGCCCCGGGGGCTTTCGATACGACGAGCGACTTTCCGTGCGCGCGGCCCGGCAACATCTTGTTGAGCGGGAGGAACGTGGCGCGACCGCGCTTCTCCTCCCGAAGGAGCTTGATGCACTCCTCCGCGACCTGGTCGGTCTCGACGACGAGGGCCTGGAAGCGGCCCCCGCCGGCGACCTGGAGTGCAGTCTTGAGCTTCGGGTCGAACTCGGCCAGTTCTTCCACGGTGCCGCGGATCCCCGGGATCTTGCCGAGGTTGCGTTGAGAGAGAAGATAATCGACGGCGGCGAGGGCCGTAGGCCGTCCGCCCCCGTCGGCCCGAGCCTTCAGACGAGCGTCGAGCGAGAGGTAGCGGCGGTTGAGCTCGAGAACCTCTTGGGCGAGCCGGTCGCGTTCCGACCCGAGATTCTTCTCCTTCGTCTTGAGGGAGAAGAGCTCCTTTTGGAGATCACCCGTCGCCGGTCCGGAACCGTTCTTGCCGGGTGATGCCTCCTTGATGCGTAGCTCGAGGTCCTTTACCTCGACCTCACGTTCGCGAAGGTCATCCTCAGCCTGCGCCTGAGTACGTTCGGCATTGCGCAGAGAAGCGCTCGAGGTCTCCCGCTGTTGGACGGCTTCCGTCCAGGCGTTCTGCTTCGATTCAGTCTGCCGGGTGAGTTCGAGCTGCTGCTTGCGCGCCGCAGCGAGCTTGTCGTGCGCCTTTCCCGGGGTCCCGGTCGCCGTCTGGATCTCTCGCGCGTTGTCGTCCGCGGTCTTGGCCAGCGCAGCGAGACGCTCCGCGAGCTTGGATTCCTGGGCCTGAAGGTTCGACTCTTGGGTCTCATCGGCCCGAACCGACTTAGCCAGCTCGTCCGCCTGGGTCGCGATCGCTTCGAGGCCTTCCCGGAGATGGCCGAGGCTCTGGTCGAGTCGGGCGTAGGCCATCTTCTTCTCGTCGACCTCTTGCTTGAACTTCACGGCGGCAGTACCGCCCGCCTCGGCGATCTCCCGGTCGATCGCATCGATCGCGGCGGCGAGCTCCGCCTGCCGAGCGCTCAGTTGAGTACGCGACTTGTCGAGCTCTTCGAGCTCGGCCCGGACCGTGTCCACTTGCTTTCGGCAGGTGGCGAGCTCGTGCTCGGCCAGGCGGCGGCCGGCCCGCGCGAGCCGAGCCTCCGAGCGCTTCTTGTCGTCCTGGAGTTGCTTATACTGGATCGCGAGGAGTCGTTGACCCTCTAGGCCAGAAAGGCGGGATTTGATGTCGGTCAGCAGAGTCTGGATCCGGTCGAGGTTCGCGTCGAGGTCGGTCCGCTTGGTCGCCGCGCGCTCGAGCTCGTCGTCGGTACTGACTGATCCCGGCCAGCCGTTCCACGAGGCCACGGCGAGGGATCTGTCCCATGGTGACGATCTTGTTGATGTCCCCCTGCTGGACGAGGTTGTAACCGTCTCCCGAGAGGCGGGCATGGGAGAGAAGGGAGTCGATCTCCGTCTGGGTCGTCCTCTTGCCGTTGACGTAGAAGTAGGAGTAGTAGCCGTCCGGGTCGCTGGGCGCCAACTTCACGTACCGGGTGATTTCAACCTCGGCCGTCTCGACCGGAAGCAGCTTGTCGGTGTTGTCGAAGACGAGGGAGACCTCGCACTCCGTCGCGGCCTTCTTCGAGGAGCCTCCGTTGAAGAAGAGATGCGTCAGCCGTTCCGCGCGCAACGCTTTCGAGCTCGTCGGGCCGAGAACGAACAGGATCGCGTCCGAGATGTTCGACTTGCCCATCCCGTTCGGGCCGGCCACGCCGGTGAACCCCGGCTGGAATGGTATCTCGGTCGCCCCGGCGAACGATTTGAAGTTCCTCAGCTTGAGACGTTTCAGGTACATCGGGCGCTTCCTCCGATCCTTCGACCCGCGTCCACCGTCGCCGAAATCCGTCCGTTTGTCGGACGGTTGTCAGCAGCGCTCTCCGAGCCGTGTCAGCCATATTTAATCATTGGGCTGAACGGGTAGGGTCATTCCGTTCGGGAAGGGGTTCGTGGTCGGGCCGGGCCATTGGTCACCTTCCGGACCGGGCTTTTTCCGCCGACGAAACCCCGCTTACAAGGCGGGTTAGGGTTCGGCCTCGATTCTCTTTGTCTTGCGATCCACGGCATCCAAGACACGACCTTCCTGCTCGGACTCGGTCTGGTCCGAGGCGCGGCCGGTCTCATTCGCCGTATTCGCCGTATCTTCCCACCGAACCGCGGCTTCGGCCCGTTCCTGATTCGCCGCGTCGAGCCGTTTCGCCTTGGTGACAACCTTGGGTCAGTCTGGATTCCTGCCTTCGGGATAAGTCTGGTCCTGTGCGAGCCTCGAGGAGGGACCCGAGACGACCCACCGGTCTCCAGGCCCGAGGTCTCTTTCGCCTTTGGACCAATTCCTTAAACCGTCGAACGGACTCTCCGCGGTCGTGGGACTCGTCGAGCTCTTCGTAGCGGTCCTGGTCACCGGGATTTCGTGCATCAACGCGGGCGTCCCCACCGGGGCCTTCTTCCGCTCACGGGATGGTCGTTTTCTCGCTCTCGCCGGAGCGAACGCGTTGTTGGCATTGCTCGGCGGCCTCTGGACGTGGGGCGAGCTTCCTCTCAGCCCCCCCTCGTGGGCAGTTCCGAACCTCCCGGTCCTCGCCCTGACCTTACTCGTTGCCCTACTCCTTCTTGCCACCACCCTGTGGCCCCGACATGTTTGAGCGATGGAGGAGGATCCGCTTGCCCTCGCCACGCGGCGCCGAATCTACGACGCCGTTCGCCGGGCCCCGGGCGTAGGGGCGCGCGAGGTCCAACGGGCCGCCGCGACGGGATGGGGCGAAACTACCTATCACCTTGACCGCCTGACGGAGTCAGGACTGGTCCATCGAGAACGCAGCACGATCCAGGACCACTACTTCGTCGCCGAAGTCCCACTTGGCGACCGCCGCCTCTTGGGCTTGACCCGTTCTGCTTCGGCTCGCCTGCTTCTGGTCGCGTTGCTCGACAAGGGCGAAGCGACCGTGCCGGAATTGACCGAGCGGACGAACCTCAGTGAGGGCCGGCTGTCCGTCCATCTCCGGCGGTTGATCGAGACGGGAGTTGTGAGGACGGGTCGACGGGGACGATGGCGTACGTTCGACGTGACCGAACGGGACCGAGTGATCCGATTGCTCGTAACCTACCGAGGCGGGTTCGGTGATCAGTGGATCGAGCGACTCCTCGAAACCTGGTCCGACCTGTTTCGGCCCTGACCTCGCGTCTTTGGACCAATCGATTTCGTCCTTGGACCAAAAAGAGGGTGACGCTCACCGACCCATGAGGCATCCGATGACGTGGACGAGGGCCAATTGCGGGGACATATCGACTCGCCCGCCCCGCGCGGCGGTAGGGGTGGGCTCCCTGTCCCTCGCGGTCGGCCTGCTTCTCCTCCTATCTCCGGTAGCGTCAGCCGCGACCCCGACGACTTCTTGGGGAATCGCGCCGTCGTCTTGGTCGAACGGAATCGTCCTCTGCCAGTTTTCGCCGGGCGTGCCCACGGTCGGAGTGTCGGCCCTTTCCCGGGCGGACACGGGAATGTCCGCCACGCTAGGATCGATTTCGGAAGTCACCGCAGCGGGAAGTCTTGTCGCGACCGCGGCCCTCCCGTCGAACTCCTGGGCGGCAACCAACTTCTCGAGCGATGACGCCTACGACCTTGGCTACACGGTTCACGCGCCGGTGACCGCTCCGTCGGCCCCGTTCCCCGTTCTCGGTTTCGCCGATGCTCGGGTCGATTTCGTCCTGCCGATCTATGCCGGATCTTCATCGGGGCCGACCGACACGGTCGCGATCGAGATTCAGGTGTCGAACTGGTCCTGGCAAGCGGCCGGTGACCATCTCGCGGTGACGCTCACGCTGTGGCCGTCGTTCGCCAGCGAGGAACACCTGCTCCTCGGAACCTCGCCCGGGTCCCTCATGTCGGGCGTTTCCACTACGAGCGGATCGACGTTCGAGCAGATGTCCGCCGCAACGAGCGCGGTCGCCAATACCGGCCTACCTTCCGCTACCAGCATTCCGGCGACACCCTCCGCGTCGGGAAATTCCTCGCTCGGAACCGTTGCGGTGACGTTCGGAGCGGGCGCCGGAGAGTTCACCTCTGTCAGCTATACCGCCAACGTTCAGGTTTTGTTCCCGGCCACGGTCGCCGGCATCCCCACGGTGGACTTGGTCGTGGTCGGCGGAGTCGCAACGCTCGTCGCCCTCCTCGTAGCGGCCGGCACCCGTTACGCGCGCCGCCGGCCCTCGGACCTCACGTATGTCGACGAGGAGGAACCGTGATCCCGGACCCGATTCTGGAACCCGTCATTTCGTGTCGAACTCTGCAACTCGACTGCGGCCACCAGATTGAAGTGCCGCTCGGGGTCGGAGCGCCCGCGCTGGCCGCGGGTCTCGTGCAGCATCGACTCTCCTGCCGCGGGATCGAGACTCCCGGCCTATCCCTGACCGTCTCTGAGTTTCCCCTTTCGATCTTTCGAGGAGTGGCCAACCGCTGATGGCTCGGACCGTTCTCTGCGAGAACTTTGTTGCGGACAGGTGAGCGAACAGAACCATTCCGAGGAGAGGGACGATGGCAGGAAGTTCGCCCGGCATCGGAACCTCGCTTTCCTCGGGTCCCCTCACGCTCGCCGCGGGCATCGTTGCCTACAACGAGGAGCCCCACCTGCGCACGGCGGTCCGATCGCTCATCGATCAGAAACTGCCGGAGGGAGTGGATTGGGGGGAGATATGGGTAGTAGCTAGCGGGTGTACCGACCGTACCGTCGAAATCGCTCACGCGCTAGCTGAGGAGGAACCTCGCGTCCGTGTGGTGGTGGAACCGGACCGGGGAGGGAAGGCGCGCGCCCTTCGGCAAGTGTTTCAGCGGGCGTCGGGCGACGCCCTCGTTCTCCTGAACTCCGACGCCCGCGCCGAACCCGGAGCCGTCGAGCAACTGGTGCGCGTCGCCGAAGGCAAAGAGGCGCCGTTTGCGGTCATGGCCCGACCCGTCGTTCCTCGGGAGGCTACTGGCCCTTGGGCCCCCACTTTTCGATGGATGTGGCACCTCCATCACGAATTTCACGCGCAACTGCTCTCGACCGGGACTGGCGGACACCTTTCGGACGAACTCTTGCTCGTCAGTCTCCCGAGCGTCCCGCCGATTCCTGATGGGATAATCAACGATGGTTCGTACCTCGCAGTCTGGCTGGCACAGCACTCGGGAGGACGATGGTACGCCGCCGACGCCCGGGTCTCCATCGAAGTTCCAGGTACCGTAGGCGACCACCTACGCCAACGCCGAAGAATCCACGTCGGCAACGCCCAGGTAACTTCGGTTTTGCGGGAGCCCCCCTCCACAATCCCCCGCCAGTTGATCGAGAGGCCGGTGGACACCGCCCGGCTCCTTAGGAAGATGATCGCTCGAGAGGGAGGAGTCGTCCATTTCGGGCGACTCGCTGCGTGGGAGCTCACTTCCTACGTACTCGCGGCCTGGGATCGACTGCCTCCTCAGAGGGACCACGTTCGATGGCATCGCGCCCGATCGACCGGCCCGCTAGAGCTTGTGGGTCCGCAGGCTCTCTCCTGCTTAGACACTCAAGCAATTGCCGATTTCGCAGTCCCACTTGAGCATCGCATCACGGCGGTCGTCGGGGCGGCCTCGCAATTCGGGACGGGCATACTCCTGCCGGAGCTCCTCCGTCTCTTGCCCAACGACGCGCCTGCCACCGTTCCCGAAGTCCGAGACTGGCTCGAAACTCGGCCGCATCTTGCCCGGGTAGAGGGGGAGTCAGCGTTCGCCCCCGAAACCCTGCCAACCGCGGAGCAGGAGCGGCTCGAACGCGGCCGGCATTACCTCGATTTGGCGAAGGCGCTCTTAGCTGGTCCGCTGCGCGGCGCCCGCGCGGTCTCTCACTGCGTTTGCGTCACCGGATCCGCCGCGTACGGTATGCCTCAGCAGGGGGACGACCTCGACCTGTTCGTCGTGACCCGGACCGGCGGTCTGTGGTGGTTCCTCGCCTACTCCTACCTCTGCATTCGGATCGCTCGCAGGCGACGTACGGGCGGGGCCGAAGCGACGCCTTGCTTCAACCTCGTTCTGGAAGACGGAGCAGCGCTCGGTGAGTTCGCTCGCAGCCAAGGGTTCCTCTTCGCGCGGGAGGCGCTCACCGCACAACCGATCCACGGGGACGAGTACTACCGCGGGCTCTTGTCGAAGGCGGGCTGGATGAAGGAGGAGATCCCGCGTCTCTACTCCGAAAAGAACCAGGGGCCGGTCGAGTCGGGTTCCCTCGCGCGCCCCGCTCCGATTCTCGTGCGCCTACTCAGCGCGGCAGTCTTTCCGTGGTTGGCCGCCTATCTCCAGCTCGCGGGACTCCGCCGGGACCGTGGATTCCGTCAGGCATCGATGCCGGACCACCGGTTCCGGACCGAAACTCGCTGGCGGCGGCTCGCGTTCGCCTCGCGGAAATTCGAGCGGCTGCGCGAGAGCTACCGCGCGCCGAGCCCCTTCCCCCCAACCGCCGTCTCCGAGAGCCGGTCGTCGAATCCGAATGGCCCGACCTCACGTCGTCGATACGCCGGAACGATGGCCGCACCTTCGACCAGCGATTGAACGCAGGCGACATTACGGTCGACTGCCTCGGGGTAGAGCGTGTCGTCGGCGAGGTCGGGAAGTACGGAGACCGCATCGTCCTTCGACGCGGAGTCCTCATCCGCACCGGTCGAAGACGGTAGTCTCGAGCTGATCCTCTTGAGCGGATTGGTCCCGCTCGGCTTCGTTCGCGAAGCGGACCTCGTCTTCCTGGTGGGACGAGAACGATCCGCCCGATGGCCCGTGGAGATTCTCCGCACCGGCGCGGCCCGGCTGAAGATCTCGGGCCGAACCGAACTGGGTTCCACCGAGCTGATCTCGGATCCGGTCGAAAAACAACGGGTCCTCGAACTGTTTCAGGAAAAGTATGGCCCTCGGCGATTCGCCCGTTGGTACGGAGATCCGGCGCGCGTCCTGCGCGTCCACCTCGGTGCGGCGGGGCCGCCCTCGGGGGGCGACGAACAATATCACGGTTGGCTCTCCGCCGAGTTTGACAACGTCGCCGAGGACTACGATCGGCACATCCTGGGAAACCGGATCAACCGACTGCTCCGGGACCGCTCCCTCGCGGAACTCCGCAGGACCTTCGTACGCTCCCCTCGGCTTCTCGAGATAGGCTGTGGCTCCGGAATGGAGACCCTCCCCTTGCTAGGGGAGGGACACGAGGTCTTTTGCGTCGACCTCTCCGAACGGATGCTCGAGGTGGTCCGGCAGAAAGCCCGCCGGGACGGAGTCTCCGAACGTCTGCGGACCGAGCGATTAGCCGCGGCCTCGATCCCCCGACTCTTAGAGGAACTCGGGCCGGGGGCGTTCGACGGAGCGTATTCGACCTACGGGGCGTTGAACTGCGAGGCGGAGCTCGCGTCAATTCCACCGGCACTCCACGGACTGGTCCGCTCCGGAGGAAAGTTCGTGGCCGGAGTGTACAATCGATGGTGCGCGTTCGAGCTGTTAGGGTACTCGCTCACCGGTCAATTCGGCCGGGCATTCGGGCGCTTCGATCGTCCGGTCCGAGTCGGCTCGTCCCGGTTTTGCGTGGACATTTACGCGCACTCAGAACCGACCTTTGCCCGGACGTTCGCCCCGTGGTTCCTTCCGGAGCGCATCGTGGGCGTTCCTGTCCTTCTCCCTCCCTCCGACCTCGTGGGGTACGCCGAGAAATTTGATCACGGTTTCAACCGCCTTGACCGATGGGACCGGTTCTTGTCCGCGCGTTGGCCGTTCCGATACCTCGGGGACCACTTTCTGATGACCATGCGTCGTGCCGAACTCATGGTTCCGCCTTCGCCTACCGTTTCGGTCAGGGCCGGTTAGGAACCGTTCCGGCGGGGTTCGTGGTGCGGTCCAGTCGAGACCAATGCACCGGGTCGGTGAATCCCCGCAGGAGTTTGAGGTAGAAGATCGGACTGTAGGCGACGTTCCGCACCCGCCGGCTGTTGAGGTGCATCAGGAGGACCACCGCCGCCGCGTAGGCGAGCTCACGTGGGTTCCATCCGGAAGAGCGACGGATGGCAGCCCCCTGGAACTCGGGCCAATGGGGCGACGCCCGGTAGGTCCCGTAGTGACGCATCGCGTCCGGAACGTAGCGGGTCTTCAGACCTTGCTGACGGGCGGCTCGCTGGAGGTAGTAGGTCTCCCGACCTTGGGCACTATCCGGGATTCCCGCATCGAGAGCCCAGCGCCGACCGAGCATCGTCAACCCCAAAGGGAGGCCGTAACGGAACCGGTGACCGACATTCATCCCGACGACCGCAGCCGTCCCCGGGCGCGCGTACTCTGCGAGCGCGCGAGTGTAGAAGTCGGGCCGATCGATCTGGACGTCACTGTCGACGAAGAGGACGGGGTCAGTATCGGCGGTGGCGAGGGCCAAGTTCCGCGCGCGTCCGAGCCCGGTTTGATCCTCGAACACCTTCGCCCCATAATCGCTCGCGATCTCGGCCGAACCGTCTCGGCTCGCCCGGTCTATTATGATCAGGTGGTGCACCGGAACGAATGCGCGAACGGAGGTGAGCGCCGCTGCGAGGGTCGCCGCCGACTCATAGGTGGCCATGAGGACGTCTATCGGTGGTACCTTTGCCGCGGACGAACCGGAGTCTTCCCCCGGGAGCGAAAACATCGAACGACTTCCGGCTCTGGAGGTCATGGTTTTTCGTCTCCGACTGGAACTAGTGAATGGGAACCTTCTAGAGTTTCACGATCCTTGTTCGGAAGGCTCCAGCAGTGCCATCGCCCCGGTACCGTGTCCCGAAGCGGCGTTGTAGGATCCCACTCCGACCATCAGGACCGCTTCCGTTCCGAACTCGGGAGCCGGAATCCCGCCCTGTATGTCTCCGGTGTCAAACGCAGAGGGAAGTGCCGTCGAATAGTCGGTCGCAGAGGACGTTGCGCTTCCGGTCCAGAACGCGAGCTCCGGAACGAATGCATCTTCGGCAGTCTGACCCTTACCCGCAACGAACCAACCATGGTCGGCCGAAACGATCATCAGGGCCAGCCGGTCGAACCCCGACGGAAGCATTGTCGCCGCCGTGGCTGCCTCCCCGCGCACCCACACGAGCTCGCTTCCGTCTCCTCCAGCTAGCCAGGACGTCCCATTCCAAGCCGCCGAGTAGACACCGCCGTTCTGGAACGGCGACCTCGGGAATAGGTCCACGTACCCCGTACTGGTCCAAAGTCCGAACACGCCGTGCCCACCGACCATCCACTCGCCACCATTCCAGACGAGCATCTGGACCCAGGGTTGCGAGCCGTGGCCCACGACCCGGGAAGAGAGGTCGGTGAAAGACCCGTTGTTCCAAGCAACTAGAGTCGCTGCCTTCGAGGAATTCCCTCCGATTAACCACGATGTCCCATTCCATCCCACGGACCAAACCCCCCCGCCAGCGAAATGGTCCGCGACCCGTCCCGTGAGGTTGGTTACCGTGCCGCCGCTCAGCGCGATCAGGACCCCTTGATCGGCACCTCCGGGCGAACGCTGGCCCCCGATCAACCAACTGGAACCGTTCCAGGCGATGGCGTACACACCCCCTTCGAAGAAGTAGCTCTGGACCAAGGATGTCTCATTCACGACCGTTGGGCCGGAGGGGCCGGGCGAGAGGGCCGCGAAGACCGGCAACGAAAAGCCGGAGACCTGGGAATACACTCCAATCCCTCCAAGGAGGGTGGTGGTGGCGTTAGACCCGCCCGAAAGCATGACTCCGGGCTGGAACACCGGCCCCAGCGCCCGGGTCTCGTCGGAGATCTTGGCCGGAAGGGGGGCGCTGGTCGCCGTCACGAACGCTGGAGAGAAGGCTAACGCGAGAATCGCGCTGGCAACGGCGGACGCGGCCACGATTGAAACCGCCGCAGGAACCCGGTCCTGCATTACGTGGTAGTTCTTGCTTACTGGCTGGACCATTCCCCGGCCCTCACTATCTCCGCACTGGTAAATCGCCTCGTTAATGCTTGATGGGGAGACCGAAGCTCCGATCCGGCCGTGTTAACGACCGGGGGCCGAGCGAGACTACCGCATCGCGGTCTTCCGAGCATCCTTGCGGAGCGCAATCGCGATGTCGGGAATGAAGTAATCGAGGTCCTCCACGATCCGGTCCCCTACCGGGCGTCGCTGGAGGACGACGCCCCCCGGTGAAGTAGGAAGAGGAAGGAGCAGCGAACCGTGTCGATCCCGAGGCACACCCCGTGGTCGGAGAACAGATACTTGATGGGGAGGCGTTCCGAGAGTATCTTCACGGTGCGTCCTGGTCTGGCGCAGCAAGGGCGCGGCATGCTTTTGGGTCTTTCCCAGGGAGCCCAAGGGACTATGCGGAGTTGAGAGCTGAGCCGACCGCTCCGACAATGGACCGGGAAGAGTACCTCGTACGGCCGTTCACGGACCTAGACTACGAGGCGGTCAGCCGGATCGGGCGGAAGGTGACTCCGGAATTCCCTTTCTCGCCGGAGGAAGAGCGCCAGTGGGTCGCCCGGTTCATGACCTCGGACCGGATCAACGAGCGGTGGATCGTCGAAGAACGATCCACCTCCACGGTCGTCGCCTGGGGATCGATGTCCCACGCCCCGCACGCCTTCGAACCCCGCAAGTTCTGGTCGGCAGTCGAAGTGGACCCGGCACATCGCGGCCGCGGGATCGGTCGGACCCTCGCGGCCCTGATCGAGTCCGAAGCCGGGTCTCACGGTGCAGTCTGTCTGTGGACCAACGTTCGCACTGACGATCCTCGGAGCTTCGACTTTGCCCAACGGCACGGATTTCGCGAACTGCGTCGGGTCTGGATGAGCACGTTGGACCTCACCCAGGAACGACCCGAACCGGGGGCGGAGAGGGGAAAGGCCCTCGAGCGAGATGGAATGCGATTCACCACGCTCTCGGAAGAAGGGCCCGCTCGAGAGGAGACCCGCCGCAAACTCCTGGAACTTCTCAACGAGACATCCCGGGATGTCCCCCGCGTCGGCAAATTCGCGCCGATGACCTACGAACAATTCGTGAAGGAATTCGAGTCGCCCTCGTTCCTCCCGGAGGCGTGCTTCCTGGCCGCCGTCGGGGACGAGTACGTCGCGATCTCCAGTCTGGAGCGAAGCCTGGCGGAACCGGACTCCTTGCGAGTCGATTTCACGGGCACCCGGTCTGCGTATCGAGGTCGAGGGGTTGCTTCCGAGTTGAAACGCCGGGCACTGGAGTACGCTCGAGCTCGGGGTGTGCGCTCCCTGCGGACCGTGAACGATTCGCTCAACCGGCCCATGTGGGCCATTAACGCGAAGCAGGGGTTCGTTCGAACGTTCGAGTGGAGCGCCCAGGAACGGAGGTTTCCTCCTGCTCCAACGACTGGGGAGTCGGGAGAAAAGGGCTGACGACGCGGAGATTCGAGTCGCTCGAACTTCCGCGCGGTTCGGGACGCGGTTCGAAAATGCTTTTAACGGGTAGTCGCCTCTTCGGTTTGAATGGCCTGCTTTCCGTCGGAGGCGTAGACCTCCTTTGACGCACCCCGCTTGAATCTTTCTCGGTCGGTCGTCATGGACGTCCTCGACGCAATCCGCTCCTTCCGCCCCTGCACTCAGTACAACCCGCGCCCCGTCGCGCCGGAGAAGCTGAAGGCGGTCCTCGCCGCCGCGCGACTGGCCCCGAGTCAGCACAACATGCAACCGTGGCGATTCGTGGTCGTTCAGGACGACGAGCGCAAGCGGCTCCTGGCGCAGGCTTCGAATCGGGGGAAGTTGATCGCCGAAGCCCCCGCCGTCATCGTCGCGTTCGCGGTCGAAGAGGACATTCCGGTGACGATCGGCGGATACATCTCTGCCTATCCGCTCGATGTGGCGGTCGCCATCGCCCACATTCAGCTCGCCGCGACCGCGGAGGGTCTCGGTACCAACTGGATCATCGAGTTCAACGACGAGAAGATCCGTTCCGTTCTGCACGTTCCTGAGGGAATCCACCCGATCGCGGTCATCCCGATCGGTTACCCCGTCGAAGGGAACGGCGCGGCCAAGCCGTCCGGTGACGGGCGGAAGAGTCCGGACGAGATTATCGCCTACAACGAATACCCCTGGTAGGCGTGACCGACGTAACTTTCGTCAGCACCAATCCCGGAAAGTTCCGGGAGGTGCGAGGCCTTCTGGACCCGTTCGGGGTCCGGACTCGTTGGCGGCGCCGCACGCTCCCCGAACCCCAGGCCGAGACGCTCGAAGAGGTGGTCGTCTCGAAGCTCGCCGGAGTCCGAGACATATCAGGGTACGTGTTGGTCGAGGATTCCGGTCTCTTCATCCCTTCTCTTCGCGGATTTCCCGGGGTCTATTCGGCCCACTTTCTGAGGGTGTGGGGATTCGGTCCGGTCCTCGAACTCCTCCGACGAAGGAACCGCCGTGCCTACTTCCGAACGGTAGCGGGCCTCCAGCGCGGCCGCCGCCATTGGACGTTCGTCGGAGAGGTCCACGGGCGCATCGCCGAGAAACCGCGCGGTCGCCAGGGGTTCGGCTACGACCCGATCTTCATTCCGGACGGGAGCTCTCGAACGTTCGGGGAGACTCCTCCCGAAAGCAAGAACGAATTGTCGCACCGGGCGCGCGCCATCCGCCAAGTGGGCGAACTACTCGGGACGCCGCGACAATAGATCGAATCGAAAATCCGCCAACCGGGATCGGGAAATAGAATCGTCCGGTCCCCGGGTGATCCCGGGGACCGAGAGAAAGGGTTGGTTCGAGGGGAGGTCGGCTTCAGTCTTCGCCGAAATCGCCGCCGCCCATTCCGCCCATGCCGCCCATCCCACCCATGCCGCCGCCACCGCCGCCCGGGCCGCCGGAGGGGGGCGGGCTCGACTTCGAAGCGATGACGTCGTCGATCCGCAGGATCATGACCGCGGCGTCAGTCGCGCTCTCGATCGCCTGGCGTCCGACACGGATCGGCTCGATGACGTGGAGCTCGCCCATGTCCACGGTCTTGCCCGTGGTGAGGTTGACTCCGGCTCGCGTCTGGCCGCCCTTGTGGGCCTTGCGCAGTTCAATCAGCATGTCGATCGGGTCGAGTCCCGCGTTCTCGGCGAGGGTCCTCGGGATCGTCTCGAGTGCGTCGGCAAAGCTCTCGAAGGCGATCTGTTCCCGTCCGCCAATCTTGGCGGCGTGGTCCCGCAGACGCATCGCTAGCTCTTCGGCGGTCGCTCCGCCGCCGAAGACGTAACGACCGTCTTCCACCGCGACCGCGACCACGTTGAGCGCGTCATCGAGAGATCGTTCGATCTCGTCGATCACGTGCTCGGTCCCGCCGCGGATGAGGATCGAGACGGCTTTTGCCTTCTTGGCGCCGGTGACGAACGTCAGGGAATCCTCCCCGATCTTCCGCTCCTCGACCATGCCCGCGTGCCCGACGTCCTCGGGGGTGAGCTCGCTGACCTTGGAGACGATGTTCGCCCCGGTCGCCTTCGCGAGCTTCTCCATGTCGGATTTCTTCACGCGCCGAACGGCGTAGATCCCTTCCTTCGCGAGGAAGTGCTGAGCCAGGTCGTCGATCCCCTTCTGGCAGAGCACCACGTTCGCGCCGGACTTCTTGACCTGCTCGACCATCCGTCGGAGCATGTTCTCCTCCTCCTGGAGGAACGCGTTCAACTGAGAGGGGTCGTTGATCTCGATCTTAGCGTCGATCTCGGTCTTCTTGATCTCGAGCGCTGCGTCGAGGAGCGCAATCTTGGGATTCTCGACTCGGGTCGGCATCCCCGAGTGGACCTTCTCCTTGTCGACGATGACCCCCTCGATGAGCTGAGTGTCGGACATGGACCCGCCCTGCTTCTTGATGAGTTGGATGTTGTCGAGGTCGACGTCGAAACCACCCCCCGTCTTCGGCTGAGCGACGGCCGTCACGGCCTTCACGGCGATCTCGCCCATGTGGTCGCGGTCGAAGGAAACCGACTTCGAGGCCATGGAAGTCACCGCGATTCGGGTGAGCAGCTCGTGGTCGTTGATCGTGACCGGCTGGCTGACTTCTTGGAGGACTTCGAGCGCCTTCTGAGAAGCCAGACGGAATCCCTGCGAGATGATCGTCGGGTGGATGTTCTGGTCGATGAGGCCCTCGGCTCGCTTCAGGAGCTCGCCCGCGAGGACCACCGCGGTGGTCGTTCCGTCCCCGGCTTCCTGGTCCTGGGTCTTCGCGACCTCGACCAGCATCTTCGCCGCGGGATGGTCGACGTCCATCTCCTTGAGAATAGTGACCCCGTCATTGGTGACGACGACGTCGCCCATGGAGTCGACCAGCATCTTGTCGAGACCGCGCGGGCCGAGCGTCGACCGCACGGCGTCCGCGATCGCCTTCGCGGCGGCGATGTTGTTGCCGAGGGCACTCTTGCCCTTCTCGCGCTTCGTTCCTTCTCGTAGCACCAGGATTGGTGTCTGTCCCGTCAGCATCGTTCTTCCCTCCGAGATTACTCTCGGCTGTCGAGTTTGGTAGAAAAGCGGTTCTATTTAAAACAATCCACTCGCTCCGATAGTGCGGATGGGCGCGGCCGTCTCGTCCGCCGCGTACTTATGCCCGGTGTTCTCCCCTCGGTGGCTTCCGAACATGGATCCACCGGTCCCCTCTCGCAGCGTCTATCGACGCCTGCTGACCAACCCGGCGTACGCCCGAGTTTTCTTCGCGGGACTCGGGTCGACCGCCGGTTCCGCGATCGCGTCGGTCTGCCTCGTCTGGATTGTGTTCGTCGATACGGGGTCGCCGCTCGATGTAGGTCTCCTCGGGACGGCCGGACTCGTCGCCGGAATTCTCTTCGCCGTTTTCGGGGGCACGCTTGTCGACCGATACGACCGTCGGCGTCTCATGATCAGCGCGGACGTGGCGCGAGCGCTCGCGATGAGCGGAGTCGTGATCGTCCTTGCGTGGCACGGATTCGAGCTGGTGACGATCCTCGCAGCGTACTTTGTCGTCGGGGCGTTCAGCACGATCTTCAACCCGGCCGAACAAGCGATTATCCCGGCGTTGGTCGACCACCCGCTCGTCGCGGACGCGAACGGCCTGGTCCGCTCGAGTCGTTCGGCCCTTTCGTTCGTGGGAGTTTCGATAGGGGGCGTCCTGATTGTGAGTCTCGGAGCAGAGTGGGGGCTCGTAGCGAACGCGGCCACGTTCGCCCTCTCGGCTCTCCTCCTTTTCGGCATGACCATTCGCCCCGCGGCCGAGGCGGAGAAGCGTCCTAAATCGAGCTACCTCGCCGACGTGCGCGAAGGATTTCGCTGGCTGGGGAAGGCGACGGGGTTTCTCGAACTGACCATCTCGGCGACGTTCTTCAACTTCTGCTATAACTTGGTGGCGACGTTCATTGTAGTATTCGTTACGATACTGCTCCATGGGTCGGCGCTCACGTTCGCCCTGCTCCTCGCCTTGGAAGTGGCGGGAACCGGGATCGGTTCCCTGCTCGTAAGTCGGTTGCGGGCGGTCCGGCACGCGGGGCGGGCGTGGACCATCGGGGCCGGTGCCGCCTCGGGGGTAATGGCCCTCCTCCTCGCACTGTTTCCCTCGGTCCCCGCGGCGGCCATCGGCCTCTTCGCGATCGGACTCTTTTCGGGGTTCGCGGGGACCGCGTGGTTGACCGCGGCCCAGCTTCTTGTGCCGACCGAGATGCAGGGCCGTTACTTCGGGATCGACGCCCTCGGGAGCATCGCCATCATTCCGGCAGCGCAGATCGGCGGGGCGCTCCTGATCGAGGGCTACGGGGTCCAGGCGACTTACGTCGGAACGGCAGTTCTCTGGGTCGCGGCCGGATTAATCTTTCTCATTCCGAAGGCACTCGCCACCCTCGGTTACCCCCCGCGCACGGTCCCGGCGGTCACTCTCCGTAGCGACGGCGCCGTAGCTGGTACGAGCGGATCGCCCGAAGGAAGTCGACCTTCGTGAGGCCGGGCCAGAGAACGTCCGAAAAGTAGAGCTCGCTGTAGGCGGCCTGCCAGAGCAGGAAGTTCGAGATCCGTTCCTCTCCGCTCGTACGGAAGATGAGGTCGGGGTCCGGAAGGTCGGCGGTGTAGAGACGGCGAGATACCGCCTCCGAATCGATCTGCTCAGGGGTGATTCGTCCGTCCCGGACTTCCCGGGCGAGGATCCGTATCGCTTCGACGATCTCGTCGCGGCCGCCGTAGGCGAGGGCCACATTGAACCGGTAGCGCGAGTACTTGGCCGTAGCCTTCTCCGCCACGTCGATGGCGTCCTGGACCCGCTGCGGGAGGAGCAGCCGGTTCCCGATCACGCGGACCCGGATCTCATGGCGATGGACCCGCTCGTCGACCGCGATGTCGCGCAGCGCTTTCTCGTAGAGGTCCATCAGCGCCTCGAGCTCCTCCGGAGAGCGGGAGAAGTTCTCGGTGGAGAGGGCGTAGATCGTCAGAATGTTGACGCCGACCTCGAGGCACCAGTCGAGCAAGAGTTCCGCCGTGTCGCGGCCCTTCGCGTGCCCTTTCGATACGTCGAGCCCCTGGGCGGCGGCGAATCGACGGTTGCCATCCATGATGATCGCGAGGTGATTCGGTACCGGCTCCGAACGGACCAGTTCGAGCAGCCGCTTCTCGGTGAGGTCACGGATCGCGTCGCCGACCGCGTGCGAGAGGTAGGGAGACGAACGGCCTCCTTTGGGGGGTTTGGCGTCGGCCACGGAAGCATGAGACCGTGACCGAGGATAAGCGGTGGGGGGTGTGGGACGAAAGGCCCCGGGCCCGTGGTCGGCCCGGGGCGGGGAGCGCCCTGGTCGGGAGTTCCGGTCCGGGGGCGTTGGACCCCCAGCTCCTTCGAACCCGAGTCGCAGGCTCGACAGACCTACATCCTAGACCACTAGACTACCAGGGCAACCCCGAGGCGCTAACCGCTCCCCGCTATGAATGTTGCTCCGAGGGCCGCTCGGCCGGGTAGGGAGGGACCGCACGCGCCGGGGGGGGAATTCTTCGCTCGGTAGGAAGCACGCGCAGGCCCGTGCGGGCGTGCGCGCGCGCGTTCGGCCGGGAAGAGTCTCGGGCTCCGGTCGACCTCCTCTGCGAGTCGAGGTCCCGGTTTATGTAGCGCGAGCGAGATTTTTCTCCTCTACCGACGAGGGACAACCATGACCGCAGTAACCAGCTGGACTCTCTCCGTTCTGGGCGTATTGGCCCTGGTCCTATTCCTGAATCAACTCGGGGTCGCCGTGACCGCGGACATCGGCACGGTGCTCCGAGGGACCGAACACTTTCTCGCGCAGCCGCTGCTATTCGGTTAGGCGACGGCGGGCGGCTGCGGCGGAGCGGACGGCTCGTTGTCCGAGCATCGCCGCAAGATCCTTCGGTCGGACCACACCACCGGGCGTGACGAACGCGGTCACATACCTCGCCGGGGTTACGTCGAAGGCCGGGTTCCGCGCCCGGCTCGACTTCGGAGCAAGCCGACGGCCGCTGAGCTCGAGGACTTCCGCCTCCGATCGCTCCTCAACCGGGATCGATCGGCCGTCCCGACACAGCACGTCGAAGGTGCTCCACGGGGCGGCGACGTAGAAGGGGATGCGGTTTTCGCGGGCCACCACGGCCTTTTCGTACGTTCCGACCTTGTTCGCAAAGTCGCCGTTGCGGGCGATCCGGTCCGCGCCCACGATTACCGCATCGACCTGGCCGGTCCGCATGAACGGACCCGCGGCATTGTCCACGATCACGGCATGCGGGATCTTCTCGCGAACCAGCTCCCACGCCGTGAGGCGGGACCCCTGGAGCAGCGGGCGGGTTTCGTCGACCCACACGAACAAGTCCGCACCCCGAGCGCGAGCGACCCGGATCGGGGCGAGCGCGGTCCCCCACTCGACCGTTGCGAGCGCACCTGCGTTGCAATGCGTGAGGACGCGGTGGGCCTTCGCGAAGAGCGGCGCGCCGGCGATGCCGATTTGATGGCATTCCTCGACGATCGCCCTTCGGTACCGGTGAGCCGCTGCGAGCGGGTCACGCCCGGCGGCCCACGCTGCGCGAACGGTCTCGATCCCGACGAACAGGTCGTGGGCCGTCGGTCGGGTGGCTCGCAGCAATTTCGCGGCCCGTTCGGGAGTGTACTTCCCCTCATTGCGGGCGAGGACCATTCCGTAGGCCGCCGCGGCCCCGATCGCGGGGGCTCCCCGAACGACCATCGTCCGAATCGCACCGGCCACCTCCCGAACGTGTCGGAGGTGGCGGGTCACCTGCCGGTTCGGGAGCAGGCGCTGGTCGATGAGATGAAGGGTCCCGTGGGAGAACCAGAGCGCTCGGACTGCCATCGGCTCTCCCTAGGCGTCGAAGGTATGCAGCAAGTCCAGCCAGTCCGAGGTTACGGTCTTCGGTGTCCCGACCGCTTCCTCGAGCGGAATCCCGGTCACGGACGACCCTCGAAGCACGGCGACCTCTCCGAATCGGCCCGCGATCGCGAGGTCGACCGCGTAGGCTCCGAGACGGGTGGCGAGGATTCTATCGAATAGCACCGCTGGCCCCCCTCGCTGAATGTGGCCGATTTGAGCGCTTCGCGATTCGACCCCGGTTCCTTCCTGGATGCGTCGAGCGAGCTCGACCCCGACCTCGCGCTCCCGAAGGAGCTCGTGGCCGAACTCATCCTTGGCCCCGGCCGCACCGCGGCGGGGCCCGAGGTCGATCCCCTCGCTCGCCACGACGAGAGCGTACCCCCGCGCGGCGACCGCGGCGCGCACATGTTTCAGCAGGGCCGCTTCGTCGTAGGGTTCTTCCGGTACCAGCGTCACATCGGCCCCTCCCGCGAGGCCGGTCGCGAGCGCCACCCACCCCGCGTGACGACCCATGACCTCGAGGACGATGGCGCGATGGTGGCTCCCGGCGGTGTCGCGAAGACGTTCGAGGGCGTCCACGGCGACCGCCGAGGCCGAATAGAAGCCGAACGTCCAATCGGTGCCCGCGACGTCGTTGTCCATCGTTTTCGGGACCCCGACGACGTGCCCGCCCCGACGATGCAGCTCGCGAGCCGCCGAGAGTGTATCGTCCCCCCCGATCGCGACCAGCGCGTCCAATCGATGCCGAGCCAGGGTCGCCGCGAGCCGCGTCGCGTCCGCCTCCTCGGCGAACGGATTGGTTCGCGAGCTGCCCAGGATCGTGCCGCCCTTCCCGAGGATGTCCGCGACATCGGCGAGGGTGAGCGCTCGGCTCTGGTCGTCCCGAACGCCCTTCCACCCGTCCAAGAACCCGACCGTCTCGTGGCCGAACTTGGCGGCGCGACGGACGACGGCCCGGATCGCGGGGTTTAGACCGGGGCAATCCCCTCCACCGGTAAGGACGCCGAACTTCACGCCGAGACCTCGAGATACGAGCGGGGCGTGGTCGAAAGGAACTCGAAGCCCGTTTTCGTCACCACGACGTCGTCCTCGATCCGGACCCCGCCCTTCCCCGGGAGGTAAATGCCCGGCTCGACCGTGAACGCCATTCCTTCCTGGATCGGGTCCGCCACCTTGGGGCCGTACCCCCAACCGTCGTGCACTGCGAGTCCGATCGAGTGGCCGACCCCGTGGGTCAAGCGTCCCTTCCAAGCGGAGGCGTTGATGACGGCCTCCGCGGCCAGGTGGATCTCTCGGGCCGGAACCCCGGGCCGAATCTTCGCGAGCGCGGCGCTCTGGGCCGCCTCGACCGTCTCGTGGACGGCCTTCATCTCCGGGTCGAGAGGGCCGAAGTGGAACGACCGGGTGATATCGCTCGCATAGCGTCGGTGGAGCGCGCCGTAGTCGCATACGATCGACTGTCCCGGCTTGAGCCGGGTCTCCGCCGGCTCGTAGTGCGGTTCTGCGCCGTGGGGGCCGAACGCGACGATCGTAGCGAAGGACCGTCCGCTGGCCCCGTGGAGATTCATCCGATGCTCCATTTCCGCGGCGAGCTCGAGCTCCGTGATTCCGGTCTTGAGGAGCGACGGGATCTCGCGTCCCACGTCCGAGCCGATTCGGGCGGCGGTCCGCAGCCGCTCGATCTCGGCCGGCTCCTTCAGCAAGCGGGTATTGCGGATCGCGGACGACGCATCCACCCATCGGGTTCCGGGTACCGCCTTGTCGAGGCGCACGAACCATTCGTGGGTGAGCTCCGTGAAGTTCAGTCCCACCGTCTGGGCGCCTTGGAGCGTCTTTTTGATCAGCGGGTCGGACTCGTCCCGGTCGACGACGTGAACGTGGACGTGCGGGTCGTTCTTCGCCGCGTGTAACGCGGTTTCCGCCTCGAGGGGAGAGCTCAGGACGTCGAGCTGCCCGTCCGGATGGGCGATGGCCACCGACTTTTCGAAGAGCCCCGCCGGCACGTCGAACAGATAGAAGAACGATAGGTCGAGGTGCGGCTCGGTGGCGTTCGCGAGGAGGAGCGCGTCGGGCGCCGGGTCGAGCCGACGGAACACGTTCTGAACGCGGGTCTTCATCGGCCGGCCCAGCCGCTAGGGGGTTTCAGCTTTTTCGCTCGCGGCGCGAAGGTCCTTCCACGAGAGCAGCGGTTCGCGGGCCGCCCGGACCTCGTCGACGCGGGTCACCGACAAGGAGCGGGGCGCCGCGTGCAGGTTTTCGGGGGTATCCGCGAGAGCGCGTTCGAACGCCGCGATGTACCCGTCGAGCTCGCGCTTGCTCTCGGTCTCGGGGAGCTCGATCATAAGCGATTCCTCGACGAGCGAGGGGAAGTAGACGGTCGGTGCGTGAACGCCTTCGTCGAGGAGGCGCTTTGCGAGGTCGAGAGTGCGCACGCCGCGCTCCTTGAGCGGAGCTCCGGAGAGGACGAACTCGTGCTTGACGAGCGGACGGAACGGACGGGGGAGATGCTTTCCAAGCCGGGAAGCGACGTAGTTCGAATTCAGCACCGCCCGCCGAGAGATGTGCTTCAGTCCTTCCTCCCCGTGCGAGAGAATGAAGGCGTAGGCCCGCAGGTCAAGCCCGAAGTTCCCATACGCCGTCTTGATCTTGCCGATCGATTTCGGTCGGTCGTAGTCGAGCCGGAATCTTCGTCCTTCCTTGACGATCCGGGGAACGGGCAGGTAGGGCCCGAGCTTGTCGTTCGCGGCAAGGACCCCCGCTCCGGGTCCACCTCCCCCATGAGGGGTGGCGAACGTCTTGTGCAAGTTCAGGTGGGCCACGTCGAACCCCATGCGACCCGGATGGGTGACCCCGAGAATCGCATTGAGATTCGCCCCGTCGTAGTAGAGCATCGCTCCCGAGGCGTGGACGGTCTCGGCGATCTCGAGGATCTCGCTCTCGAAGAGACCGGCGGTATTCGGGTTCGTGAGCATGAAGCAGGCGGTCTTCTTGGACACGGCTCGACCCAGTTCCTGGACGTCGACGCATCCATCCTTCGAGGGAATCTCCCGCGTGGCGAATCCCGCCATCGCCGCGGAGGCCGGGTTGGTCCCGTGGGCCGTGTCGGGCAGGAGCACTTCGGTTCGTTCGGCGAGCTCACCGAGGTCGCGGAAGTACGCCCGTACCATCAGCATCGCCGCGTATTCCCCGTGGGCGCCCGCCGCCGGCTGCAGCGACACCTCGGGAAGTCCGGTGACGCGCGAAAGGATCCGTTCGAGGCGCCAAAAGACCTCGAGGGAACCCTGGACGGTCGCTTCGGGCTGGTACGGATGGACCTCGGCGGCGCCCTTGCGACGGGCCAGGACTTCGGAGACTTTCGGGTTGTACTTCATCGTGCACGAGCCGAGCGGGTACGGCGCCGTGTCGATCCCGAAGTTCATCTGGGAAAGTCGGGTATAGTGACGGACGACCTCGAGCTCCGAGAGCTCGGGCCACTGGACCGCGTGTTTGCGCCGGAGCTTTTCCGGGATCCCCGAGATCTGAGGCGGCGCCTCCGAGCTGCGCGGGGGCGCGAGGTCCCAGACCGAGGGTTCGTCCCAACGGGCCTGACGGAACGTCATGCCGTCCTCCCGACGGCCCCGATCGCTGCGCGCGCCGCTTTGACGTACTTCTGAATGTCCTTCTCGCTCGTCGTTTCACCGAGTCCCACGAGGATCCGTTCGGGGCCGCGAGTCGACGCCGGCCGGGGGTCCGAGAGAGGGTGACCGCCGAGGATCTTGCGGCGACGCAACCGATCGAGGAACTCCTCGGCCGTGCCCCGGCCCACTTCGACCGTGAAATCCCCGAGATACGGAGCATCGAACCGAGGGGCCTTGAGACCCTCGATCGCACCGAGGCCGCTCGCGAGCGTTCTCGCTTTTTCGGCGAGCGAGGCCTGAAGCCGGGCGAGACCTCGGGGTCCGACGACCGTGGCGTACACCACGAACGCGAGGGCCATGAGCGATTCGTTGGTGCAAATGTTCGAGGTAGCCCGCGATCGCCGGATGTGCTGCTCGCGAGTCACCAGAGTGAGAGCGTACGCGCGCCGCCCTTCCGTGTCGAAGGTGGCGCCGACGATCCGTCCGGGGGCCGAGCGCACGTGCTCCTTGCGGCAAGCGAACAGTCCGAGGAGAGGTCCTCCGAAGGAGGGAGCGATGCCGAATCCCTGGCCCTCCCCGACCACGACGTCCGCCCCGTAGTTCCCGGGAGCCTCGAGAACCGACAGGGAGAGTGGGTCGGCCGCGATCACGAGCGGCACGTCACCGAGGATCGACTTGAGCTCGGATACGCCTTCGTCCACGTGCCCGAAGCCGTTCGGGACATCGGCGAGCACTCCGAAGACGTCCTTCTTGGCGACCGCGCTCCGGACGAACTCAAGGTCCAGGCGGCCGGTCCGGTCGTCGTACGGGATCTCCTCGACCCGGAGACCCGGTCCGCTCGCGTAATTCTCGAGGACGCTGCGCTCTTCCCACGGTAGGCTCGCCGGCACAAGGAAGCGCGTGCCCTCGTGCAGCCTTCGGCAGAAAAGGAGCGCCTCTCCTCCCGCGGTCGCCCCGTCGTAGAGCGACGCGTTCGCGACATCGAGCCCGGTCATTTCGACCCATAGGCTCTGGAATTCGAACAGCGTGCGAAGCATCCCCTGACTGGCTTCGGCTTGGTACGGCGTGTACGCGGTGTAGAACTCGCTGCGCGAGACGATCGAGTCGACCGCCGCGGGCGAGTACCGAGACGTGAGCCGTCCCCCCATGAAACTTGAGAAGTTTGACAGCGGCCGGTTCCGGCCCAGAAGTCGGTCCACTTCGGCGACTACGTCCGGCTCTTCGCGAGCGGCGCCCACGCCCATCCGGCCGATTCGAGCCCGTTTGGGTACGTCGGTGAACAGCGCATCCGTGGAGCTGATGCCGAGTCCCTCGAGCAGCGCGGCCTCTTCACCCGATTCGTCCGGAATCCAACGTGCCACGCAGGCTCACCGGGCGCGTGAGAGTGGTGGTAGCCATAAATCGCTTCGCTCTCGCGCGCTCGCGCCGGCGATGGTCCGGGCCGAGCCCGACCGGGTTCGAGAAGGGCAAAGGTATTCGGGGTCGCCGTCTCCCGGCGACCGAGACATGACGCAGGTACACGTTCGCCCCGGAAGGCACCGCAGGGTGCCGGTCACTCCGCCTCCGTCGGTGGCCATCCTCGACGTGGCCTTTCATCGGGCGTCCCTCGCCACCCCGCGGGGGGACACCAAGGCCGCTCGGGATCGGCTGCGAGCCGAGCTCAAGATCGTTCGAAGCGCCGCCACGGTGGTCCGGCATCTTCGGCTCGAGACCCGGCGTTTCGTGAAGAGCCCCCCGACTCCGTTCGAAGCGACTCTCGTGTCGCAGGCGTTCGGGTCGGGCACCCTCGAGCGATCCCTCACCCGGGTGCGTCGGGCGGAAGAACGGATTCGGGGGCTGTCCCAGGCGGCCGAGCGAGCCACGAAGGCCGCATCGGGCTCCGAAGAGCTCGGCGACCAGATCCGGGCCTTCTACGGCCGGCTGTCGAGCTTCGTACGGGAGGTCGATGCGGACATCGAGCGCCTCCGAGAGATCGGCCGGTTCCTCGAGGACCGGCCGCACCTCGACCCCGCGGCCCCGACCCTCGTCGTCGCGGGTTTTCCCAACGTCGGAAAATCGTCGCTCGTCGCCCGCCTTTCTTCGGCCCACCCGAAGGTCGCGGACTATCCGTTCACGACCCTCTCGATCGCCGTGGGCCACGCCGACCTCGGCTTCGACCGGCTTCAGGTCCTCGATACTCCGGGCGTTCTCGGACGACCGGGTCGGTCCAATCCCGCCGAATCGGAGGCGCGGTCTGCCGTGCGGGGCGCTGCGACGGTGGTCCTCTTCGTCATCGACCCTTCGGGGAAATCGGGGTATACCGTCGAAGAGCAGGAACAGCTGCTTGCGCGCTGGAAGGACGAGTTCCCGAACCTCCCGATCATCCCGGTCGAGACCAAATGCGACCTCGTTCGTCGCCCGACCGACCGGCTTCAAGTATCGGCGACCACGGGCGAGGGGCTGTCGACCTTGGAGTCCATGGTGCGCACGCTGGTTCGACCGCGAGGAGAGCTCCCTCCGATGGAGGAGTCCCTCTCCGAAGAAATCACCGAAATACCCGAGGTCGAAGAGCGGCCGGCACGCCGAGCCACCGCCCATCGAGGCCGGACGGGACGCACGTCCTCCTCTGCGGCTCCATGACGTGGAAGGCGACGGGAATTTCCGTCGAAACCCTCAAGCCCGGCGCGATGCGCGAGGTCATGATCGATACGACCGATGTGGTCATCGCGCGAGTCGGGCCTCTGATCTTCTCGGTGGACGCGGTCTGCCCGCACCTCGGAGGCTTGCTGGCCGACGGGTCGCTCGCCGGCCGTCGGTTGACCTGCCCGGTCCACGGGGCGGTGTTCGACGTGGGCACAGGATCGGTCGTGGCGGACCCGTTCGGTGTGGAACCTCCCGAGGGAGGAGTGACGCCGGTCCCGAGTTATCCGGTGCGCGTTGTGGCCGGCATGGTCGAGGTCGACCTGCCGTAACGAACGGGCAAATTCAGACCGCGAAAGCCTTCCCGTTCTCGGGCAGGATGACCTGGCACGTGGGCTCGAGGGCATCCCGAAGCGCCTCGCGCTGGTCCCCGTGCATCAGAACGACCGTTTCGGCCCGCGATTCCTTCGCCACGCGGACGAGGTCGGAGTGCCCGGCGTGGGCCGAGAAGTCGAACTTCATGACCTCGCAGGTCGGGTGGATCACGGTATCGTCGATCGTGAGGGTTCCCTCGTCCAGGAGTTGGCGCCCGTTCGAGCCTTCGACCTGGTAGCCGGTGAGTAGGATCGAGCTGTTGGCGTCCTTGTACAGTTCTCCGATGTAGTAGAGGACCGGACCTCCGTCGAGCATCCCGCCCGTCGTGACGATCACCTCGGCCTCGCGGAGCGCCTTTCTGCGGTCCCCCGGGTGCTCGACCACGTGAACTCCCTCGAGGGCCCTGCGGAATCGCCGGGCGTCCGCCAGGTACTCGGGCGCGGCCTCGTAGATCTCGTTCACTTTCCGCGCCATCCCGTCAAGGTAGGTTTCGAACCCGGCGGAGGCGAGCGACATGAGAACTTCCTGGGCCCGACCGACCGCGAACGCGGGCACGATCGCCTTTCCGCCCCGCTGGATCGTCTCGTCGACCTTGTCGCGGAAGCGGCGCTCGGTCTCCCGACGATCCGGATGTTCTCGACCCGAGTAGGTCGACTCCATCACGAGGACGTCGCACTCGAGCGGTTCGGCGCCTCCTACAAGGTGCGTCGGGATCGTTTGGAGGTCCCCCGTGAAGAGGACATCCTTCTCCCCGCGATAGAGAATCATCGAAGCTCCGGGGATGTGCCCGGCGGGAGTGAACTCGACCTCGATCCCTCGATGTCGGAACACCCCGTGGCGTTCGACCGCGGTGAACCGGGCGTGCAGCGCGTGAATGTCGGAGGGGGTGTACGGAGCGAGGTACCCTTCGATCCGGGCGATCTTGAGCGTGTCGTTCGTGAGGAGGTCGGCCACCGCGATGGTGACGGGCGTCGCGATCAATCGGGCTTTCGGGAGCCGGCTCAGCAACGGGGTCATCCCCGAGTGGTCGAGGTGGGCGTGGGAGAGGAAGGCGAGGTCGACGTTGGTGGGCGCGGGCCGCGGGTAGGTCGGTGGGTCGGTGGGCGTCAGGCCGTAATCGAAGAGCATCGTTCGGCCCTGGTCGCGGACGACCAGGCCGAGCGAACCAACTTCGGAGGCACCGCCGAGGAATTGAAAGTCCATCGGCGGGCCGAGCGGTCCTCCCACTTAACGTACGGTGCGCCTTCCGGGAGAGAAGGCATCTTTAACGACGCTTTGGTGCGGGGGGCGTGACCGGACCGGCCCGGGCCGAGCTCGAAGTTCTCTACCGGATCAGCGTCGCGGTCCAGCAGGTCGTTCGGGACGCGGAGGGGTCTCCCCATCGGGCCGACGTGGTCGCGATGGGGGCGGACGGCTCTCCGACCGAGGAGCTCGACCGACTCGCGGAGACGGAGATTCTCAAGGTCCTCGATGCCGAGGGTGTGGACTGGAACCTGATCTCGGAAGAGATCGGTCACGTGGCCCGAGGCGGTCAAAGCACGCTCGTGGTCGACCCGATCGACGGGACCGCGAACGCCCTCCGCAACTTGCCGTTCTCCACAGTCTCTCTGGCGCTCGGACGTCGCGACCTCGCCGGCATCGAGATCGGGCTCGTCCGAGACCTGCATCGCGGAACCACTTATTGGGGGGTCCGGGGCCAGGGAGCGTTCCGCGACGGACGACCGATCCGGACTCGGACCTGGAACTCCCGCAGCGAGATCTTCTTCGTAAACCTCGGCCGGCCGGCGACCGAGCGCGCGACCCGGCTCGCCGGGAAATCACGGCGGATCCGCTCGCTCGGGTGCGCGTCGCTCGAGCTGCTGCTGGTCGCCCAGGGGAGCGCGGACGCCTACTTCTTCGAAAATAACCCCGAAACCCGCAATCTAAGGGCCACGGACGTGGCCGCCGCCTACCGGATCCTGCTCGAGGCGGGGGGCGGCATGAGCGACGCGAAAGGTGGGCCGATCGATTCGTTCCCGCTCGGAGTGGAACGCCGGACCAGCGTGTTTGCCTGGGGCGACCCGAAGCTGCGCGAGCGGGCCTCGGAGGAGGGATACCTGTGAAGATCGGGTTGGTGGCGAACCCGCGCAAACCCGCGGCGATCGAGCTCGCCCGGCGCGCCGTCGTCCTCATCGGCGACCGGGCCGAGGTCGTCGTGAGCGACGAATCCGCGGGAGTCGCTCCCGAGCTCGTGCACCGGCCTCTCGAGGACCTCGACCCGGACGTTCTCATCGCCATCGGGGGAGATGGGACCTTCCTGTACGCCCTGCGCCGCTCGGACGCCCCGTTGCTGCCGATCAACGCCGGCACGGTGGGAGTGCTCGCAGAAGTCGAAGCGCACCGGCCGAACGAGTTCGAGGGCGCCATCGAGCGGTTGCTGAAGGGATTCTACTTCCTCGAGGAACGGATGAAACTGGCCGCGCTCGTCGGCACGACCCCCGTTCCGGATACGACCAACGATTTCGTCCTCCACTCGGCGCAGGTCGGGAAGATGGGGCTCTTTGAGATCGCGTTCGACGGCCACGTCGCGGGCAGATCCGCGCCGACGGACTCATTGTCGCGACCCCGACCGGTTCGACCGCTTACTCCCTCAGCTCGCTCGGGCCGATCGTGGACCCGGGCCTCGACGCCATCGTGCTGACGTCCATCGCCCCGTTCCGGGTCGAGGCGCGCGCGGTCGTCCTCGAGCCGCTGCGGACCGTCCGACTCCGCCCTATCGAGGCGGGTCGAGGGGCCGTCGTGATCGCCGATGGTCAGGACGAGTACCCGCTCCCGACCGACTCGGCGCTCACGGTCTATCGTTCGCCCCGGCGTGCGACCTTGGTACGATTCGGCTCCCGGTTCTTCCAGCGCCTGCGCGGCAAGCGAATCCTGCCGTGGACCGAAAATGGGTCCGAGGGAGGGACCTCGGGTGCCGATCTTCCGCCCCGCGCGTAAGCGACCGCCCGGGTCGGCTCGCCTCGGCGACACCCCCCGGTCGATCACGCGACGGGCCCTTGCGAGCGCTCTCGCGAGCGGTCGGTCGACCTACCCGAACGAGTTCGGGGGCGTGCTGCGCGCCGACCCCCCCGGGGTCATCAGCGAGCTGCTCCTCCTCCCCGGGACCACCGCGGGGCGCCGGCATGCCAACTTCCAGCTCTACATGCTGCCCGCGGACCTCACGGTCGTCGGAACGGTGCATTCGCACCCCTCGGGAGCCCTCCACCCGTCGGACGCGGACGTGCGCCTGTTCCGCAACTGGGGTCGCCGCCACATCATCCTGGGCGCCCCGTTCGGACCGGGCTCTTGGCGCGCCTACGACAGCAACGGAGAGGAGACCCGGCTCGAGGTGCTCGAAACTCCGGGAACCCTCCGCCCCACGGACACCCTGCCGGAATACCGACCCCGGTCCCTTCACCGGCCGGAAGCGGTCGACGCCGCAGCCTTTCCCGACGACGAGGCGTAGGACGGGGGTTTCACTCTCGCACGGGGATCGTAGGAACCGGCAGGCGATCGGGCGTCCGGTTCGGGTCGACGATCTCGCGCCCGGGGTGCCCGGGTTGACTCGTGAGCCCGTGCATCTTGGCGAGCATCTCGATGAACTCGATGAATCCGCGGAACGCACCCCGGTAGACCTTCGTGTGGTTGCCTTCCCAATCGAAGAAGTCGTTGAGCATCGACCTCGACTGCCGAAGCCCGTGGGTGAGCGCCCGCTTGAGGAGCTCCTGCTGGAGCGGGCTCAAGCGGTCCTTCCGGAACCAGTCCCGCGACTTCAAGTGGCCGAGCGGGACGAAGAACATCGGCACGAGGATCGCCTTGAACTCCCAAAGGTCGTCGATCAGGTCGATCGTCCGCTGGACGTCGTCCTCCGTTTCCTGGGGGAGGCCGACGATGAAGGTGCACGCGGGGAAGACGTGGTTGTCGTTCATGAGACCCGCGGCCTGCACCACGAGCTCGGGCCACTGGGACGCCTTGAACGGAGCGACCTTCCCCGGCATCGCCGCGGTGATCATGCGCGGGGAGCCGGTCTCGACGCCGACCTCGACCCCCCACCAGTCCTGCTTCTCATCGATCAGGACTTCCGCGCATTTGGACAGGAGCTTCGGCTTCGTCATGAGCGAGGCGATCGCGACGTGGCTCCAACCCACTTGGGCGTGGTCCTGCTTGGCGAGCTTGAGGAGGGGCAGCAGCTTCTCCTCGTGCGGCATCACGTTCGGGCTTCCGTAGAAGTAGACGTCGTCCGAGTGGAGCAGCCCCTTGCGGACGCCGATCTTCGCGTTGACCTTGAGCTCCTCCTCGATCTTCGAGAGGGGGTACCACCGAGTCGGTCGCGTCGTGACCGAGCAGAACGAACAGCCGCGGCAACAGCCGCGGCCGATTTCGATGAGGCCGTTCACGCTGGGGAAACGGATCGAGGAGATCTGCTCGACCTTCGGAGCCTCTTTCGCCGAGAGCACGACATGGGGGGGGAGGAACTCGTCTCGGAGCGCCTTTCCGACGATTTCCTTGACGAAAATGTCTGCTTCCCCCTCGACCACGCTGTCGATCCCGCCGAAGGAGTCGACGAATTCCTGGATCCAGGGAAGTTTCAATCGGGTCGCCGGCGAGAGTTGCCAGGCGCACGGGCCGCCGGCGATGATCTTGAGGCCGCGCTTCCGGGCCTCGACCACGGCCGGCTGGGAAAGCATCCGCTTGAAATTAACACAGTTGAGCGTCTCCTTCTTCATGACGCCCCCGAAGGTGGAACTGGGCGGGTTGAGTCCGAAGTAATCGTGGCCGGAGACCAGGAGGACCTTGGCCTCCCCCGGCATGTACTTGTCGAGGTGGCTCGGGTGGACGATCCGCGCGTCAAATCCGGCGTCCATGAGGGACGCCTCGATCTTCCGCATCCCGTACGGGGCTTGGAGCGGGTAGCCGTTCTCGTCGACCGGCATCTCGGGGAAGAAGAGTCGCTTGTAGACACTCTCGGGCAGGATGTAGGCGGGGGTGGTGGTCCCGAAGCCCAGGAACTCCTTCCCGTGATGGTTGCTCATCATCGTCCAGTCGCAGGTGATGACAACTTCCGGCATGTACTGACCTAATCCCAGTCGGTGGGACAGGTCGGCCACGAGAAAAGACCTTCTTATGGGTTACGAAGCCCTCGAAGCGACACTCCGCCCCGTTCGGACCCGCGGGAACGGGCCGGGACGGCCCTAATCGAAATCGGTCTCGTCGTCGTCCCGGGGAAGAACTCCGTCCAAGGGGTCGCCCATCTCCTCCGCCGGTTCCTCGGCGTCCCCGGACTCGCGGAACGCCGGGTCTCGTTGAAGGAGGTGGATCCGCACACAGTCCCGGTGGGCGGGGTTCCCGTTCCAAGAGCTGGTCTCGGCGGGGTCCCCGAGCGGTTCCTTGCAGAGCGAACAGATCTCGGGGGGCGAAATGATCCAGGCGATCCGGCGGGGAGGGGACTCCATCGCGACCGGGGAAAAGATAGACCGCGGAGGTCCTTTACCTTTCGGGACGAACCAAATCCCGGAGCGTTCCCCCCCGCCAAAGTGCCTTAACCCGGTCGGGCGCTCCGCCGGACGTGGATACCCTTACCGAGATCCATCGACGTCGGCTCGCGCTCGGCATCCCGCTCGGTGAACTGGCGCGAGCCATCGGACGGAGCGACGCGACCCTTTCGCGCATCGAGAGGGGCCAGATCCGGCCCTCGTACGAGCTCGTCCAGCGGATCCTCACCTACCTGGAGACCCAGGAGGGGCTGACCGCACCGCGATTGACGGTGGGGGAGCTGATGCACCGACCGCTCGTTTCCATCGAGTCGAACGCCACGCTCGCCACCGCGGCCCAGCGGATGGAAAGCGGGGCGTATTCCCAGCTACCCGTGGTGGACGATGGTCGGGTCGTCGGGTCACTGTCCGAGTCGGCCCTCCTTCGGGCGCTCGCCCAACCAACCGCCCACCGAGTGCGGGTCCGAGACGTCCTCGAGCGAGCCTATCCCGTGCTCGATGAGGGATTCCCCGGAGACCTGCTCCCGCCGCTGTTGGGACGGTATCCGGCGATTCTGGTCTCCCGCCGAGGGGAGCTCCAGGGGATCGTTACCAAGGCGGACCTGATCCGGGGGCTCCGCGGCGCCTCCCTGAGACGGCCCCAGGTCGCCTAGGGTTCGGCGTTCGCCGCCCGGACCGCTCCCAGCGCGGCCCGCACCGCCAGGTCCCCCGCGAGGGCTCCCAGTCGGTCGGCCGTGGCTCCTGGACGATCCTCGCGAGGGGCCGCTCCCGCCGACCCGGTCGAGGCGCCGAAGAGGACGTCCCCGTCCGTCGCGCTGTGAAAGGGGGTGATCGCGGAAGCGAGTCCGACGTGAGCCATCGCGACGACCCGAGCAAGCGTGGGTCGGTCGACGTCGAGGTCGGTGGCGACCAAACCGAGCGTGGTGCCCGTGGTGGAGGCCGGAGAAGTGTTGGGCCGAGGGGGCGCGACCCGGCCACGCGTATCGCGAGCGCCGGCGACCCAGCGTCCGGTGCTCGGGTCACGGATCGCCCCGACGGCATTGACCGCGAGCAGAACTCCGAGGGTGCCGCGCGGCCCAACCCGAACGGCCGCCGCCCCGATGCCGCCGTGCATCGCGCGGTCCCGCCCCAGGTACTTTCCCACGGTGGCTCCTGCCCCCGCCCCAACGCGCCCCACGGGCACTTCGTCCCGAGTGGCACGTGCAGCCGCCTCGTATCCGAGCGGAAGATAATCCGGGATCGGGCCGGCCTCCCTCGGCAGGTCGAACAGGGCGGCCCCCGAGACGGGGGCGACCAGGTTGGGGTTACGGAAGGCACGGTGGCCCCCGCCTCGTTCGAGGACTCGGAGCCGCACTCCCCGAGCGGCGTCCAGTCCGAAGAGGCTGCCGCCGGCGAAAAAGAGTGCCCAGCGCCGCCCAAAGGTGGCATCGAGCGAAAGCGAGGCCGTATCGTAGGTGGCCGAGGCTCCGCCACGGACTTCGACGACGGTCGGGGCGGCCGCCTCGAAAAGTACCGCCGTGACGCCGCTCGCCGCGTCGGAAGTTTCGGCGTGGCCGACCGCGAGTCCCTTCACCCGGCTGAAGTCGATCGTGGATTCCCCCACGAGACCGCGAGGTATCCCGAAGGAAAAGCCATTCCGCCATTGCTGCGCGATGGATTCTTGTAGCGAGCGAGGGTGCCCCCGGACGTCATGGCCTCGTCCCGTCGAAAGTCGCGCAGTGAAACGCTACCCCCCAAGGGTTTCCGGATCTCCCGGGACCTACCGGCCGGTCGCCATCCCCTGCTCGCTGCCTTTCCCGGATTGGAGCAGCTTCCGGCAGCGCTTCGACTACAACCCGACGCGGTCGCCCGGGCAAAGTTGTTCGATGAAACCTGCGTTCAGGTGGTCGACCAGGACCTCTGGATGTACGTGGCTCCGTGGGACATGCCTCCGGGCGCTCGGCGGGAATGGCGTCCGGTGCTCTCGCCCGGCTCCGATTGCATCGTGGTCGGCAGGGCGCACCTCGCGGAGAGCCCGCCCATCGTGCTGTACATGGACATCTTCCACGAGCTCTGCCACGTCATCCAGCGTCACGGCGGAGCGAACCTCTGGGCTCCCGGGGTGAGCTACGTGAAGCGGTGGACGGAGGTCGAGGCGTACCGCTTCGTCGTCGAAGAAGGTCGTATGCTCGGCGTCTCCGACGAGTTCCTCCGAGATTACTTGCGCGTCGAGTGGATTTCCGAGGACGAGCACCGGGAACTGCTCGAGCGCCTCGAAGTCCCGCCGGTATAGCTTCCGCAGGACCTCGGCCGTTCGCCGGAGTCGCGGATTCCGCCCGCGTCGATGCGTGACGAACCGATTCTTTATCCCCCCAAACCCCGAATCGAACTGCTTACCGGGGGGCACGCCGCACGTCGATGGACATCAAGGCCCGCCCCATCCTCCGCCCGTCCACGAGTGACCTTTGGTTCCTTTCCTACCTTCCGCTCGCGGTGTCGGACGGGATCGCGACGCCGCTCATCCCGCTCCTGGCTCTGCAACACTTCGGCGCGAGCGCGTTCGTCGTCACGATCATCATCGCCGCGAGCGCGATGAGCCAGGTCCCGTTCACGATCCTCTGGGGTAACCTCTCGGACCGGGTCGCGCACCGGAAGTACTTCCTGGTCGGGTCGTTCCTCGCGACCGGTATCAGCATCATCTTCATCGCGCTCGCGAGCAACCTGCTCACTTTCTTTTGGCTCAACGTCGTCGAAGGGCTGGCCTCGGCCGCGAGCGCCCCGATCGGCACCATGCTTCTGCTCGAGACCCGCCACAAGCGTTGGTGGCCGACCGACATCGGGTTGTTCGGACTCATCTCGGGCATCGGCACCACCGCGGGGCTCGCGCTCGGTTTCGTCTGGCTGTTCGTAATCGGCTATTCGCAACCCGCAATCTCGGTGATGACGGCCCTTCTCCTGGTGTCGGGGGCCCTCGCGCTCGTATCCGCGGTCATCGCGTTCGCGTGGATCGAAGAGCCGACGACCCGCGTCGAACGAAAATCGGTCGCGACGCTCATCAACCTCAACCGCGGAGTCGTCGAACGGATTCGTCGAGTGCGGGCCCGGGTCGTCGGCCTCGTGGACCTCACTCGTTCCAAGCCCGAGCGCCTTCCGGGGCGGGAACTGCTTTTCCTCGCCGCCCTCGGGGTGATGAGCGTGGGTTTCGACATCTTCTACGGACCGTTCCCGGTCTTCCTCTGGCAGAACGCCCAGCTGAACGACGCCGGCGTCTTCATCGTCTACCTCGGAGCGTCCGCGGCGTCCACCGCCCTGTTCTTCCACTCGGGGAAAGCGGTCGAATCCCATTCTCCGAAGACGGTCTTCCTCCAGTCCCTCGGCGGCCGGGTTCTCCTGATGCTCCTGTTCCTGTGGGGCCCGATCTACATTCTCTTCGGCCTCGGCTCGCCGGCGCTGTTGGCCTGGCTCACACTCCTCAACGCCCTCCTCGGCGTCACGTGGGCGTTCGTGAGCACGGCGAGCACCCTCTTCCTCGTCCGGTTGGTCGGCCGGTCGGCCCGCGGTCGGGCGCTCGGGCTCTACAATGCGATCGCCGGAGCGGGAGGGCTCATCGGGACCCTGCTCGGAGGCTGGCTCTACGCCTCCTACGGGGTGCACTTCGCCTACTCGATCGCCGCGGTGACGGTGGCCGCGGGCGGCGTCCTGCTGCTTCCGATCCCGTACCACATGTTCCAGCTCCCACATTCGGCGGCCGCCCATCACCGTCATCTCGTGAGCAGCGCCCGGGCGGTGACCCGCCCTCCCCGACGTTAGAGCGCGGCCCGTCGAGGATTTGCTACCCGAACATTTCCCAGGTCAGGGTCCGTACAACGTACCCCAGGGCCAGATGGGCCAGGAACACCTCGAGCGCCGGAGGGTATTCGTCGATCACGCAGGACCGGAATCCCAACCGTCCGACCCCGACGTGCTCGGTGCCCCGGAGGACGGCAAAGCGTCCCGTGAGACGTTCGTTGATCGTGTACTCTACGCCGCCGTAGAGGACCGTCAATGGCCCGAACACCGTCGAACGCGTCTTCCAGAGGTCCTCTCCGACCTGGATCCGGATCTCGTCCGCCTTCGCGCGGTACGTGACGAGCGACTTCCCGTCGGTGTGCGGCCCGGGCCGCTCGAGGAAGTACTCTGTCGAGAAGAGTGCGGCGATTTTCTGGCCGAGCCCGGGGTTACCGGATTCGACCGGCCGACCCGTCCAGACCTCGGGGCCGACCTCGACCTCGATGATGTTCTTCAGCACACGAGCCGTCGCTCGAATCATCGACCGCTTCCCGCAGTATCCGGCCGTGACGTAATAATGGCGGCGTCGGTCGGTGCACGGTGGTGGAGCTCGTTCCCCGACCCCCGTTGCAGGACCGGTCCTTCGGGATGGAGTTCTATGCGACCGGCACCCGGGGCGTCGGCGGGCGCACGAAGGTGTCGCCGGACGACTTCCGGGTGAACGAGATCTCGAACTACCCCGTCCCGGACCCCGCAGGGACGTTCGCCATACTCCGTGTTCGTAGCCGCGACTGGGAGCAGCACGAGTTGGGACAAGCGATCGCGCGCCGCTTGGGACTTCCGTCCGCCTCCGTTCGTTGGGCCGGAACGAAGGACCGGCGAGCGGTGGCGGAACGCCTGCTCTCCTACCGCGGTCCGCTCCCCTCGGGGGACCTTGGGTTACCTCGAGTCGAGGTGCTCGAAGCCTACCGAGCCCGGGACGGTCTCATGCTCGGGCACCATTTCGGCAACGCCTTCGAGATTCGGCTGAACGAGCTGACCCTTCCGCTGCCGGAAGCCCTGGAGGCGTTCCGGACGACCGAGCGCGAGTTGCGGGCGGCCGGGCTCTGGCCGAATTTCTTCGGACCCCAACGTTTCGGAGAAGTGAGACCCGTTACCCACGAAGTCGGTCGCCAGGTGGTGCGGGGGGACTTGGCCTCCGCGATAGAGACCTATCTCACGGCTCGTCCCGTCGGTGTCCCCGACGGGGTCGGAGACTCCGCTCGCAGGACGTACGCCGAGACCCACGATGCCGTGCGGGCCCTTCGCGAATTCCCGAACGAGTACCGATTCGAGCGCTCCCTGCTGGATCGCCTCGCGCACGGGGATCCGGACGACCGGGTGTTCCGCGCCCTGGCCCGGGAACTTCGCCTCCTCTTCGTCCATGCGTTCCAAGCCCTCCTCTTCAACCGTTGGCTGAGCCGCCGACACGCCGCGAACCTTCCCCTCGACCGGCCGATTCCGGGGGACCGCCTCCTCCGACTGGGCCGCGACGGGACGGTTCGAAGCCAGGAGGGAATCCCCGTCGCCGAGGACAACCTCTCCGAATGCGCGGAACTCGTTCATCGAGGGGGAGCGTTGCTCGCGGGACCTCTGGTCGGGTACGAGACCCCGACGATCGAAGGTCCGCTCGGAGAGATCCTCGAAGACCTACTTCGCGAAGAACGCATCGACCGGACGATGTTCCGTCTCCCCCGGACACCGGAAATCGCGAGTCGGGGTGCGTGGCGGCCGGCGATGCTCCCGGTGCCTCCGCTGGGCCTGGCCCTGGAGGGAACGGGAATCCGATTCCGCTTCGCGCTCCCGAAGGGGGCGTACGCGACCGTACTGCTGAGAGAGTTCCTCAAGACCGGCGCCGAATAGCCGTCGGCCGAGCGGGTCCACGCGAGGCTACTAATACTCGGCCCTCGGCTTCGAGCGCCGACACCGTTTTCCATGCCTACCGAGACTCCTCGCCCGTTCCTCGTCCCGCTGCGCACTCCCGGGCCCACCGCCGTCGCCGAGTTCCCGGAGGGCATGAGCCGCGTTCCCACCGGAGTGCCGGACTTCGATTACCTTACGGGCGGGCTACCAGCGGGATCGGTCGTGTTGCTGTTCGGCGAGGCCGGGGCGGGTCACCAGGAGTTCGCCCTGACCTCCGCCGTGCATCTGATGTTGCATTACGACGACCCTCGCCTGCACCGTTTCTATCTCGGGAACGCGAAGGGACCGTTCGTCTATCCCCAAGGAATCGTCTACGTCAGCACGAGCCGCTCGCGCGACCAAGTGCTCGCCGAGCTACATGCGTCCTTCGAGGAGACGTACTCCGAAGTGCTCGCACGCCACCTCAATTTCCACGACCTCTCCCCCTCGTACTTCCAGGACACGGTGGTGCCGTCGTCGTGGGCCTCTCTTTCGAGCCCGCTCCTTTCGGGAGCTCCGGTGAGCGCCGCCCCGGACGACGGGGGTCCCCTGCGCGCCCTTGCGGATGCGGTCGACCAGGACGGACGCAAGAATCTCGTCATCGTGGACTCGCTCACCGACCTGCTCGTCCGTCGCGGCATCGAGCCGGCGGACATCGTGACCCTCTTGAAAGGCCTGCGACGGCGGGCGAAGGAATGGGACGGTGTCGTGTACCTCCTCCTCTCGAAGGGAGTCGCCCCGGCGGCCGTCGAACAGGCCGTGATCGACTCGGTGGACGGGGTCCTCCACTTCAGCTGGGTGTCGAGCCCGAATCAGGCGCACCGTCAGCGGGCGATGTTGATCGACAAGTTCATGCCGATCCTGTCCCGCCTTCCCGTGGAATACCACGGTCGGTTCATGATCCGGGTGAACGCGGCGAGCGGATTGGTGACGACGCAATATGAGCGCGTCTGAGAAGAATCGGCCCCGGGTCCCCACAGGGATCACGGGGCTCGACGACATGCTGGGAGGAGGTTTCCCGGCGGACACGTCGTCCTGGTCACCGGACTCCCGGGGACCGGGAAGACGTGCTTCGGTCTCCAGTTCCTGCTCGCCGGATCGGCCGCGGGCGAGAAGGGCGTCTTCCTCTCGCTCGAGGAGGACGTACCCCCGCTCCTCGAGAGCGCCCGACAGTTCCATTGGCCGGTCGATGCGGCGGTGAGCGCGGGAACGCTGAAGATCCTGAGGATCGACCCGAAGGAGACGCGGCAGAGCCTGCATCGCATCCAGGGCGAGCTCGGGAAGGAGCTCACAACCCTCGGGGCACGACGCATCGTGGTCGATTCCGTTTCGCTCCTCAACATGTTGAGCGATGACGAATCCGGACGGCGCGCCACGCTCTTTGCGCTCGCGGCGGCCTGCCGGGAATCGGGAGCCACGACGGTCCTCACGGCCGAAGCGGACCCGCTCCACCCCGAAGTGAGCCGGGACGGGCTCAGCGAGTACGTCGCGGACGGCGTCCTCCTGTTGGGATACCGCACAGGTCCGGACGGGCACCGGGTGGGGCTGTCGCTGCGCGTGTTGAAGATGCGAAGGACCGCCCACGTCCGGACGGTGCAACCCTACGCGATCGGCCCGAACGGTCTCACGGTCGACGCCAAAGCGGTCGACTTCGGTGGTCCGTAGACCTCCTCCGGCGGGAGTGCGGGCTCGGCGTGCCTCTTAGTAGGACCGGGCCTTCGTAGCCCCGGAAATCTCTCCATGGCTCCGGCGGACCCTCCCTCGACGCCCTCGGACCTCGCGACGCTGCCCGGCGTTTCTCCCCACTCCCTCCCCTCACCCCGGTGGGTGTTGTACGTCGACCTGGATGCCTACTACGTCTCGTGCGAGCTGCGAGACCGTCCCGAACTGCGGGGGCGTCCGGTCATCGTCGGGCCTCCTCCGGCCGACGGACCGACCCGTGGGGTCGTTCTCTCGGCGAGCTACGAAGCGAGGCCCTCGGGCGTTCGAAGCGCCATCCCGGCCGGCGTGGCCGCGCGCCTCTGTCCGGAAGCGGTCTGGATCCCCCCCGACTTCGCGAAGTACGAGCGGGTCGCCCGGGAAGTGCGGGCCGTCCTGCGTCGTCATTCGGACCGGGTGATCCCGTACAGCATCGACGAGGCGGCGGTGATGGTGGAAGGGACCGACGCCGAACAGGCCCGGAACACGGCGCGGAGGATCCAGCAGGAGCTCCTCAAGGAGCTGGGCCTCCCCGCTTCGATCGGCATCGGCTCCTCTCGAACGGTAGCGAAAATCGCCACGGACCGAGCGAAGCCCGCGGGAATCCTCCTCGTGCCGCCCGAGGAAACGGCGGCGTTCCTGGCCCCGCTCCCGGTGCGCGCCATCCCCGGCGTCGGTCCCAAGACCGAAGAGATCCTCCGGGGCCGAGGTATCGCCACGATCGGAGACCTGGCGGCGCACAAGCCCTCGGACCTCGCCCGTTCTCTCGGCTCGTTCGGCGGGGACCTCATCGCGCTCGCTCGCGGGACGCCGCGCGAGGAACCGGAGGGCTCGGACGAGCCCCGGTCCCGGTCGACGGACCACACCTTCGCTCGGGACGTCGACCGCTGGGAGGAGATCGAGGAAACGGTCCGCACCCTCGCCGCCGAACTCGCCGCGGCCCTCGATACCGAGAACCTCCGTTACGGTACGGTCGGGATCGCGTTTCGGTGGGCCGATTTCTCTCGTTCGCAACGCAGTCGCTCCCTCGGAGCGGCGCGCGAAGGAGCCCAGCCGCTCTCGGAGACCGCGGTCCGGCTCGCGCGCGAACTTTGGGAGACCGAACGGTCCTCGCGGCATCGACCCGTTCGCACGGTCTCGGTGCGCACGGAGCGGTTCGTCCCGCGCACGCAGCGCCAGATCGTGCTCGACGAGTTCCGATGACGTCCGCCCGTTTCGGGCGAGGGTTAAGTACGGTCGCCCGACTTCGCGCCCCGGCGAGAGGCCGGTCGTGACGGGTCCATCCAGCGCTGCACCAATCGCACCCCCTCATTACGAGGGAGAGGAACTGATGATCCCCGACCCGCGAATTGGGGTGCCGATCCCGGCCTATCTTGGTCGTTCGCTCGGCAACCTGACCTCTTCCGTGTGGGCGGCCCTTTCTTCGGGTCGGGAAGGCGACGCTCCGCCTCTCCGGCCTCTCGACCGCGACCTCGACCCGTTCCGGGGAGGACGCCCGAAAGGACCGGTGGTGGTCCTTTTGCTCGATGGCCTGGGTTGGACAGCGTTCCTGGAATCCGCGGAGCGCACCCCCGGGGGGCGGCTTCGCGTTGGTCGCGGCACGCCCGGCCGATCACGTCGGTGTTCCCGACCACGACCACCGTGGCTCTGACGAGTCTTTCGACCGGCGCATCTCCGGGACAGCACGGAGTACTCGGCCACCGACTCTACTTGCCGCAATTTGGCACCGTGGTCGAGATTCTTCGGATGTCGCCGGTCGGGGTGGCCGCGCCAGAAACACTGGTCGGCCCCCATTGGACCCCTTCGGCCGTCTCCGGGGTCCCGAGCATCTTTCGGCGGGGAGTGCCGGGGGTCGCGCTCTCGAGAGAAAGATTCGAAGGGACCGGGTTCACCCGCCTCATCTACGATGGCGCCCAGTTCGTGCCCTACTCCACGGGTAGCGACCTCGCGCTCTCCCTCGTGGAGATGCTCTCTCGCGACGACCCCCCTTCCCTCGTTTTTGCCTACCGGGATGACCTCGACGTGGTCCAACACCTCCGGGGTACCCGTCCCGAGCTCGTCGACCTCGAGCTCGAACGAGCGGACTCGATCCTTTCGTTCGTCGGGCGGCATCTGAGACCCGAAGTTGCCCGGCGCACGCAGGTAATCGTCACCGGCGACCACGGCCAAGTGCCCTTGGCGGCGGACCAGCAACTCGCCGTCGACCGAGAGCCGACGCTACTGTCCCTTTTGTCTCGGCCCCCGTCGGGGGATTGTCGTGCGACGTATTTCTCCGCCCGCCCCGGAAAACTGGTCGCGCTCCGCGAGAAGCTCAGAGCTCAGCTCCCCCCGGGGGCCCACCTCCTCGACATCCCGGCGGCGGTCGAGGCGGGGCTCTTCGGACCCCCGCCGTTTCACCCCGAGCTCGCGGACCGTATCGGAGACCTCCTCCTTCTCCTGCCGAGTCCGGGAGGCGTGAGTTATTCCGTTCCCGGCGCTCGCTCCCGGCCGCATCGGATGATCGCGACCCACGGGGGTCTCGAACCCGCGGAGCTGCTCGTACCGCTGATCGCCGGGACCCTCTCGGACATCGCTGCTTCCGACTCCCCTCGGATCCATCGTCGGCCCGCGCGTCGAACCGGAAGGAACCAATGACCGAGTTCCGCACCGACCCCATCACCGGGCGAAGCGTGATCGTCGTCCCGAGCCGGGCGGCCCGGCCCAACGAACATGCCGGAACGGCTCCCCCCGCTCCCGCGGTCGCGGATTGCCCCTTTTGCGAGGGCAACGAGTCGTGGACACCGGCCGAGCTGGCCGCCGTCGGACCGCCCGGCCGTCGCCCGAACGAGCGGGGCTGGTACGTACGCACCATTCCGAACAAGTTCCCCACCGTCGTGGCCACGGCACCTCCGACGGGTCCCCCGAATCCCGGAGTTGTTTTCGATGGACGTCCCGGATTCGGTTATCATGAGGTCGTGATCGAAAGCCCGACCCACACTCCGCTCTTGCCCTTCCTTCCGTCCGAGCAGATCCTCCGGGTCATTCGGATGTGCCGGGACCGTGTCCGTGACCTTTCTCAGCGTCCCCAAGTAGGCTCGGTCCATCTGTTCGAGAACGCCGGTCCAGATTCCGGAGGTTCGCTCTGGCACCCTCACTCCCAGCTGGTCGCGACCCCGGGTCTCTCTCCCTCCCTTCGGGAGGAATTGGAAGGAGCGGAGCGATACCGACAACGAACGGGCGGCGAATGCGCGTTCGAGGAGGTTTGCCGAGCGGAGGCGCGGGACGGCACCCGACTTCTGTTTGATTCGGGAGAGTTCGTCGCGTTCGCCCCGTTCGCCTCGGCGTACCCGTACGAGGTCCGCCTCCTGCCGGCACATCACGCCCCCTCGTTCGCCGACGCCACCGACCGCGACCTCGAGGCTGTCTGCGAAGCTCTCCCCAACCTGCTCCAGGCCCTCCTCATGGTCGTCCCGGGAGCGTCGTACAATTTCGTGGTGCGCTCGCCCGTGGCGTCCGCCAAGACCTACGAACGGTACCACTGGCATCTCGACCTGTATCCCCGCCTCGTTCGGCCGGACGGATTCGACCTCGGGTCCGGTTACCATGTGAACTCCGTGACCCCCGAGGACGCCGCGACCGCGCTTCGGGCTGCGCTGGGCGCGAAACGCTAAGGACCCAAGGGCGGTCCGCGCCCTCGTGGGCGAGCTGAGAGAGCCGATCGTCTCGTTGCTCGGGCACGTCGACCACGGGAAGACGACGCTGCTCGACCGGATCTCGGGAAGCGTTCGGGCCGCGAAAGAACCGGGCGGGATCACGCAGCACATCGGCGCGATCGAGGTCCCGGGTTCCACCGTCCGGCGACTCTGCGAGGGGATCCTCCGCTCCGACCAGTTGCGAGTCCCCGGGCTCCTCTTCGTGGACACTCCGGGCCACCGTTCCTTCGAGACCCTGCGGCGGCGGGGCGGCGCGCTCGCGGACCTCGCGATCCTGGTAATCGACGCGCGCGAGGGGGTCATGCCGCAGACCCGCGAATCCGCCCAGATCCTTCGCCGGGAGAAGACTCCCTTCACGGTTGCACTCACCAAGATCGACCTGCTGGGGGGTTGGCGAAAGCCCCAGGGTCCGGTCCCGCTCCTCGAGCAGATCCGTCGCTCCGGACCCGAGTACCTGAAGCTCCTCGACCAGCGGGTCTACGCGGTCGCGGAAGAGCTCGACGGACTCGGGTTCAGCGCGGAACGATACGACCGCGTGAGCGATTTCACGCGGAACGTCGGGATCGTCCCGATCTCGTCGAAATCCGGAATCGGCGTCCCCGAACTGATCGCCCTCGTGGTCGGGCTCTCCCAACGGTTCCTCGAAGAGGAGCTCGAACTGATCACCGAGGGGGGAGAGGCGACGATCCTCGAACGTAGCGACCAGAAGGGGGTCGGCCCCGTCGGGAACGTGATCGTCTACCGGGGTCGCCTCAACGTCGGGGACGAGATCGTCGCGACCGGCCGAGAGGAACCGTTCGCGACCCGGATCCGGGGGATCTACCGACCAGTGCCCCTCAAGGAAGGTCGCGCGACCAAGCAGGTCCGCCTCGATTCCCTTTCGCAAGTGCACGCGGCCGCGGGCGTCTACCTCTCCGCCCCCGGAATCGAGGACGCGATGCCCGGCGGTCTTCTCAAGGTGGTCCGAAACGAGGAGGACAAAACGAGGGTCCGAGAGGAGCTGGCGCGGGAAAGTCAGCCGGTGGCGGAGGTGGCGTTGACCGGGGTCGCGATCTACGCCGACACGCTCGGGGGACTCGAAGCGTTGGCGTTCGAATGTCGCGAGCGAGGCATCCCGGTGCACGAGGCCGGGGTCGGCCCCGTGGGCCGCCCGACGATCATGCGAATGGCCATTGTGAAGGACCCCACGCATCGCGCCGTGCTCGCGTTCGCGGTTCCAATCCTTCCCGACGCGATTCCCGAAGGCGAGACCGCCGCGGTGCGAGTGTTCCGGGCCGACGTGATGTACCGGCTCATCGAGGAATACGACACGTGGCGAACCGACCGCAAGCGAGAGCTCGAGGTCCAGCGGCGCCTCGAGCACGTCCATCCGGCCAAGCTCGAAATCCTTCCCGGATTCATCTTCCGGGCCTCGAAGCCGGCGATTGTCGGCATCAAGGTTCGCGGGGGGACGTTGCGCCCGGGCGTTCGGCTCATGCACCCGGACGGGACGGAGGTCGGGGTCCTGAAATCGCTACAGAAGGAGGGCGAGTCGGTCTCCGAGGCCGAGGAGAATGCCGAAGTGGCGGCGTCGATCGACGGGGCCGTGGTCGGTCGGAACCTGAAGGAAGGCGACTTGCTCCTCGTGTCGTTGACGGAGAGCGCCGCCCGCTCCCTTCGGGGCCAGCCGCTTTCCCCGTCCGAGCAGGCAATCTTGGACGAAATCATCCGTCTCCACCGGGCGAGCCAACCTTTCTGGGGCCAATAGTCGGGCCGGCTCGAGCCGAGGCTCAGGGCGAGTCTTCCGAGGATTCTAATTCGGGGTCGTCGGGAGGCAGGCTCGGGTGGCGGATGGCCACGGGCCCGGCGTTGGGGTCGCGATATACCCCCGTCGGGAGATAGAGTCCCAAAAAGAGCGCGATGCCCCCGATCGTGATCAGCACGATCCCGCCGGCGGCGATGAGCCCCCAACTCCAGGCCGGCACCGGCGACGCCGGGGTGTACGACACGGAAATAACGGCGGAGAATCGCAGGTCGTTATTTCCGGAATTGGTGACGATCAGAAGAAAGGCCGACCCAGAGGCCGAGGAGACGGTCCCTTGGCCCTGCTCGGCGGCCGTCCAGTTGATCAGCGGGCTGCCGGTCGGACAGAACCCGCCCGGAGCCGTGCAGGTGGTCGTGGGCCACAGGGCCACGCCGGCCGGTCCGGTGGAGGTCCATGAGACCGAGACCGACCCCGATCCCCCAATCGGCCCTGGAACGATCCAGTCCTGGGAGGAGCTCGGCGACAAGTTCGGGTCTTGCGGGCGGAACTGGGCCGTCGTGGTCGAACCGCCGGAGAGGATGAACAAAGTGAGGACCAGACCGGCGCCGAGCAGGACGAGAACGACGCCAATGACCACCAATCCGGTTCGCACGTCCGGGCCCAAGGGAGACCTCCCAATAGACTTGCGGGGCGATTCGGCTTTTGTCAGGCCCCGGTGAGACGCGTATATACTACCCGGGGTTCCATGTTAGAGTGTGACAGACGCCGGGGACCGGGTCCCCGCCCGGGACGAGGCGCCGCCGGCCTGCCCCCTGTGCGGCAGCACTCACCGGATCGTTGACCCGGTGCTCGCGGAGACCCACTGTTCCGAGTGCGGCCTGGTCTTCGACGGTACCCCCATCGTCGCGACCGCACCGGCGCCGGCGGAGGCGACCGGGTCCGAGGGAAGCGGCCGGGGGATCGGTCCGTTCGTCCGTCCGGGCGGGACCAAGCGCGCGCTCGGTTCTACCCTATCGCTCGCTCGCGATGGGCAGGGGAAGCGGCTCGATTGGCACCGTCGCTACGAATTCCAGCACCTCAAGCGCGTGATGCAACGGCAGACCTCAAGGACGGTTGACGGCCCACTCGACCGAAGCGCTGCCCGAGGCGAGATCCAAACGGCGGGCGAATCGATGGGATTGCCGGCTGTCGTCTTGGCGGAGGCGGAGCACGTGTACCGAGAGGCCAAGGTCCGAGGTTTGTTCCGGGGCCGGAGCTTGCCCGCGAGCGTGGGGGCGTGCATCTACGCGGCGTGCCGGCGCTACTCCATCCCTCGGACTCTCGGCGAGGTCGCCCAAGCGGTCGGGACGCGTCGCTCCGACGTAGGCCGAACCTTCAAGGTCGTCCAGCGCGGCGCCGGACTCCCGATTCCCGGAGTCGGCACCAAGGCGTTCCTGACCCGCTATGCCCAGGAGCTCGCCCTGTCCCCCCGGGTCCGTTCCACGGTCGAGACGATGCTCGACCAGGCGCGCGAAGACCCGGAGCTTTCCGGGCTAAGCCCCCACGGTCTTGTGGCAGCGTTGATCTACCTCGCGGCCGAACAGAACGGAGAGCACCGCTCCCGAGCCCAGGTCGCCCGGGTCAGCACGGTCACCGAGGTGACCCTGCGTTCCACCAGCCGTCTCGTCGAGAAGGTATGGGGCCGCGCGGGCGCCCCCCACGAATCGCCGTAAGTGGCTATTTCACGAGATAGTAGCCCGCCGCCTTCTCGCGGACTTTCCGTCGAGCCCAGCCCTTGGATTGGAGCTCCTGCAGCGCGTTCATGACCATCGTCTTGGGCAGTTTGGCGGATTGCGTGACCCGCTCGGCGGTCCCCATCTTCTCTTCCGAGAGCCAGGCGAGGTCTTTCATCGTCTTGTAGACCTTGACCGCGTTGGGTGAAACTTCATCCTCGATCCCCATCGAATCCCTCTTCTCTCGCGGACCCCGGGACACTCATAATGATGGCGGCCGCACGGAGCGTGGCCTCCGATGGCTTATTTCGCGACCCCGTCTCCCGAGGGCCGAATGTCATTACTCGACCGCCTCCTAAGCTTCCCCCGGCGTGTCGTTCCGGCCCGTACTTCCTCCCGCTCTACTCGCGGAATACGTTCCACCCGATCGGGCGGGGATGAAGCATGACGACGGCGCGCGCGCACGCCTTCTGGTCGGACCGGTTCCTCGATTACGACTTCGGCCCGTTCCACCCGTTCTCCGAGCGCAGCCGGGGCCTCGCGACCCGGCTGCTCCAAGCAGCCGTATCGACCGCACATTCCGGATCTCTTGCCTGGACCCATTCGGTCGAGGTGGCGAGTCGTTCGACCCTGGAGTCGTTCCATCGGGCTGAGTACGTGGATTTCGTCCAGACTGCGAGCGGTCTCGATAGGCAGGTCCTGCTCGACGCCGGCGACACTCCTTCCTTCGGCGGATGTTTTGAGGCCGCGGCGAGGCTCGTGCAGGGCGCCGTAGACGCCCTCGACTTCACGATCGAGCATCGACGTCCCGCCTTCCATCCGGGAGGCGGCCTTCATCACGCCCATCCCGGCCGCGCCAGCGGATTCTGTATCTTCAACGACGTCGCGGTCGCCGTGGCCCGAGGTCTGCGTCACCGTCATCGCGTGGCGTACGTCGACATCGACGCGCACCACGGGGACGGCGTGATGTATGGTTTCTACGAATCCGGTCGCGTCCTCGACATCGATTTCCATCAGGACGGCCGCACGCTGTTTCCGGGCACGGGCTTCCCGCACGAGGTCGGTCGCGAGGACGGCGCCGGGTTGAAGGCGAACATCCCGCTCCCACCAGGGGCCGGAGACGAGGCCCTCCTGCCGATCTTCCGTCGGGTCGTGCCACCGCTCCTTCGATGGTTCCGGCCGAACGTCATCGTGCTGCAACACGGAGTCGACGGCCACTTTGGCGACGAACTCGCTCGCCTCCAATATTCCCCTGCCGCCTACGCGGAGATCGATCGGACGATCCTCTCATTGGCCGAGGAGCTGACCGACGGCCGGCTCCTCGTGACCGGAGGGGGCGGATATCGCCCCGAGTCGGTGAGCCGAGTTCTCGCCCGGACCGGGTTGATCCTCGCCGGAGTCCCGGTCCCGGCGGGTCGGGCAGCCCTTCCGGCGGCCTGGCAAAAGGAATTCCATGACACCTTCGGAATCGACGCTCCGAAGACCTGGGAGGACTCCCCCGCGCTCGACCCTTCTCCCTGGACGGTCGAAGACGAGAGAAGCCTGATCGGACAGCTCGAGGCCAAGCTCGGCGAGCGATTCCCGGCTCCCTAGAGACGCGTTCCCCACGTGGGGCGGTCGAGCCAGTCCTGGTCGGTGCTGCGGATCCCGAGCTCGATGTCCGCGACGGAAAGTCTCGCCCCATCCTCCCCCCGCAACTTTGCGCGAATGGCCCCCCGAGCAAGCACGTCGGACCCGATCGAATGCAGGTCGTCGAGCGCCGCGTCGACCACGGTACCCTCACCGCCCGACAGCATCTCTAACTGAACGGCCCCGAGGAAGCTGTCGCGGGCCAGCCAGTATTGTAGGTAACCCGACAGCAAGGCTTCGGCGTTGCCGTCGAGGGCGGGCGGTCGGTCGGGCGGGACCACGTGCCCGACCGGACTCGAGCCTCCCTCGGCCGAAAGCTCGAGCACTTCCCAGGCGCCGAGGCCTTGGGCCAGGGCAACGGGTCCGGCGCGTCCGTCGTAGTACATCGGAAGGAATTCGAGGCCGCCGTCCGCTTCCGGGGGAACGTCGGGAGAATATTCTCCCAGTCGCGGGATCAGGTTACGAGCGGATAGGTCCCGTCGGACCCGATCTTCCTCGACCCATCGACACTGCGTCTCGAGCTCTCTCATAACTCGTCTCCGCCTTCGTCCGGCCTCGGTGAGAGTCCGACCGACCGCTGGGGTGACCCGCTGGCGCACCGACGAAAGTTCCGCTTCGAGTCCCGAGAAAGACCGCGGCCGGTCGGTGGCGGCGAACGACGGTAGCGTCTGAAGGGAGAGCCCGGGGCAGGAGAGCACCACGGTCGCTTGCAGTCGGATCCCAGCGTGAACCGAGATCGGGAACTCGCGGCAGGGGGCCGGGCGGGCACGGTGGACCCCGCAACGCAGGTCGTTCAGGAACTGGCAGGCACCGCCGTCCGGCCGAGCGGCCAACCGTCGTTCCTTGTCAACGGAGAGGATCGAAACCTCCGGCGCTAAAGCGCGGATACGCGGTTCATCGTCTCGGTCGAGTCGAGGGGAAGTGAAACAACACAGACCGCACCCCGGGAGACAGGCGAAGGAGAATCCAGAAAGCAGGGTGAGATCCAGCTCGGTTGGGGCGGACTCTGAGGGCTTCACGGAATCCATCGATCACCGACCACCGATTTGAGGACGCCTCCGGAGCCGGGACGGCGAGGGACGCGGCCGCGTTCTCATAAACTTCGCGAGGTTGGCCGGACTATGGTGCTCCTGGCCAAGAACATCATGGACGCCGCCATCCTGACCGTGGACGAAGAGACGGACGCGCTGACCTGCGCGCGATCCATGGTCGCGCAACGGAAGGGGTACGCCATCGTGACCCGCGGAGGCCCCAAGGCCGTAGCGGGCATCGTCACCGAATGGGATTTTCTGGAGAAGATCATCGCGGCGGGGGCGGACCCGACCCGGGTGCTCGTGAAACAGTTGGCCTCCCCGAATCCTCAATCCTGCTCCCCCGACACCCCGACCGACGAGGTCGTGACTACGATGGCGAAGCTCGGAATCCGCCGCATGGTCGTGCGCTCCGGTGACCAGGTCGTCGGCATCATTACCACGAAGAACATCCTGGCGAGCTTCCGTCAGTACATCGACAAGCTCAGCTCGGAGATCGCCGGCTACCAATCGCCCTCGAACGCGCTCGGTTGACCGTACGGCGGAGCTTGATCGCGTCTCCCGCGCCGGCCGTTCCGAGAGGTTCGTAACGTTGGGCGACCCCGAATCGTCGAATTCGCTCGGCCACGTCGCCACCGGCGACCGGGTGGAGTAGCGATGCAGTACAAGTGGCTCGTCCTGTCGAACACCACGGTCGCGACCCTCATGTCGGCGATCGACACGAACATCGTTCTCATCTCGCTCCCGACGATCGGGCGAGAACTCCCGGGGACCAACGCGAGCCTCCTTCTCTGGATTCTCATCGGCTACTCCCTCTTGACGGCCGTAGTGCTGGTCAACTTCGGTCGTCTCTCCGACATGTTCGGTCGGGTGCGTCTCTACGTTCTCGGCTTCGCGGTTTTCACCGGGGGCTCTCTCTTGTGCGGGTTCTCGGGCACGGGCCTTGAGCTGGTGGTGTTCCGCCTCGTGCAGGCGGTCGGCGCGGGATTCCTTTTCTCGAATTCGGCCGCGATCATCACCGACGCTTTTCCGCCGAACGAGCGAGGTCGGGCCCTCGGGGTGAACCAAGTCTCCATCGTCGTCGGGGCCGTATCGGGTCTGGTACTGGGGGGAATCATCACCTCGACGATCGGCTGGCGATGGATCTTCTTCGTGAACGTGCCGATCGGGCTCATCGCCACTCTGAGGGCCTACTTCGACCTTCACGAAATCGCGAAGCCGGAGACGAAACCCCACATCGACTGGGTGGGGAACATCCTGTTCGCGGTGGGGCTCTTGATCCTCCTACTCGGGGTGACCCTGGGCGCCCTCGGTCAGGTGTCGGCCCTCGCCGCCGTGACGATGGTGATCGCCGGCGTCGCGCTCCTGATCGTCTTCCTGGCGACGGAACGCTACGAGCGCTTTCCGATGCTGGACCTCGCCCTCTTCCGGAACCGAGAGTTCGCGGCCTCCGGGCTCTCGATGTTTTTAAACGCGCTCTCTCGGGGGGCGTTTACGTTCATCCTAGTCTTCTACCTGCAGGGACCGCCCCGATACCTGAGCCCACTCACGGCGGGACTATTCCTCATTCCGACCTCGGCCTCTTTGGCGGTCCTCGGACCGATCAGCGGGTGGCTTTCGGACCGATATGGTCCCCGTCCGTTCCTCGTCACCGGCCTCGTGGTCTCCGCCGCAGGGTTTCTGTGGCTCTCGACGATCGGCCCGGACGACTCGTTCCTCGCCCTCGCGCCGGCCCTCGTGCTCGTGGGGGCCGGCATGGGGCTTTTTGCCTCCCCGAATCGGGCCGCCATGATGACCGCCGTCCGTCCCGAACGACGGGGGGTCGCCTCGGCGATCGGCGCCACGCTGCTGAACACGGGCTCCACGATCAGCCTCGGGATCACGCTCGTCATCATGAGCACGGTTCTCTCCCTGTCGGCGATCCAGTCGATCTTCCTCGGCGTCTCGAGCTCTTCGACCCCGTTCACCGAGGGCGCGGGATTCCTTTCCGCGATCCACCTGATCTTCTTGATCTCGGCGGGCCTTCTCCTAGTCGCGCTCGTGCCGTCCATTCTCCGAGGTGCCGCCGCTCCTCCGAATGGTGAGCCGAGCCCCGAAGCCGGCGATTGACCCTCGTGAGCCGGGCTCGACCAACGGCTTATCTAACCCGGGCCGGTCGTTCGGCCATGAGTTCTCAGAAGATCGTCATCGTGGGCGCTGCCGGTCGGGATTTCCACAACTTCAACGTCCTCTACCGCGGTCGATCGGACGTTCACGTCGTGGCCTTCACCGCCGCGCAGATTCCCAACATTGCGGGCCGGCAGTACCCCGCGGGACTCGCGGGGCCGGGATACCCGAAGGGGATCCCCATCGTCCCGGAGAGCGAGCTCGCCGACCTCGTTCGTCGCGAGTCGGTCGACTTGGTCCTGCTCTCGTACTCCGACCTTCCGAACACCGAGGTCATGCATAAGGCGTCCATCGCCCTCGCCGCGGGCGCGAGCTTCATGCTCGCCGGTCCGAAGGCGACGATGCTCCCGTCGTCAAAACCGCTGGTCAGCGTTTGCGCGGTGCGGACGGGGGCGGGTAAGAGTCCGCTCACTCGGTTCATCTCGCGGTACTTCCGGGACCACGGCAAGCGGGTCGCGATCGTCCGGCACCCGATGCCCTACGGGGACCTCATGGCTCAGGCCGTCCAGCGGTTCGCCCGGATGGAGGACCTCGATGTGGCCCACTGCACGATCGAGGAGCGGGAGGAGTACGAGCCCCACATCCGGGATGGTGCGGTGGTCTTCGCGGGCGTCGACTACGAACCGATCCTGCGCCGCGCCGAGTCCGAGGCGGACATCGTTCTCTGGGACGGAGGCAACAACGACCTGCCGTTCTACGCGCCGAACCTCCAGTTTGTCGTCGCTGACCCGTACCGCGCCGGCCACGAGCTCGCCTATTATCCTGGGGAGGCGAATTTCCGAATGGCGGACGTGATCGTGGTCAGCAAGACCGACTCGGCCCCGCCGGAAGGCGTCCAGACGATTCTCGCGAACGCAGCGCGGGTCAACCCGAAGGCGACGACGATTCTCGCAGGTCTCAAGCTCATCGCTCCCGACGCGGAGCGGCTCCGGGGTCGTCGAACGATCGTGGTCGAAGATGGTCCTACGGTCACGCACGGAGGCTTGGACACCGGGGCCGGTACCTTGGTGGCCGCTCGTCACGGGGCGATTGTGGTGGACCCAAGGCCGTTCGCGGTCGGCAGCATGGTGGGAGTCTACCAGAAGTACCCGCACCTCGACCGCATTCTGCCGGCCATGGGGTACGGCGAGGCGCAAGTGAAGGACCTCGAGGAAACGATCCGTCGTTCCAACGCCGAGCTTGTGGTGGACGGAAGCCCCGTGGACCTCGGCCGACTCATCCACGTCCCGCAAGAGATCATTTCCGTGCAGTACCAGTACGATGATCTGGGGAATCGCGTCGCGGCGACTCTGGATAAGTTCCTGAATCCCCTTGCGAAGTGACGGAGGTCCGCCCGATCACGCGACGCTCGCCGGAAGATTCCCGGTCTCGACTCCGGTGAGATGGGTCAAGGCGGCGACGAGTGTGTCCGAGTCGAGGGGCAGACCGAGCGAGCGGAAGTTCGGGGGCCACTTGCGGACGCCTTGGAGCGCACGTTGACCGACCACGAGCAGAGGAACGGCGCGTGCCTCCTCGGGGAAGGATTCGGGATACGAGCGCAGACTCTCGCTGTACGCCTGATTGCAGGCGACCACGATCGCCCGAATCGGTTCCGCGGTGTGGTCCACAATCCTCTCGAGCGCCGAGGAAAGAGTCCCGAACGAGAGGACCCGGAAGCCCACCGTTTCGAGCAGGATCTGCACGGAGTCCGCGAGACTCGGGGTCTCCCGGACGACGACCACCAACGGGCGCACCATCGTCGAATCTACGGACTCGAGGGTATTCCTCTCGCCGTGGAATCGTCTTGACAAATCCTCTCGAGCGGAGGGAAAGCCCATAGCCACGGGCGGCACTAGGTTTCTCCGGAGATGAGCGACCGGGGCTGGTTCGAAGCGACGTTCGAGCGAGGGCCCATGGGCGCTCTCCTGCTCGATCCGCAAGGGCGGATCGAGCGGGCGAATCACGTGTTCAAAGAGCTGATCGGACGGGACGAAGAACTGACCGGACGACAGCTCGGAGACCTTCTCGCGTCCGGTGACGAGCGACTGGAAACGGCCCGCGCCCGCGCCCAGGAGGAACAGAAATCCCGCTCGTTGCATGGGTTCATCCTAGAGGCATTGGACCGGAAGCGTCGACACGTGGTGGACCTCGAGTTCTATCCCCAATCCGAAGAGTCGGGCCGGGTCACCGGAATCCTGTTGGTCGTCCATGACCGGACCGGCACCCACCAGGACCCGGCCGCCTCGTCCCGGTTGTTCTACCAGGCGTTCCTTCACTCCACGAACGCGATGGAGCTGACCGACCGGGACGGTTTCCTGATTGATGTGAACCCTGCGTTCGAGCGGATCTACGGATACCACCGCGACGAGCTCATCGGGCGACGACCGAACGTCGTAGCGAGCGGAAAGACCGACCGGGCCACCTACGCCCGGATGTGGAAGGACCTTCTCGACCCCAAGATCGGAGCCTGGTCCGGGGAGATCGTCAACCGCGACCGCGGCGGCATCGAACACCCGGTCCTGCTCGCCATCAGTGCGATCCGGGGGGAGGACGGGACGATTGGCCACTTCCTCGGGGTCGCGGTCGACCTGACCGAGCAGCGACGACTAGAGCGCCAGGCGATGCACTCCGACCGCCTCGTTTCCCTGGGTCAGCTCGCGGCAGGAGTCGCCCACGAGATCAACACCCCGCTCGCGAACATCACGCTCATCGCCGAATCCGTCCGCCGGCGCACCGCCGACCCGTGGACTCGCGGGCGCGTCGACTCCCTTCTCCACCAGACCGACTCGGCGGCGCGCATCGTCCGGGGCCTCCTCGACTTCGCTCGGCGGCCGGAGCCGAAGACGGGCGAGGTCGACGTCGGTGATTCGGTGCGTTCCGCCGTCACCTTCCTGCAGGGCAAGCAATCGGCCGGAGTAGAGCTTTCGACGGAATTGCCGTCGGCGCCCCTGCGCGTGCACGGGGACCGGGACCAGATCAACCAAGTGATCACCAACCTCCTCAACAATGCCTACGACGCGCTGGACGGGCACGGACGGATCGAACTTCGACTCGAGTCCGATCCGGATTGGGTCCACTTGAGCATCACCGACAACGGACCCGGGATCCCGGCCGACGTCCGGACCCATCTGTTCGAGCCTTTCTTCACGACGAAACCCGAGGGTCGGGGACCGGGCTGGGGCTCGCCATCTGTCACGGCATCGTGCAGTCACACGGCGGGACGATCGACGTCGAATCCGAGGAAGGCAAGGGCTCTACGTTCTCGGTCCATCTCCCTCGGGCGAACTCGAAGGAGCCCGCGGCGCCGGCGGAAGGCCGTCCGTAGTTTCCGGCTCCCCGCCTCGGAAGGCGACCCTCGAACTCTCCCCGCCCAGGGTCAGAGTTATGGCGGAGGGAGGAGTCCCTTCGGTATGCGTCTCCTCGTGGTCGACGACGATGCCGTTTTTCGCGAGGAGCTCGGCACGCTCCTCTCCGACTGGGGACACCAAGTCGAAACGGTCTCCTCGGGAGCGAAGGCGCTCGAAGCGCTGGAGGCCAGCGAGTACGACGTGATCTTCTCGGACGTCCGCATGCCGCGGATGAACGGGATCGAGCTCCTGCGTCAAGTCCGGGAGCGTTGGCCCCGGGTTTACGTCATCATGATCACGGGGTTCGGGACAGTCGAGGCCGCTGTCGAGGCGATGAAACTCGGCGCTTTCGACTACGTGCGCAAACCGTTCCGCTCCGAGGCCGTCGAGCGGATCGTCTCCCTGGTCCAGGACCAGCGCGCGTTCGCCATGCCCGCTGGAGGCGAGAAGGACCCGGTCCGTCTCGCGGACAAATGGGCGAAGGCCGGCCATGAGGTCCTCCTGCTGGGTGCGACCCCCCGCAAGCCTGTGACGGGCGTGACCGCCGTGGACTTCCCACCGGAGGATTCCCCGGCCGGCCTTCAGGAAACGGTTCTTCGGTTCATAGAGTCGAACCCTCGTCCGGCGGTGATCATCTCCGGAATCGAGCGTTTGTTCGCGATGCACCGCACCGAGGACGTCGCGCACACCCTGAGCGAGATCGTCCAGCAAACTTCGGGAAAGGGTCCGATCGCGGTGGGGTTCGACGCGAGCGTCCTTCCCGACGCGGCGGTCCTGCAGATCCGGGCGGCCATCTCCGCCATCCGCGTCCAAGGTACTCTCGGAGCCCTGGCCAACCCGTTGCGCCGGCACATCCTGCGTCGGCTTTCCGAGGGGCCGACCTCGTTCACCGAGGTCATGCGCGCGGCGGGAATCGACGACTCCCCCAAGCTCTCTTTTCACCTCCGGACCCTTCAGGAGGAGGGGCTCATCGGCCACGCCTCCGAGTCGTACCATCTCACCCCGACCGGAAAGGAAGCCGTTCGGGTCCTGCACGAGGTCGACGAGCTGGGGTCAGACGAGGAAGGGCGGGTGCTTGTCTTTCCGACGTCGCGCTCCGCAGCCCCCCACTAGGGGATGACCACCCCGCGACGGGAGATGGTCTCGGTAGGTTCCGGATCGGCCCCGGAAGGGTCGCGGCGGCCCTTTGGCGGCAGCCGGGGCCACCGGACCGGGTTCAAGAACCCCCACGTGTTGGGCCGACGCGAGGGGCGAAGGTCCGTGCCAGCATCCAAATCGAATCCTCCCAAGGCCGAGGCGAAAGCCGCCGCGACGAATAGCTTTCTTTCCGTTACGGACGAGCGGACCGCGACCAACTATCGGATTCCGATCCAGGACGGAGCGATCCACGCGACCGACCTCCACCAGATCCGGACCGGGGCCGACGATTACGGTCTTCTGAGCTACGACCCCTCCTTCGCGAACACCGCCTCGTGTAGGAGCGCCATCACCTTCATCGATGGGGACCGGGGGATCCTACGTTATCGCGGTTACCCGATCGAGGAGCTCGCCGCCTCGAAGACGTACCTCGAGGTGGCCTACCTCCTGATCCACGGAAACCTGCCGGGCAAGAACCAGCTCGCGGAGTGGCTTCACAACATCACCTACCACACGATGCTCCACGAGAACGTCCAGAAGTTCATGGACGGGTTCCACCACGACGCCCACCCGATGGGGATGATGGTCAGCACGCTCGCGGCCCTCTCGACCTTCTATCCGGATGCGAAGAACATCTCCGATGAGCATACCCGGTATCAGCAGGCGTACCGACTGATCGCCAAGGTTCCCACGGTGGCCGCGTTCGCCCATCGTCACTCCGTGGGGATGCCGTACATTCACCCCAGCAACGACCTGTCCTACGCCGAGAATTTTCTCGCGATGATGTACCGTCCGTCATGGACGACCCAGTACACGCCGGACCCCGTGCTCGCGAAAGCGCTCGACACGCTGTTCGTCCTGCACGCGGACCATGAGCAGAACTGCAGCAGCAACGCGATGCGTGCCGTGGGAAGTTCCCATGCTGACCCGTACAGTTGCGCGGCGGCCGCGGCGGCCGCCCTCTACGGTCCCCTGCACGGGGGAGCCAACGAGCAGGTGGTACGGATGCTCCAGGAGATCGGGACGAAGGAGCACGTCCCCCAGCTCATCCGCCAGGTGAAGGAAGGGAAACGCCTCCTCATGGGGTTCGGCCACCGAATCTACAAGAACTACGACCCTCGGGCCCGGCTCGTCCAGCAGTTGGCCGAGGAGGTCTTCGCGGTGACAGGACGCAACCCGCTCATCGACGTCGCTCTCGCGCTCGAGAAGGTCGCGCTCTCGGACGAGTATTTCATTCAGCGCCGGCTCTATCCGAACATCGACTTCTACTCGGGCATCATCTATCAGGCGATGGGGTTCCCGATGGACATGTTCCCGGTCCTCTTCGCGATCCCCCGAATGTCCGGGTGGCTCGCCCAGTGGATCGAGATGGTCCAGGACCCCGAGCAGAAGATCGCCCGGCCCCGCCAGCTGTACATCGGACCCCTCGAGCGGCACCTCGACGTTTCGGGAGTGAAAACACCGGTCCGCAAACCGTCCCGGACGATCGACACGCGGCCGAAGCCGGCGGCGTGATCGAGGCGCTTCGTTCTCGGAATTCACGCCGGCGTCAGATGCCGACGCGTTCCCGCACCGTCGCCCAGCGAGCCGGGTCGACGTGGGCGGCGCCGACCCCCGACACGAACGTCAAGAGTTCGGGGGGCGCGCCCCGTTTGATTCCCAACAGCATGCCGGTCAGTTCGTCGAGGGTGAGGGAAGGAAGCATCCACCGAAGGATGGAAGCGAATCGGTCCTTCGGCATGCCCCCCATAATCGTGGACCGCATCGCCCGCATCTGTTCGTCGGTGAAGTGTTCCTTCATCGCCGGAACGATCGTGGCCTCTTCCTTGTTCATGTGCGCGAGGTAGTACGCGAAGAAGTCGTTCACCTGTCGATTGACACGGCCGCCCTTATCGACCCGCTCGGCCGCGAGCTCGACCCGGGACAGTTCGCGGGCCATCTCTGTAATGGTGGCGAGCTTCCGACCGATTTCGTGATGCTCGTCGATCAGGGTTCGGACCAGCGGCGCATCGATGGTTTGCATCGCCGGGAACGGCACCCCCTCTTCGTCGGCGGCGTGGCCGTGAAGAAGACAGAGAACGCAGCCCGCCGACACCGCGTTCGAGAATTCGTGCTCCAGGTCGAAGAGGACGGCCGCGGACGAGTCTCGGTCGGCGAAGTCGGTCTGTTGAAGCCGCCCGCCCAGGTCGTAGATCATCGACCGGATCGCCTTGTGGATCGGGGTGAACAAGTCCTCGGTGGCCGTCATCGAACGGTCGAAACCACGGGGCCTACAGATTCTGGTTCAGATACCAATCGAAGGACCCGGTACACGGAGCGGACGCGGTCGCCGTGATCACGAGTCGGTCGCCCGAAACGTTCGCGGGCGTGATGAGAACCCAGTAATCGTAGTCCCCCAGCAGCGCCAGTATCGGATAGTTCGTGTTGTTCCAGGTCTTTGAGGCAAAGTTGTAGTGGGACTCGTTCACGAAGGGGAAGGTGGACGCGTTCTGAACCACTAAGCTCCACCCCGCGGTGGAGACGGGCGTCCCGGTCGTGTTGTTAACGGCCGAAACGGTCACGTCGCCCGTCGTCATCTTAGTGACGTTGAACGGACAGATCGCAGAGCCGTTGTACCAGTAGGTGCCCGTGACGTTCGCTTGGAAGGAAACGATGCGGCAGGAATCGATGCTCGACTTGCCGCCTCCGCCGCCTCCTCCGCCGCCGTGAATTACCGGACAGGCCGTAGTGGTATTGAACCCCGCTACGAACTTCCCCGTGGTCGCATTGACCTCCGCCGTAAACTGGGCCGCTGCCTTCCCGTCCAAGGTTGCGCCGTTAGACGTCGGGTTGCAGTTCGTATAGGACACGATCCAAGTGGGGTAGAGCGCCGTGCCGTGCGAATCTACCTCGTAGGGAACCATGATCAGCTCGGTGTCGAACGAGCTGTGGGCTGCAGCATATGTAGGTCCATCGGCCGCCCAAGCCGCGGCCGCCGCAACCGGACTGTTCACCGGAGTGAACGGAAGCTTGTCGGTTCCGCCGCCGATCGAACAGCTTTGGAAGGAGACGGCGGTGAACACAGGAGTGGCGACACCGTTGATCACCGCCACTTCAAGGGCTCCGCCGGGTACTGTTGGCGTAGACGATGATCCAAAGGGTACTGAGGCCGGTCGACGCCGCAGACGTGGTACCGGGGTACGAAGTAATCCCGGAGGCACCGCTCAGGATTTTGCCGCCGCATCCAAAGTTGAACGACTCGTTGAACTCAGTTTTGTTGATGGAGAACGAAGTAGTGAGGACCACGGCGACACCCCCAGCGATGGTCCACGGTCCACCGGAAACTCCCGACGCAGAAGAATTCGCGGTGTTCGCGGCGGCATAGTACGTTTCTCCGGACCCGCCCCCTCCACCGGGCGACCCGGGGGAGCTGGAAGAGGCCGGTGCGAAAGGACCGACGCCTGCGGCCCAAAGTCCCACGAGAACGAGGGCGGCGACCACGACCACGGCCACGACGATGACCAAAACCTTGGGGAAGGGCTTGGCGACCTTGGCGGCAGTGGGGGGAGGTGTCCACGCGCCGGGCGGCGGAGGTGGGGGAGGGGGAGGTGGCGGTGGCGCTGGTGGCGGTGGCATCGCGCCGTCAGGTCCTGGAGCCATCGTGGTCCTCGCTAGGGCGAGCTGACCCTTGGCTTGATACTTAATCCTTTGTGACGCGCGAAATCGCTCCTCGTCTCCCCAGGAGCCCACCAGCCCCCGCCGAGCCGAACGTCGGACGGGTCTGGGCCGCACGCGGGCCAAGTCGGGTCGTTGTCCATCGCCCGGTTTCTTCTAGGGTGCGAGTACTTAGGGGGACGCGGTTGTCCTTGCGCCATCGCAAGTAGGGTTTCCATGAAACTGGTAGCATACGACGAACTTCCGCAGACGTACGACTCCGACCGCGCCCTCGTCCAGCTGGCGGCCTTCGGAGGATTCCTCGACCGGCAAAGAATCGAGCTCTGGCGGCGTCGCACATCCGTCTTTGCCGATTATGTCGGTATCTTTGCGCTCGAGGCCGGCACGGTCGTCGGACAGACCTTCGTCCTCCGCATCCCCTATAGCTTTCGACACGGCACGGAGACGGTCACGGGGATCGCCGGGGTGGCGACCCGCCTCGATCACGCACGGACGGGCGTGGCCCGGCGGATATTGGAAGAGATCCATCGTCGTGAGATCGAGGCGGGAATCGGTTATGCGACGCTGTGGACCAATCGGTCCTGGGGCGCCCATCGTCTCTACGAGAAGCTCGGATACCGGGACATTTACGCCCCGCCTTGGGCCGTTCGCGTACCGCCGGCTCGGCTCCCTCGCGCTCTGGGACGGTCCGTGCGTCCCGGGAACCGCTCGGACCTCAAGGCCATCGAAGAGCTCCATCGTCGGTCCACCCACGGGCGATGGGGATTCACCCAGCGGCCGCCGAACTTCGCGAGAGTCGCGGTGGCGGCGGGAGATCTACGACCCCGTGAGGAGATCCTCGTAGCGCACACTCACGGTCGACTTTCGGGGTATGCGGTGATCGACATGAACCCATACCGCGTGATCTGCGGCGAACTCGTGGCGACGTCCAACCCCGTCCGAACCCGACTCGCCTTGTCCATCGAAGCGCGAGCTCGCAACAAGCCCGTTTCTTTCCGAGATGGAGCCGTGGAGGATATGCACTCGTGGCTGAGCGGTCGTGGGTATTCGATCGCGACCGCCGGGTGGTTCGGCCTGATGGCAATGTCGTACGGGCGGGAGCGGAGCCGAGGGCAACTCGAGCGGGAGTTCGGTACGCGCGACACCCGATTCGTCTGTCACGACGGGGACCATTTCTAACTCGTTCGGTGACCGCCCGGCGGGTCGGAGAGGGGGAGTTCGTCAGACATCCACGACGGCGGATACACGACCCTTCTTGACCGCCTTAAGGAGCGCTTGATAGTCGCGTTGCGTCTGATCGGCGTAGGCTTCCGCGAAGGAGGTGATCGCTTTATCGAAGGCGTCCCCGCTACCCAGGTAACCGCTGATTCGAGCGGGGTCTCCCGTCCGGGCGTGGGCTCGGGCTAGCGCGGTGCCGCAGAGCTTCGCCTGTCCTGCGAATTCTCCGGGCCCGAGCGCCGAGATATCGTTCGAGAGCTTCATGTCCCAAAGTTGACGGACGTAGAAATCCTGCGACCGGTGTCGACTCCACCCCAAGAAAATGTCGCTCGCCTCCTGGACAAGGTGTTGCCCTACCACCACTCTTTGTGCGTGATTGGAAAAGGCGCTGGCCCCCACGTACGGTTCCAGCGCCGACGAAGTGGCCTGCTTCAGCTGGAGGAACAGCGGGTCCTCCACGTCTCGGTCGCCCATCAGGAGAAGAACCGAACAAGCCGTGCCCACACTTCCGACCCCCACTACCTTTTGCGCTACGTCTTCGATGTGATACCGGTCGAGGAGCATCCGGCGTTCGTCCGGTAACGAGGCAAGATATCGCTCGAAGAACGAGTGCGACTCCTCTTCCTCCGCGGAGTCCCGGTAGTGGACGATCAACGGGGGATTGTCGCGGATGCGGTACCGTCCTTTCACCGCCTCGGTCATGTGGGGAAACGCGTTGAGACTGGTGCGTCGACGGGCTTTTCGTGCGACGCCCTGCAAGAGATCCCGTAAATCCCTGCCGGACGGAAGGGTTCGGCTCTCGATGTCGAAATGGAAGTACCAAATGTCGGAATAGCGCATCGTGGCGAACTCAGACATCATCTCCCGGTACGACCGCACGGCGACCCGGGCGGCTTTGCGAATCTGCGCTCGGGAGTAACGATTGACGCGGCCGGCCACCACGAAGCTTGTCACGAGGCGCTTCACGTCCCACTCCCACGGTCCGGGAAGGGTTTCGTCGAAATCGTTCACATCAAAGACCAGCTCGCGTTCGGGAGTGCCGAAGATCCCGAAGTTGCTCAGATGAGCGTCTCCGCCCAGCTGTACCCTAAAACCGGTTGTCGGGGTGATCGAGAGGTCGTGGGCCATCACTCCGGCAGCGCCGCGCAGGAATGTGAACGGCGAGAGCGACATCCGGCCGTATCGGATTGGCAAGAGTCCGGGGATGCGCAACCGGTCGGTCTCCTGGATCAGGTCGATGGGGTCCGTTCGATCACGGGGCGGAGCCCAGGCGGCGTGAGCGGAACGCGGCACCCGACGCCGTAACGCCTTGCCCGCCGCGATCCTCTCTGCCCGCGATTGCGAATCGGACGAGAGTTTTGACCCTCGAGTCGAAGGAGCCACTTTCCTCATCCCGGCCTTCATCGCACGCCTCCCCGAAAGGGTCGGGGTCCCGCGCGAAGTGACCAGCGGGACTCCGCAGCGGCCCTCATCGCTCTAAATCTTTCTCCTGGGCCAGCGAGGCGGGTGAGCATCTCCCGGGTCGCAGACGGGCGAGTGCTGCGATTCGTGGCGGCGAGACGTAGTGCGTCAGGTGCTCAACGCAGCGGCCGCTGACAGAATAGCGAAGTCCCCGTCTCTAAATACGCTTGATTATGCTGCAGCGATGGGGACTCTCGTGGGCTGGACGACGTATCTACCGACCATACTGCCCGTCCTGGCGGCCGCGGTGTTCGCGCTAGGAGGGGCCGCTCTCTCTGGCAGAGCCGCCAAATGGCTCCGGCAGAGGGGAGCTCCGCCCGCGGCCGTTCGAGGGGCCCGACTTGGAATCTCGCTCACGGGGCTTCTCCTGGCGGCGGCCGCTCTCTTCGTGGCGTTCGGACCCCTGACCGTCGCGGGGGGCCTGACCCTCTCGGCGGTCGTGGGTCTCGCCGCCACCCTCGCCCTTCAGACGACGATCGGTAACGTGATCTCCGGATTCATTCTTCTTCGGAATCGCGTACTCCGTTTGAACGATCGCGTTTCGATCGGCGGGGTCAGTGGTACCGTGGTCCGCCTGGGGTTGGTAACGACCTGGCTCCGCTTGGACGACGGGAGTCTGGCCTCGGTCAGCAATTCCAACTTACTCAGCGGGCCGCTCGTCAACCGGAGCACGGCCCAACGCCTGGAAGGCGAGTACTAGCGTCGTTCCGTGTGCGGTCTAGCCCGGCGATGCCGGGGCCGGCGCGCCGCCCACCGCGACGATCTCGGACGGATGTCTCCACCAGTAGAACAGAATCAGGGCGACTATCGCAGCCCGAGCGTAGATCGAGAAACCCATCAACCACGACGACACATCGATGGTGAACGCACCCCCTTGGAAGATCGTGACGATTTTCGGCCCCTGAAAGCCGAGCTGTCCCGATATCCAGGGGCCTAGGTTCTCGTGAAATCCAAAGAGTAGGTTTCCCACGAAGAAGTACCCCACATCGTTGAACAACGAGACCAACAGCCCCAGGCTGATTGCGAGCGGCCATGACTTTCCTCCCTCGAACACAATCAGGACTCCGAACGGGGCCATGTAGGTCAGGATCAGCCAGAGTCCGTAGGCGGGAACCTGTTTCCCGAAGAGGTCGATCCAGTTGATCAGGATCAGTCCATAGAACGCCGAGAAGAGCACAAGTTTCAGGAGGACGAACTGGCGAGGGTCGGTCGGATGCAGGCCGGCCACCACTGTCTCGATTCCGCTGAGTAGCAGGATGACGCCGACCAGAATCGCGAAGGCCGCGAGAGCGTAACCGTAGAACGCGACCGAGAGCCCCACGAGAACAACACTCGAGAGGCCGGTCGCAAGTGCGGACATCCGTAGCCAAGGAGCCAGATTCTCTCCCGCCGACTGGAGGACACGTCCCAAAGCCCCCGCGACGAGCGCCAGGGCAAGGGCAAATACGGCAGTCGTCAGCGCGAGGGCCGGGTCGAGGACCACGAAAACGGTGATCCCGAGCGCGACCACCCCCACTCCGAGGGTGCCGTAAGAGCGGATCGTTCGCCAAACGGACCGTGTGCCGGGGAACCACTCGCGACCTACGCTCAGGAACCGACCACCGGCGAGGATGGTCTGCGCGGCGAAGAGGGCGACCGCCTCCCCGAGCAGGACCACGAGTCCGGAGAGCGAAAGGACGGGTTCGGAGAGAACGACGATGGCAAAGCCCATCGAAACGAGGCCGAGAAGGACCTGGATGAGACGGACCGCGTCCTTCCTGAGCTGGAATCCTCTTTCGATCTTTCCTTGAGGCCCCGCCGCGGTGTAGTATTCCCAGATCCGGGAAATACGAATTCTCCAGGGAGTTGCACGTGGGGGCGGCCCGTCCGCGGCCTTGGACTTCGGACGCGTCAAGGTCCCACCCGGCTACTCCGAGCGAGACATCCCCGAACAAAGAGGCTGCGGTCATTGAAGGAGGTTCCCGGTCGAGACCGAAGGACCCGAGGTCGTACGACGAGGGCCATCTCCTGCCCGGGTGAAGGTTATGGCGGCAGTGTCCCTTCGGGTCGAGGACCATGGCGCTCGTCCGCCCCGTCTTTCTCCGCAGCCTCTGGCGTTCGGTCCAACGCGGTGGCGCCGGAAAGGCCCCTGTCATTGCGGGCCACAAATTGCTCTACCGCTGCAATCTCGAGTGCAGCATGTGCCCGTTCTGGCGGCGGGAGGACGAGAACTTACTCACTGTGGAGGACGAGGTTCGCATGATGAAAGCTCTGGTTCGAGCAGGGGTTTCCTTCCTCGGATTCGAGGGCGGGGAACCGCTCCTCCGCCGGGACCTTCCCGAGATCCTGGAGGAAGCGCACCGGCGGTTCCACACTTCGGTGGTCACGAACGGTTGGCTGCTTCGCAACCGCATCCGCGACATCGCCCCCCACCTCGACATGATCTTCGTTTCCCTGGACGGGATCGGCGAGTTGCACGACCGACTGCGCGGTATTCCCGGATCTTTCGACAAGGCGGTGGAAGGGATCCGATCCGCCCGGGGACGTGTCCCTGTAGCGATCAGTTCCACGATCACCAACGAGAACATGGACCATGCGGAGAAGGTGGTCGCACTGGCCCAACGACTCGGTGTCGGCGTGACGTTCCAGGTCGCCTACAAGTACTCGACCGCGGAGAATGTGACCCCCGCCGGCCAAAAGCTGCGCGATACCCTCGAACGGCTGCTCGCGCTCAAAGAGGCCGGTGCACCGATCTTGGAGTCCCGAGAATACTTCACGAGCGTCGTCAACTCTTGGTTCCGGGGAACGCCGTGGCGTTGCAAGCCGTGGATGACGATGAACGTCGACCCCCAGGGACGCATCGTCCTGCCCTGCTACACGCTTCGAGAGTATGGAGGCACGGACTATGTCTGGGACGTCGACGTTCGAAAACTCTGGAATACGTTCGATTGGGCCCCGTACGAGCGGTGCAACAAGTGTGCATTGGCCTGCTACCTCGAACCGTCGCTTTTCAGCTACACAAATCCCACAATGATCCGAGAGAGGATCCTCGACCCCATCGTTGCGTACCTCGACTCCCGAATGGAGTCGGAAATGTCGGACGCGCTCCCCGTTCTCGCGTAGAATCGGGACGACGTTCCGAGGAGCGACGTGGCCACGAAAGAGTACTCTCTTCGGGCACGGGTCAGCACGGAGAATCCCGCGGCAGTGGCCGCCATTCTTCAAGAGTTATTCCCGGGCGGGTCCGTCAAACCGACCCGCGACCCGAAAGAGTTCTTGGTCGAGGGTCGTGCGAGCGGGGACACCGCGCGGGAACTAAATCGGTCCTTGCTTTCTGCTCTTCGCCGGGCGGAAAAGCGAACAAGGCTTCGCTCGGAGTGGACGCTCGGAAGTTCTACGGAGCGGTTTTTCGATTACGTCGCTAAGGGGAAGCGGAGTGCTGCGGACGAGCTCTCATCTCCTGGGCGTCTCGAGAAGCAACGATGGTAGCGAAATCTGCACTGTCCAGCTCTCCCGACCGAGTGGTGGTGGAACCCGTTGCAAACATGTACTCGGCCCCGAATGAGAAATCCGACGTGGCCTCCCAAGCGATCATCGGTAGCAACGTCGTCACGCGGGAAATCCGTCGAGAATGGGTGAGAATCCGCACCGATGACGAGTACTCAGGCTGGATGGAACGCAGCGCCCTCCGAGAGTTCGGGACGTTCGGCCCGTACGGGAGCCACGGGCCGACAGTCCGCATCGAAGCGTTGTTCGCGAATGTCTATCAGAACCCGGACATTCGCGCGCACAAACCCCTCCTGACCGTTCCGTTCGGGTCGCTTCTCGAACTGGCGCCGGGGGGTCAGGGCCTGCGACCGAGGTGGCTCCGGGCGCGCCTGCCCGACCAGCGACGGGTGTGGATTCACCGCGGCGACGCCAACCGGGATCCCGTGCCGCTCACCATCCCTCAATCGATCGAGTTGGCCAAACGATTCCTTGGGGTGACGTACCTTTGGGGCGGTCGGTCGAGTTACGGGTATGACTGCTCCGGCTACACGCAAATGTTGGTGCGCAGCCGGGGCATCACGATGCCTCGGGACACTCGTCTGCAGGCAGAATGGGACGGCGCCGAAGATGTCGATCGAAAGCGCCTGATTCCCGGGGACCTCCTGTTCTTCGGCGCGTCGCGCGCGGAGGTCAATCACACCGCGCTCTACATCGGCGGCGGAAAGATGATCCACTCGAGCACCCAAAACCGCCCCGGCGTGCAGATCAGTCGGCTGGATGACAGGCCGATCGGCCGAAGACTGATCGCCTGCCGACGGGTCAGATAACTCGGCGGGCGTGGGAAGGGCGATCGTAGATCGCTCGTCCACGGGAACTCCCTCGGAAATCATGCATCGCTTTAATCGGCCCGGCGGCTGGGCGTAAACGTGGCAGAAACAGTCCTAGTGGTCGGGGCCACCGGTTTGATTGGCAAAGCGGCGGTCCAGGCGCTCGTTCGTCGAGGTCACGTCGTTCGAGCACTCGTCCGACGACAAGAGGCGGCGAAACAGTTCGAAGGCGCGAACCTTTCGGCCGTCGTAGGGGACCTGTCCGGTCGGGGGGATTGGAAGGGGGCTATGGAGGGCGTCACCTCGGTGGTCGACGCGACGCAGGTCCGATTCGCCGGTCGCTTGACACTCGGCAAGGCCCGTCGGGGGGCCGAAGAACGTCGGTGGATGGCGGCCTTTCTCCTATCGCAAGTTCGTTCCCAGCGTACCTCTCTCCGTAGCTACGTCGCGCTCAGCGGCCTCGAAGATTACGCCCCCACCGGCGGCGAGTGGTTCGATGAGTCCACACCCCCCGCCCAGGCACCGCTCGGGTATTCGCACTTCAGCGTCCATTCCCGCGCCCTTCTTGCTGAGGCGCGCCGGGAGTGGGGACTCCCTCTCGTACTCCTGAGGATGGGCCTCGTTTACGGCTCGAGCGGATGGTTTCCGGACTTCGCGAACCGGATTCGCCGAGGCCGAGGCGTTCTGGTTGGCCCCGGGGCCAACTTTTCCTCCCTCGTTTCGGCGACGGACGTCGGGGAAGGAATCCGGGCCGCCGTGGAAATAGCCCCCGCCGGTGAGGAATTTCTCGTCGTCGACGACGAACCCATGACCCAGACCTCGTGGCAAACGGTCCTTGCGGGCGTCCTCGGACAACCTCCGGTCCGTCGTAGGATCCCGGTCTGGCTGGCGTCCCTCGTGGTCGGCCGCGTGAACGCGGAGACGTTCGCGAGCTCACGTCGGGCACGCAATCAGCGGGCGAAGGAACGGCTCGGGATCCACCCTGTGTTCCCCACCGTACGGCAGGGGTTTCCGGCCGTGCTCGCCAGTTCCGACTTCGCGGCAGCTTCGTCAGCCGGCGGGCAAGAACACTCTCGGATAGCCCCGAGCGGATTCGAACCGCTGTCGCCGGCTCCAAAGGCCAGCATGCTTGGCCACTACACCACGGGGCTGTGGGTCAATCACCGGCCTCCTCTACAAAAGAACAGTCGGCGCATTCCTCGCATGCCCCGGACTGTTTTACAGGGGCTTCCCATCGGGGTCCGATGCGCCGGACGAAGATCTTAGCTACCGTCGGCCCCGCGACGGATCGCCCGGACCGTCTCTTCAAGCTTCTCGAGGCGGGGACCGACGGTTTCCGTATCAACGTCTCCCACGGGACGGACGAGGAGCATCGCGCGACGCTCCGCCGCCTTCACCAAGCGTGTCGACGCGCCCGAAGGGAGGTCTCTCTCGTGATCGATGTACAGGGTCCAAAGCTCCGAATCGGAGAGATTGCCGGTGGGTCGTTGCGTTTGGCCCGGGGACAGCGTTGGACCCTCGACCAAATTCCGATTCCGGGAAACGAGAATCGAACGTTCGTGGACATCCCCTCTTTCGGCCGTGCCGCTCGACCGGGCGACCCCGTCCTCCTGGGGGATGGCGACGTCGAGCTCGTCGTCCGGAGTGCTGGCTCGAAGTCGATCGAGACGAAGGTAGTCAGCGGCGGGATCGTCCGGTCGCACGCCGGCGTATTCCTACCTCGGGCGCATCTCCGCACCTCGGTGTTCGGCCCCAAGGACCGGTCGGATGCCGCGCTGGCCCTGCGAGAGGGTTTCGATTATCTCGCGCTTTCGTTCGTCCGGGACGAACAGGACGTCCTCGCGGCTCGTCGGTGGCTCGACGCACGAGCCGGTGGACGGTCGGTCGGGATCATCGCGAAAATCGAACGGGCGGAAGCCCTCAGCTCCATCGATGGCATCCTCGGGGTGACTGACGGGATCATGGTGGCTCGAGGAGACCTGGGAATCGAGGTGCCCCTCGAGCGACTGGCCCTCGAGCAAAAGATGTTGGTCCGCAAGGCCAACGCCGCGGGACGATTCTCGATCGTGGCCACCCAGATGCTCCTCAGTATGCTCTCTTCGCCCCGCCCCACCCGAGCGGAGGCGACGGACGTCGCGAACGCGGTACTCGACGGGGCGGACGCGGTCATGTTGAGCGAGGAGAGTGCGGTCGGTCAGTACCCTTTCGAGGCCGTCCGGTGGCTCGACCGCATCGCGCGGGCGACCGAGGCAGAATTTGACCCACGACCCGGTCGGGAGATGATCCGTCTCGGCGAGTCTGCCGGGGCGGAGCTTTCGGTGGCGCGGGCCGCGGTCGACCTCGCCGAGAACGTCCACGCCCGAGCTATCGTCACGCCAACCCACTCGGGCCGTACGGCGCGGCTCATCGCGGCGTTGCGGCCGACGTGTCCGGGTACTGGCCCTGTCGAGCTCGGGCTCGGTTCGCCGACGCCTGGCCTTGGTCCGGGGGGTCCGCTCGTTCCCGGCGCTCGACCACAGCGACCTCCAGTCGCTCCGTCGGCGGTCGCTCGAATTGATCGATGGCGCCGGTCTCTCGGCGAGTGGGCCGATCGTCCTGACCGCGGGATATCCGGTGGAAGGGCGGCCGACCAACCTTGTCACGCTGGTCGAGGCGGACGCGGCGGTGTCAGGGTAGGGAGCGTCCGAGGGGTGGGTCGTCCGCCCCCGACCTCGGCACGACGAGCCAGAACAGCATCGGCAGGAATCCCACGGCGAGTACCGCCGCGAAGATCCACGCGATCGTGTAACCGGCGCTCCCGGCGATCACCGCAAAGAGGACGGCGAACAGACTGCCGAGGAACAATTGGATTGAGTTCACGATGCCGATCGCGAGAGCGGTGTTCTCTCCCCGGCCCTCGGGGAGGTAGGTCGGAATCAGGTAGAGGACCGCGAACATCACACCATCCGCGAACCCGAGGAAGACGAACAGCGGCCACAGCCCGGCCAGCGGCAAGAACGGGATCAGCAGTATGCCCACGCCCGTGGCGAGCCCCCACAGGAGCAGGATCCGGCGCATGTCGGCCCGTCGCTCCGCAAACCAACCCCCGATTGGTCCTCCGACGACCTCCGTCACGATCATGGCGGTGGGGATCCCCGCGGCCAACGCGATGGGCCAGTCGGAGTGGACCGCGGAGGCGAATTGTACGAAGTACTGGGCCGCGGCGTAGAATGCCGCCCAGACCCCGCTCAGTCCGAGGGCCAGCGCCCACAGGTTCCGGGAGAGCAGCAGAGGCCGACCCCGCTTCCACGTGGCCCTCCAATCGGGGGGAGAACCCTCGGATTGAAGCCGGGGCAGGGCAACGCCCGCACCCGCGGCCGCCGCGAGCAGTCCGACCCCTCCCACCGCCAGCGCCCACGGCCATCCCGCGAGCGACCCGATCAGGGCGCCCGCGAAGAGGCCCACACCGGAGCCGATGCTGAAGCCGGAGTTGTAGATGCCGATGACCGGCCCCCTCGAACCGGTCGCATAGTAGGAGGAGACAAGACCGAGAGCGGGGGCGAAGAAGAACGCCGCGCCCGCGCCGGCCCCGAATCGCAGCGCGGCCAAGATGATCCAACTCGGGGAAAACGCCGAAGCCAGCGAGAAACCTCCCATCAGCACGAGGGCGAGGAGAGAAGTGTTTCGATACCCCCAACGCATCGCGATGAGTCCGGCGGGCACCTGAAAGATGCCCGCCCCGACGAGGAAAGCACCGAGGACGATTCCGAGCTGGCCGGTGCTGGCGTGGAGCCCCTGGCCGAGAAGGGGCAGAACCGCTCCGACGTTGTACCAGTTGAACGCGTAAACCATTCGAGCGAGGACGAGCGTGATCGCCGCCGCCCGGCGGGTGGACGGGTCGAGCTCGGTCAACCGGAACCCCGTCCGATGAGTCCGTGAGTTTCGAAGTACCGGAGGAAGCCCTGCGCAGCGAGCTCGTAGCCGGAGATGATCGATTCCCGGTCGGTCGGGTCCGAAGCGGCGGCGCTCGCGGCGTCGTACGCTTTCAACCGACCGGTGATGAAGTCGGCGTCTGCTTTCTCCCGCGCAGCCACGAGCGCGACATCTCGCCACTGCTCCACGATGGTCCGATACCGGAGGAGGTCCTCCGCGCCATCCGGACTCGGGCCGAAGTGACTAAAGAGCACGAGTTTCGGCTCGGTCTGCCGCATTACTTCGAGGCTCGCGAAGAGTTGCTCAAGGTCCAGGTCGGGGGGCGGGACGGCCGGTCGGAGGTGGGAAGAATGCTCCAGTCGGACGCCCGCACCGTCCCCCGTGAAGATACCCCGAAGGGCCGTATCGAAGAACGCGAGGTGATGTTTCGCGTGGCCGGGAGTCGCGAGCACCTGAAGTTCTCCATGGTCCAAGGGGAACCGCTCCCCGCCCTCCAGGGAGACGATCCTCGGGGCCGGCACTGCGACGATCGTCCCCCAGAGTCGGTCGGAGGCCGCCCCCCAGGCGCGCCGCGCGCTGGCCACGAGTCGGGTCGGGTCGACCAAGTGAGGGACCCCCAGGGCGTGGGCGTAGAAGGTTGCGTTCGGAAACATCCCCACGAGAGCCCCCATCCCCCCCGCGTGGTCGAGGTGGATATGGGTGACGAAGACTCGACGCACCTCTTCGGGGGAGACTCCGGCCCGTGCCACCCCCGCAAGCAACGCCTCCCGACAGGTGGACGGTCCGGTTTCGACGAGCGTCCACCCGCCCTCCTGGGGAAGAAGATAGGAGGCGACCAGTCCCTCGGTGTCCCGGAAATCGAGGTCGAGCAGTTGTCGCCCCTGTCCGAGCTCCAAGACACGGGGAACGGTCATGGGCGCGCCGTCACCAGGCTAGGAACGGCGATCCGTAGGAATAGAACGCCGCGTAGCTCACGCCGAGAAATGCCGCGGACCCGACGAAGGCGGCGACCCACCGACCCGCGCCCCATCGGAATACCTTCGCCCCATCCAGGGGGCCCAGTGGGAGTAGATTGAACGTCGCGAACAACGTGTTGATCAGGGCGAGAAAGAGCAGCGCGCCCGCAGCGGGGGAATTGTACCGGAAGGTCACGAGCGACGCCAGGTAGAAGCCGGTCGCAAAGAGTAGGTTCGAGACCGGACCCGCCACGCCCGTCTGTCCCCATCCCCGAAGGTCCCTCGGGTCCATGCCGTTCACCATCGTCGCCCCCGGCGCAGCAAAGAGGAATCCACTCAGCGACGTGAGTACCGATAGGAATAGTCCGAACGGCCACATCCGGAACTCCGCCCAGTATCCCAATCGTCGGGCCACGAGCTTGTGCGCCAGTTCGTGAGCGATGAATCCCGTGAGCGCGGCAGCCGCCGCCAGAAGGACGAAGAAGACCGAGATCGGTGCGAAGAGACCCGTCGAACCGACCAAGAGGCCTCGGCCGCTCAGAATGATGACGAGGTCGAACGTCAGCACAAGAAATGCGATCGTGATGTGGATGAGCTCGGTGCGTGAGGTAGGGTGCGTGGCCAACGGGGGAGCCGCGGGAGTCCAAACGCTGTACGTGTACGGACCCCCGCTCATCCGACCACCGTCGTCGGGAGGAGGTCGATCCGTTCGACCGGCATGGGTCCTCGAGGCGAGTCGCCGTGGAGCAGGTCCCGGATGAGCTCGATTCCGTCAGCGAGCCGCGGACCCGGGCGACTGAAGTGGGCCTCGTCGGCCACGAAGGTCCCCAACGGCGGGCGGACCGAGAGAACTTCGGACCGCAGGGCCGATTGCCCGAGCTCCCGGTTCGTGCGCTCCACTGAGAAGCTGCAGGGACTCACGACCACAAGGTCGGGCGCTTGGCGGGCGAGCTCGGCCCAGCTGGTCCGAGCTCCGGGTTCGGCCGTTTTCGGCCCGAGCGGATCGCCTCCTGCGGCCTCGATAATGTCGGGAGTCCAGAGGCCCGCGAGAATCGGAGGGTCGAGCCATTCAACGACCGCCACCTTGCGTCCGGTCCGAGGCCCAGCTCGCGAGCGCTCTCTCAGCGAATGGGCCAGCCTCCGGCCCCGATCGCGCTCTCCGAGCGCGTCACCCACCGTTTCGACGGTCGCCCATACCTGGCCGAGGTTCGTCGGCGTGAGCGCGACCACGCGGGGACGGACGCCGGCCTTCTCGCACGCGGCGGCGACCTCTTCCTCCGTGACCGAGCAGACTCCGCAGAGGTCCTGGGTCAGAAGGAGGTCGGGGGCCAAAAGCTGGAGGAGACCCACATCCAGCTCGTATAGACTCTCGTTGCGGGAACGCGCCCCTCGCACTCGAGCGTCGATCTCTCGCGAGGGTCGTTCACTGTCCCAGGTCCGGGGGCGCATGACGATCGGAATCTTCTGGACCTCGGGCGGAAAGTCACATTCCGAGCTCCGGCCGACCAGTTGCGAGCCGTGGCCTAGAGCGCAAACGATCTCGGTCGCGCTCGGCAACACCGAGATGACTCGCATCCAGCCTCCGATGGAGCGCGAGTCGGAGCCGGCTTACTTACGTTTGCGGACGGTCGGCCGCTTCTCCGCCCCCGAATTCGTTGGAAGAGCGGGCGGGGGCGCACGAGTCTTCTTGGGTGTGGATTGTTTCGGGGTCGGGGTGCGGGCCTTCGCACGGGAAGGGCGTTTCTTGACCGTCGTGACAGGGAGGGAGGGTGCCGTCTCTTCGGCCGGAGCGGGAGGCTCGGGAGCGGGAATTCCGAGATGTTTGCAAAGGGCTACCTCTCGATCGTACGCGAGGCCGAGTCGGCGGGCTTCGATTCGTTCCTCCTCGCCCTTCGTTTTTTCTCCGGTGTGTGAAAGCGCGATCGAATGCAGGAAACGGAGCTGGGGTTCCTCGGGAGTTTTCGCGAGGAGCGCCTCGATCTCTGCTCTTGCCCCACCCCAATCGCCGAGGTCGATCAGGGCGGCGAGTAGGTGAGCCCGGACTTCGTTACGGTTCCGGTCCTCGGCGAGGAGTTTTCGATACACGGCCACTTCGTCCTTGGGCCGGGCTCGGGCTCCGAGGACGGCGCCCTTTCCGAGGCGGGCGTCGACGTCCTCCGGTCGAATCGAGAGGACCTCGTCAAACGTCCGGTCCGCGTCGTCGAGGAGGCCGAGTCCGAGCAGGGAGCGGCCGATTCCGATCTTCGCCGGCATGAAACCCGGCTTGAGGTCGGAGGCCTGGCGATAAAACCTCAGGGCGAGAGCCGGGACGCCCCAGTCGAGCCACGACCGGGCGCGGTGGACGACCGCATCGAGCTGCTGGGCGCTCGGAAGGAGACGGCGCATTTCCTTGGCGGGCAAGGGGCGAGGCTCCTCGCCCAGGTACGTCTCCAGTCCCAGCTGCCGAACGAGCTCCGCGAATCGGGCTCCCTCGACGGTGGTCCCGCCGTGCCCGGCGATCTCCTGAGAGAAAGCGAGCGGGAGATGGCCCGGGGTCAGGACGACCAGGCGGGCGAGCACGCTGCCCTGGTCGCCGAGCAGCTGGCGGATCGTTTCGAGCGAGACGGTGTTCGGGTCTTCGAGGAAGGAGTATAGGAATCCGTCGCTCGTCCGAAGCGTAAGACCTTCGGGGGTCGGCTTGGCCGCATCCAGCCGCTGACCCATTGCCTCTACGACCGCGCTCGAGAGCGTGATGAACGGAGCGGACGCCATCGCGTCGGCGAACGCCCGGTCCGTTAAATAGCATGGATGTCCAGATGCACCTGCCGTGGACCTCGCCGCCCTCTACCGCTTTCTGCCGTCGCTCGAAGGCGAACTGAACCTTTCCTACCGCCGAGCAAGTCGTTCCGCTCCCAACGCGGTCCGACCGTATCTCGAAGTCAACCGCGAGTTCACCTTGCGGGGCGGCAAGCGGTTTCGAGCGATTCTCGTCCTCGCCGGGCACTATCTCGCCACGGGGCGAAACCCCCGCCCCGCCCTCCGCGCGGCCGCGGGTCTCGAGCATTTCCAGAGTTGGATGCTGATCCACGACGACATCATCGACCACGCGGAAGAGCGCCGGGGCGGCCCGACCGTCCACCGCGCCGCCGCGCAGACCCACCGACGCGAACGTCGGGAGGGCTCGAGCGAGGATTATGGCGTCGGAATCGGGATCACCCTCGGGGACGTCGAAGAGCCGTTCGTGGTCGAATCCTTGCTTTCCTCGCGAGTTGCCTCGAGCGCACGTTTGGCCGCGCTCGAGGAATACGTGCGTATGACACGGCTCACCGCGTTCGGACAGCTCCTCGACATTCGCAACGGCGTGCTCGACCCGGGGTCGGTTCGCGAGGAGGACGTCCTGGCGGTCCACCGGTACAAGTCGGCGATCTACACGGTCGTCTCCCCCCTCAAGATCGGAGCTCTCCTCGGAGGGCGAGCGGACCGCTCGCTGCGCGACCTCGAAAGATTCGGTACGAACATCGGGATCGCCTTCCAACTCCGGGACGACGTCCTCGGAGCGGGTTTCGATGCGGACGAGTCCGGGAAGAGCTCGAACGACCTCGTCGAAGGGAAACGGACTCTCCTCGTGGTGAAGGCGTGGGAGAAAGGAACCGAGGCCGATCGGTCCCGATTGTCCCGTGTGCTCGGAAACGCCCAGGCGGCGCCCGAGGACGTCGAACGAGCGAGGAACGTGATTCGCGATACGGGTAGTTTGGGCTATTCCGAACAGCGGATCGACGAGCTTACCCGGGCCGCAGTGCGCTGCGTCGAACGCAGTCGAACGATCCCGACCCGGAGCAAAGCGTTGCTCCGGGAAGTATCGGACCGGCTCGTCCGTCGAAGGGTCTGAATCGGGCCTAGCTCTCGGGTTCGGTGGAGCTCTGCGTCGCCACGCCTGCGGCTTGGAGGGCCTGAGTGAGGTCCTGCTGCATCGAGGTGTAGCGTTCCTTGAGGTGATTTTCCTGTCGCTCGACCGCCTTCAGCCGAACTTCGGCCGTTTCCTTCTCCTCGGTCAGGAGGTCCTCGACCTCCTTGCGATTCTTCGCCCGGACGAGTAGGCCCCCGATCGGGCGATAGACCACCGCGTCCTCAGGCAGGGTCTTGAGCTCCTCGAGGGTGTGGGTCACCTCGCGGAGTTTTAGGTCGACTTGAAGGCGCTGTTGCTGGATCGCTCCGAGCTCCTGCTGCAGTCGCTGGAACTGACGGATGTCGTTTTGGAGCTTCGCCGGTAGTGCCACGGCCGAGGTGACCGACCGTCTCAGATAAGCGCTTCGGAAGTCGGTTCGGCTCGGCCGCCTTACCTCGACCGGTCGGCCGCTTGGGCCGTCGCGAGCGAAAGGTGGATCCAGCCCAAGTAGGTGTTGAGAGCGGCTCGCATCGCCCCCGAATCGCGGGCTGAGACCGTGAGCTCGAGGGTGTCCTCCTGGGTGCGATGGAGTTCCGCCCGGGCTCGGGGTACTTCGCGTGACGCTTCGGGACGGAGGGCTTGCTCGAGCCAGTCCGTCACGGAGGGTTTCCGGCACCGCACCGTGACCGAAGCCGTCCACGCGAAGGCGGGTTCCGTCATTTTGCGAGACGGCGGTGAAGCTCCGCGACGATCCGGTCGGTCTTCGTCGCCGCCGAGAGAACGTAGCTGGCCGGATCGAGAAGACCTTCGATCTCCGAGGGAGAAAGATGAGACCGGATGGACGGGTTCGCCTTCGCGCGTTCGACGAGACCCGGGCCGTGCGCCACGTCGGACGTGAGTGTCCGCAGGAGTTCGTGCGCTTCCGAGCGAGCCAGTCCTTTCGAAGTGAGTGCGAGCATCAAGTTCTCCGTCATGGCACCTCCTCCGGAGCGGGCGAGTTCGGCGGCCATGCGCTCGGAATTGACGTGCAAGCCCTCGAAGACTTCGGTCAATTTCGTCAGAAGGTCGTCGGTGAGAACCACGGCGTGCGGCAGAACGATCCGCTCGTTCGCCGAATTGGCGAGGTCCCGCTCATGCCATTGGACCATGTTCTCGAGCGGGGGAAGCGCGAAAGCCCGGACGAGTCGAGCGAGACTGGTGACATTCTCCGAGACCACCGGGTTTCGCTTCTGGGCCATCGTGGAACTTCCTACTTGATTCGCCTCGTCGAAAGCCTCCGCGACCTCGCCGATCTCGGTGCGCTGGAGGTTGCGAACCTCGGTGGAGAGCCGCTCGGCGGTGGAGGCGACCAGCGCCAAGAAATTCGTGAACTCCGCAATCCGGTCCCGGCCCACGATCTGCGTCGGAGCCTCGTCCGCGCTCAGTCCGAGTCGACCCATCACGCGGCCCTCGACCTCCGCCGCGTGAGCTCCGAAGCCCGCGCCGGTGCCGACCGCACCCGCCATTTTTCCAACGGCCAGCCGTGGGAGCAGTTGGTCCAGCCGGTCGCGATGCCGAGCCACTTCCGCGGCCGCGACCGCGATCTTGTATCCGAAGCTGATGGGGACGCCGTGCTGGCCGTGGGTCCGGCCGACCTCCGGCGTGGCCCGATGCTTGCGGGCGAGGTCGACCAGAGCCCGCGCGAGTCCCGTAAGGTCGTCGCGCAGGATTGCGGCGCTCTCCTTGAGTTCGAGGGCCAAAGCCGTGTCGGTGATGTCGGCGCTGGTCGCACCAAAGTGGACCCATCGTCCGGCGGGACCCGCCGCTTCCGCGAGGGCCCGGGTGACGGCCATGACGTCGTGGCGTAGGGTACGTTCCAGCTCGTCGACTCGATGGACCGAGACCCGCGAGACGTTGGCCACCTTATCGATCGCTTCGGCGGCCTCGGTTGGAATCATGCCGAGGTCCGCTTCCGAGAGCGCGAGCGCGGCCTCGACGCGGAGCGCTCGATTCAATCGCGCCCCCCGCGAAAAGAGCTCGCGGACCGGTGCGCGGCCGTATCGGAACTCGAGCGGGCAGAAGAGGGACTCCACCTCGTCCGTCACACCCGGAGACCCGCCGCTGGGTATATATTCGTAATTGGCCCGCACGGGCTGCCGCTTCGTCGAGCGCATTCCACCGCCGAGCTATTCAGGCCGGTCCGAGATGGCCGAAAGGGCGTTCGATGACGGGGATTCTGGTGGCCCTGGGAGGGAACGCCCTGCACCGGGCCGGTGGGCGGGGCTCGTGGGAGGAGGCCCGGTCCCAGATGCATCAAACGGTCACGGTGCTCGCCGAGATCGCCGCGGGCGGAGAGATCCTGGTCCTCTCCCACGGGAACGGACCCCAAGTAGGCGCGCTCCTGCGCCAGAACGAGCTCGCCGCCCGGGAGATACCCCCTCGACCGATGGACGTCCTGGGGGCTGAGACGCAGGGACAGATCGGCTATCTGATCCAGACCGAGCTAACCCCTGCGCTGCGTCGACGAAAAGTCGACCGGTCGGTACTTACGGTCATCAGTCGAACCGAGGTCTCGGCCGACGACCCCGCCTTCCTTCATCCGTCGAAGCCTGTGGGCCGGTACTACCCCGAGGACGAAGCACGGGTGCTGCGAAAGCAATTCGGTTGGGCGATGCATTATGACGGAACCCGAGGGGGTTGGCGACGCATCGTTCCCTCTCCGCGGCCGGTGCGGTGGCTCGAGGGATCCGCCGTTCGTTCGCTGCTCGAATCGGGTCTCGGTACCCGGTGGATCCCGGTCGTCGCCGGGGGCGGAGGGATTCCGGTCGTTCGAAAGCCGGACGGAACGTACGAGGGAGTGGAGGCGGTGATCGACAAGGACCTGGCGGCCTCTCTGGTCGGAAGGGATCTCGGAGTGGACACCCTCGCCATCGTGACGGACGTTCCGGGGGCCGCGATCGCTTTCGGAAAGCGAGGGGAACGTTGGCTAGCCCAAGTCTCCCGAGGGGAACTTTCTGACTATCTCAAGCGCGGAGAGTTCGAGGATGGTTCCATGGGACCGAAGGTCGCGGCGGGGCTCGAGTTTCTCGAGGGGGGCGGCCGACGTTTCATCATCACGGACATTCCCTCGCTCGCGCGAGCGCTCCGAGGGGATGCCGGAACGCGAGTGGAAGGCTAGCGCCCCGAACGAGCCTGCTTTCGCAGCAGGGTCGATACGCCGGTTCCGTACTGAAGCGCCTTCTTCGGACGGTCGGAAAGCTCGGCAGGAAGGCCTCGTCCGAGAGCCCACTCTCGGAAGAACCTCTTCGGCTGGTTTCCCGGCAACCGCAAATCAACCGGAACTCGGAGTGCAGCTTCCTCGAACGCACGCGACAGATACGGGGCGACAATTTCCTTTCCGGCCTTTTCAGCAATTCTTTGGGTGCGGGGCCAATCACTCTCGCGCAAACGATTGAGATCGTCGATCGAACGACGTTCCACTTCGGCGCCAATGAGGTCACGATAGTGGGCGTATCCGAAAAACAGCTCGTCCGCTCCCTGACCGCACACGAGTCGGTCGGGTCCGGCCTGTTCAATCGCCAGCGCGAGCGAGACTAGGACCTCGCGAGTGACTCTCGAAACTCCAGCAAACTCCTTCTCGAAGCGGGCGGCGGCGGCAGTGAGTTGGACCGGATCGACCGCGAGGGGCTGCCAAGGCAAACCCAAGCGGACCGCGCCCGTCCGTCCCGCGCGCAGGTCCGGGGATCCCTCCCGACCGAGCGTGCACAGAACGACCTCGGGCCGGGTCCGGAGCTCCCACGCGAGGAGAGCCGAATCCACGCCACCCGAGAACAGGATTCCGAGGCGACCGCTGGAAGTACGCAGGGGACCGAGGGCACCGTCGAGCGCCGAATCGAGCTTCGTCCGGAGGTCTTGGATCTCCTCTCGGGGGGGTTCCATCGGGCGGCAGAACGACATCCGAGGTTGAACCCTTATCCCGCCGACGGCTTCGCCCTCCGAATGGACGACGTGGTGCGCCCGGCCGTCGGGTTCCGTCCCTTTCGACGAGCCCTCTTCGTGGACCGGGACGGCACCCTGAATCCGGACCTCCGCTACCTCAAGGAGGCCGAGCGGATCGAACTGTTCCGGGGCGTGGGGAATGCCCTCTCGCTCGCCCACGACCACGGCTACCTCGTGATCTGTGTGACGAATCAGTCGGGAGTGGAGCGAGGCCTCTACACGCGACTCGACGTCGAACGTATTCACGAACGACTGAACAAGTTGCTGCTCCCTTATCGAGCCCGGGTCGATGCGTTCTACTACTGCCCCCACGTCCCCGAAACACACTGCGAGTGCCGAAAGCCCGGCACGCTGCTGTTCCGTCAGGCCCGGGACGACTGGAACATCGATCTCGCGTCGAGCGCAATCGTCGGCGACCGGAGCCTGGATGTCGAAGCCGGTCGAAAGCTCGGCGTCCTCACCGCCTACGTGACCCAGCCGGGGCACGGTGAGGACCCGTCCTATGCCTCGGTCCGAGAGGGAGGCGATGTCGACGTGCACGCCGGGTCGTTCTCGAGCGCTGTTCTTCGGATTCTCGCCTGCGGCTGAACCCGGCATAGCGGAACCGTCTCCTCGAAGGGGTTAAACCCATCACCTGTTGGCGGCCGCGGGAGCTTTCACAGTGTTACCTTGGACGACGGCCCTCATTGGGGTTATCGCAACCGCGCTGCTGGCCCTCGGGGCGGTCCTCACCCGAGCGCTCACCCCCCTCGCGGGAGCCGTGGCCGCCGCGTTCGGTGTCGTGATCGTGGTGTTCGCGGGCTTTCCGTTCCTCGCCCTCGTCATCGTGTTCGTCGGCGCGAGCGTGCTCGCCACACGCTACCGATTCGAGGAAAAGCGGCGACAGAACCTGCAGGAAGGTCGAGCGGGCGAACGCGGGGTTTCGAACGTGGTGGCCCACATCATCATCCCCACGGGACTCGCGGTCGCCGGGGGCCTCTCATCTCCGCTGCTCCCCGCCGCAGCCACCGCCGTGCTCTTCGCAAGCGCCCTCTCCTTCGGCGCGGCCGACACTTTCGCGAGCGAATTCGGAGTGCTCGCGGGCCACGCGCGCAGTATCCTCTCGGGCCGGGCGGTTCCTCCGGGGACGAACGGCGGGATCTCCCTGAACGGCGAAGTGTTCGCCCTGGCGGCCTCCGCGACGACCGCCTGTGTGGGACTCGGGTTGTTCGTCGTCTTTGCGGCGCCGCTACCGAGCCCTATTTTGTTCGTCCTGGTGGTCACAGCGGCCGGGTTCCTCGCGTGTCAGGTTGATTCGGTTCTGGGGGAGGCGTTCGAGAACCGGGGGATTCTCACAAAGGGTTCGACGAACTTCCTCGGAATGTTGACCGCGGTGGTCTTCGCAGGGGGAGTTCTCCTCCTGGCGGGGGTTCCTCTGTGAGGAAGAAAGCTCGTCGATCGAAGGGCAGCGTGGTTCTCCTTTCGGGAGGCATGGATTCCGCGACCTGCCTCGCGATTGCGACGCAGCGCCATCCGCCCGTGCATGCCCTGACCGTCCTCTACGGTCAGCGACACGCCCGCGAAGTTCGCTCGGCCCGAGCCCTCGCCCGGCACTTCAAAGCGTCCCAGCACACGGTGCTCCGGTTACCGCTCGGGCCGCTCCTCTCTTCGGCCTTGACCGATTCGGCTCGTCCGTTGCCCACCGATCGCCGGCCCGGTCTTCGGATTCCCTCTACTTACGTCCCGGCCCGGAACACCATCCTGCTCTCCGTCGCCCTCGGCTATGCAGAAAGCCACCATCTCGGCACGATCTACCTCGGGGCGAACGCGATCGATTACTCCGGGTACCCGGATTGTCGGCCCGAGTTCCTGCGCGCCTTCGAACGGGTCGCTCGCCTCGCGACGAAGGCGGGCGTCGAACGCGGCGAGCAGCTCCGCATCGAGACTCCGCTCCTCCGCCTTTCCAAGGCGGAGATCGTTCGATGGGGCGAGCGCCTTCACGTGCCCTGGTCGATGACCTGGAGCTGCTACGCCGGCGGTCGAACTCCGTGCGGAAAGTGCGACGCCTGTCGTCTGCGAGAGAAAGGGTTCACCGAAGCGGGCCGGGTCGACCCCGTTCGGTCTTTCTAGGTCTTGAGCGGCTGCGCCGGGGTCACCGGCGGCACCGCCGAGGTGCAGAACGAGCAGCGCTTCGCCTTGATCGGGATGGTGGAGAGGCACTCGGGGCACTCTCGAGTGGTGGGAGGCCCCGCCGGCTTCTTCGCGGCCTGGCGGTCCGAGAATCGCTGATACGGTAGCGCGATAACAAAGAACAGGACGAGGGCGACGAGGACGAAGCTGATCACCTGGTTCAGGAACGCCCCTTGCATGAACGTACTTCCGTTCACGCTGTACTGCCAGGACGCGAAGTCGAACTTTCCGGCCACCCCGATGAGCGGCGTAAAGATGTCCCCGACGAGGGCGGTGATCAACGCCGAAAACGCGATGCCCATGACGAAGGCCACGGCCATCTGGACTAGGTTTCCCTTCGTGATGAACTTGACGAACTCCTCTCGAATCGTCGCCATGCTAACCACCTCGGAATCGGGGAGCGGGAACTCCCATAAGTCGATTTCGACGCGAGTTCCGTTCACATCGCGTCAAGGGGCGCGATGCCGAGAAGGTCGAGGGCGTTCCCGAGCGTCTGTCGCATGGCCGCGACGAGAGCGATCCGACTCGCCCGCTCCTGCTCGGAACGGAGCACCGGGACCGCGTGATAGAACCGGTTGAACTGGTCGGCGACCTCGTGGGCATATCCCGCGACCGCATGCACATGACCCGTACGGGCCGCATACGCGACGGTGCGCGGGAAACGGGAAAGGATCCGGACCAGAGCGAGCTCTTCCGGGTTCGAGAGCTTCGGGGCGTCGAACGCGTACGGAGGTTGGAGAGCCTCCCCCTTTCGAAGTACGCTCGAGGCCCGGGCGTAGGAGTACTGAACGAAGGGGCCGCTCCGCCCTTCGAAGGAGAGCGCATCCTCCCAGCGGAAGACGACCGGTTTATCGGGAGCGGACCGAACCACGTGATACCGGATGGCGCCGGTCGCGACCGCTTCGGCGATCCGCTCCACGTCCGCGTCCGCGAGGTCTTCTCGCCGGGCCAGTACCTCGGCTCGGGCCCGGTCGACCGCTTCGGCCAGAAGGTGGTCGAGCCACACGGCCGAGCCCCCCCGCGTCGACATCCGCCCCCCTTCGGGGACCGTGATGTCCTGGTAGATCACGAATTCCGGACGCCGAGTCTCCCCGATCTCGGTCAGGAGGGCGTTCAGGCATCGCGCGTGGAGTTGGTGGTCCTGGCCCAGGACGTCAATAACTCGGGCGAAGCGCGCGAACTTCGAGAGATGGTAGGCGATGTCCCGCGTCACATAGAGGCTGGTCCCATTCCCGCGCTGGAAGACGAGATGCGTCGATTCCTTGGGTAGGCCGTAGGAACTCGCATCGATGGCCCACGCCCCGTTCTCCTCTTGGATCGCGTGCGGACAGGACTTCAATCGTTCGACGACCCGCGCGACCGAACCGTCCCGGACGAACTCGGACTCCCAAACGAATTCGTCGAATCCGATTTGAAGGCGGGCGAGGGATTGGAGCATGCCTTCGAGAATCGCTTGGGCCAGGGCTCGGTGCTCGGGCGGGGGCGAGCCGGATTCGATCTGACGAACGAGTTCCGCGACTTCCTCGCGGGCGTCCTCGTGCTCCTTCAGGTACGCGCTGACCGCCGGATACGGTCGACCCCGATGCCGATCCGGCTTCTCTCCCGCCACCTCCTCGCCATCGACCGCCTTGCGGATCGGCTCGGGCCAGCTCTCGCGGGGCTTCGACCAGATCCAGGTGATCATCGCGGCCTGCCGACCCATGTCGTCCACGTAGTACTGAGTGGTCACGGGGGTGCCGGATGCCCGAAGAATCCGCGCGAAGGTGTCCCCGATGATCCCGTTGCGGACCCGCCCGATGTGGAACGGACCCGTCGGGTTGGCGCTCGTGTGCTCCACGACCGCGGGAGGTCCCTCGGGCTCACCGTGGCCGTAGCGGTTGCCGCGGGAAAGAACCAGTTCGAGGGTCGCACGGGTCAGGGACTCAGAGTCGACCCGAAAATTGACATACGCGCCTTTCGCGGAGGCCGAACGGATACGCGGCGAGGAGGCGAACGCGCCGGCGATGGCGAGGGCGAGTTCGTTCGGCGGTCGTTTCTGCTCCTGCGCCCAGCGGTGGCACGGAAAGGCCACCTCCCCCTCGGGCCCTTCGTCGAGGCTGAGGTGGGAGAAGATCGTCTCGCGAGACAAAGAAAGTCCGAGCGACTTCGTCGCGACAGTTAATCCGTCCAGGATCTCGTTCAGGAACGGGGTCCAGGGGTCCGCGGACGATGACGGGAGGGAATCTGTGGACACCACGTACCCACCCGGCCGAGAAGCGCTTTAGCGGTCCCCTCGTCTTAACCCTTCTCGATGGTAGCGCTGCTCCTCGTCCGGTACGGTGAGCTCGCGCTCAAGTCCCCTCCCGTGCGTCGTGAGTTCGAAGGGGCGCTTCGCCGCAACATCCTGGACCAGTTCGTTCGCGACGGCCTGCCCGGACGCATTCGTTCGGACCGGGGTCACCTCTACGTCGAATCCGATGACGGAGCACGCGGAGCCAATCTCGTCCGTCGCGTCTTCGGCGTCACTTCGGTCAGCATGGTCGAGGACGTCGCGAGCGACCCGGCGGTCATCACCGCTCGTCTGCTCGAACTTTCGGACCGACGGCTGCAGCCGGGAATCCGATTCGCCGTGCGCGCCCGGCGGACCGGTCAACACTCCTTCACGAGCCAGCAACTGGCGGGAGACATCGGCGGAGCGGTGCTCGACCGATTCGCCGACCGGGGGCTCAAAGTGGACCTTGAACATCCCGAGGTCGAGCTATTCGTGGAAGTGCGAGGTCCCCGGACCTATCTCTACTTCGACCGCTTCGTGGGTCCGGGCGGCCTCCCGCTCGGAGTCGCGGGTCGATTGGTCGCCCTGGTCGACGGACCTCGAGGAGCGCTGGGAACCTTCCTCATGATGAAGCGGGGTTGCCGCGTCGCCCTCGTTGTCCTCCCGGAGGGGGAGCCCTTCGTGCGAGAGACGCTTGCCCGTTTTGACCCGACAGCTCAGGTTACGCGGTCGACCGCCGACGTCGAATCTTGGACCCCGACGCTCGCAAGGCTCGCCGAGGACGTGCACGCGGACGGAGTCGTTCTCCCGATCGCCGTGGAGGAGTATTCTCGGTTCGGGTCGCAGTGGGGAAATCGGGTGCTTTTCTCGCCGACCGTGGGCTTGAGTGACGAGGAGGTGAGCGAACGTTGGAGGAGCGTGGTAGCTCTCGTCTCGTGACGCAACGTCAACTCGAGGCCGAGCCGGCGATGGCTCTTCCGGTCCCGACCCCGAAGTCTCCGGACTCGCGCGCCCCCGTGGCTCCAGCGATTCCACTACCGCAAGGGCCCTCGAACCGAGGGCTCCTCGAGCGTCAGCTCCGCTGGTTCAAGGAGCGAGCGAAGTTCGAGTCCAAGGCCCCGGACGATGAAGGGTCGAAATAGAGGCGGCGCGTCGCCCCTTCTGTGGCGTCGGCGCCTCCCCTCGCGGTCACCGCCCTCGTAGATGCGATTTGTCCCGGTTTTCCCCGTGATGCCGCGGGTCCGGCCTATCCCACCGCGAGTTCCGTGGGAATCGATCGTGACGTGGTCGCAGCCATCGCGAAACTGCCGGCTCGCCAACGTCAGGAGTTCGCCGCCCTGCTGCGAGCACTCGAAAGCCCCCTCACGAACCTTCTGCTGACCGGTCGCCCGGTCCGATTCACCGCCCTCGACCCGCGCCGGCGAGAGAAGTACCTCCAGGGTTGGGCGGCGAGTCGAATCGGGGCGAAGAGACGAGGATTCCAAGCGGCCAAGCGCCTTACGACGGGACTGTACTATTCCCAGCGAATCCAGGACCACTCCCATCCGCTCTGGGAGCGCATTCACTACGTTCCTCCCACGACGGTCTCCGGGATACCCGAATCGCTCGCCGGTCTCGGTCCGACGGTCCCCGAGGCGACGAGCGAATACGTCGCCGATGTGTGTGTGATCGGAAGCGGGGCCGGTGGAAGCGTGATCGCTTCTCGGGCCGCGGAAGCCGGTTACCGAGTGGTGGTTCTCGAGGCGGGAGAGTGGTATCCCGACCTCGCCTACCCGCGGCTCGAGAAAGAGGCGCACGACCGACTTTTCCTAGGGGGCGGAATCGTCACGACCCGGGACACCGCGCTCGCATTCTTGGCGGGCGAGGCGGTCGGCGGGAGCACCGCGATCAATTGGCTCACTTGTCTTCCCCCGCGCGCCGAGGCACGGGCGGAATGGGCGAGGGACGCCGGCATGACCGACGTCGCCACCCCCGCATTTGACGCGTTGCTGAGTGAAGTGGGTCGTCGCATGAGCGTGTCGACCGCCGAAAGCACGGTCAACCCCTCGAACGACGCCCTTCGTCGTGGATGTCTCGCTCTCGGTTACCGACAAGGGTCGGACTGGGAGATCATCCCTCGCAACGCCGTCGGGTGCCGTTCTCGCTGCGGCTTTTGCACCTTCGGTTGTCCCTACTCCGCACGACAATCGACGTTGGTCACGTTCCTCGCGGATGCCATGCGACGGGGAGCTCGCCTCCTCGCATCCACCCGCGTCGATCTCATCGAAGTGGACTCCGGTCGGGTCCGGGGAGTTCGGGCCACGTACCGTGCCCACGGGGTCGCGCGGCCGGTCCAGGTTCGAGCGCCGTGCGTCGTAGTCGCCGCCGGCGCCCTCCAGACTCCGGCCCTGCTCTTGAGGTCGGATGTACGATTCCCCGGGGTCGGAGTCGGTCTCCGGCGTCGACCCGACGACCGCGCTGGCCGGCGAATTCCCTGAACCGGTCCGGACGTGGGAAGGTCCGCACCAAACCGTTGGGGTCTATCGATTCCAGAACGGGGACGCCGAGGCGCACGGCCCCTGGATCGAAGCCGCTCCCGCGCACCCCGGTCTTTCCGCGATCGCCCTCCCCTGGTACGGCGCGGGGGAGTACCGACGGCGAATCGAGCGAATCGAGTACACCGCCACTCCGATCGTCCTGGTGCGGGACGTCGGGGAAGGCCGGGTCCTCATCGATTCGGACGGCCGCCCGCAGTTCGACTACCACCTGACCGGGCGCGACAAAACGAACCTGATCCGCGGACTGGTGGAAACGGCGAGGATACTTCGAGCCGCCGGCGCAACCCGAATTCTTTCGCTCCAGACCCCTCCCATCGAAGTCGGCGGCGAGAGTCGCCCGGTGACCGAGAGCGAACTCGACCGGTTCGTCTCCGAGGTGAGCCGAGCGGGGATCCGGGAGAGCTCGGTCGCTCTCTTCTCGGCCCATCCGATGGGCTCCGCGCGGGCCGGGCGAGACCCGAGGACGAGCACCGCCCGTCCGACCGGCGAGGTCCACGGCGTGGACGGTCTGTGGATCGGGGACGGGAGTCTGCTTCCCTCGGCTCCCGGAGCGAATCCGATGATGTCGATCCTTGCCAGCGCGTGGCGCACGGCCGACTTCCTGATCGCCTCGCTCGGCGGAAAACCCGCGCGGGCGAGGTCGGCGGGGCAGTAGGTTTAAAAGGCGCCCCCGGGTGGCGCCGCCGCACCCTGGAGCTCTTCATGCCCGCGTTCAAGGTTCAAGGCTCGTTCTACGCCCGCCGCGGTTATTGGCAGGCGTTCACGAAGACGCATGACGCCCAGTCCGCGGAAGTGGCCCGGGAGTGGGCGCTTTCGGAGATCGGCGGCTGCCATCACGTGAAGCGTTCCCAGATACGAATCAACTCGGTCGGAGAGGTCACACCGGCATGAGCGCCCCCGCGGCTCGGCCCACCGAACAGCAAGTCCAGGAGGACCTGATCCGACTCGACGCGTACCGCAACCAATTGAACGCGCTGCTCCAGCAACATCAGATCCTCAGCGCCTCTGGTCAGGACCACGGCCGTGCCCGCGAGAGCCTCGAAGGGGTCGACCGCGCGCCCGCCGGCGCGGAGCTCTTGCTCCCGCTCGGAGGAGAGACGTTCGTGCGAGGCTCGGTGGATCGAAGCGCTCCCGTACTCGTGGGGGTCGGTTCGGGCATTGTCGTCGAGATGGAGCGACCGAAAGTGGTCGAACTGCTCGCGGAACGATCGGTTCGCATTGACCAAGCCTTGAGGGACCTCGAAGGGCAGATGGGTTCTCTCGACGAACGAATCCAGGCCCTCTCGCAACGACTCGACTCGATATCGCGGGAGAGCGGCGCGCCGACCGATGTGGGCAGCGATTAAGGCGAGGCTGAGGCGCTCCGAGGAAGCGTCTCCGGCTCCCCCTGAGCAGCCCCGAGAAGCCCCGGCCCCCACTCCGCGGGTGCCGGTGACCTCCTCCGCTCCGTCCGTTCCCGCCCAACCCCGGAACGCTCCGGGTCCTGCCTCGCCCGCGGGAGACGAGGGGATGTTCACCGAGGGGTTCCTCGGCCGGCGCCTGAAAGAGGGTACTATCGACGATGTGCTCGACGACCTCGAAATCGTCCTGATGGAGTCGGACGTGGCCATCCCGGTAATCGAGCGGATGCGACGGGACCTTCGTCGAGACTTAGCGGGCAAGAAACTTCGCTTCGGCGTGGACGCCGAGGACGCGATCCGAACCTGCCTCGAACGGTCGTGTCGCACGATTCTCGCCCGGCCCCCGCTGGACCTCGCCAAGGCCGTCCGGGACCACACCCCCAAGCCGTACGTGATCCTGTTCGTCGGGGTCAACGGAACCGGCAAGACGACCACCGTCGCGAAGCTCGCGGGCTGGCTTCGCCAGCAGGGGTTATCCAGCGTCATCGCCGCCGGGGATACGTTCCGGGCGGGGGCCATCGAACAATTGCTGGTCCACGGGGAACGAATCGGCGTGCGCGTCGTGCGCCAACAGGAGGGAAGCGACCCCGCGGCGGTGGCCTACGACGCGGTCGTGCACGCTCGGGCAAAGGGAATCGACGTCGTCCTCGTGGATACGGCCGGCCGGCAGCATACGAACGAGAATCTGATTGAGGAGGCGAAGAAGATCCGGCGGGTCGTCTCGCCCTCGTTGACCGTGTTCGTGGGCGACGCGCTGAGCGGCAACGACGTCATCGAACAGGCGAAACTCTTCGACGCCGCCGTCAGCCTTGACGGCCTTATCCTGACGAAATTGGACGCCGACGCCAAGGGCGGGGCGGCCCTCAGCGCCACCTTCGTCACTAAGAAACCGATCCTCTTCGTGGGTACGGGTCAGGGGTACGCGGACCTCGTCCCGTTCGACCCCGACTGGATGGTTCGGCGCCTGTTCGCGGAGGGAACGGCGGGGTGACCCCTCGGATCAGCGTTGTCCTCGTTCGGCCGAAAGAGGACGGCAACGTGGGCGCGGTAGCGCGCCTGGCTCGGAACTTCGGGGCCGACCGCCTGGTCCTGGTCGCCCCCCGGGCCCGGGTCGGGACCGAGGCACGGAAGCGGGCCATGGGCGGTCTCCCGCTGCTGCGTACCGCGCTGCGCGCCCGCACGTTCGATCAGGCGGTCCGCGACATGGATTTCGTGGTCGGCACCACCGACATGTCCACCGGGCGTTCGAACGCCTATCTGCGACGTTCCGTGAGCCCCGAGCGACTCGGCGAGCTGGTGCGTACCCTCGAGGGCCGGGTCGCGATCGTCTTCGGTCCTGAGGACAACGGACTTTCTCGCGAAGAACTTCTTCGCTGCGACCTCTTGGTCCACGTTCCGGCCCGGAGGGAGTTCCCGACTCTGAACCTGTCCCACGCGGCCGCCTTGGTTCTCTACGCGGTGCACCGTGCCCGCGGTTCGGAGGACCCGGAAACAACGCCCGCCCCCGAGCTTATCGAGTTGAACGGGCCCGAGAAGGAGCTGTTTTTGGACCGACTCGGCGAGCTACTGACCCGCACGGGTTACCCGGCGCACAAACGACGGGGTTTAATCCTCCTGTTTCGTCGCGTTCTCGGCCGCGCGACGCCTTCCGAGGCCGAGCTGCGGATGATGCTCGGGCTCTTCAAGAGCTACGGGCGCGCATTGGACCGCAAAGAGCATGGGCGAAAGTAACGGCGATTGGCTGAGGGTGCGGGGAATCGGTCGCGAGCGATTCGCGACCTACCTCGCCGAATACCTCGGCACGATCGGGTATACCGTTGAACGAACCGAGGGTTCCGAACCCACGGAGAGCCGCGTCAAGGGACGCCTGGAACGGATGAACCCCGCGCTTCCTCCGGCGGCCTCGGCGCTCGAGTTCCGTCTCTATCCCACCAGCGGCGGGGCCGCCCTCGTCTGGCAATTGCCGACCGAGGTGCCGGCGGAGGAGCGGCAGCGGATGGACCGGTTGGTGCGCGAGATCTCGAGCCATCTCGAGCGCGCGATCGCCACCGAAAGTCACGCCACGGCGAAGGTCGTCCGGCCGGCGGAATCCCGGCTCCCCTGGGTCGGCCCGGTGAAGAACGGCGTGGCCTGATGCTCTCCTCCCGCCGGCAGCTTTATAATTAGGACCGGGGTCCCCGCGCCGCATTCCATGGCGACCTCTGCCTACCGGTACATGGCCCAGTCGTTCCAGCAAACTCTGGGGGAGGAGGGTTCGGCGCTTCGACACGAACGTCTCTTGACCTGGCGCCGGGAACACACGGTCACCCGAATCGAGCACCCGACGCGTCTTGACCGCGCTCGCGCGGTCGGGTTCCGCGCGAAGGGCGGGTTTGTGGTCGTCCGCGTCCGTGTCCGCCGCGGTGGGCAAGGGAAGCGTGCGATCATTGCCGGGCGTCGGCCCAAACACAAGGGGATCCTCAAGATGACGCTCTCGAAGAGCCTGCGCCGCATCGCCGAGGAGCGAGCGGCAAAGCACTACCCCAACCTCGAGGTGCTCAACTCTTACTGGGTCGGGGAGGATGGAAAACAGAAGTTCTACGAGATCATCCTGGTCGACCCGGACCATCCGGAGATCCTCGCGGACTCGAAGATCGCCTGGATCGCCAATCCGGTTCACAAGGGCCGGGTCTTCCGAGGGCTCACGAGCTCCGGGACCGAAAGCCGCGGTCTGCGCTGGAAGGGGAAGGGCACGGAACGGTTCCGCCCCTCGAGGGCCCGCAACCGCCGCGAGACTCGACGCACTCAGCGCAAGGTCATTCCGTAGGGCGTTCCGAATCCGCCTCCGCGGCGTCGAGCAGCGCCGCGAGCGAACGGTGGGCCTTCTCTCCCGTTCGTCGCGCCCACCCGTAGAGACCCTCGACGTGCACGAGCTCGCCGCGAAGTATCCTCGCCAGTCGCCGCCGGTACTCGAGGTCCGGGCCGGTCCGTCCGGCCCCGAGGAACTCCTTGAGCCGCTGAGCCAAATGGCCGCCCTCCGTGTCCCAGTCGGTGAGAACGATCACCCTCCGAGCCGAGCCTTCCAGAAACTGCGCGGTCTCGGAGATGGTCCGACCGCGGTGCACGAGGACGATCGTCCCTTGGAGACCGAGCCGGCGGAGAGAACGCCGGTCGCGTCCTCCCTCGACGACCGCCACCGTTCCGGGGGTCCGACTGTCGCTCTGAAGGTGGCTCCACAGCTCCCAGAACTCGTCAAAGACCGCGGCCGGATCTCGAGCGGCGGTCACCGGACGGATTCCCCACCCCGACCGAATCGGTCGGAGGGGCTTAGCAGACCGCACATATCGTATAGTCCTTGGGTTCTCGGACCCTTCCCACGAGAACCCGATGCCCGACCACTTCACCCAGTTGCTCGAATGGAGACGCAACGAGCTCGCCGTGCGAGGGCTCGCGAAGATCCCGCCGGAGTTTTACACGTTGACCACGGCCTACCTCGCCGACCTGAAGCGGTCCTACGAGACCGAGCTCCGGGAGAACCCTTCCGGTCGGAAGGGCGACATCTCTCGACAGACCTACCAACGCGCAATCCAGGTCGCTCGGGACGTGGTGGAGGGCCGCGCCCAGAAGGTCCTGAACGCTGCGTTCCAGGCGAGCATCGGCGGGACCCGCGACCTTCCGAACGCCCTTCCCGAGGAGCGGGCGACATTCGACCAGGTGCTCGCCGTCCTGGTGGAACACCGACGTTCGGCGGCCGCGTACATCGAGCCGACACCGACCTCGAACCTTCCCACCGGGGCGCGGCCGCCGGAAACCCCGCCCGCTTCCCCAGCGAGTTCCAGTGTACGAGCAAGCGCGTCGACCTCCTCGCTCCGCGGTCGTCCTCCGCTCGTCTACGTCCGGGTGATCAAGGATTCTCGACCCATCGAGGTGGGCTCTGAGACGATCGACCTGAAGGCCGACGACGTCCTATCTCTGCCGCCCGAGACGGCCCGCCTGCTCGTCGAGGCGAAGGTGGCGGAGCCTCTCGACTCGTCCGCGACGCGGCCCGTCACGTGACCTTGCGCGCGTCGGGCTCCCGATTCGGCGGTGTCAGCTCGAGCGCGTAGAAGCGGTCGAAGCCGAACAGTAGGTTCTTCGCCGCGAGTCGAACCCGGACTTCCGCTTCCGATGAAGCCGCAGAGCGGACCGCTGCTTCGAGGAGACCCGGAAAACCCCATGCCCCGAGCGCTTCCGCCTGTCGGCGGAATGCGGTCTCCACGAGCCCGGCCGCCCTCGCGGCCGCGCGCACCCGAGTGAAGTTCACGAAGACCGAGAGGTCGGACTCCCCCGGCTCCGCCAGCGGATCCAGCGAGGAACGGTGCCGTCGTATCGCGGCCAGCGTCCCCGAAGGATGCGCGGCGAGGAGCTCGGTCTCCTCCATGCCGTAGTCGATCACGAGGAAGAGACCGGAGACGAGATGGTCGGCGGTTTCGCGGACAAGTCCCTCCGCCATAGGGGAAACCTCGAGAATCGCACCGGTCTGTCGGGGCCGGGGAAGGGCCGGCGCCGGTACCGGGCGAAGAAGCGGTCCACGGGCCGGGACGATCCCGCTGTCGGTGAGACGGACCCCGAGCTCCTGCCATTCGTCCCCGCTCCAGAATAGGCGACGTGCGGGCTGCGCGTCCAGCACTTCGTTCGCGAGGACCACACCTTGAAAGGGGCCGTCCGCCCCGATCCCTTCCGAGGCCGAGACGGGAATCCCCGCGGAGCGGCTGGCCGCCGAGATTGTCTCGAGTGCTCGAGCGGCGAGTTTCGGGGAACGTTCCACGAGAACATACTCCATGGGGCCCCGTCGGCCCGGGTCGCGCCCGAGGGCGGTGAGGATACTCTCGCCGAGGCTCCCATCTCCGGGCCCCACCTCGAGGACTCGGCAGGGGGTCCCGGGAGGCAGGGTGCTCGCGACCGAACGGATCCGCTGCGCGATGCTCGCGCCGAAGAGGGGGCTGGCGTGCGCCGCTGTGTAATAATCCCCCGCGCGCCCGAACGGCGAGTCGTCGCGCGTGTAGAATCCGCACCCATCGCCGTAGAGGGCGATGTCCATGAACCGGTCGAACGGGACGAAGCCGCGGTCGTCCGCGGACCGCCGCAGGAGGTTTCGGACCCGTTCGCGCCGGCCGGAGTCGGCCGACGCCGCGCCACGGGCCGGCTCGGTCATCGGGCGGTCGTTCAGCCGATGTATCCGAGGTCGTCGCGGGGAACCGGACCGGAGGCCGGCGTTCCCTCGGTCGACCGGGACTCCGCCTCGTGGATCTTCTGGGCGATCCGGTCGACCTCGTGCGCCTTCGTCTCGAGCGCGGTGAAGTCGATCTCGATATGGAGGACCTTGGCGAGGACCTTGAGGACCGATTCCGCGCTGCGGGGGTCGACGAAGTATCCGCTCGTCTCGCCCATGAGACAGACACCTTCCATTCCGAAGAGACGACCGAGCCCGAGGAAGAGGCCGCTCGCGCCGATGAGCCCACCCCCCGGGTCGTTGCGGGAGAAGACGACACCGAATTTCTTCATCGCCTCGACCTGCTGGGCATTGGTCGCGGCCCCGAGCACCCGGGGTTCGTCCACGACCCTTCCCTGGGCGAATCCCGCGAGGGTGAACACTTCGCGAACGCCGAGGCCGTGACAGTAGTCGAGGACGCGTTGGGTGATCTCGTACTGGCCCTCGGGGCTGATCCCCTGATAATCGCCGCCGAGCACGAGGATGTCTCGGGTGGCGTCCCCCGTCCCCTTCCAATAGTGGAGGTCGTTCGAAACGAGTCGAATGATCCCCTCTTCGCTGACGTAGACCTGCGGGGGGAAGAATTTCGAGTAGATCGTGGCGAGCGGCTTGGCCTTCAACTGGTCCCGCAGGTAGTCGGCCGCCAGCTTTCCGACGTTCCCGACTCCCGGAAGTCCTTCGATGAGGATCGGGTCCCGGAGCTCCACCTTTTCGAGCGTGCGAATGACGACGTCTTCCACGGGAAACCTACCTCGGGCGAAGCAGCCGGGGTTGGCCGATAAAGGTTAGCTAACGGGCGGGTAGGCCGCTATCCCGGCGGAGCCGCGCGTTCCGAGACGTGCCAGCCGCTCTCGCCGAGTTCCGCGTTCCAGATGTGGGTGAGGTCGGGTCGGTTGCCCACTTTCTCGAGGAGGAGAGTGTGCTCGAAGTGGTCGAGTTTCGGTTCGGCCTTCAACTCGACCACCAGGTCCGCGAGGTCCTGCAGGAGCGAGAACACGGAGCGCTCGTGCGTGATCGAGTGAGCAGCGAGGAGCGCGTGTCCTCCGATGGTTTGGCACCGGTGTCGGATCTGCCGCGCGACGGTCGTCAGCTCGTGCGGCTCCATGACCTCGAGGAAGAAATCCACCGAGTCGACGACCAGCCGGAACGGGGAATCGATCTTGGCAAGGTCGGAGAGCATCCGGTTCGAGAGGCTGAACGGGGCCAGGGTCCGGTCCCCCGGCAGGTCAGCGGTAAGGTCGGTGAGGGAGATCCCTCCTTCCCGCGCCGTCGCAACCTCGAGACCTCGGACCAGGACTCGCTCGAAGTACTCGTCGGCGAGGTTGACGATCTTGATCTCGCCGGGGTCCCAGCCGAAATCATCGAACGCCTTGCGGACGTCCTCCGTTCGTTCGTAGGTGGTGTAGAACAACACCGGAACGTCCCCGACGCCGGCGTGGGCGAACTGCTTCGCGAGGGTGGGCGCCCCCGAACCGGAGGTACCGGAAAGAACGGAAAGCCAACCCGGCGGTAAAGCGGTCCAGATCGGCTGGTCGATCTCGGGGATCCCGAAGACGCGTTGGGTGTCCGCCACGGTTAGTGCCCCACCCGCGCCACATCGATCGTCTCGTCGACCACCAGGTTGAGCATCTGCTCAATACCGGTGGTCTCCTCCTCGGACGTCTCGAGCACGATCGTGAGCACCCCCCGACTTTTGAGGTTGTTCAAGAGGATGTGGAAGAACTCGGAAAGCAGTTCCGGCTTATTGTGGATCGCGAGCGAGTTCACGCTGTCGATGACGACGATCGAGCGCGGATGCGGGAACTTCCGAAGCAGGTACTCGATTCGGAGCATGATCTCCTCCAGGGCCCGCGGGCTCTCCACGTACGTCGCGTTCGGCAGCGGGTTGGCGTAGTTCATCATGATGTGACTGATCGCATCGACGAACGAGATCCGGTCCTGAGGAACGTCGAGCGCCTGGGCCAAGGTCCATACGAACGCGGCTGGATTTGTGACCGTCAGATAGATCGTGTGGGCGTCCGTCTCGCTACCCACGTCGCGGAGTGTGGCGTTGAGTACCGCGAAGTAGTGGTCCGCGTACTCTCGGGGGTCCAGCTTCACGGCGACGGCGCTCCCGCTCGGAAGGGCGCGCAGCCGCTCGCCGATGTCGACGTTGGGCACGGCCCAGGTACCTCCCTCTCGGCCCCCCTTGAGGTGCGGGGCCATGAGGAGGCCGATCGGGGTGAGCTCGATAACGAATTGGGCGTGGGAGTGCGAGGTCCCTCGCATTTTCACGATTTGGAGGACCCGAAGGATGTCGCCCATGCGACGGGCGTTCGAGAGCAGGATGACTCCGTCCACGATCGCTTCCTCTACGCCGTGCAGCGAGTACCGACCCGGAACCGGCCCGATTTCCGAGACGAGCAGTGAGGTGCATCCGGCTTCGTTGAGCTCCTGTCCCAGCCGCAACATGAAATCGCGGATCTGTTCGTCCCGTCGGATCCGGTAGCAGACCGACGTCAGACTGTCCAAGACGAGTCGGCGGGCGCCCACGGAACGTACGATGTCCCGGATCGCGCGGAGCAAGATCCCGATCTCCTCGCTCGTGAGCTCCTCCCGACCGAACCCGAGCCGGTCGTAGATCTGCGGCAGGTCCACAAAGGTCAGGGATCCGTTCTCCACGAGGTCGGTGTGGAAGAACTCGAAGGTCGAGAGGTTCTGGATCAGCTTTCGGGACGCCTCGGTGACCGAGAGGAAGAGCGACCGTTCGCCCCGCTCCGCGCCCCGCACCAGGAACTCGAGGCAGAGCGTCGTCTTTCCCGTCCCGACGCTCCCGGCGACGAGGACCATGTTGCCCCGCGGGATTCCTCCTTCCAGGATGCTGTCGAGACCCTCGACGCCGGTGGCGCACCGTTCAAGGACCGTGGCCGGGGCGAGCAACCCGTCGGCCGCCGGGGTGGACCCCGGCGATGCGGGTGGAACTTCCATCGGTGCAACGAGCCGCTCCGTCCCTAAGAGGGTTGTGGGGCTTCGGAAGCTCCGCGCGGGGCGAGCGAAGCCGCCGCCGCGGGTGCGGGTGGAATCCGTTGAGGGTCGATCACCCAGACCGGCCCTTCGGCCGACCGCTCGGACGAGAGCAAGGCACCGGCCCGGCCGAGGGCTGCCCCCGCCGCTCGGACCGCCTGACCGCCCGGGTCGAGCGAGCTTCTCAGTTCGGTTAACGGTACCCGGACAGATTCCCCGACCCGGAGGGAGCGGGTTCGCTCGACGATCCACTCAAGAACGCTCTGGACCGTCGCGACGGAGCTCACGGTATCGTCTGCGCTCTTCCCGGATTCGCCGGCAACGTCGGCAATTTCGGCCGCGGGTCCATCCCGATCAAGGCCGGGCGCGGGCGGTCGGCCCGCGGTGCGAACCCAGTCCACCCTGCTCCCTTTTCCGAGCAGCACGGCGGCGTGTCCCCGCGGAAGAGAGAGGATCTCCTCGACCGACACGGCGTGGGTCGTTCTCGAGAGCTCCCGCGCCTCCTCCGGAGATCCCCGGAAGGCCACAAAGTCCGAGACGTTCGTCCACACGGCATCCGCCACCGTCTCAGGAAGCGAACCGACGGTCTGGGTCGCGAGCACCACGTGGACGTTCCGCCGTCGAGCGAGTCGCAGCATCTCGGCGAGGCTCTCGTGCGAGAACCATTGGGACTCATCGAGCACGACGAAAGTCTTCGACTGGGAGGGGCGGGCCAGCAGCTCCGACCAAACGAGGGCAAGGTACACTGCCAACAGGTATCGAGCAACGCTCTCGCCGACTCTTGATGCGTCGCCCGAGATCACCGCGATCCGCCGGGGCGACGAGGTCGTTCGTGTGCAGGGGCGGGGCACGTTCGCAAAGCATCCGCTGGAGCACCGAGTTCCGTACAACGTCGTAGAGAAGGCGGCGAGCACCCTCGGCATCGTCCGGACGTTCCCGGACCCGCTCGGCGAGCTCGCGGACGGCGTCTTGCGCGTCGGCGGGAACTACCTGGCGTGTCCTCCCTCCCGTCGCCAGCAGCGTGTGGGCGTCGGAAAGAGTGCCACCCGGAAACGCCGCCGCGGCGCTCAGGGCTCGGGTCAACATCTCCTCGAGCCGGGGGCCCCAATAACTCGAATCGGCGTATCGACCCGAACGCACTCGGCGCAGGGCGTGAACAAGATCGTTCAGGCGACGATCACCGAGCACGGGGTCCGTCGAGCTACCGGCGACTCCCTCCAGGGCGTTGATTCCGCACGAAGTTTCCCGCGGGGAGATGTAAACGGTCCGAGTGTGGTCGGCGGGCGAGAGGCCCGAGCGGAACGATCGAGCCGTTTCCCCCAGAGGGTCGAAGAGGACCACCCCGCCGAGGGCCGAAGCTCTGCGAGCGATGGCGACGAGAACGGAACTCTTGCCCATGCCCGTCTCGCCGAGGATGGTCAAGTGCCGGCCCTGATTGTCTTCCACCGGGGGCCCGACCAGCCGACCGCTGGCCGACCTTCCGAGCGGTAAGATCGGGAGACCCGCGACGCCCGGAGGGTCGGTCGCCGCGCCTTGAGCGTCCAAACCCGGCAGGAGGCAAGCCAGCTCGTCCTCGGAGACGGCGAGCCACGGTGGCTTCCGCGAAAAAGGTCGGCGGTTCCGACCGAAGCGGATTCCATTGCCCCGACCAGAATGAAGCGCCACTTCCACCGACGACAGCAGGCGATTCTCCGAGGAGCCATTCCGGGGCCGAGACTCCGCGGTCAGAGACACGCTGGCCTTCCAGAAGAGAGGTATCTTCCCGGAGTTCGCCGTCGGTTCAGATTTCGGAAACGTCGGCGGTTGCGCTCGGGACCGTGATCCGGGGGGAACCGAGCGTTGGATCAGTCCCGGTCCGTCGTGAATCGAGCCACGGTTCCAAGATGCGGGGAACGGCGAGAACTCGCAACGAACACGGAATCCAGGCTCTGCGCTTTCCAACACCAGCGCGAGGCTCTCAGCGGCAGGGGGCCCATCAAACGGTTCCCTCAACGACTCCGGCCACTCTCTTACTCGTCGGCCCCACACCACGGGGACCTCCGAGCGCGTCGGTGGAGTGGCACGCCGGACCCAGGTCCCTCGCCCGTATGAGGCCGAGAGAACCCGCGCGATCCAGCGTGCGCTAGCCGGCTCGATACTTTCCAGGGTCGTCGTGCAACCGGGGCCGGACGAGATCTCGAGGCCAAAGGCACACCCCAGGGCGTGCCCGGTGCGGAGAGCGGCGACCAGCCGATCTCGGAACATCGCGAGTTCCTCGACCCGGTGGCCCCGAACGGGGCGGGTCGTTAACTGCCATCTGGCGACGGATTCTTCCACCCGGGACTCGGGCCGAGACGGGGCCACTTTCCGGGAGAACTGACCCGGGGGGTTGGACACGTCGCCGCCCACGAAACGTGAACGATGGAGCTTCGCGTCACTCTCAAGTAGCCGGAACGCCCCCGAGGTGTGGAGACCGCCCCGATTCGCATGTCGTCACTCGAAGAACAGATCACCGCGGTCGAGGACGAGATTCGCAACACCTCCTACAATAAAGCGACGCAGCTCCACATCGGACGTCTCAAGGCAAAACTGGCCGTCCTCCGCCTCGAACGCGAAACCCGAGCGAAGGGGAAGGGCGGGGGCGTCGGGTATTCGGTACGCAAGAGCGGGAACGCCACGGTGGGACTGGTGGGATATCCGTCGGTGGGCAAGTCGACGTTGCTGAACCGGCTCACCGCCGCCGAAAGCGAGACCGCGGCCTACGACTTCACGACCGTCTCGATCATCCCCGGGATGCTGCGTTGGGGGGGAGCGTCGATCCAGATCCTCGACATGCCCGGTCTCATTCCGGGCGCTTCGAAAGGGAAAGGGAGGGGGCGCGAGGTCATTTCGGTCGTTCGATCCACCGACCTCGTCCTTTTTCTCATTGACCCGGAACACCCGAACCTTCGAGCGCTCACGACCGAGCTCGAGGGAGCCGGGGTCCGGATCAATCAGAAACCGCCGCGAATCGTCGTGCAGCGGTCGGACCGAGGGGGCCTCACCGTGTCGAGCACGGTGCGTCTCACGCACCTTGCGGGGGGCGGGGCCGCCCAGATCGCCCGGGAATTCGGTCTGCACAACGGGTCGATCGTCTTTCGGCAGGACGCCACCGCGGACGAGCTCATCGATGTCCTCGCCGGCAACCGAGTGTACATCCTCGCGCTCTTCGCGGTGAACAAGTCCGAGCTGATGGATGCGAAGCAACGGAGCCAGCTCGCCAACGCGCTCCTCCCGGCGGAACCGATCTTCATCTCCGCCCGGACGGGGGCCGGTCTCGACACGCTCGTGGACCGGATCGGAACGAGTCTGAAGTTCATCCGGATCTATGTGAAGCCCCCGGGGCGCCCGGCGGACCGGGAGGAGCCGGTGATCTTGCGCACGGGAGATTCCGTGGCGGGTCTTCTCCGGAGACTTCCCGGAGAGCTCGGTCAAGCGTTCAAGGCGGCCCAGATATGGGGAAAGAGCGCGCGCTTCCCGGGCCAGACCGTGGGGCGCGACCATGTCCTCGCGGACGAGGACATCGTTACCGTGCTCGTCGCCCGGGGCGGCGCCCGAGCGGCAGCGTAGGTCGGGAAGGGTCCCGCGCCGGCATCTTGGACGCGCGGCCCCAGCGTCCTCCGACCAGGAAGTGCCCCCGATGGAACGGCTCGAGACTCACCGAGGCATACAGGGCTACCTCGTGGGCGAGCGCCCCCTCCGCCGAATCCCGATGGCCCGTGGCCGTCCGATGGCGGCCCATGCTGGCGGTCTTGAGGGCGACCAGAACGCGGGCTCCGTCCCCTCGAAGCAGCATCTCCGCGTTGCGGAGGACGATCTCGAGCTGGTCGGCTTGGGCAATATCCGCGTACAGACCCGCCGCCGGCGGAACGATGGCCGAATACGCCAGCGGGTCGCGCGCATCCCCGAGGATCGGTCGGAGGTTCGGCCAGCGTTCCGCGAGCGCGAGGAGACGAGCGAACGGTCGAACGCTCCGCTCGACCGCGTACACCCGACCCTCCGGTCCAACCAGGTCCGCAAGGTGCGAAGCGGTCGTGCCGCTCGCCGCTCCGAGGTACAACCATCGCTCGCCGGGGGCGGGCAGGTCGCCGGCCCAGCCACGCACTACCGCCGCCGCGAGCTTGGAGCGACCCGGCTCGAAGATTCGGTACCGCCGGTCCTGCACTTCGGTCCACCGTTCTCCGTACACCGGCGGCAATTCCCCGACGGCTTCGGTCCAGAGCTCCCTTCGCTCGGCCCGCGCCACTTCGAGCATGCGGGGGGAACCCTTCACGGGACGGAAGTCCCGACCCAATCTCATCGACGCCGCCTCCGAAGCACTTCTACGCGACGGTCACGCCGTGCCACGAGCTCCGCGCTGACGTCGCGACGGCCGTGAGCGTCGACCCGGACCGCGATCGCGGCCAGGGCCGCGAGACTCCGGGCATACGCACCGCGGCGGCCAATCGGAACGTCGGCCAATCGGTCGGCTCGGTAGAGGAGCCCAAAGCGGGGGCCTCGTTCCGGTGAGGGTCGCCGTCGGCTCCCGAGGAGCTGGATCCGCGAGGCGGGCATTCGAGCGAGAGCCCCGATTCCTCCGGCCGCGGCGACGAGCCGCGCGGCGACGCGGGCTCCGACCACCGCCGAAAGATTGGGGACCTGCGTCTTGGCTTCCTTTTCCACGGTGCGTCGCAGCGCATTTTCCAAGTCCCCGAGGGCGCCCCGTGCGCGATCCCACGCTACGAGGTGCAGGTCGAGCGGAGAATCCGGCACGCTGACGAAAGAGTCTGCGGCGCGCGCCTCTCGACCGACCGAGCGTTCGACCCGCTCCTCTTCGCGGGCGAGAGTGATCAGGACCTCTTCGGGGGCCCGGAGGGCCCGTTCGAGTCGCAAGTGTCCGAGGGCAAGGAAGAAACGCCGTTCGAGCGCCGCGTCGGGAAGAGGGACCGCCGCCCGTCCCCGTCGCAGGTCTTCGAGCGAGGGGGAGGCCACGGGTCGACCGACGCACTCCGAGATCGCTCGCGCGAGTCGGGGGGGCGAAGCGACCAAGGTCGCCCCGACCGGGATCGACTCAAGGGCGGTCAGGAGACGGGTGGGGACGTCCGACCTCGCCATCGAATCGAACCGGACGGCGGCCTGCTTCGGGTCCGAATCAAGCGGAAACGGTCCCAGCAGGTGAGCGGGGTCGGTCCCGCTCAGAAACAGAGCCGGCCCATTCCCGACGACGAGCGTCGGCCGCACGCCCTAGAACTCCGCGAGCGTTCTTGCCGATACAGTAAGTCCCTGACCAATCAGGTGTTCCATGTCAATACCTGCAGACCGGCCGCCTACCTGTCTCTTTCCCCCACGGAAGCTTACCTCGGTTGCGAGAACTCGTTGCCAAAGACGCTCTTGCCCATAGACAGGCTTGCAGGGAGACCTTGGAGAATCCGCTCGTTAGAGAACGGTGCGAGCGGACGACTAGATGGCCTTGCGCTGGGAAACGAGCGGGTGGATGTTGGTCACGAGGGGTCGATAATTCACGAAACGAACGTCGAAGAGAGGGCATTCAAATGTCAGCGGGTTCCGCCGCGCGTGCCCTAGGCCAATCCTCAGGATCCCTCGGCGGTGGCCACGCCGGCTCGTTCTCGGATTGCCAGCCAACGGTCGATGTCCAAGTTCTCGTGAGCGAGACGCATCCAGTCCGCAAGTCGCGCGCTGGGCGGATCCTTCTTCAAACCCGAGAACAGGACGACCAATTCTTCCGTGTTCATGGCGGGGAGAGTCCAGCGCAACCACGTCTCGAAGAGGGGAAGGGGGATGTGGTCGTAGAACGCCTGCCTCATCGCGCGAAGCTGTTCGTCCGTGAATCGTTCCCACATGATCGGTACCAACAGGGCCTCTTCGTTATTCATGTGCGAGAGGTAGAGCGCCACCACGTCGTTGGTTTCTTGGACAAGTCGATCCCCGACCTCGATGCGACGGTTGCGTTCGGTGAGGCGCAATACCTCATCGCATGTCTTTGAAAGAGTGTGGATGTGGGAAACCACATCAGCGTGTTCCTTCATTGCAATGCCGACGGCGTCCGGGTCGTAGACCCGCACATGCGAGAATATGTCGCCCTCCTCGTGGTGCGAGTGAGTGCTCATCAGGCAGAGTATACAATTTGCCGACGCATTCCCCAGATCTCGTTTCAACCGTTCAACGATCCGGTTCGACGTAGCCTCATTCAGGAAGTCGGTCGCCTGGAGTTGAGCTCCCAACTGATAGAGCATCAATCGGATGCCCTTGTGAATCGGGCGGAAGAGATTCTCCCGTTCGCTCATGGTGGATAACCACCCGGAGATACGTATGCCGGAAGAGCGTAAAGGGTAGTCGCCGTTCTTAAGAATTCAACCCTTTGCAACCGAACCGAGCGGGTCGGTCAGTGAACGGATCGTCCCGTTCAGAATTCCGCGAGCGACTTCTGGAAGCGGTGACGTTCCTCAGGGACCTCGACGGGGTACCTCCCCGTGAGACATCCGAGACAGAGGGCTTCGGCCTTGAGGCCGATCGCCTCCACCAGACCGGGAATGGAGAGGTAGTGGACGCTGTCGGCACCGATGACGCCCGCGACCTCCTCCGGCGTCCGGTTGTACGCGACGAGCTGGCGCCGATCCTTCATGTCCACGCCGAAGTAGCAGGGGGCCCGGATCGGCGGGCAGCCGACCCGAACGTCCACGCGGACCGCCCCCGCGGAGCGGACCATCTGGACGATCTCGCGCAGAGTCGTGCCGCGGACGATCGAATCGTCGAGGAGGACGACTCGTTTCCCCTTGAGGAGGCCGGGGACTGGGTGCAGCTTGACCTGCACCTCGAGCTCCCGTCGTCGCTGGTCCGGCAAGATGAACGTGCGTTCCACGAACCGGCTCTTGATCAGTGCCTCCGCGTACGGGATCCCCGAACCCTCGGCGAAGCCGAGGGCTTGAGGGCGGGCGGAATCCGGCACGGGAACGACCAGGTCGGCCTCGACCGGCGCCTCTTTGGCGAGCTGGATGCCGATGCGATGACGAACGTCGTAGACCGGTTGCTTGTCGACGACCGAATCCGGTCGAGAGAAGTAGACCCACTCGAACATGCAGTGCGCGGTCTCGCCTCCGTTTGGGATGTGGGAGGAATGAGCGAGCTGGCCCCGCTCGAGAACGAGCACCTCCCCCGGCTCGACGTCGCGGATCGCCTTCCCGCCCATCAGTTCGAGGGCGACCGATTCGCTCGCCACGGCCACCCCGCCCTCGATCGCACCGAAGACCAGGGGACGGATGCCGAGCGGGTCGCGGAACGCGAACACGCGATTCCCCACGAGAAAGACGACGGCGTAACCGCCGACCAAACTGGAACACGCTCGGCGGATCGCGGCCTCGAGGTCGCGGGTGTGACCGTACTCGAGGGCGATCGATTGCGCCATCATCTCGGTGTCCGCGTTGCCGAGCAGGTCGACGCCCTGAGCCTGAAGGCGACGACGGACCCGTTCGAAATTTACGATGTCACCGTTGTGCGCGATCGCGCCGTCCTCGTCGCGGATCTTCACGATGATCGGCTGGGCGTTCTCGAGGTCGCTCGCTCCCGTCGTCGGGTAGCGGACGTGGCCGATCCCGTTCGACCCTCGCAGTGAGTCGAGGAGTTCCTGGGTGAAGATCTCGTGGACGAGCCCCATCCCTTTCTGGTGGTGCATCGTCCCGTGGCTGGTCGTCGCAATCCCCGCGGACTCCTGGCCCCGATGCTGAAGAGCGCGGAGGCCCCGGAAGAGGAAGGGCGCGGCGCCCTTGCCCTGGAGCGACACCCCGACGACGCCACAGAATTCCCGAGGGGGCATAGCACGACCGAAGGTCGGAGGCGGACCTCCGGTCGTACCCACCCGGTTACGGGTCTTAAGCGGTGCGCTGCGAGTAACGCCGGCTTCAGCCGAAGAGGGCGGAGAGACCCTCGGCCGCCTCTTCCTCGGAGACGCCTTTCTCTTCCTTCTTTTCCTCTTCCTTCTTCTCGCCCTTGCCTTCTTTCTTCTCGGCCGGGGCCGCCGCGGGCGCGGGGGCCGCGAATGTCTCGGCTTTCGCGAGGACCTCGCCGAGGTTGACGCCCTCGAGCGAAGCGAGGAGCGCCTTCACCCGGGCCGTGTCGGGGGAGACCCCCGCCGCGTTCATGACCCCGGTGAGGCCCTTCTCATCGATCGGCTTTCCGGCTGCGTTGAGCAGCAGCGCACCATACACGTACTCCATTGTTCTCACTCCGTGGACTCTGGGGGAACCCTCAGTGACCCATCAATTGGCCGACCGCGGCGGCTTCGCGCATCGCCTTCGCGAAGAGCGGCTCGATCGTTTCCTTCGTAACGTACCCGGTCGCGAGGGCGACCCCGAGCGCCCGCCGGTGGGCGCGACTCACGAGTCGCGGGAGGCTCTGGGGCGTCGGATACCCGATTTCTACCGCGAGTCCGATTGCTCGGTAAGCAGCTCGCGCCACGTCGGCGCGGCGTTCCGCGAGGTCGACCGAAAGGACTTCGGGAGGGTAGAAGGTGGAACCGTCCACGACGGCGCGAAGCGTGAGGCCGACCTCGAGCGGAAAGATCTCAAGTCGGGTCAAGAGGCCCGCGACCTCGCGGGAGATCGTGCCGCCCGCCTTGACGATGAGCGTGTCCTTCTTCAGGATGACCTTTCCCTTTTCGATTGCCGCGGGAAACCCGGCGTGCTGGAGCTCTCCGACGATGGGCCCCGGCTTGAAACTGGTCGTTCCCGCAGGCACGAGGATGTCCGCGGGAGCAATCTCTCCCCCCGGGCCGGGGTCGGCGAGCGGGTCTGGAGGAACTCCTGGTAAAGGGAGAACGGGTTCCCCTCGGCCGAAAGGACCGCCGTCGGGTCCTGGACCTGGTCGAGGAGTGGTCGGAACTCCGGTCGCTTGGCAGCCGCCTTTTCGATAGCGTGTCGAATGGCGCTGTTCGTGCTGACCGTGATCGGATGTTTTCGATTTCGCAACTCTCGGCGCATCGTCTGGAGGGCGGACGCGGGCACCCCGCGGATCCCGACGACCGCGACCATTGGCTTTGCCAGGATCTCGGTCACCATCGCATCGACGCGAGCGATCTTCTCGGGCGGAACGGAACCACGACCCGGCATGTTGACCAGCCTACCAGAGCCGGACGGCCGGTCCCATCGTGGTTTTCACATACACGGATTCGATGTTCGTGCGGCCCCGCTCGAGTTTTCCCATGACCCGAGTCAAGACGGCGTCGACATTCTGAGCGATCTCCTCGGGCTTCATGCCGCGAGTGCCGACCGGCGCGTGAAACGTCCGGTTGCCCTTCGAGCGAATCCGGATCGAGCGTTTGAGCGCGTTCACGAGGTTGGTGGGGTCGCTGCCCGGCGGCACCGGGCGCGGCATCTTCCCCCGCGGGCCGAGCACGACACCGAGGCGCTTACCGATCGTGGGCATCAAGGGCGCCTCGGCGAGGAAGAAATCGATGTCGCTGACGACCTTCTTGACGTTCTTCTTGTCCTTGGCGAAATCATCGAGTTCGTTCGCCGCGACCACGAGGTCGGCGACCCCGCGCATTTTCTGGCAAAGTTCGGGCGACCCGAAGACGGCGACCTTCACAGTCTTGCCCCGACCCTGGGGCAGGGGGACTTCGTCCTCCAGCCGGTTCTTCGGAACGGTGAGGTCGAGGTCCTTGAGGTTGATCGAAAGCTCGACCGTCTCGGGGAACTTCCGTTCGGTGGCCTTGGCGAGGGCCTCCGTAACCACTTCAACGGCAGAACGGTCGGGCATCGTCTCCTCCGAAACGCTGAAACGCGGCCGCGCCGAGAAGGCTTCCCTACTTAAGCGTTCGCTTCGCGCTCTCTCGGCGGAAGCCCGTCGAGCGGTTTTCGACGAGGCTGTTCGAGATCTCCGTTCGCACGCGATCGGCCGGCCCGTAGATGCGGTCGTCGACCGGTCCCGGAGCGCTCGGTCACGTCAGCGCCCGCCCCAATGCCTTTATACGAAGCCGGTTTCGCCGCCCGCCGATGCACTACCCCAAGACCGTCTCGACGTACTGCCCCAAGTGCAAGACGCACACGGCGCACGAAGTCGAGAAAGGAAAGAAGCGCCCCGCCTCCGAACTCAAGTGGGGGCAGCGGCGGTTCCGTCGCGCGACGCGCGGCTACGGAGGGTTCCCCCGACCCAAGCCCGAGGGCCGGGCGAAGGCGGTGCGCCGCGTTTACCTGAAGTATCGCTGCAAGAAATGCAAGTATACCGTGCAACCGGCCAGTTGGCGCGCGAGCCAGCTCGAGCTCGTGGAGCACCACTAGAGGCGGACGGATGAGAGCACCGTCGCCCTTTTGGGTCGTGAAGTGTCCGGACTGCTCGACCGAGCAGACGATCTTCAGCCGGCCTGCTACTGTCGTGAACTGCTCCGTCTGCGGCGCGACGCTCGCGACGCCGACGGGGGGCCAGGCCAAACTCCGGGGGGAGCTCGTCCGCCCGGTGTCGGGCTAGCCCGGGACGCGGACGTCGGATGCCTCTTCGCCCGGAGCTCCCGGAAGAAGGCGAACTCGTCGTCGGTACCGTAACGTCGATCCGGAATTTCGGCGCCTTTGTCACTCTCGACGAATACAACAAGCGCGAGGCGTTCATCCACCTCTCCGAGGTCGCCACGGGCTGGGTCAAGTACATCCGTGACCACATCCGCGAAGGTCAGAAGATCGTCGCGCGGGTGCTGCGGGTCGACCCGGCCAAATCTCAGATTGACCTTTCGCTCAAGCGGATCAACGACCACCAGCGTCGCGAGAAAGTCCAGGCGTGGAAGAACGAGCAGCGCGCGATGCGGCTCCTGGAACAAGTCGGGCAATCGCTCAAGGTCACCGCCGTCGAGGCGGCCGACCAGTTCGGGCCGGCGCTCGTCGAGAAGTACGGCTCGCTGTTCGGGGCCTTTGAGGTCGCTTCGGCCGACCCGAAACGATTCCAGAAGGAGAACGAGAAGGCACCGTGGTCGACCGCGTTCCTCAAAGTGGCCCGAGAGAATATCGTCCCGCCCCACGTCACGATCCTCGGAACTCTCGAGGTCTCCGACCCCGCCCCCGAGGGCCTCGAGCACGTACGGGCCGCGCTCTTGGCCGCTGAGAAAGTCGACACGGAGGCCGTCGAGGTCCAATACGTCGGGGCGCCGCGCTATCGAATCCGCGTTCAAGCGACGCAGTACAAGATCGCCGAAGAAACGCTGAAGAAGGCGACCGAAGCGGCCCTCAAATCGATCAAGGGCGCCGGGGGAGAGGGAACGTTCGCCCGCGCATGACGAGTTCCATCCTGCGCGTCTGTCGGTCGTGCGAGCGCTACTCCTTCCGAGCCAAGTGCCCGAATTGTTCGGCTCCGACCCGGACCCCTCACCCGGCCCGGTTCGACCCGGGAGACCGCTACGGGAAGTATCGCCGAATGTTGCTGGAGTCGCTCCGGGTCGCGCCGGAGACGAGGTAGACCGACGTGTCCGCGACCATGCATCGGATCAAGGTCGTCAACGACGTGAGCGACCTCGTCCCGATCCTTCGGGCGGTCGATTCGCCGGTGAAACTGAAACTCGTCCAGCGGCTCGGGGAGAACTGGCTCACCCTCGATGACGTGAAACGGGAGTTCGGCGAACAGGGTGTCAAGGCACTCGCGTTCTTTGAGAAGCTCCGTTTGATTGACACGCGGTGGGTGGCCCGGGAAGGTCGCCATCAACCCGACAAGAGCTACCACTTCTACTACTCGACCATCAACATCAGCACTACGTCTCCTCTCGCCGAGATCTCCGAGGTACTTGCGATCGCGACGATGGCCCTCAAGGAGTATGCGAAGTTCGAGCAGCGGATCTACGACGCCGTGGGGACTGAGGGGCGGTTCTTCTCGGACGTCGCCGAGGAACTCGGGATGAGCCCGACCCGACTCAAGGCGCTCGTCAAACGTTCGGAAAAGCTGGAGTACCGTGGCCACCGAATCGAGCGGTTCGTTGCAGAGCCCCTCGGCACGTAGGAGACTCCCTGAGGTCTCGGTCCTGCGGGTCGGACATCGACCCGGCCGGGACCCCCGCCTCACGACCCACGTGGCCCTCGCCGCGCGAGCGTTCGGCGCGCGCCGGATGTATCTTCATCCACGGGATGACGACCTCGCGGAACGAATTGCGGCCGTGAGCCACCGCTGGGGCGGGGACTTCGCCGTGGTCCCGGTCGATGATTGGAAAAGCCTCGTGCGCTCCTTCCCTGGGACCGTGGTCCACCTCACCATGTACGGGATTCCGCTCGAGAAGAGCCTTCCCCGGCTGGCCCGTCTCCGGCACATCCTCCTGGTCGTGGGCGGTGCCAAGGTACCCCCGGATCTCTATCGGAAGGCGAAGTACAACGTGGCCGTCGGACACCAACCTCACAGTGAGGTCGCCGCGGTCGCCGTCACGCTCGAGCGACTGCTCGGACTACCGCGCCCGGTCCGAGCCGGCGAAGCGCCGCAGCGGATCGTCCCCTCCTCTCGAGGAAAGCGCCTCATCGGGGGTCGGAATCGCCCATGAACGTCGGGTCGAACGGAATTCCTGCCCGCGAACTCCCGCTCTCGGCTCGCGCTCCGGGAAAGTGCATCGTCTTCGGGGAGCACGCCGTCGTGCACGGAGCGCCCGAACTGGTCTTCGCGATCGACCTATCGACCCAAGTCTTCGTGAAGAAAAGCGAGACGAACCGGCTCAACGCCGACTCTGAAGGTACGCGCCGGAACGACTACTTCCGCTCCGCTCTCGAGCTGGCCTGGAAGGACCATTCGCCGGTCGACGTGCGAGCGATCTCCCGGATCCCGAAAGCCGCCGGACTCGGGTCCTCCGCCGCGTTCGTCGCCAGCCTCGCCGCCGTGCTTTCCTCCGCGTCGGGGGGGATCGACCGCCCCCGGCTCGCCCAGCAAAGCTTCGAGATCGAGCGCGCCGCCCAAGGGGTCGGGAGTCCCGGAGACACTAGTACGGCCGTCGCGGGCGGCTTCGTGGCGATCAACGGGGGTTCGGGAGAACTCCTCTGGTCGATCCGGGCCCCGGAGCGCCAGTGGGACGTTCGTCGCGTGAGCGACCCCGGATGGGTTTGGGTCGTCGCCTACAGCGGGATCCCGCGGTCGACCGCCGAAGCCGTGCGGGCCGTCGGAGCCCGCCTCGGGGCCCCCGGTGGGCCCGAGCTCCTCGAGGAGTTCCGCCGCGTGGCGAAACACGGCATCGACGCCCTCGGGCGGGGGGACCGTTCCTCCGTGGCGGAGCTCCTCAAGAAGAACCAGGAGTTGCTCCGCGAGGTGGGCGTCTCCCACCCGCGTCTCGAGGCCCTCCTCGAGGCGGCCGCCCCGGCTTCCGAGGGCGCTAAGCTCACCGGCGCGGGCGCCGGTGGTTCGGTCGTGGCGCTCCCGGTTCCCGGCAAGGAGGCGGAGCTCGTTCGGCGACTCGCCCGGGCCGGGGGATTGCCGTTCGTAGTGCGACCCGTCCCCGACGGCGCCTCCCTCGTGGAAGGCTGAGCGACGGGCCGCGGGTCACTTCTTCGCGACGATTCGGACGACCGAATTCGGCCCCAGGGGATGGTCGGCCGCCATCGCACGATGGGTCCGTCCGTCGATGGCGCGAAGGAAGTGCTCGCCGAGATCGGTGTGGACCCGGTACGCCACGGCCCGCACGGGGGTATTCGCCGGCACCAGGAACGCGTCGGGAAGAACCCGCCCCTTGCTGTCCGTCCAGTGGGTCTCGTCCTCGACCGGATAGACCACGATCATGCCGAGCCGAGAGTAGACCATCTGTTCCAGCGCCTGCTGGACGCCGGTCGAGCCCCACGCCGAGAGGATCGCACGAATTCCATCGAGCGCCCTTTGCTGCGGAGGAGAAAGGCGTCCGGGATCCTTCACCTGGAAGGCCGGATCGCCCGGGCGATACTCGAGCAGTCCCGAGCGGGACGCTCGACGGAGCGTGAGCTCCGCATCGGCCGCCGTCGGCACGGAGGGGATCGGCGCGATCCGTACCGCAAGCGCCTCCGCTTCCGTCTTGGAAACCCGGTCGCACTTATTCGCCGTAACGAGGCGAGGTTTCGAGACCTCCAGCAGCTGTCGCGCGAGTTGAGAGCGGTCCTCTTCCTTCCATCGGGCGGGGTGCTCCCGCTCGACCGTAGAGCCGCGGAGGACCGCGGCGATGACGTTGGGAGAGATTGAAAGTCCGGTCAGTCGTTCGGCCAAAAAGTCCTCGACTTTCTTTCCATCGAGCTCCGTTCCCCGCGCGTGACGAAGGAAATCCCGACTCAAGATCTCCGCGACCCAGGCGACCAGCTCGTCCTCGAGCCAAGTCACTTCCTCGGCGGGGTCGTGGCTACCGGGTTCGGCGAGTCGTCCCTCTTCGTCCGTCGCCCCGGAAAGGTCGACGACTTGAATGAACCCGTCCGCGGCTCGCAGGTCGTCCAGGAACTTGTGTCCCAGACCCTTTCCCGCATGCGCCCCCGGGACCAGGCCGGGGACGTCGACCAGGTTGACGGGGACCCATCGGGTTCCCTCCACGCACTTCGCGTTTCCGGGGGTGCACGCCGTCCCTTTTTCAACGTGTGGGCACGGGGCCCGGATCGCGGCGACCCCCCGGTTGGGACTGACCGTGGTGAACGGGTAAGGGGCCATCGGCACGTCGAGCAGCGTGAGCGCGTTGAAGAACGTCGATTTCCCGACGTTGGGTTTGCCGACGATCCCGATCTCCATCTGGCGTATCCCCCAGCCCGTGTCAGGCCGAGTAGTCCGGGGCTACCTCGGTAACTCCGAGGGCCCGATTCACCGCGAGCGCGAGCGCGAACAAGAGGCCGCTCAATCGATTGGCCCAGCTCAGGAATTCGGGTCGAAGCGGTTCGGTGCGATGGAGCGACCAGACCTCGCGTTCCGCTCGGCGGGCGATCGTTCGCGCGACCTGAAGAAGTGCGCCCGGGCGAGTGCCACCGGAGAGGACGAAGGAATGAAGGCGTCCATGAGATGCCTCGAACTGCTCGATGGTGGCTTCCAACCGAGCCACGTGGCGAGCCTCGATCTGGTGGCTGGGTTTACTCCCGTTCGGAGGGGTGGCGAGCTCGGCCTGAGCTACGTAGAGCTCGTTCTGAAGACGGCGAACGATGGTACGTATCTCCGAGAGCTCCGGCGGAAGTTCGACCTCCACGAGCCCGAGGAAAGCCCCGAGCTCGTCGTAGGTGCCGTACGCGCGGATGCGGGGAGCGTCCTTCTCTATGCGCGAACCGCCGGCGAGAGCGGTGGTTCCACGATCGCCCGACCCGGTATAGAGACGCGCGATATTCTCGCCTCCGGCCTCCACGGCAGCTGGTCCAAAGGAGAGCTGAGACCGTGGACGGGACAGTACGAGATGTGCAGCACCTCATTATGCTTGGCGTCCTGTCGGCACAGTCGGCAGATGAACCCGCTCCGTTCGCTCCAGGCGATCGCCATCGTCTCCATTTTGCAACCTTTCCCTGTTTTCGAGAGCTAGCGCCTGAGGAGCCCCCGTCCCTCGCGGTCGGCCCGGCGTCGTCCGTCTCGTCGTTCCTTCACCGACCGAGCGCGTTCGCGCAGGGCCGGCAGTCGCTCCGAGTGGGTCCGAGCCAGCTCCGTCAGTCCGAGACTGGTGACGAGAGCGATCGCGCCCTCGAGGTCTCGGGCATAGCCGTTCTCGACGAGCTCTTCGAGCTCCCCTTGCAAGGTCGGTGGCACCGACACCGATCCCGGTTGGGGTTCGCTCGCGGTTCGTACGAGCGCTCGCACCGCGTCGGAGCGGGTCGAGAGCCCGCGGTCCCGTTGAAAGCCGTCGAGGAGCGACTCCTCCTCGGAGGTTAGGCGCACTCCGAGAAATCGAATCGCGGGAGCGTCGGCTCGGGCGTTCCGCACGTGTTTAACACAAATTTAACACATATTTATGTATTGTGTATTTTTGTTAAACAGCGGGGGGTGCCCCCTTTTGTTAAACAGCGACGACCCCCGGAGGAATACTCCTGTGCCACGGTTCTCTCGGCGGGGTTTCCGGTCCACCGAAACGCTAGGGCGGCACTTTGGGAGCCGTGCGGTGACGTCGCCACACAACGATCACGAGAGCGAGCGCCACCACGAATCCCGCGATTGCCGCCTCGTCCAGCGGGCTCAAATTCGATCCCCCCACCCCGACGCGGGAGGGAGGAGTCAGGTTCGAGGGGAGGTTCTCCCCGAATGCGACGAATCCGTACATCCCATTCTCAAAATGGCCCGACACGTTGCAAACGAATTCGTACCAGCCGGGAGCGGACGGCGAATGGAAAGTGCCTACGGCCTGGTCGCCTAGGGCGTTGACGACCGAGTAATAGAGCGCGGGATACGTCGCAAAGAATTGGGCCAATTGAGTATCCGTGTCGCCGGTGGGGATAACGAAACCCTCCCGCGATGCGATGACGAACGAATGCTGCAACACGTCGTCGTCCGTGAACGTGACGGTGATGGTCGCGTTGGTCGGCACTTGCTGGAAAGTGCCGGGCTGGTAGCCGTAGTCCTTGGTCGCCGCAACTTGTATCGAACCGGTCGCGGCGGCCGAGCCGCTGGCCCCGGTGTGGCCAGAGGCGGTAGAACTGGGAATGACCACGGTCCCCAGTACGAGCAGAACCACGACTGCGAACTTCGCCACACCATTCCACGCCATTCGCCTTCCAATCCTTCGCGTTACCGGTGAAATGAATTTCTCGCTACATAGGCGCTCCGTGAATTACGCCGAAGCGAGTGAAACGGGGCTGGGTTGGACCGGACGAAATCAAACGCGTCGGAGGACTCGCGAATCCTGAATCGGGTGGGAGGTCCCTCGATCCTCCAGGAGTCCCTCCAAGGCGCGGCGGATCGGGGCGGCGAGCGCTCCTTCGGGGCGGTAGGCTCCTACTCGACACTTCGCCGAAGCAGCCTCCGAGATTCCCGTTGACCCAAGATTTAAACCCACGACAAGGGCTGTTTTCAGCCGGCGACCGCGAGGGTGCGACGACCCACAGCGCGCAATGCGACATCCGACCGGGGAAATCGCCCACAGTACGTTTCGGAGAGAAGGAGTAGAAGGTGTTCCAAGCTCGAACCGACCCTCCGGGAACACTCGATGTGGGCGCCGTTTCGCGAGACCGCGTCTCCGATTTTGAACAGTGGCGCATTATCACGCTGCATCAACTCGAACACTATCTTCGCACCAATCGATTCTATGGACTGCTGGGTTTCGTGGTACTGATCTCGGCGCTGACGCTCGCGGGCCAGGTCGACGCCGGAATCGCTGCGGTCCAGGTCCAACAGCTCTACCGAAGCTCCGAGTACCTGAGCAACGGCCTCATGTACACGGGTCTCTGGGTGATTCTCGCTGCAGCGTTCTTCGGCGGCGACGCGTTGAGCGTCGACTTCTCGACCGGGGCGGGCTACTACATGCTCGTCCTGCCGATCAAGCGGCCGGTCCTTCTCGCCGGGCGCTACGCGGCCGCCACGCTTGTCACCCTGGCCATCGTCGGCGTGAACTACGTCTTCGACACCGCCGGCGCGATCTACTTCTTCGGGGCTCCCAGCATCCCCTGGGGCCTTTTGGCCGCGTCCTTAGGAATCGCCTGTTTGTTCGCGCTGGCGGCCCTGAGCGTCGCCTTTTGCGTGAGCGCCTTCGTCCGGTCGCCACCGGCGGGCGTGCTGTTCACGATCCTGGCCCTCTACGTGGGGTTCACGATCCTGCAAGCGGTCGTGGAATTGGTCGGGGTCGAACCGTGGTTCTCGTTGACCTACGCGGGCGGGGCCATGGCCGCGGTCCTCGACACCGACTTCGTACATATCCAGAACATTCCGCTCGGAGAGGACCAATACTACACCATCTGGGTCGCGACCGTGAGCGAGGGCCTCGCCATCATGGCCGCTTACATCGCGGTCTTCCTGCCGCTGAGCGCCTACCTCTACCAGCGCAAGGAGTCCACAGGTTGAACCATGGGCTCCATCCGAGTTTCCGGGCTATCGAAGACATTCCGCACGGGCCCGCCCGCGATCGACAATCTCACGTTCGAGTACTCGGGAGCGGGGGCGGTCGGCTGCCTGGGCCCCAACGGCGCCGGTAAGACGACGCTCCTGAAGCTGCTCGTCGGGTTGCTGCGCCCATCCCAGGGGCACGCCTTCGTGAACGAGATCGACCCGACGGTCGACCGGAAAGGCGCTCTCTGGGACGTAGGGGCGCTCATCGAGACACCCGAACCGTACCCAACGCTCAACGTGCACGAGGCGCTCGACGCAGTAGGGCGATCCCGAGGGCTCTCCCGCGACGACGTCGACCGGGAGATCGACCGCTGTCACGAGCTCCTCGACCTGCCGCCGCTCGGCCACCGGATCGGATGGCTGTCGAAGGGGCAGCGTCAGCGGGTCACTCTCGCCGCGGCCATGATGGGCGACCCCTCGGTCTTCCTCCTCGATGAACCGACGAGCGGCCTCGACCCGGCCGAGCGGGTTCTGGTGCGCCGGCTATTGAACCGACTGAAACGCGACCACCTCGTGCTGATGAGCTCGCATCAGATGCTCGAGGTGACGGAAGTCTGCGACCAGCTGATTTTCTTGGATCACGGACGCGTGCTGCTGAGGGATCGCGTCGACAAAGTGGCGGCCCGGATCCGTTCTCGGCAAGTGGATGTCGAGTTCGAGCGCCCGATGCCTCAGGACGCGATGGCCACCCTTCTCGCCGTCGGCGCGCAGATCGTCGCCCTATCCGAGAGACGATGGCGGATCTCCTTCGATGGGAGGGACGAAACAAGGGTTCGGCTCCTCGAGCTGTGCCAATCCCTCGGTCCGGTGGTCCAGTTCGCCAATACTTCGCTCGTGCTCGAAGAGGCGTATCTCGAGCTGATCCCCAAGACCGCGGACGAAACATGACCGCGGACATCCCTCCGCCGGAAACCTCGTCCTTCCCCGCCAACCCGTCAAGCCCCGAAATTCTCGCTGAGAGACCCGAACAGCACGGGTCGGGAGACCTCGCGCAGCCAGGGCGTCACGAGGGCCGAGCGCGGGCATTCCGGGAACAACAGACCCAGCGCCGCGGTGGTCGAAGAGAGGTCATCGGGACCTTGCTCGCCGCCGCGATCATCGTTCTCGGAGTCTACACGATTGCGACCGCGCACCCGTACTCCTCTTCGTCCTACGACTTTCCCGGCTCCGGGCCCGTGATCACGATCCACTTCGGCCCGCCGTCCGTCAGTACGGTCTCGTGCGGCTCGGGAGGTACGGCGTACGCCGAGCACATTCCGTGGGCGAACGCCTCCTCCAAGGTCGTCACGGGAGAGCTCGTCGTGCACGTGTCCGAGATCTGGGACGGAGACTACATCGGCGACCCGGGTGTGGTGGCCAATGCGACCGCCTCCGACGTGTGCGCCGGCCCCCCGCCTTCTTCGACGTCCATTTGGTACGTCGTACTGGTCGCACCCGATGGGACGAATCTTCTCACGTATTCCGTGGCCAGTTCGTGGAGCTCGGTCTCTCACGGGGCGGTAAGTATCGGGGTCGCCAACGGCTCGGCCATTGTCCTGGTCACCCACGAATCGCTCGCCGGCACCGGTCGCGGTCTTGAGGTCGTCGGAGAGGTCAACGGTTCCTTGATCCGAGGAGTAACTCCGCTCTGAGCGGGCCCGCCGCAGCGCGGCGGTCTTCCCTGGGGAGAGTACCGCCGCCCCTCAGGGCTGAACCGAGATCTTGCCGGTCCGACCCATCGAGATTTGCAACTTGCCTCGGAAATCTTTGACCCAGCCATCGGTGATCCGGATCTTCTGACCGACGGTGAATCGCTTGGTGTCCTCCCCCCACAGGGTGAGGGTGATCGTTCCGGTCTCGTCCTGGAGGGTGGCGTCGGCCACTTGGGAAGCGCCGCGCGAGGTGGTGACGTCTCGGACCGCGGAGATGGCGGTGATGGTCGCGTCGATCGTCGCATTCTGGTTCGCTTGCAGGGAGGCAATTCCGGGCATGACGAAGGCGACCCAGACAGGAGGGGGTTAAACAGTCTCCGCTCGCCAGTTTCCCCTCTCCGCCGACGGGGTGCGGTCGATCGGACCCTGGTCGAATCTGGAGGGACGTATCCGTCCCGCGGCGGGCACGCCGCCTCGGCCTATCCGACCCGAACCGTCCGGGTACTCCGCGGGGAGCGACGGGTATCGCATCCGGAGCTCTTCGAGGGCGGTCACGATCCGCTCGGAGACATACAGGTCCCGGAACCACTTGCGGTCGGAAGGGACCACGTGCCACGGCGCCCACCGAGTGCTGGTCTTCGTGAGGGCTTCCTCGTAGGCCTTCATGTACGTGGTCCACCGAAGCCGTTCCTGGAGGTCGGCCTCGCGGAATTTCCAGTGCTTGCTGGGGTCGTCGAGCCGTTCCTGCAATCTCCGGCGCTGCTCGCTCCGGCTAATGTGAAGGAAGAACTTGAGAATGGTCGTCCCTTCCTCGGTCAGCATCCGCTCAAAATCGTTGATCTCCCGATATCGCCGTTCCCAGACGGCTTTGGTGATGAGGCCGTGAACCCGAGGGACAAGGACGTCTTCGTAATGACTCCGATTGAAGAGAACCATCTCACCCAGCGCCGGGAGCTGGGCGTGGACCCGCCACAGATAGTCGTGGTCGAGCTCTTCCACCGAAGGTGCCTTGAACGACATGACGCGCACGCCCTGAGGATTGACTCCCTCGAACACTCGTCGAATGGTCCCGTCCTTTCCGGCAGAGTCGATCCCTTGAAGGACCACGAGCACCGAGTGTTCGTGCCCGGCGTACAGCAGCTCCTGCAACTTCGCGAGTCGTGCGGTCAGCTTCTCGAGCTCCTTGCGGCTGTCGGCTTTGGCGCCGTCGAACCCTGACGTGTCCGCGGGGTCCATGCGGCCGAGTCGGACTCGCTCTCCCGGCCGGACCATGTATCTCTTCAACGATTCACCGGACCTCGTGCGAAATCCCCACCCGGAAGGATGCAGCGCAGCGCGGACAAGAGAATAGCGGCGTCGCTGCCCGGGCCTGATGGGTTCGAGGAAGGCCCGCGCTCGGCGTAGACGCCCGGCGCATCTCTCTTTTCTCCCTCCGCGGCTTCTGAACTGGGATGGCCGAGTCGGAGCGATGCGAGCTGCACGAGGTCGCCGTCTTCGGCGGGCGCCCCGAGGCCGAGGAGCTCGTCCGTCTGGCGCGCAGCCCAATCGGAGACGAGTGTCAGATCTGTTCCGTCTGTCGATCCGCGCGAGAATTCGTGGAGCGACGATTGGCGGAGGAAGCCGGACACGTCCTCCCTCCGGACCAGAACGGCGACGCGGCCTGGCGGAAGTTGCAGACGGCGATTGCGAACGCCAAACTCTCCGTCCACCGAGCGACCTAGACCCCGGCCCGGAAGGAACGCAGTCCGATCGGGGGGGCCTTTTGCTCTCCCCTCTCGCTCGCGGGGTTCCGAAATCGGTCCGGGCGGTCCAAACGTATTTTACACCGCGTACGCTCCGCGTCAATGTGACATTTCACATCGGGCGTTTGCCCCCTCGGAGCGTCATCACCCTCTCGTCGGCGATCGTGGTACTCTTCGTTCTCAGCGCGGTCTCCCAAGCGAGCTCGCTCCGAGCGCCCTCCTCGCCCGGGCTCGCCTCGGTCGAGCTTCACTCCTTCACCAACACGACGAACACCCTGGTCGCGACGGTCGACGTGCCCGGGGGACCCACGAGCCTCTCCGCCACGTTCGACCCAACGAACGGGTACGTTTACTTCGGGTCGAACGGGACCAATCTCACCGCGATCAACGGCGCAACGAATCAGGTGACCGACCAGCTCTATTTGGGGCCGTACGCGAGTCCGGCGACGCCGAATTACGTCGGGGGGACCGTCAATGACCTCTACGCCCCGGTGATCTCGACGGACCCGCCGCCCGACAACGTGACCGTGGTCTCGGGGGCTACGAACCACATCGTGAAGTACCTTTCGACGGGGCACAACTCCTACCCGGTAACCGGTGTCCTGGACCCCGCGAACGGATACCTGTATGTGCCCGCGATGGGGGCCACGCTGCAATCGCACGTCACCGTGATTGACACCGCGACCAACACCGTCGTGGCGACGATCCCCGTAGGCGCCTTCCCCACTACGCCCGCTTACGACCCTACGAGCGGCGACATCTACGTGCCCAACACTTTTTCTTCGAACAATCTCAGCGTCATCGATGCGGCCACGAACAAGGTCGTGGCATCCATCCCGATCACTTTCCCCACTAGCGGAACGATCGCGGTGGAGGATTTCCTCTCCGAGTCTCCGGTCTACGACCCTGTGACTCAGGCAATCTACCAGCCCGACACGGGCAACGTAACGCTGACCGAGATCAAGGGCACGGCGTTCGTAAAGAATTTCACGGTCGGACCCGGCCCGCAAACACCGGCGGTCGACCCGGTGAATGGCAATCTATGGGTTCCGATCGCGTTCACTAGTTTGACGACGGGCGCCCTGAACTACTCGGTCTCGATCGTCAACGTCGCCTCGAACACAGTGACCAACATTACCGTGGGAGAGAGCCCCGAGACTCCCGTCTACGACCCCGGGAACAACGAAATGTACATCGCGTGCCTGGCTCCGCACAGCGACTACGGGCTGGTCACGATCGTCAACGCCACTACCGACCGGGTGGTCGCCAACGTCACCCTTGGATTATCCCCAGAGGTTCCCGCCTTCGATACCACGAACGACGAAATGTACTTCCCCAATTTTGACAGCAACAACGTGAGCGTGGTCGCCGCGGGAGTCTATACCGGAAGCGGGTCGGGTGGCTCTGGAAGCTCGGGCGGGGGCAGCGGCGCGACCCCGGCCTTCCTCGGGCTCCCGGGCGATGACGGTTACTTCCTGCTTGGAAGCGTCGCCGCGGCCGTCGTGGCGGCCGTGGGTGGAGTGTTGTATGTTCGTGCCCACCACGCGCCCAAGGGACCGGGCGGTTCGGGCTCGGTGCCGCCGCCCGGAGCCTGGACTCCTCCGCCTCCGCCCCCCCCGCCCCCACCCCCGCCGTAGTACCTCTCGGTCCCACATTCGGCGAAGCGCGGCGACCGCCGGCAGCCGGGCGTACGATTTTGTCCTCGGCATCGGAGGAGGCGGACCCGCCGATTGGAAGGACGCCGTCCTGCACTGTTTCATCGGAGACTCGCACGGGCTGGTCCGCGCCGGCAAGCGACTGAAATTGGGGGAGCTGGCTCCCATCGCCGACGTGCTCGGCCCGATGGGGCTGTCCCCGACCTACGCTCTCGTCGACCCGGGCGTGCCTCGGTCCGCTCTCGCGTCCGCGTCGGTCGGTCGATCCTTGGGAATGTAGTCGTTCAGCGTCGGCCGCGTGAGCAAGGCGTACCAGGGGGCGAGCACGTCGACGAGCGCTCCCACCAGCCCGTTGGCAACGAACCGAAGCGCGGACACCTTCCGGCTGAGGTACTGGGAATGCAATCGGTAGCCTTCGACATATGCCAAGATCATCGACACCCAGACGAAACCGGTGAACACACTCGTGGCGACGAGCAAGGGACCATACCGCAGCTCGATGCTCGCGATCAACAGGATGACGGATGGGAGCGCCGAGAACCACGACAATCCCGAATAGGCCACGGTAAGCCGCCGACGGAGAGGTAGCTCGTGGCAATGCAGGACGGCGAAGATCACCCCGTGCATCCATCGACGCCGCTGGCGTAACTGGTCGCGAAGCGAGAACGCGCCTTTCTCGTAGGCGAAACCCTTCAGGACCCCGAAGACCGAACCGTACCGCGCGCGAACGCGAATCTCGAACATCAGGTCCTCGGAGGGGGCATACCCTCGGGAGTCCCAGCCCACCGAATCCTCGACGTCCGCCCGGACCACGAAGTGCGACCCATGGAACCCCGCGGTCGGGTTCCCGGGCATCGTCATCGAATCGAGGACGCGCAGGTCGTCGTAAGACCGGGTAAGTTCTTGGATATGACTCGGCGTGCCCGTCCAGTCGATGGGGTAGAGGATGATCCCCGCGCCCAGCAGCGCTCGGCCGTCCCGGACAAAATCGGAGATTCCCGTAAGTGTGTCCTGACCGACACACGTTTCCTCGTCCTGGTGGTAGACCCAGACCGACGGGAGGGACAAACCCAGCCGCTGACGAAGGTCGGAGGCGTACTGAAGGGCCCGTGCCTTTCCCTTCGTCTCGAGCGGGGTCCGGTAATCCTCCGGCACCACGACGATCCGCGCTCCGGCTTGCTCGAGACTTTCGTAAAGGGCCGGCGCGCTCCAGTATCCTTCGGGTTCCACGACGAGCCAGAGCAGGTACCGGAATCCGAGTCTCGGCGTATTCCGAAGCCAATGGAGGACCGAGCGCGCGGTCGCGTCGAGCGCGCGACCGTTCTTGCCGATGGCGGTGACCTGGAACAGAACCGTCGGCGGCTTCACTTCTACTCCGTGAGCTCAAGGCGATTCCGTCGGAGGACCCGTTGGGTTCCTCGGAACGCCGCGACAAAGAACGGAACCGGTATCATCCAGACCAATGGCAGAACGGCGAGCCAGAGCACCGGTACGGGTTCGCGGGCTTGCAGGGTGAGGAAGAGAAGGATCGAGCTGATGCAGGAGGCCGCGACGACGGTTCCCCAACCCAAAGCGCGCTGGCGTGCATGCAGGTCCCCGACGGTTTGATTGTACCGTGACAGCGTGAAGTCCTCGAACGACCCCGAGATCGTCGGCGGGTCCACGGGCGTGGAAATCTCCGTAGGGATTCCGGTCGAGCTCAAGGGTCGGGGACCCGGCAAGTCAAGAGACGAGGCCCGGCCAGATACCCCCTCGGCGTCCCGTTCCTCCGACCGTTCGGAACGAAGGAATCCGATCTCTGCCGAAGCCCGGTCGAGTTCTCGGTCGATCGTGGCGAGGGCGTTGCGAAGTCCCTGCAGGCTCCGTCCGACGCCTCGGGATTGGGTGACGAGCTCGGAAACAGCGGAGCGGGCGATGGTCAGCCGTTCCTCGAGGTACGGACTCGGTTCGCCCAGGCTCTCAGGACCGTTCGGCAGGAGCACCCGATCTCCGACGGACGGAGGTGCCGTTCCCGGCCCTTCTGGATTCTTCGAGGTAGGGGTACGGGGAGAAAGCTCTTCGTAGAGCCGGTCGAGCTCGCGAAGAAAGTAAGTGTCCTCATCCTCGATCTCCTCGAACTCCATCGGGGTGACCCGGCGTCCGGAGTCCGATTCAAGGTCCGTGGAGAATACCGTCCGATCTTTCGGTTCGGGATCCTCCACGGGCAAGGGTCGGTCGTCACTCTCTTCGCGGCTCGTGCGGGTCGGCCCGGAAGGGCGAATCTCCTTCTTTTCACGTCCGGGAGGCGCTTGACCGGGCGACGAATCCTTGCGACGGGGCAACGTACGTCGCTCGATGTTTGACCTTTAATGCTATTCTTTCGAGACGCAACCCCGTTCGGTCGATTCGATTAGCTCACCGTACAGAGCGCCAAGCGGTTCGGGGGCACCGGCCGGGAGGCCTGGTGCATGGCAGCCGGCGGAACCGAGGGATCCGAATCCCGCGAGGTCGCTGAGGTAATGAATACCAACGCTTCCCCGCTTCATCTCCGCGACCGAGAATCCCTCTCCCCGCACGGCCTCGCTCGGCCCGCTTTCTTTCACTCTCTCGGCCGAGGAGCTGGCCCAGCGGGGGGCCGAAAACCTCGGGGCCGAACGGTCCCGCCTTTCGGATCTTGCTGCACGTCCCGGTCCCCCGACCGTGGAAAACTTCCTCGAACCGCTGAACCGTATCCTGGTCGCGGTCCGGGACATCGGCGCCCACGGTGGGCTGATGTTTCAAGCCCATCCGAGCGCGGAGACGCGACAAGCCGGCCGAGAGCTGTCCGAAGCTGCGGACCGGTTCTTCAACGAGTTCCGTGTCAACGAGGCCATCTACCGCGCCGTCCAATCGATCGACCTGGTCGGAGCGGACCGCGAGACCATCGTCGGGGTCGAAAAGCTGCTTCGCGACATGCGTCGAGCCGGAGTCGAGCTCGTTCCTGTCCGAAGGAAGCAGGTCGTGGAATTGGCCAACCAAATCGACCGCGATTCAAACGAGTTCGCGGCGAACATCGCTTCCTCGAACCGCGCGGTCGCGGCGGAAAGCAGCGACGCGCTGCGCGGTCTCCCTCCCGATTTTCTCTCCTCGCATTCCCCCGGGGCGGACGGGAGAATTCGAATCTCCACGAAGTATCCGGACCTCTTTCCGGTGATGTCGTACACCGCGGACCCGGAGCTTCGCCGCAGGCTCCTCCACGAGTTCCTGAACGTTGCGTTTCCCGAGAACCTTCCCGTGCTCGACCAGCTCCTCGGTGACCGCCGCGAGTTCGTCCGCTTGTTGGGATACGCCGACTATGCCCAGTACGCGGTCGAGGACAAGATGACGGGGCGACCTCAGGTCGTGGCGGAATTCCTCGACCGGATCGCCCAGCTGCTCGACGCACCGGCCAAGGTCGACCTCGCCCGCCTTCTCGCGCGAAAACGCAAGGACCTCCCCGGAGCGGACGAGCTTGAGGATTGGGACGGCCGTCTGTGGCCGGGCGGGTACTACGCCACCAAGATCCGCGAAGAGGAGCACGGCGTCGACATGCGTCGGGTTCGCGAATATCTCCCGTACCCCGCCGTGCGCGATGGTCTCTTCGACCTCTGTCGCGAGCTCTTCGGTCTCACGTTCCGACCGCACACCGAGACGCCCCTCTGGCACCCGAGCGTGGAGGCCTACGACGTGGAACGGAACGGGGTCCCGATCGGGCGCTGCTACTTCGACTTCGTGCCGAGGCCCGGCAAATTCAACCACGCGGCGCAGTTCGACGTTCGAACCGGCGTCATCGGAAGTGGGTTGCCGCAAGGAGCGCTGCTCTGCAATTTCCTGAGCGAGCAGGCGCCCCGCGAACACGTGCGGATGGAATACCGCGATGTCGTGACGTTCTTCCACGAGTTCGGGCATCTGCTCCACCACCTTCTTTCCGGAGACGGTCGGTGGCTCTACACCACCATGGGCTTCGCCGAGTGGGACTTCATCGAGGCACCCTCCCAACTATTCGAGGAGTGGGCGAGGGACCCGGCCACGCTCGCTCGGTTCGCCCGGAACCCGGACACGGGCGAGACGATGCCCGCCGACCTCGTCGCTCGGCTGAAGAAGTCAGAGGCGGTCGGACGGGCCTACGGCGTCCTCCGCCAGGTCTTCCTCGCGACCCTTTCCCTCGAGATTTACCTGCGCGACCCGAAGGGACTGGATACCTCCCGGCTGTTCCGGGAGGTCTATGAGAAGCGGTTGGGCGTGCCGTACAACCCCGAATACCACTGGATCACAAGTTTTGGCCACCTGACCGGCTACTCGGCGATCTACTACACGTACCTCTGGTCGGCGGTCATCGCACGGGACCTCCTGACCCCGTTCGAGGCGAAGGGTTCCCTCACCGACCGAGCCACGGCCGAACGTTACGTGACCGAAGTGCTCGCTCCGGGGGAAGCCGGCCGGCCGCCGAACTCGTTCGGCGCTTCCTCGGCCGGGATTACACCTTCGACGCCTACGAGCGCTGGGTCCTCGCCGGCACGACGTCGTCATGAGCGAGAAGGCGGGTTTTCGCTAGCCCCCGATCGAGCGGCCTACTTCGGAGGGGCGGCGACGCCGACGGGGTGGCGCGCGAGATAGCTCCGACCGAGAGCCCAGCCGATCACGGCTCCGAGCACGCCGCCGATGACGGCGCCGATGATCAGGTACTCCAGGGACGGGACGAGGTCACTCAGGGCGATGACCGCGACCTGTTGGAGGAAGATCACGATCACGATGCCCAATACAACGCCGCACGAGGCGCCGTGGGACGTCGCGCTCACGAGACACCTCCCGCCGGAGGAGGAGTTTCAGTCGGGGGAGGAGTTTCCGTCGGGGTATCGGGCGGAGTTTCCGGAGGAGCTTCTGCCGGAGCCTCCGCCGCCTTCGCAGGAGTTTGCGGGGCGGCGCCGGAGGGCGGAGGAGTCTCGGGGGGCGCAGCGGGCTTACGACCGAGGGCGGCGTAGCGACCCGAGCGGACGAGCGCGTAGACCTCATACACTACCAGGAGCAGAAGAACGATCGGGATGACCGCGAGGAAGCCGAGCGGGGCATTGCCGGTTACGTAGAAGTCCTCGCTCCACATCGTGGTACCGTTCGGGGCGATCACGCTGGCGGTGAGTTTGTAGACGCCTTCGAGAACGTAACCGATCGAGAGGGGGGTCCAGTTCAGGGGCACACTCCCGCTCGTCTGAGCTACGCTCAGGCTGACATCCCGGGTTGCCACCGCGAATCCGAAGTAGAACATCTGAAGTCGAGCATCGTTGATACCCGGCGCGGGAACGTTCGACCACTTGTAGAGCAGATTCGCCGATTGAGAGAAGTCGATGGAGAGGGCCGACGAAATGGTACCGAGCGTGGAAATATCCACGCCATTCCACGTCACATCCCCGGTAATCCCGGCCGCCGGTTGGACGGCCGCGGAACGCGACGCGGAGGACGCAATCGTGGAAGCGGGAAGGTTCAGAAGGAGGCCCATCAGGGCGAACGCGAGAACCACGATGGCGAAGCTCCCCCGGGCCCGGCGCGGTCGGGACAGACGCATGGGCTGCGCACGGAGCCTCGGGCATATGAACTCATGGTTAGTAACTTGCCGAGGTCAAGAAGCGCGACCCGGACGGAACTAGCTCGAAGCTTGCGACCCGCCGAACGTGGACTGGAAACGTTCGAGGTCTTCCGCCTTCATCAGCCCCGGAGCTAGGTAGAGCCACACTCGAGCGTCGTTTTCTCGTGCTAATCGGTCGAACTGAACGAGTCCGTTGAGGACCGCGTCGGCGCCGTGCAGCCGAACCAGGTACTCGATACCCTCGAGGAAGAACGCTGTCACGCGCTCCTCGAGGAGCTTCTGGCTCAGGAACGTCCAAGCTCCTTCGAGGTCCGAGGGGCGCAGCGCAGGTCCGCGGCCGATATTCGTCAGCCAGAACACTTCGATGGGGCGGGACCCGACTCGCGTGCGGATCCTCTCGGGCGACTCTCGGACCACGCATACTCCGCGATGGCCGGCCGACGCGGCCTCGAGGATTCCGCTGAGCGATGCGACCAGCGAGTCGCCCGCCGCAAGCTCGACCCCTGAGGGGGGAGGCGGTGGCTCGGGCGCGACCGGAGCGAGAACCGGCGCAGGCACAGCCACACTGATGGGAGGTATCGGCGCAGGAGGCTCGACCGGCGAAAGAGGGAGGAACGGCACGTCGGTGGGGGCGGCGGGCGGAATCGTCCCCACGTCGGTGGGGGCGGCGGGCGGAATCGTTTCAGGGACGGATGTGCTTTCGAGATCCGGTTCCGGGCCTGCCGGAGCCGGGGGGGTTTCCTCGTTCCCGCGAGGCGCCTCCTCCGGTGCCTCGATGACCGGTTCATTCATGGAGGTCTCGAGACTCGAAGGACTCTGCTCCTCGATAGGAGGGGGGGTTTCGAGAAGAGGAGGGGGCTCGGCAGATTCGGCCGGAATCAGTTCTGCCGGAACAGTTTCGGGCGGTTCCACTGGTTCGGCCGGGAGGAGAGGTGTCTCCGCGACTCCGATAGCTTCCGTTGGGTGCGGTTCGGGCACCGTCGTTTCGGTCGGGGTGGCGACTTCTTCCTCGGGAAGATTCCTCGTTTCCGGAAGCGAAGAAGGCTCGGCGGATTCGGGCGTAGAACGCGCGGTTTCCTCGGAGGCGATTTGGTCCACCGAACCGGGTTCTGCTTCCCCCTCGGCCGGCGAGGGGGGCTCGGGAACCAATTCCGGTTCCGTCGGAACGATGGCGGCCTCGGGGCTCGGCGCCATTTCCTCGGACGGGCCCAGTGTGGGCGGCGTCTCGGGAGGACCGGCTTCCTCGGGTGCAGGGAGTTCGGACATCGCCGAGGGAACCTCGGTCGGAAACGGGGCTTCCTCGACCGGAGTCGACTCGAGAACGGGAGTCGCCACTTCAGCCTCGGCCCCCTCGTCCGGGACCTCGCCGTGTTCCGGGACAGCCGTGGGTTCGGGGGGCGTTGGGACCTCCGACGGCGGGGTACTCACAGGTAGAACCGACGGTTCGACCGTAGGGCTCTCGACCACCGGAACGGAACCGGGTCCCGGCTCCGCAGTCACGGCCGGCTGGGAGACGGTGAAAGTATCGGAATCGATGGGGGGGGTTGGCTCGAGCTCCGTTTCGGCCCTCGCCGCAACGGCCGGCTCGGCTTTCATTTCGCCCGCGTCGATGGTCTCGGCGGTTTCCGGTGCTGCCTTCGGTGCGGTTTCCGCCTCGGGCCGGGCGGAGAGCTCCGGGGGAGGAGAGGCCGGCGGCACGGCGCGGGTAGGACTCGCTGTGGACGGAGGGAGTGACGGTGGCCGCCGTTCTTCGACCGCGACCAAGGCGCGGGTCGCAGCGAGGTCGACGGCACGGGGGGAGGCGGTCGCGCTTCGTGGGATCACTCGCAGTCGATGGGGAGGAGCTTGGCCTCCGAGCTTCGTGAAGACCAGTTCAGCGACCGGGCCTCCGAAACCGGGCAACGTAGCCACAGTCTCGAACGGGGAGCGGCGAAGGTCCTCGACGCTGTGGACTCCACGCTCCCAAGCGAGCGATACCTTCGAGGGTCCGAGGAGGGGAAGTCCGATGATGTCGTCCAGCTCTTGCCCGAGCGCCCGGACGTCCTCCTCGTGGGCCACGAACTTCTCGTCCGCATAATCGACCTCCTCCGTCGGGGCGGCGACCGTCGGCCAGGACACCCGCTCCATTCGCACTCCCGTTCGAGGCCGTTTGGCTCGGGGGCGACGGGCCGGAAGGTTCGGAACGTGGACCCACCATGCGTCCCCCGTTCGGGTCCTCCCGGTCATCGCGTTGGGGGGCGTCGCTTCCTCCGACCGAGGCACCACGCGCAATTCGCGCAGGCCGAGGTAGCCGGCGATCGTTTCGGCCGCAGCACGAAGTTCCGTGGCGAGCGGGTCCTTGGCTGTCACGACGGCGATCCGGTCCGTGGCCGGGGGTGCGGCACGCAACCCGCGCTCGATTCGACGGACCAGCCAGTAGGCGTCGGTCGAGAGGGGCGGAATCGCGCGCTTCGCCACCGCGGCCGCCGTAGGAAGCTCGACGTACATCTCCCCGAGCGACCAGGGCGACGGAACGACCCGGTCGGGAAGGGTGTCGGAGAAGGTTACCATGTTGGGGAACACGCGACGGGGAAGTCCGTTGATCACGACGGTGAGTTCCTCCTGTCCCACGGCGGTCTCCCGCCGCCGTGGGGGCATATGTTGGAGAAGGTGGACGATCTGGGAGGCCTGAGTCGGGTAGGCTTTCTGGATCTCCGATTCGACCGGATGTAGTGTGCGGTGGCGTCCGGTCCAGGGTTCGCGAGGGGACGCGATTTCGAGGCGTTGGACCCGAGCGAGTCGGGCGAGAGTCTCCTTCTCCCCACGAAGCCGATCGCCGACGTCATCGGCCGGGGCCACGAGGACGACGAGCGGCAACGGGGTCGTTCGGGACACACCGACCGACCGGCGGAAACGGTCCACGGCCCGCGATACGGTGGACCAACGGTCCCAGGCGGCGACCAAGTCATCGTTGAGGAGGGTCCGGTCGAGACCGGCCATCGGCTGGTCGAAGATGCTCGACCGCTCGGAGGAAAGCGCGCGATGGATCCCCTCCGAGGTGAAAGGAAGGATCGGCGCAAGCACGGCGGAGAGACCTCGGGTCAGATGTGCCAAGGTCCTCAGGGCGCCGCGCTTGGTCGTCGGAGTCCCCGCGAGGGCCAGCCGCGGCTGGACCAGCTCGCGGTATTCGACGAGGTCGTTGTCGAGAAAGCGGCTCACGCGCCGATACGCGAGCGCGGGCGCCCAGTTGTCGTAGTGGGCGAGCGTCAGGGTCCTGGTGCGTTCCCAGCGGGCCACGATCGCCCGGTCTTCCACTTCGAGCTCTCCCAGGAATCCACTGATCGGTCGGGCGAAGGTGGCGAGCATCGCAGGGTCGCACTTCGCGGCGACCTCGCGGGACACCGTCCACCATCGTCGGATCCGGTCGGCTTCCTGGCGGCAACGGTCTCCGAAAGGTCCCCCGGTAGGGTCCGCCACTCCGCTGCGGACGAGGGCGGCCCGGACCGCGTCGGCCCCGAAGTTGCCGACCAGGTCGGGAGCGTCCGCCGCCGCGACCGTGGGGATCACCGTGAGATTGACCTCGCCGACGAAATCCGGAATCCCGCAGAGCGCGGCGAGATGATTCACGACTGCCGGCAGCCGCCGGCGACGGCCGACGTAAAGATGCACCGTGTCGCCATCGGGGGTCGGGTCGAACCGGGCCCAGGCGGCGAACGCGGCACCGCTGGAGGGCAGTAACAATCGTCGGACCACTCGTCGCGGTCCACCGCACGGGCATTGGGCGGGACCGTCGGGTGCGTCGAGCCGCTCGCACCGGGTGCACTCGAGCAACGCGAGCGAACCCGGTCCGTCATTCGGGGAGGCCTCGCTCACGGGCCACGGAGCGACCTCGGTCTCGGCGGGCAGGGATTCTTGAGGGAGTAGTCGCGAGAACATCGCTCGACGTTCCGCCGGCAGGTGCGACGGTTCGAGGCACCACGCACGACCGGGTGTCCAGAGCAGGGCGGTCCCGCACACCCCGCAGTACGGAACGCCTCGCTTCACTCGGAGCCGGGCGAGCAGCGCCCCCGCCTCCGAAAGGTCACGGAGGACGAACTCGTTCGCCGTTTCGAGGTCGAGGCCCGCGTACTTGTGCATCAAGGTGAAATCGAGCTTCCCCTTCGGTGTGACAAGGGGCCAACCGGCGACGCCGAAGCGGGCGGCGATCCGTGCGTCCGTCGGGCCATGTCCGGGAACGAGGGGAACGATCCCGGTGCCGCTCTCGCTGACATCCGTGGCGGTTAGGACGGTGCCGGCCGGCGCGCTCAGGTCGCCTCCCATCGGGAATTCGTGGCGCAGCGGATAGAGGTACGGAGTACCCTGGAATTCTTTGCCGGGTCGTTCCTCAAGGACCTCGAGCGTGGCTTCCGGTATCCAGGCGCGAAGGCGATGGAGCGAGGGCGCCGAAGTGAGGACGACCTCGTGTTCGTCTCGGCGCCGGTAGTCCGCTACGACGTAGCGGGTCTCGGGATTCACGAGAATGGCGCTCGTTCCCAACAGCTTCCACGGCACGTCCACCCAGACGAGGGCGTTGACGTCCCGATCTCCGATACGGACCGGGAATCGCACGAGAAAGGTGTCCGCTTCTTGCTGGTCGTAGACAATGCGTTCCGGACTTCGCGGGGACCCGCAGGAAGGGCAGACTCGAAAAGAGTCGTCCCGAGTGACCAGGATTCCCTTCGCTGCGAGACGTCCGACGATCGCCTGCACGCCCGCCGTTCGATCTTCCGAGTCCCACGGGATTTGCCCGTTCCCACCGGTCCAGACCCCGAGGGCGGTGAGGAGCCCGGGAACGCCCGTCGGTCCGGCCGGAACGGATCCGGTCGCTTGTCGGAGCGTTCCGACGGCCCGCCGACCCGCGAGCGCGAGGTAGCGGGCATCGACATCGGCGGCGACGGCCCGATGGGCGATCAGCGAGGCAAAGTCTCCTTGCGTCCAGGCGCCCTCGAACTGCCGGACCGTCGGTCCGGTCGGGGGTCCGAGCACCCCGCCCGGTGGGGGAAGACGCCGCCCCCTCCAAAGCGAAAGGCCTTCGGCCTCGATCGAGTGAGCGTTGTAATCGGGAGCGACCGGGTCCATAATGAACAGGAGTTCCGAATAGGAACCATGATGGCCGGCGCGAATAAACCCTCGTCTGGAAAACCTCCGTGGCTTCGACGGTTCCTACCGGGGTAACTCTTATCCTGTCGCAAATATGCCCGCCTGCCGGAGAACCACATTATGGCCTGGACGCAACAGGAAGTCCGTGAGCTCAAAGAGGGCCGCTATCTCCTCATCGACGAAGAGCCCTGCCGTATCCTGAGCATCCAGACCTCGAAACCGGGGAAGCACGGGGAAGCCAAGGCACGAATCGACGCGGTCGGAATCTTCGACGGCTCGAAGCGGAGTGTCGTCTATCCCGTGAAGCACAAGGTACAGGTTCCGCTCATCGGGAAGAAGCAGGCCCAGGTTCTCTCAATGACGGACGCCGAGATCCAGCTCATGGACCTCGAGACGTACGAGACGTTCAGCCTGCCGCTCGACGCCGAGACGAAAGCCAAGGTCGCCCCCGGTGCCGAAGTCCAGTACCTGGATGCGATGGGGAAACGCCAGATTACCCGGACCTAGAGCAAGCGCGCCGGGGTCGCCGAGGAGAAGCGCCCGCTCCTCGCTTCATTAATAAAGGGGACCGGGCATGAAACGGATGTCCGAACGGCGCGAAAGCGACTATCGGACCGGCTGAGTTTAGGGGGGTGGTCGCACGACGGGTCCGGGCGGATTGGGGTCCGTCTCTTCTTCCCGTCTCACTCGAATCCTCCAGGAGAAGGCCGAGGCGCTCAAGAAACAGCGTCAATCGGCCGAAGCGACCCTCAAAGAGATCGACGACCGGGTGGCCAGCTTGGAACAGCTCGGGATCACCCCGTCGGAGGTGCCCGAGCGTCAGCAGGCGCTCCGGGAGCTCGCCCGGCGGGCGGATTGGAACGGGGTGGAGAGCCAGGCGAAGGCCCTCACCGATTATCTGTCGAAGACAGTTCCCGCCACGATCCAGGAACGCCGAGCGCGGACCGCCGAGTCGATTCGACGGTTTTCCGGTTTAGGATTGGTCGTCCCGGCCGATCTCGTGACGGAGCTCGACGCCCTATCCCATCCTCCCGAAGGCGAAGAGTGGGCCGAAACCGTCGGCCGCCTCGCCCGCGTGGAGGCCACCCTCCACGAGAGCGAGATGGCCCACGTCAACAAGGTCCGGGAGCGGGCGCTCGCGGTCGCCACGTGGGCTGGCCTCAAGGGTTCTCGTCTCACCGATTTCGAAAAACGTCTGGACGACGCCCTACTGCCGGTCAAAGAAGACCGCCTCGCGGAGGCGTTCGAGGGGGTCGACCGACTCCTACGAGCCGGACTTCCGGAATCCGCCGAACGTCGCCAAAAGGTCCGGGACGACGCGACCCGTTTGGTCACGGCGGCCAAGGAGTTCGGAGCTCCGACCTCCCGGCTCGAAGCGGCGCTCGACGCGGGGACCGATGCGACCCCCGACCGATGGCCCGAGGTCGTCCCCGCCACCGAAGCCGCGAGTCACGAGGTCGGCGAAGCGCTGCGCGAGCGCTGCGTCCAGATCCTGGAGGCGCTGCGGACGTCCCTCGATTCGACGGGCGAGTACGGAGTCGACCCCACGTCCGCACGAATGGCGGTCGAGGACGCGCTCGCGCGGATCCGAACGTCGGCTCCTCTCGAGATCGGCCCGATCTTTCTCGAAGCCCGGCGCGCCGCCGAAGAACCCATCGTGACCGTGGTCGCGGGCCTGCTGGATGAGGCCCGACCCCGGATCGCCGACGCACGACGACTGGGCCGCGACCCGAGCGAGGTGTTCGCTGCCATGAACCGGGCCCGAGAGGCCCTCCGTCTCAAGATTTACTCGGAAGCGTTCGCCGCAAGCCAAGAAGCGCTCGACAAGGTAAGCCGTCTCACCGAAGAGCTGGACACGGCTCGGGACGAGCTACAGTCGCTTGAAGAGATGGCGGCCCGATTCCGCAAGACCGGCTTTTCGATCGAGCCGTTCGACCCAGCCCTAATTCGAATCCGCGCGTCCCTCGACCGGGCGGAGGTCGCCCCCGCCCGCGAGGTCCTCAAGGAGACGGTCGTCCACCTCGGGCGAGAGGCGCTCCAATTCTTTGTCCAGCGCTGGGCGAACCTCGACAAGGCTCGAGAGTACGCCCGAGAGCGTCAGTTCCTCTCGCCCGACGCAGACCGTGACATGAACGAAGCTCGCGAGCTCCTCGACAAGGGCGAACTCGCCGAGAGCGCCGAGCGGATCTCCCGCGCCGAGACCGAGCTCCGACGCGCCGCGGGACCGTACGTGGCGCGCCGGGTCGAGGAGATGGAGCAGGGACTCTCGGACATCCCGGACGAGGCCCTCGTCTCTCCGGTGCGCCGGTTGCTCGCCGACGCCGACGTGACGCTTCGGGTGAAGCAGGACCTGATCGCCTCGGTCGAGAGCCTCCGAAGGGCGGAGCGGGAATTCGGGGCCGTTGTCGCCTCGCATGCTTCGGCGCTCGTAGAGATCCTCGAGGCCGAGCGGGCCGTGCTCGAGAGCATGGGAGGGCCGAGCGACGAGATCCAGCGCCAGATCGACGAGGTCCAGCAGATCTTCAACATGGGAGATTTCGTCAAGGCCTCGCGCGCGTCCCAGGAGATCCGGACGCGGGCTCAGCAGCAGCAACTCCTCCGCAGCGAGGAGGCGGTTTCGCATGCCAAGCTCTCGCTGGTGGAGCTCGAGACGATGGGGTTCGACCTCGCGAAGTTCCGGACCCAGCTCGACGAGGCGCAGACCGCGGCGCGGGCGTCGAGATTCGCCGACGCTTACCGGCTCGCGACGAAGCTCGAGGAGTCCGCGCTCCGGGCCCGGGCGGCGGGACAAGCAATCCTCGAGGGGATCGCGCGGGCCCAAGAATCCCTCGGCCACCTCCGGGAAGGGGGGATCGACCCGAACCCGTACTACGAGCCGCTCCGCAACGCTCGCCTCGCGTTCCAGAGCCTCGATTTCGACCGTGCGCGCGCCACCCTGGAGGAGGTGGAGCGGAAGCTCGGAGACGAGGCCGCGCGCGGAGAGACGACCCATCTTCTCGGAGAGGTCGAGCATCTCGTCGAGGACGGCCGCCGTCTGTCCTCCCCGATGGAACCGTTCCAGGCCCGCTGGGAGCAGTTGAGGACCGAGCAGGCCACGGCCCCTCCGGAGGCGACCCGGACCGGGGCCCGCCTCCTGCACGACGACCTCATCGCGATCCTGCGGCCCGTGCTGGACGAGAATTTGCGGACGCTCGAGCGCGACCTCGACATCGCGAGGTCCGCCGGCGTCGACCTGGATAAGATCCTTCTCCCGCTCGGCGAGGCTCGCCGGCGGATCGCGCTGCCCGTACCGATCGGGGCGGCCGCACTCCTGGACGCGGCGCGCGCCGAATTCGTTTCCACGCGCGGGTTCGTCGAGCACGCCGAACGTGTCGCGAAACGGGCCCGCGAGGCGCTCGCCGAAGCCGACCTCCTGCACGTGCACACGGCTCCGTTGCGCGAGCAGATGGAACGCATCGAGAAACTGCTCGCGGAACGCCAGTACGCCCGGGTCGTCGAGCTCGGTGGCCCGCTCGAACGAGAGTTGATCCAGGCGACCTACCAGCATGTCTCGAAGACCCTCGCGGGGTTCCAGGCGACGGTGACGCGCCTTCGCAAGGAAGGGATCGACACCTCCCTCGCGGAGAACCTCCTCCACCGGGCCCGGATGGCGCTCGACGAGGGCCGGCCGGTCGAGGCGCTTCAGCTCGCGGGTCAGAGCGAGGGAGAGCTCGAGCGCGCCGACCTCCAACGACGGATCGCCGAAGGGTCGATCGTCGCCGCCGAGGCCGCGATTGCCCGGGCCACGCAGGAAGGTGTCATCTCCCCGGTCGCGGCCGAGGAGCTCGCCTCGGCCAAACTCGCTTTCCAGGGTCACGAGTATCCTCCGGTCCTCGAGCATGCCCTCCTTGCCTCGGACGCCCTCGGAATCGCCCGCGAGGGACACCGACGAGCGAAGGACGCCATCGGCTCCGCCGAGCGGCAACTTCGGGAGGCCTCCGAAGTAGGGGCCGAGACGGATTCTGCCAAGGTCCGGCTCGAACAGGCTCGTCACCACCTCGAGAGTGGGCTCTATCCCGACGCTACCCGGGCCGGACGCGAGTCGGTCGAAGAGGCCCGCTGGGCCATCGAGCGACTGTTTGCCGGGCCACTGGGCGAGCTGCGCCGACAAGTCGAGTCGACCCGCCGCGAGGGCCTCGCCGCCGAGGTTGACCCGATCGAGGCGATCCTCGGGGAGGCCGAAACGGCGCTACGAGCCCGCGAATGGGCGCGCGTCAAGGAGGCGATCGCCCGGGGCGAGACCGCGAGCGTCCGGATTTTCGATGCTGTCGTGGACGGCCGCTGGCGCGAGGCGGAAGCCGAGTATCTTCGGGCGTCCGACGTGCCGCCCGCCGAGGTGGACCGCCGGGCGGAGGTCCGAACTCAGCTTACGGCACTTCGCAGCCGCCACGATTTTGGCACCGCGCTGGGTCTCGTTCGCTCGGAGCTCGACCTCGCCCGTCAACGCCGGAGGGAGGAGATCGAGCGTCAGATGGCCGAGTTCAAAGATCGGCTCTGGGTCGGGGAACGTCTCGCTCTCGACACGACTCCGGTCATGCAGACGTTCAGCGAGGCGCGGGTGGCCCTGGACGCCGGTCGACCGGACGAGGCCGAGGCGCTCCTCGCCCGCGCTACGAGCGCCCTCGAACCCACGGTTCGCGAACCGTACACTCGGCGCTGGCGCGAGCTGCAGACGGAAATGAACTTCGCCCAGGAGGGCCTTCACGTGAGGGTCGGTCCGCTCCGGGACCGGCTGCAACAGGTCGAACAACTCGACCGTTCGGGCCAGATCCTCGATGCGGCTCGGCTCCTGCTCAAGATCGAAGAGGAGCTCAACCTCCGCAAGTCGCTCCATCGGGAGCTCATGAACCTCCACTACCTCATCGACGCCGCCCTGACTCGGGCCCACGAGCTACGCGTGGACACCTCCGACGCGCGTGCACTTCTCGCGGAGTCCCTGCGACTCCGGGAGACCGACTACACCGCCGCCCTCGAGAAGGCGCGCGAGGCGCTGCGAAAGCTCCAAAGCGACGGGATCGGTTCGACCGAGGGAGTGAGTCCGGCTGCCGCGCCGGCGGCGAACCCGTTCTGGCCCTTCCGGCGGCCCCCGTCCGAGCCGTAGCGGCTTAGGTGGACGAAAGATATCCCGAACCCGATCCGGGAGGAGGGATACCCGGAAGTCCGCGAGGAGGTCCCAGCGGTAGGCGGTCGTACTCGACCGAGTGCTTGATTCCCCGGCGCCGAAGCAAGGTCGAAACCTGTTCCGTGATCTGGACGACCTCCTGACACCGGGCCGGTTTCGCGAAGTAGAACTCGGCTCGCTTTTCGTCAGCGATTGGGAAGATCAGACGCAGCCCAAAGGCGTCCTGGCGATTGTACCCGACCGGTTTTCGATTTCCTTTCAGGTCCCGCAGGTTCTCGTCGAGGAGAACCTCCGGAAGGAGGGGGTCGGATTCCTTGACGAACGGTCGATTCATCTCAACGACTCGCTTGTGGATCTCGGGGTAGACTCGCACGAGGTCGTGGTACGACCTCTTGGGGTCCAGAAGGATATGTCCGCTGCGGGCCTTGACCGGTGGGGTCACAACCGGGAATCGTGGTCCGGGTCTTAGGTGCTTCGGAACCCTCCCCCTCAGGGTTATCCCCCTTCGGAAGGTCCGCCGTGCCATGTCCGCGACCCCGCTCCCCTCCCAGACTCCCGCGTGGGCTCCCCCGACCGATTTCCCTCTTGTGACCACTCCCTACGTCCCCGGCTATCGAGTGACCCGGGTAATTGGACTCACGTACGGTCTCATTGTCCGATCGCGTGGATTGGGACGGAACATTGTGGCGGGCTTTCGAGCTCTCGGCGGCGGAGAGATCACCGAGTACACTCAGCTTCTCGAGCAGTCCCGGCACGAGGCGATTGTCCGGCTTCAGGATCACGCGAAGCGGCTCGGCGCCAATGCCGTGCTGTCGATTGCGTTCGACACCTCCGAGATGAGCGAGATCATGACCGAAATCATGGCCTACGGCACCGCGGTGGTAGTGGAGCCCGATCCCACGCCCGCGCAGCCCGTCGCTCTGCGGTGAGCGTCCCCGGCGTCGAAAGGCTCAAAGAGGCCTCCCGCTACCGGCCCGTGGCGCTCCCGTAGTCTAGTGGTCAAGGATAGAGGCCTCTCGAGCCTCTGACGCGGGTTCAAATCCGGCCGCGTCGCCCGGCCGGGGAAACTCCCGCCGGGAGCACCATCTGGGAGACGGAAACCCGTGGGCCCTCTCAGGACTGTAGGTTCTTATCTGTGGGTTGCAGTTCCACCTAATCGTGGCGAGTCCGTCTTCGGGGGCGGAACTTTTCCCGGGCGGATTCGACAAACCGTCCTCGGTCTTCATCTCCGGGACCAGCCGAACGTTGCTGAAGTGGTTCGCGTTCTCCGCGCTCGCCCCGTACGCCTCTCGAGTTTACTGGACCGACGTTCGACTGCCCGGAGAGATTCTCGACCCTCTCGACCCGATGAGCCTTCATGCCATTCCCGAGGAGTCCGTGTACGTCCTCCACCCGCAGGATCTTCAGCCGGACGACAGGGGAGCCCGTCAGGCGGAAGCCGCCGCGGCGACCATGCTGCAATCGGACGACAGCACCGGTTCGATCCAAGGCCTCGTAGAATTCCTTCGAATGCCGCCCCATGCCCAGAATCTGATCTCCTCCACGGGTCGCGTCGACGCACCTTCGATCCTGGTGACCGCGAACTCGCAGCGCATCGCTTCGGCGTACTCGCAAGATCGCATCGCTCCGCTCATGCGCGCGATGTTGGAGTCCGGAACGTGTCAGGTCGCCCTGTGGGCCGAAGCCCCTACTACCCTCATCTCGATTTTCGACGTGATCCTCCACGTGGAGGGACTCGACCCAACGGACTGGCGCAACGCGACGGTCCGATGCGAGAAGGGGATTTCCACAGGTCCCTTGGCATCGGGAAACCCCCGCCGCTTTTCGGAACTCGCTGCCATCGCCGCGATTCTGGAGAAGTCCATCCCAGCCCCCCCAACGGGACGGCGTTGATCTGACCGGCCGCGACCCTCGCCGAGATTAGGGCGACCGAAAACGCGCGACAATCCATCTCCGCAAGCTGGACTCGCGGAGATGGACGGAGTCGTTTAGCTCCCGAGGCTGCGGGGACCTCCTCGCGGCCCTCAGGAATTGTGTTTCTGCGGACTCGAGGGCCCTTGGCCTACTTGGGATCGTCCGCTGACGGTTCGGTCCACTCTCTCAAGGTGGTCCGTCGAATTCCGGCCGCCCGTGCCAGTGTGTTCTTCGTTCCTTCCTTGGCAAGGTGGGGCGCATCGGCCAGGTCGATCTTCACGTCCTGGCCGATTCCTCCCAACGCTTCTCGCATCTCGTGAAGGTGGTCTCGAAACCGCGGTCGGTCAGCCTCGTCGGTCATGGGTCTGGTTCGGAGAGTCTGAACTCCTGGTCCAAAAGCCTTGAGGCGGACAGGAATCCGGTCGGTCACGCCGGAATCCGCCCACGGCTGGGTCCTGCGGGGCTTCCCGATTCTTCCTCCGAGTCCTTCCACCGGCCCAAGTCGTGTTTCCGGCGGGAGCCATGGTATTGTCCTTCGAAGTAGTATTCCCGGCCGTGGGCGTCGAGGTGGTGGTCATGATTTCCGCCCTCGACCCCGTGGCGACGGCGGTCGCCGAACGTTGGGGTACTCTCGATGCGTTCGGTGCGCAAGTTGACGGTGCCCCGATCCGACGGCTGAACGATCGCACTGCGGTCGTGCGACGACCCGGAGCCCACACCCACGACGAGGATGTGGACCTTCGGCTCCCCGAATCGATTCGCGAGTCCCGGCCGACCCTGGTGTTCCCTTCGATCCATCGAAGCGAGCGCAACGTGCCTTGTCTCACGGTCCATCCCCTCGGCAATCCGGGGTTGCGAGCCGAGGTGGGGGGTCGCCCCCGCAGCCTCGTCCCCACCGACCCGAGACGAATGGTTCATGCCCTTCGTCTTCTGGACGAAGAGGGTTCTCCTCTCGGCCTGAAGGCGACCTATGAGGCGACCCACCACGGTCCCGCCGTTGGCCTTCCGGCGTTCTTCATCGAAATCGGTTACGGAGAGCTACCCCACCCGCCCCCGGAAGCGGTCCGCGCTCTAGCCGACGTGATTTCCCATGTCGAAACGGTTCCCGGCGACCGAGTCGCGCTCGGAGTCGGCGGCGGTCACTACGTGCCCCACTTTACGGACCTCGCTCTCCGCCGCCGATGGGCCTTCGGACACTTGCTCTCGCGTCACGCACTACCGGAGTTGACCCGAGCCACCGCCGAAGAGGCGTTCGCCACGACACCGGGGGCCGAAGGAGTGGTCTACGCCCGAGCCGAGGACACGGGGCATCCCGTGTTCACCGGGGTAGGCCCTCGGCTCCGGGAGCAGGATGCTCCCGACCGACCGCGGGGAGCGAGTCGTTCCGCTACCGGCGGCGGTCGTTCGGTTTCTGGAACATGATCGCGCCGGACCGATAGACCGCCTTGCCCAGCCGGAGCGACTGTGTCGAGGCCACACTCGGAGAGCGTTCGGCGAGCATCAGACTCTCGACGATTTGGCGGAAGAGCGCACTTTGATTGATCTCGGGGTGTCGGTCGAGGAACTCGCTCTCCTCGGGAGTGATCGTGATGTTCTTCCTCATCATGCCGTGGGGCATCGCTTCGATCTTTCCGCGGTCAGCCATGCCCCTCGGAATCGGTTACACGTATAAGTGCGTATTGGTAAACAGGACCTCCGCGGCGGCACGACCCTCCGTGGGTCGCCTCAGCGTTACGAGCCGCCCAGGGGACCGGCGAGTACCGTCACGGCGTGCCGCGGGTCCATCGCGCGCTCGACGGCCGCGCGGACCTCTCGAGGCCGAACCTTCCGGAGCTGGGCCGGCCAGTGGGAGAGGTAGTCGCCCGGAAGGCGTTGGTAGGCGACCTCCACCGCGAGTTCGTGAGCATCGGACGTGGATTCGAGGGCCAGTGGGATCTCACCGATAGCGCTCTCCCGGACCTGGCGAAGTTCCGACGCGCCGACGTCGCGAATCCGCATTTGGTCGAGTTCTTTGGCAAGCATCGGCACGACCTTGGTCCAGCGCTCACCGCCGGTCCCGGCTCCCACCGCCCAATACCCACCGAAGCGCATGGCTTCGAGCTCGCTCGAAGCGTGATAGACGAGCCCACCGCGTTCCCGAACGCGCTGGAACAGGCGGCTGAGCTGGGCTCGCCCACCGAGGACCTCGTTCGCGAGGAATGCCGCGGAGTATGCAGGGTCGGAGCGAGCAATCGAGTCGCCCCCGATGCGGATCTCGACCTGCGACCGACCCGGTAGTTCGATCTTGAGCGTTCGGGCCGAACCAGCCCGGACGGGAGGCCAGCGAAGTTTCGGAGGCCGCCTCTCGGCGAAGTCCGAGAAGTGCTCCCGGACGGTGGCCTCAACGTCGGGCAGGCGAGCGGACGAAGTGACTACGAGGACCGCGTCACCGCTGGTGTAGTGATCCCGGTGGAACCGACGAATTTTCTCGGGAGTGAGACAAGCCACCGAACGCACGTCGCCGAGCCCGCTCGAACGGTAGGGATGCCCTTCGGGGTAGGTCGCGCGGAGCAGTTCCCGGTCCGCCCGACTCGCCGGCTGGGCGAGCTCGCGCAACTGACGCTCGGCGACCTGCCTTCGCACCCGGATGAGGTCCTCGGCTGCGAATCGAGGTCGGAGCACGACGTCGGCGAGCAGGCCGACCAGCTTTCTCCAGTCCGCGGCCGGACCCCAGATCGTCACCTCGGCCGATTCCGGGGCGCACTCGGTCGTGAGCGTGGCGCCCGCTCGGTCGAGGAGTCGAGCGAGACCTCTTCGGTCGTATCGACCGGCGCCGCTCGCGAGCAGATGGTTGGCGACCCGGGCCGTCCCGCCCTCGGACGCGGGATCGAATCCCCACCCCGCAGGGCCGACGTAGGTCGCCGAGAAGCTGGCGGCCCCGGCCGGGGCGGGCTGCCGGGCGGTCGTCAACCCGTCGATCGGTTGCCCGTACTCGACTTCCAACAGGTTGCTCGGCTCACGCATCGGCCGCCTCCTCCGTGGGCTCGTAGCGGACCAGGACTTGAGAATCCGTCCGGAAGATCGCCCGAGCTTGATCTCTCACCGCACGAGGCGAGACCCGCAGGAGAGAACGGTAGAGTTCGTCCTCGAGCGCGACCGATCGCAACGTCGCGAAATAACCGAGCCGGAACCCCGTGGTCGTAGCCCCCTCGTACGCGAGGGCCGCCCCGCGCCGGATCCGGGTGCGAACGTCCGACATTTCTTTCAAGGTCGGTCCGTCTCGGCTGAGTCGTCCGATCACCCGGTTCAACGCTTGCTCGAGACGGTCGAGGGAGACCCCGGGAGCGGCCTGCGCCTGGACCGTGAAGAGGCTCGGATAGAAACGAGGATTCCAACCACTGGTCGCCCGAACTGCGAGTCCCGTGTCCACGAGCGCCCGATACAACCGGGCGGTGGGATGCTCGCGTCGCCCTCGCCACCCCATCCCGGCGGAGAATAAGCGGCTCTCTCCTCCCAGGATCGTATCCAGGACTATTGTCGCCGGGGTGGCGGGGTCGGTCAGGGCCGGAGAGCGCCACCCGACCTGGAGGTAGGGCGTCGTCCCAGGTCCGTGGAGGGTGGACCGACGGACTCCGACTGCCGGCGGTTCGACCTCGCGGACCTCGACGTCGTCCCCCCACGCGGGGAGCTTCGAGAATCGGCGTCGCACTTCGGCCTCGGTCGCGCGTGGGTTGAAACCTCCGACCACCACGAGGACCGCGTTCCTCGGGCCGTAGAATCGCCGGTAGTACGCCCGAAGTTGGTCTGCGGTCATCTGCTCAATGTCCCGGCGGCGGCCGAGGGCATCCCATCGATAGGGGTGAATCCGGAACGCGAGCTGGAAGAGCTCCTCCTCGACTCGGAACTCGGGCCAGTTCTCGTTCCCTTCGCGTTCGGAGTGGATCACCGTCCGCTCCCGGGCGACCTCTTCGTCGGAGATCTCAGCTCGAGTCATTCGGTCCGCCTCAATGTCGAGCGGGACAGAAAGATGGTCGCGCGGCACCGTCGTGAAATATGCCGTAAAATCGGTGTCCGTGAAGGCGTTGAGTTCTCCGCCGACCTTCAGGACGGCTCGGTCGATCTCGCCTTTGGCGTACCGGGGAGACCCTTCGAAGAGCATGTGTTCGACCCAGTGCGAGGCCCCCGTAATTCCGGGCCATTCGTTCTTCGAGCCGACTCGATACCAGACCCAGACGCTCGCCGTAGGACTCGCACCGTCCGGCGCCAAGAGCACCCGAAGGCCGTTCGCGAGCCTCAGCGAACGAACCTTGGGTCGGTGGACCCCCGATCGAGGCATCGAACTGGCGCCAGCGCTCGTTGCATATAACGCGCGTCCGGGTCCGGCCGAGGGTCGAGACCGTCGAATCCCCCTCCGGCACAACCGTTAAGCGAGCGTCCCGACCATCGGCCGGCGTGCATCCGGCGCTCCGGCTGGTGCGCGTGGGCAACCTCGGCGTCTCGTTCGTGGGAACGCTCGTCGGGGGGCTCGTCGCACGAGGGGCGGGCATCTCCGTCCCAGTCACCCTCTGGTGGTTCCTCGTACTGGCGGGTCTTTCTACCTCTCTCGTCACCGCGGGCGGGAACGTGCTCAACGACCTTCTGGACCTCGAGGGGGACCGGACCAACCACCCCGATCGACCGCTCGTGACCGGCGAGGTCTCGGTGAGGGCGGCTCGCGGCCTTGCGGTGACGCTCTTCGTCCTCGGGGCTCTGGTCGTGATCCCCGTCGTCCTCGCGCAGCCTTTGGTCGGGCTGATCCTGGTCGTCGCCGTCGCGTCGCTGTTGGGATACGAGTTCCGTTTCAAGTCGGCCGGTTTCGTCGGGAATATCGTGGTGGCGTTCCTCACGGGGGTTGTCTTCCTCTACGGGGCAGCGGCCGCGGGCAATGTTCTCGTGCTTGTTCCCTTCGCCGCCATGGCTTTCCTGGCGACCCTCAGCCGCGAGGTGATCAAGGACATGGAGGACGTCGCGGGCGACGTCGGCAGGACCACCCTGCCCAAGACCTATGGCCTCGGAGCGGCCGCGGCCGTCGCTCGAAGCGCGATCGTGGGCGGGGTCGCGTTGAGTCTCGTTCCCCTCCTGTGGTTCGTGAGTCTCGGCTCGGGGGTCGGGATTATCTACGTCGTTCTGGTCGGGATTGCGGACGCGATCTTCGGGGTCTCGGTTTGGCATCTCCCCGACCGGCTGCACTACGAACAAACGATGAGCAAAGTGGCGATGACGGTGGCGCTGTTCGCGTTCCTGGCGGTGGCATTCCGGTGATGGGCCGTCCGCCCCTGGGACGGGTCGAGCAGTATCTGCTCGAGCACTTGGCCGGCGGCCCGCTTCACTTTACCCTTATCGACCCGGACAAGTCCCGCGGGGAGAGGGCGGCGACCGTGGCCCGAGGCGCTGCCGCGCTCGGAAGCCATGCGATTCTTCTGGGGGGCTCGACCGGGATCTCGCGAGAAGTCATGAGTGACGCCGCCCGAGCGATCAAGAAGGCGGTCAAGATTCCCGCGATCATTTTCCCCGAAGGCCCGGGCTCGCTGACCCCCGACGCCGACGCGGTCCTCTTCATGAGCCTCCTCAATTCGCGCAATCTCGACCTGGTGATCCGGACGCACGCGCGTTCGGCCGCGACCGTTCGGGAAATGAGTCTTGAGGCGATACCGATGGGCTATCTCGTCGTAGCCCCGGGGATGCGAGTCGGAGAGGTCGGGGCCGTGGACCCGGTTCCGCGCGATGACCTGCTCGGCGCAACGGGATACGCGCTCGCCGCCGAGCTCCTCGGAATGCGGTTCGTCTACCTCGAAGCCGGCTCGGGTGCTCCCGCCCCGGTGCCGGGCGGGATGGTCCGAGCCGTTCGGGAGGCGCTGGGGATTCCGCTCATCGTCGGCGGCGGCATCCGTTCTGGTTCGGAAGCAAAATCCCTCCTCGAAGCCGGTGCCAACGTCCTCGTCACGGGAACGATCACCGAAGAGGAAGGTCTGGGCGCCGCGTTCCGGGGGATCCTGGGGGAGGTGCGTCACGCCCGCGGCGACTAACGAGCCCGTGGAGTCGGACAACAGCTACCGCCAGGTGCGTCGGGGTCACGTGCTACTCCGCGCTCCGTCCCCTCCCGTGACCTACGGGTTGATCCTGGTCGCGAGCGCCGCGCTCGCCGCGCTCTTGTGGCTGCCCGATGTCCCGCGGTTCGCGGAGGGGTTCCTCCTCGTCGGGGTCCTGCCGGCGCTCATTGCCTCGGCGGTCACCACTCCGCTGTGCGCCGCCCTCGGCGGAAAGTTCGAATTTCACCGGAGCGTCTTCCTGGCGCTCACGGTCCTCCTGGTTCTCTTGCCGCTCGCGGGACTCTGGCGCCTCGCGCTCGCCATCGACCCTTCCGTGGTCCCCGGTCTCACCTACCTCGGAATCTTCCTCGCCGGTCCCGCTCTCTGGTTCCGCCACGCAAGTCTGTACGGAGTCTCCCGCCCAAACCACGCGCGCATGCTCGTCCCGTCGCTGCTTCAACCGGTCCTCTACCTCGCCGGGTTCTTCGTCCTCGTATCTCCGACGCTGACTTTGGTCGGCGAGGCCGCCGCGTTCCTCGTCCTCGGTTTCGTTCTCGCGGTCGCGCTCATCCGTGCGTCGGACCGCCCGATCCGCAGGGAGTTCGGGAGCTCGGGCGTGTCGCTGATCCGCCCTCTGCTCGACCACGTGGGCCGGCGCGACGCGGAAGCCACCCGGGCGCTGGAGGCATTCTTTCTCAAGGACGCCATCCCGGGCGATGTCACCGCTCGGATTCTCGCGTTCTCGCGCGGCGGCTCCGTGAAAGCGACCGTGGCCCTGCCCACCGTCCACCCTGGCCCGTTTGCGGCTCTCGGGGCGAGCGACCTACCGCGAAAGCTTTCGGAGAAGCTGGGCCCGTCCGCCGGCACCGTCTTCGTACCCCATACTCCCTGCGACCACGACCTCGACCTTCCCTCGGACGAGGAGGTCGACCGGGTGGCCGCCGCCACGCGCGAGCTGCTCACACCCCTCTCGCCGCCCGGCACGGCGAGAGCGAGCCCGCTCGTTTCGCCCTATCCGGGAAGCTTCGCCCGCGCGCAGCTCCTCGGGGACGTCGTCCTGGTCCTCGTGACGCAAGCTCCCGAGCCGACCGACGATATCGCCTTCAGCGTCGCCGACCGCATCGTGCGGGAAGTAGCGCGAGAAGGGGGGCCCCACGTGCTTCTCGTGGATGCCCACAATTCCTACGTGGAAGGAAAAGGGGACATCCTGTACGGGACGGCGGCGGCCGAGAAGCTCATCGCCGATACGAAGGCCGCGATCCGGTCGGCCGTCGCCGCGTCGCGCGAGGGGACGGTCGAAGCCGGGACCGCTGTCCGGCAAGGATACTCCATTGGACGAGATGGGATCGGACCGGAAGGTATCCGGGCGCTCGTCATCCGGGCGGGGGAAAAACGACCGGGTACGTTCTGGTGGACGGCAACAACCTCATCGTGGGAGACCGGGACCCGATCGTCCGCGCTCTGCTCGAACGGGTCGATGCGGCCGAGGTGCTGACCACCGACAACCATGTCGTCCACGAGGTGGACGGCGGCATCAATCCGCTCGGAGAACGCTACGCGGTATCGGCGCTCGCCCGAGAATCGCGCGCGACGCTCGAGAAGGCCTATGAGGACCTCGGTCCGGTGTCCGTGCACTTCGGGGAAAAGAATGTCCTCGGGGTCAAGGTCCTCGGGCCCGGCTACACCGCACGCCTTTTGACCTCCCTCGGGGACACCCTCTCGATGTTCACGTACATGTTCGTCTCCACGCTCCTCCTCCTAGTCACGAGCTCCCTCGTCATCCTGCTCGCGCTGCGGTGAAGACCTCGTGTCCGCTCCCTCCGCCGGTTCGGTTCCTCCCGCGGCGAGTGTTGCGATCGGTGGGGAGGAGAACCTGCGTCTCCTGACGCAGTTGGTTTCGATCGCGCCCACGAATCTCGAGGACATCGGTCATGGTCAGTGGGAGAAGCCGAACTACCTACGGGCGGCGGACGCCATCGCCCGGGCCGCTCGCGCCGCGGGACTCTCCACCCGGATCTATGACCCGACGGTCGTCGGCGACGTCAAGGGCGATTGGCACGGGGCACCGAGACCGAATGTCATTGCCGAGCTGGACGTCGGGGCCTCCGAGACCGTACTGATCCTCGCGCACCTCGATGTCGTCCCCGTGCCCGCCGAACAGCTCGGCCGCTGGAAGAGTCCCCCGCACACGCTCACCCTCCGTTCGGACGGACGGCTCTACGGTCGAGGAGCCAGCGACGACCTCGGAAGCGGCGTGGTCGCCTCCATCGCTGCCCTTCGAAAGCTTTCGGAGGAGACCGACCTCCGCCGGAACGTCCGCTTGATCGTCTGCTGCGACGAGGAGACGGGAGGCGAAGGGGGCGTTGAGGCGATCAAGGCGCACGATGCCTTGCTTCCTCCGAACGACCCCGAGCGCATCTTGCGGGGCGACGTGGCCTTGATCCCCGACGGGAGCCCCGAGGCGACCGCCGGTTCGAGCGGGGTCGCGTTTCTGGAAGCCTCGTTCCAGGGCCCGGTCTCTCTCACCGAGGGCCTCGCGTACGGACAGGCGCTCGTCGACCTCCACGAGGTCGCGCGCACCTGGCGCTCGGTCTACGCCTCCCCCGACTGGCCCGACCGCCACGCCCCCGAGCCGGTCATCACGGGAAGGGCGAGCGTCACCCGATTCGACTTGGTCAACGTGGCCGCGGACGGGCACGCGGTCCGTCTCGTCGGAGCGCATGCGGAAACCGATGCCGCAAACCAGTCGGCGGCGGCGGTCACTCTTCTGTTCCAGGGTGACGCGAAGCTACTCGGCGCGCTTCCGGCGGCGCTCGCGCCTTTCGTCGGTCCCCCGTTCCGCCTCCAACCGGCGGCGCCACATCTCTCACGATTCCTTCCGAAACCCTCGGTCTTCAAGTCGTCGGCGAGGCGACTCACGGTGGCTATCCCCACCGCGGCCACAATCCCGTGCCGCCGACGTTGCGTCTCTTGCGCGCCGCGGTCGACCGGAAGCTTCTCGACGGCCGTGCGATCGGCTCCGCTACCTTCACCGTCGACCTTCGCCTTATTCCCGAAATGGAACTTCAGGACGGGGTCGATGCGGCCCTGCGATACGTCCGCGCCTACGCCCAGAACCACTCGCCGACCGCCCGCATCGTCGCGCCGCCCGAACGGTGCCGGGCCGGCTACTACCTACCGGTCGACCACCCCGCGGTCCTTCGGCTCGAGCGGATTCTCCACGATACGATGGGCGCAAGCGGAGTCCGCGGCGAGTACGGGGGGACCGACGCAAGCGCCCTCCGAGATCTCACCACCCCGAAAGGAGACCCGCTGCCCGCCCTCGTCTTCGGCAGCATGGACCCGAACGCCCATATCCACGACGCTGAGGAGAGCGCGGACCCCAAGATGATCGCCGGGGTAGCGACCACCATAGCCCGGTACATCCGGGAACCGTAGGCCGGGGAAGCGAGCGTGCTGGACGCGTGGCTCTCCTCCCTCCTCGCGGTCCTCTGGGTCCTCACGCCGTGTTACATCGCGAGCGCCCTCGCGACGCTTCCGCGAGGTCGCGGGCCGCCGATGGACTTCGGCAAGATGTGGGCCCGCGACGGTCGACGCATCCTCGGTTCGTCGAAGACCTGGTCGGGGTTCCTCTTCGGGGGGTTCGTCGCGATGCCCTTCGGGCTGATCGAGGCCGGCCTGATCCTCGCCGCCCCCCCGCCCTGGCAACTCGTTCCCGTGTTCGCGCCGACCCTGCTCGAAGCCGTGCCGGTGGTCGCCCTCCTCACCTTCGGAGCGATGTCGGGCGACGCCCTCGGCTCGTTCATCAAACGACGCATCGGTCGCGAGAGCGGCGCTCGGACCCTCCTGCTCGATCAGCTTCCGTTCGTCCTCGTGCCGATCGGAGCGGGTTTCCTTCTCGACCCGGGACTCTTCGTTCCGGTGTTCTTCAACGCGTGGGGGCTGCTGTGGTTGCTGTTCTTCACGCTCGGCCTGCACACGCTTTTCAACTGGATTGGCTACAAGGCCGGTTTGAAGAAGGTGCCCTGGTGAACGCAGCGGTGGCCGACGCCGAGCCGCCCAGCCACACTGAGATCGTTCGGGCACTCCTGGACGCGGGGGCCGTTCGATTCGGAGAGTTCACCCTGGCCTCCGGAGAGAAGAGCGACGTCTACATCGACGTGAAGCGGGCGTGGACCGACCCCCAACGCCTCGACCTGCTCGCTCGAGCGCTCGCCTCGCACGTCGGCTCGACCGACCGCCTGGCAGGGATGGAACTGGGAGCGGTTCCGCTCGTCGTAGCGACCGCGTTGCGGACCGGACACCCCTACGCGGTCCTACGTAAGGCGACGAAGGAGCACGGCACGCGACAGGCGTTCGAGGGGGACATCTCCCCGGGGACGAGGGTCCTCCTGATCGAGGACGTGACGACGACCGGCGGGAGCACCCTGCGGTCGATCGAGATCGTGCGGGAGGCCGGGGGCGTGGTCGACCGGGTGCTCGTGGTGGTCGACCGGGAAGCCGGCGCCGCTGCGCGACTTGCCGCCGCGGGGGTCCGGGTCGAACCGCTGGTGACCCTGTCGGAGCTCCGCGGGGCTCGTCCGTGAGCGGAGCCCTTCAGTCGGACGGGACGGTCCGCTTCTCGGACCCGTCCGAAGCGGGACAAGTGTACGGAAAGGGGTTCTTCGGGACACCCGGTCCCGAGGGAGGTCTTAGCCTCGACCGGTACGAGGCGGTCTATCTCTCGGAAATGGGACGGGTGGAGGTTCGCGGCCCGGGGGGCCGGACGGTCGCGTGGCCCACCGTCTTCCGAAGGGCGGTACGAGCCGACTCAGGGTTCGCCGTCCGGTATCTTGTCTACCGCGATCTGCGGCAGCGCGGCTACGTGGTGCGCGCGAGCCCGCCGCCGATCGCGTTCACGGTCCTTCCTCGAGGCGGGACGCTGCACAAGACCCCGTCTCGATATTGGGTCGAGGCGATCAGCGAGCGCGTGCCGTTCGACCTCGCACGTCTCTTCGACCTGGCCGAGCGGGCGCAGAGCGCAAAGAAGCTCCTCCTGCTCGGCCTGGTCGACGAAGAATCCGACCTCACGTACTATCGGGTGCGACGGCCGACGCCCACGGGTTCGCTCCCGTCCCGAACCTTGTCGGTGCCCGCGGAGGGATGGCTCTCGGAGGACCGAGTGACGGTCCACGGGTCGGAGATCGCCACCGAGCTCGGAAAGGAGCTCGCCTACGGAAGCCGGGTGGGGAGCCGTCTCGAGCTGAGCCTCCTCGAAGCCGCATACTTGTGTTCGGTGCGCCAGCTGACCCTCCGGGACTCGAAGAGCGGACGGTCGGTGTCGCTCGAACGGCTCGAGCGGAAAGCCCGTCGGCTTGACCCTCTGTTCTTCGAACGGCTCGCCGCTTATCGGGAATTGCGCGGCCGGGCCCTCGTGGTGAAAACGGGGTTCAAGTACGGAGCCCACTTCCGCGCGTATCCTCGGAACCCGGAACACTCCCACGCCCGGTATCTGGTCCAGGCCGCTCCTTCGACGCACGTCGCATCCTGGCCGGAAGTGGCGGGGGGAGTGCGCGTAGCCCAGGGAGTACGAAAGGAATTCCTCGTCGCCGGGGTTCGCCCCGACGCGCAGGTCCGTTTCCTCTCCCTCGAGCGCGTGCGACCCTGACCCGGTTCGTTCGAGAAAATTCGGCAGGTCGCGGGGCATCGGACGAACGGCTAGCGTGGCGGGGAGGCGGACGCGATCGAACGGATCCATCGGCTCAACGCCGCCGAGGAGGGCCGACGCTGGAGCAGCTCCTCCAGCGCGGTTCCCACCACGACGCCGTCCGCCCCGGTGGAAAGGGCCCGCCCCGCCGAGGCCCGGTCCCGTACTCCGAACCCGATCAACACAGGAAGCTCCGGCGCGCTCGCGTGGGCCGCCCGGACGATCGGGGAAAGGTCGACCGAAGGGTCCCGCGTCGCCGCGCCCGTTGTTCCGTAGCGAGAAACAAGATACAGGAAGCCCCGGCTCGCTCGCGCCAAGCGACGCGTCCGTGCGGGGGGACTTCCGGGGGCGGCCATCAGGACGAGTGCGACGCCGCGGGCCCGGGCGGCCGTTCTCCAGGGACGCGATTCTTCGAACGAAAGGTCCGGGACGATAAGCCCGGAGACGCCGGCGCTCGACAATTGCTCGATCCCGGTATCGAGTCCCTCTTGCCACACGGGGTTCGCGTAGGTCATCACGGCGGTCGGGAGGATCTCGCGCGCGACCCGGGCGGCCGCCAAGAGGTCGTGCCAGTGAGTTCCGTGGTCGAGAGCTCGGCCCGAGGCGGCCTCAAGGATGGGCCCGTCGGCGATCGGGTCGGAGAACGGGAACCCAAGTTCGAGGGCGGACGCACCCCCGGCCTTGAGGGCCCGGACGTTGGCCCGAAGGTGCCCGAGTCGAGGGCGGTCGACCATGAGGTACGGAACGACGATGGGAGCGCCGCTCTCCTGAGCCGCCCGAAGCGCCTCAGTGAGCGGCACGAAGCACCACCTCGAGGTCCTTGTCGCCGCGGCCCGAGAGCGTCACCACGATCTTCTGCCGGCGAGGACGCTTTCGCGATTCCTGCACCGCTGCGAAAATCGCGTGCGAGGGTTCGAGCGCGGGTAGGATACCTTCGTCCTGCGCGAGCCAGTGGAACGCCCGGAGGGCGGCTTGGTCGGAGACGCTGATGTACCGGACTCGACCCGAGTCCCTCAAGAACGAATGCTCGGGCCCGACACCGGCGTAGTCGAGGCCGGCCGAGATGCTCTCGGTGTCGGCCACCTGGCCATCGCGGTCCTGAAGCAGGTAGGAGAACGAGCCGTGCAGAATCCCGGGGCGTCCGCGGGTCAGTGAGGCGGCCCCGTGGGAGCCCCGCGGACCGCCGGCCTCGACCCCGAGTAGTTGCACGCGGGTCCGCAGCAAGGGATGAAAAGTTCCGATGGCATTCGACCCGCCCCCGACGCAGGCGATACACAGGTCGGGAAGTCGGCCGAAAGCCCGGAGGGACTGGCTGCGGATCTCCCGCCCGATCACGCTCTGAAAATCGGCCACGATCGACGGAAAGGGATGCGGCCCTACGGCTGACCCGAGCAAGTAGTGCGTCGTGCGGACGTTCGCGATCCAGTCCCGAAGCGCGGCGTTGATCGCATCCTTGAGCGTTCGACTGCCCGACTCGACCGGAACCACCCGGGCGCCGAGCAGGCGCATCCGGTCGACATTCGGCCGCTGACGCGCCATGTCCACCGATCCCATGTAGACCGTGGTGTCGAGCCCGAGGGCGGCACCGATCATCGCGGTCGCGACGCCGTGCTGCCCGGCCCCCGTCTCGGCGATCAGCCGAGGCTTTCCCATCCGGACCGCGAGGAGACCCTGACCGAGCACGTTGTTGAACTTGTGGGCCCCGCCGTGAACAAGGTCTTCTCGCTTCAGCCAGATCTCGGCCCCGCCGGCACGGTGGGAGAGGTTCCGAGCAGAGTAGAGCGGTGTCGGTCGTCCCCCCAAGGTTTCGGAAAGCCGCTTCAGCTCCGAACGGAAGGCGGGGTCGTGCCGGGCCGACTTCCAGGTCGCCTCGAGTTCCGCGAGGGCGGGTACCAGTGTCTCGGGGACGTAGGCCCCCCCGTACGGACCGAAGCGCCTAGGCATGCCCCGCTTCGAACGCCTCCACCGCGCGCAGGAATGCCTGCATCTTCGCCGGGTCCTTCACGCCAGGAGAGCTTTCGATCCCGGACGATACATCGACTCCCCACGGTCGGATCGAACCGAGCGCGTCGGCCACGTTTTCGGGCGAGAGACCGCCGGCGAGCACGAATTTACGCCCGGGGTGAGTGTCTACGATGCGGGCGCAGACTTCCCAATCCGGCCGGACCCCGCTGCCGCCCGGCAAGGGTTGACCGGCGGCATCGAGGTGAATTCGCGGGTAATCCTCCGCCGGGGGAATCGGGGATCCTCCGCACCGGCGGCGTTCGGCAACACGGGCACGGAAGGAACGAGGTGGTGAACCTCGAGGAACTCGAGTCCGGCCGGGATCTTTCCGTAGACTTGGACGCGGTCCACGCCTACTTCATCGAACAAGCGGTGGATGAGTTCCGACGTGGGGTCGACCACGACCGCCCACGCCTCGGCCTCGGCCGGCACGTGACCGACGAGGTCGAGGGCAAGTTCGGGCGAGATGTTCCGCGGGGAAGCGGGCACGTCGATAACGAACCCCGCGGCACCCCCCGAAGGAACTTGCTTCACGACTGCCGGGTCCTTGAGACCGCAGAATTTCACGAACGTCTTCATCGATGCTCCCCGGCGGGAGGGCGACGCAGCGAGGCGAGGAATTGCGCCGGGTCCGGCGCGCGCGCTACCGCGCTTCCTACGAGGATCCCGTCGACGCCCTCGTCCCAGAATCGTTGGGCGTCCGAGGGGTGGGCGACCCCGCTCAATCCGAGGAGGGGCCGGAGTCCGAGACCGACCGCTTCGCGAATCGTCGCGTCGGCGGTCTCCCGGTCGATGGCCAACGTGTCCAGATTGCGGGTGTTAACGCCGTACACGTCCGCCGCCACGCCCGCGACACGACTTAGCTCTGTCCGAGCGTGGAATTCGAGGACGACCTCGAGCCCGCGGTCATGGGCCGCATTTGCGAGGGAAGATAGCGACTCGACGGCGTGCCCCTCGGTCTCAAGACGGGCGATGAGGAGCAGCGCGCTCGCGCCGCTCCGGGCGGCGGCGTCCACCTGCCGGCGGTCCACGATGAAATCCTTGTAGAGCACGGGCCGGTCGGTGGACCCGGCAACTTCGGCGACATCGCTCGGCGAGCCGTCGAACCGCGGTATCGTCGCGAGGCAGGAGTACGCGGTCGGTTTGGCCGGCTTCGCGGATTCTACGAATTCCCTCACTGAGCGCGGGGGGAGCGTGGGGTGGGGATAGCCCGGAGAAACGCGCTTGTATTCCACCACCAACGCTCCCCGGCCGCGGTCGTTTTCGATCGCCCGACGCAAGGAAGGCCGAGGGCCCGGCGGTTCCTTTAGGAGGCCGTCGCCGTATGCAGGGCCGTCGATCGATCGGTGGGTCTCACGGACGATCTCCTCCAGGAATCCCATCGCTAGGCTCCACGGAGTCGGCGGAATCGAGCGGCGACGTCGGTCATCCGGGCCAGAATCGTCTCCGCGTCGCCGGAGTCAAGGGCCGCTCGCGATCGCTCCACTCCCTCGCTCAGGCGCCGAACCGCTCCCGCGACCCAGAGCGCCGCCCCGGCCGTTAGAAGAACCGAACCGCGTCGGGCTCCGCCGCCGCCCGCGAGGATCCGTCGGGCCTCCTCCGCGGCGTCGTCCGGAGGAAGCGGTCCCCAGCTCCCCCGGCGGTCCTCGGGAGGGAGAAGGTCTTTCGCGAAAATGGTGCGACGCGTAAGTCGACCGTCGCTCAGGACCACCGCCTCGGTTTCCCGCTTCGGGGAGAATTCGTCGCATCCTTCCGCCGACGTTACGGCCATCGCGCGTCGGCGGCCGAGTCGTTTCATGACCTCGGCCGTGCGGACCGCGGTCGGAAGGTCGGCCACGCCGACCACCTGGAAGGGGACGTGGGCCGGATTCGACAGCGGCCCCAGTTGATTGAAGACGGTAGGAATTCCCAGCGCCCGGCGTGCGGCCCCGGCGGCGCGAGTGGCCGGATGGAAGAGCGGAGCATGTAGGAAGGCGAGTCGCATCTTCCGGTACGTCGCCCGCGCGAACGGAATGCTCTCGACCACGGGCAGCCCGAGGGCCTCGAGGAGGTCGCTCGACCCGCACGGCCCCCGAGCGCTCCGGTTGCCGTGCTTCACGACGGGGGCGCCGGCGGCCGCCACCACAAAGGCGCTGACGGTGGAGACGTTGAACGACGGGGTCCGCGCTCCTCCCGAGCCGCACAGGTCGATCGGGTGATCGCCCGAGGGAACTCGGAACGGGACGGCCCGGCGTTCGAACTCGCGGACGAATTGAGTGAGTTCGGGCGCGGTGGTCGGTCGAGCGGCCAGCGCGACGAGGACGGCCGTTCGTTCGAGGTCGGACGTCCGGGAGGAAAGGAGCGAGTCGAAAGTGGTCCGTGTCTCAGCTGCGGAAAGGGGACGGGCTTGGAGCAACCGGCCCAGCAGCGAGGCGATCATCGGCGCGCCTCGCGAAGAAAATTCCTCAGGATGGCAGGCCCCGAGCGGGTCAGGTAAGATTCCGGATGGAACTGGACGGACTGAACCGGGCGGTCCCGGTGGCGCAGTCCCATGACGATTCCGCCGTTTCCGCGGGCACAAATCTCGAGACTCGGTGGGACGGACGCAAGGCGGACGATGAGCGAGTGATAGCGCGCGACCCAGGTCGGCGAGGGAACCCCGACGAACAACCCCCGGCCGTCGTGGGTGACCCGCGTCACGTCGCCGTGAACGGGTTCCTGGGCGCGGACCACCGTAGCCCCATAATGTTCCGCGATCAACTGGTGGCCCAAACAGACCCCGAGAAACGGGCGTTCGCGGTCCCATCGGTCCAGCAGCGCCCGGGAGAGGCCGGTCAACCTTCGATCCCCCGGATGACCCGGCCCCGGAGAGAGGACCACGGCATCCGGGTCTTCGCGCAGGGCGTCGCGCAGCGGAACCGTCGAGCGAACGCACCGGACGGTCGCCCCGTCATTGGCGAGCGCCTGCTCGATGTTGTGGACGAACGAATCCTCGTGGTCGACGAGGAGGATCTTCATCGGTCTCCGGCGACGAGGGTCGCCTCCACGTGGGCCAGTTTCGAAAGCGTCTCGTCAAACTCTCGCACCGACTGGGATCGATGGACGATGCCTGCTCCCGCGGCAGTGTAAAGTCGACGGCGGGCCGCGAACCCCGAGCGGATCGCGAGCGCGAAATCGGCGTAATGCCCGGGGCGGAGGAGCGCCACGGTCCCGGCATACGGCCCCCTCCAGGTTCGTTCCTCGCGACGCAGGAGCTGCGTCGCCCGTATCTTCGGTGCCCCGCTCACGGTCCCCGCAGGGAAGGCGGCGCCCAGTGCGTCCCACGGCCCCACTCCGGGACGAAGACGTCCCCCGACGCGACTGATGAGGTGTTCGAGCCGGGCGTAGCGCAACCGACGCTCCTCCCAGACCAGCCGAACGGAGCCCGGACGCGACACCGAACCGAGGTCGTTCCGCGCGAGGTCCACCAGCATTCGGTGCTCGGCGAGCTCCTTCGGGTCATGGGCGAGCGGCAAGCGGCCTCGCCGGGAGGACCCCGTCGGCAGCGTCCCCGCGATCGGGTTCACGTACGCACGCTCTCCTCGAACCTCGACGACCGATTCCGGGGACGCTCCGACGATCTCGCGGTCTCCGAACTTGAGGTAGTAGAAGAACGCGAACCGTTCGGTCGCACGCAGCCGACCCGCCCGGGCGAGCAGGTCGTCCGGCCGGACCCATTCCCGTCGGTGCGACAGCACTACCTGGAACGCCTCTCCGTCCCGAATCCCCGAGACGAGGTGGCGGACGGCCGCTCCAAAACGACGCGGAGGTAACGAGTCCCGCAGCGGTCGGGGGGAACGGGTTCTTCGAGTCGGTCGGTGTCGAGGGATTTCGGTACGGGCGATGCGAGCCTCTCGCACGAACGCGAGCTCTCCCAGCGGGAAGGGCGACCCCGTCGGAAATCGCTCGAGGGCGGGCTCGAACAATCCGACCGCGTCGAAACCGACGTAGCCCATCACTACGGAGCGCGGTCCAGAAAGGCTGCGCTCGGTTTGGCGGGAGATCTCGGCGAGGTCGGTCGTCGGGGTCAAGGTCTCGACCTGATCGGCCCGGTCGAACGACACCGCGACCCCCGAACGGCCGGAACCGTTCGCCGCACGCTCGAAGTATCCGGCCACCTCCCGGTCGGGTGCGGTCGCGGTGAAACGTTCCCAGAGGGTCATCCGGGGGATCTCCCGTGGACGAGCGCTCGGTGCAGCTCTCGCAACACCTCGGGCCCTCGTCCTTCCGGTACCGCGAGGGAGAGCGCCCGCGGTGTCGCGCTGAACCCCTGCGCGCCGGCGACCGCGGCGGACGGGATCCGGTCCAGGTCGTCCAGCACGCCGTCTCCGATGACCGTGACGAGGGCGACTCGGTACGGCCCGTCGAGCATCGCAGCGGCCTCTCGGGTCACGGGAGCGAGCGCCTGGATCGCCGAGAGGTACTTGGTGCGGCTCGAGGACGAGGCAGAGGAGGGCGGACGAAGTGTAGAGTTGGACCAGATTGACGCCGGCTTCCGAGAGGCGATGGGAGACCTCCGCCACGATTCCCGGTCTTTGCCGACCTCCGGGTACCCGGAGACGAAGGAGCCGCAGGTGACGCAGCATCGTGAGCGCTCGATTTCGGCGTCCCGCTCGAGCGGGCGCGATCGTTGTCACCACGTCCGGGTCGTCGAGCGAGCGGACGGTGAGCACCATCCCTTCGGCCCGAGCGGGCTCGATCGTGAGCGGATGCAGGACCCGCGCGCCGAACTGGGCGAGTTCCTCCGCTTCCTCGTAAGAGAGTTCGGGAATGGGCCGGGCGTCCGGGACCTCTCTCGGGTCGGCCGAGAGGACCGCGACATGGCGCTTGACCAGTTCGACCCGGGAGGCCCCTAGCAGCGCCCCGATCGCCGAGGCGGCATAGTCCGAACCTCCCCTGCCGAGCGTGGCCACGCGTCCTTCGAGGCTCCGACCGAAGTATCCGGTCACGACGGGAAGGTCCCCCCGCGCGAGAAGTCGTCCGAGACCTCGACGAACCGGGAGGCGAGAGCGGTCGAACAGGATGCAGGAAGCCCCGTAGGCGTTGTCGGTGGTGAGGCCGAGATGGTCCGCCTCGACGGCCACCGCCCGGACCCCGTCGTCCTTGAGCCGGGAGACGAGCCAGTGGACGGACAGTCGTTCTCCCTGGCTTAGGACCCGGTCCGACAGCGCCGGATCGACATGGGGGGTCGCCTCCACGAGGGCGAACAGGCGGCGCAATCGGTCGAGCTGCCGGCGACCCGGGGTCGGAAGACCGGGGTGAGCACGGCGGACTTGCTCGAGTATTTCGCGGTGCCGCTTCTTCGCCCTTGGATGCGCGAGACCCTCGGAAAGAAGGTCGGTGACGCCCTCGCGTGCCGAGACCACGAGGACGAGCGGGGTCCCCGTCTTTCGAAGCGCCCGGACGTCGCGAAGGATCCCGTTCGGGTCGGCCAGGGAGGCGCCCCCGAATTTGAGGACCACCGGCCGGACTCTCGAGCTCAATGCGGTGACCCTCCCTTCCAGGTCAGGAGACCTTTCGCGTGCGCCAGCTCGGCGTTGAGGACCGATGCGCCCGCTCCCCCCCGGACCGCATTGTGCGAAAGGACGAAGAATCGGAGATAGGGCGGGTCCCAACGAACCCGCCCGACCACCGCAGCCATCCCCCGCGCTCGCACCGGGTGCCCGGCCCAGCGGTCCCTGAGCGGCTGGGGCCGGTCGGCCTCGGGCCGAAGCTCGATCGGAGGATAAGGAGCGGTCGCAAGACGGAGTTCGTGGAGCGGGTCGAATGACTTCCAGGCCCCTTCGAGCTCCTCGAGCCGTGGGCGCCGGGCGGCTTCGACCGTCACCGCCTCGAGGTGACCTTCCCGGGTCGCAACCCGCACGCAATGCGCCAGGACCGGGACCTGCGAAGGGATGATCCGACGGGCTCGACGTTGGCCGAGGATGCGAGCCGACTCACGAACGATCTTCTCCTCCTCTTCTCGGATGAAGGGCACCACGTTGTCCGCGATCGACAAGGACGGAACTCCGGGATATCCGGCGCCCGAGAGGGCCTGGTACGTGGCGACGTGGATGCTCTTGGGGGCGAGCAGGCCCCTCACCGGCGCCAGCGCGAGCACCAGACCGATCGTCGAGCAATTGGGGTTGGTGACGAGAAGGGAGCGGGACCGGGGACGGGTCGCACCGAGTTGAAGATGGTCGGCGTTCACCTCGGGAACGAGGAGAGGGACGTGCGTATCCATCCGATGGTCAGCAGCGTTCGAGAAGACTGACACGCCGCGTCGAACGAGTTCGGATTCGAGCGGACCGGCCGTACCGGAAGGAAGCGCCGAAAAGGCGATTCGAATCCCCTCGCGCGACAGCGCGGCGGCGCTTCGTGCGACTATCTTCCGATCCTGAAGTGACGCCGGCGGGGCTTCCGCGAGCTGCCAAACATCCGTCAGTCGCCGCCCCTCCGAACGTTCGGTGGCCACTAGAACGGGCGAACCGAATACCGGGTGCTCGGCCAGCAATCGCGCGAAGTGCTGCCCGATGTAACCGCTGGCACCCAGGATGGCGCAGGAGATCCGCTCGTCCGTCACGGAAGGAACCCTCCGCGAAGCCCCAGGTCCGCGAGGGCGATCGCCCCGACCGACTCCAAGACTACGACCGCCCGGGGAACGATGCACGGGTCGTGGCGGCCGGTGACGCCGAGAGTGGCCGCCGACCCGTCCCGGAGGTTCACGGTGCGCTGAGGTTTCGCGATCGAAGAGGTCGGCTTGACCGCGACTCGGAACACGAGCGGCATGCCCGTGGAGAGTCCACCGAGGATCCCTCCCGAATGGTTGGTCTCAGTTCGAACTTTGCCGTCGACCCAGACGAACGGGTCGTTGTGTTCGCTACCCTTCATCCGAGCAGCGCGGAACCCGGCACCGAATTCGATGGCCTTGACCGCCGGAACGGAGAAAGCGAGGTGGGCGATGGAACTCTCCAGAGAATCGAAGAACGGTTCGCCGACGCCGACGGGAAGGCCTTCGGACCGGACCTCGACGATCCCACCGAGACTGTCGCCGTCCTTTCGGGCTTCGGCGATGGCCGCCTCCATGCGACTCGCCGCCGCGGGGTCGGGGCAGCCGACCTCGTTCGCCTGGGCTCGCAGTCGCAGGTCGCTTACCCGGTCCTCCTCTCGGATCGTCCCGTCGATCGGGCCGATCGATCGGGTGAATCCCACTACGTCGACTGCCCGAGTCGACAGCAGCGTCTTGGCGATCGACCCGGCGATGACGAGCCCCACCGTCATCCGACCGGAAAAGATTCCTCCACCGGAAAGGTCCGCTCCGTCGCCGTAGCGAATCCGGGCCGGATAATCCGCATGCCCCGGGCGAGGCGTGTCCCGCATCCGATCGTACGGTGCCCGACGCACATCCTCGTTGGCCACGTGAGCGCGGAACACCGACCCATCCGACTTCCCCACAGTCACGCCGCTGTCGACCTGGAGGAGGTCTTCTTCCTGCCGTCGAGTTGCGAGGCGGCGGCCGACGGGTCGCCGTCGGTCAAGGTCGGTCTGGATGCGAGACGGGTCGATTGAGGTACCGGCGGGAATCCCCTCGACCTCCACGCCCACCTCGGGTCCATGGCTCGTGCCGAAGAGAGTGATCCGGAACCGATCTCCGAACCGCATCATGATACGTAGCCTCCGTCCGCGATCTCGCGGAGCGCCCTCCAGAATCCCGGATAGGATTTCCGAACCGCCTGGCGTTCTCCGACGATCGAAGGGCCGCTCGCCGCGAGAGCCCCGACGGCCGCACTCATGACGAGGCGGTGATCCGAAAGTCGAGGGAGCTCGACCGCCTTGGGCCGGGACGTGCCGCGAATCGTCAGTCCGCTCGGCCTTTCATCGACCTTGCCCCCGAGACGTCGGGCGAGCTGGGCGGTGGCGGCTTTCCGGTTGGACTCCTTGAGGGCGACGTGTTCGGCCCCCGTAATGCGACTCTCCCCTGGCGTCGTAGCGGCCAGCACTCCCGCGAGGGAGTAGAGGTCGGGCGCGTCGGTGAGGTCGACGCGGAAGGGCCTAGGCCGACCGGCGCTCACTTCGACTCCGCCCTTCGACCTTTCCACATTCGCGCCCGCGGACTCGAGCAGGTCGAGCACGGCTAGGTCCGCTTGGGGCCAGCTTTCGCCTACCCCGTCTACCCGGACCCGACCTCCGCTCACGGAGGCAGCCGCCCAGAGATAGGCCGCCGAGGAAGCGTCTCCCGGGACGAGGAATTGCCTGCCCCTGAAATGCTGGCCGCCAGCGATACGAAAACGTCGTCCGTGGCGGGCCACGCGAATTCCATGATACGCGAGCACCGCAAGCGTTGCTTCCAGGTACGGTCGAGAGACGACCTTTCCGGTAAGTTCGAGGACGGAATTTTCACTCAGGGTGGGCATGGCCAGCAGCAGCGCGGAGGCAAACTGCGAGCTCTCGGACGCGTCGAGCGAGACACTCCCTCCGTGCATGGGACCCCGCACCTCGATAGGAAGCCCTCGGCCCCGGGTATGTCGACAGGTCGCGCCGAGGGTTTTCAAAGCGGCCAGCAGCGGGTCGATCGGGCGCGACGAGAGCCGACCCTCCCCCGAGATCACCGTCGTTCGGTCTTCGAGACCCGCGATCGCGGAAACGAATCGGAGCGTAGTCCCGGATTCGTGGCATTGAATTCGGACCGCGCCCTGCCCGGGCCGTCGGGAAGAAGGGGACAGATGCCAGACCTCGGCTTCCCGGTGGACCGAAGTTCCCAGATGTTGCAGCGCGGAGGCCGTTGCTCGAGTGTCGCCCGAGTCGAGGGGCCGCAGCACTCGAAAAGGGCGGTGCGCTAGGTGCCCCACGACCAACGCCCGGTGCGTGTAGCTCTTCGACGCCGGCGCTCGAAGCCGACCGAAGACCGCCCCGGGCCGAATGCGAACGAAGCTCACGGACCTGTGCCCTCCATCGCTGAAGTTCGAGTGAATGGAACAGTGAATTTTGCCGCGGCGTCCGACGGGAAGGCCCGGACGACGTCGGTGAGCCGATCGCGGGGGGCGATGGCCGCGAGCGTAGGGCCGAGGCCGCTCACCCCGCTCGCGATGGCCCCGTTCATGCGAAGCCGTTCCCGGATTTCTCCGTAGGAGTAGCCCATCGAGCGCTCGACCAGCTCCGAGTTGAGTCGCATCGCCGCGGCCCAGTCCCCCGTAAGCGCCGCGCGGACGGCCCGCTCTCCCGCGGGCCGTTCGGCCGAGAATGTCGCGATGAGATTGGGGGAGGGTGGGTGGCTTTGCGTCGGGACGTAGAGGGCGACGCCCCAGTCCGAGTCGACGGGGGACCTTCGAAGCACGTCGCCGCGCGAGTTCTCCGTGATGACGAACCCCGGATCGAGGCCCGCGAGCGCGTCGTCCAAGGCCCCGGTGGCACTCACTCCGGCTCGGCGCCCGACTTCCGCGGAGTGGAGGCCGATTTCCATTGCGGTAGGATTCCGGTCGGCGGCCCTCGCGACCGCGAGCAGGATGGAGGTGCTGACGGCACTCGAGCTCTTGAGACCCTTTGCAAGCGGAATTTCCGACCGGAGCGAAAGGCGTGCAGTCGCCCCTGGCTGGGGGTAGTAGTGTTCGAGGCCCGAGCGCAGGGATTCTTCCACAACCGACGACCGGACATCGGCCGGAATCTCGAGGGTGGCCGTTCGCAGCGACGGGTCGATCGACAATGTAACCTGGGCTTCGCAGTGAAGTGCGATTCCGACGGCACAACCGACGCCGGTGGGCAGCGCGTTCGTGATTGTGATGGCCGCCGAGGTGCGGGCAATCCCGCTCACGCAATCCCCTCCAGGGCGCTCGAGACCTGAGCGGGAGACGGTTCCTCTCCCCACCAAATCCCGAAGCTCGCCGCTGCTTGGTACACCAAGAGTCGAGTGCCTTCCTCGTACGTTGCTCCCGCTCCGAGGGCCGTGCTTCGGATGACTTGGTTCTCGGGGTCGTATACCCAGTCAAGTACGTGAACCCCGGGGCGCAACCAATCGGACATCTCCGGGAGCGGGGAAGGGGCGGAGGCCTCTCTGCCGACCGGCGTGGCGTGAACAACGAGGCTCGGGGGTGCACTAGCCGAGGTTCGGTTCGCTTCGGCGCCGAACTCCCGGGCGAGAGCCTCCGCCGCCTCCGGTCGGCGGGCTCGTACCAACGCCCTCACGCCGAGCGAGCGGGCGGCCGCCAAAGTGGCTCGCGCGGCTCCGCCGGCTCCGACGACTCCGACCGAAGCTCCATCCCAGCGTCCGGACGCCCGCAGCTCCTCGAGGCGACGCAGGACCGCCACGAGGTCCGTGTTCTCGGCCCCGACCTCGTCGGGCCCAAGCGAGAGAGTGTTCGCGACGCCGCAGGCGCTTGCTCCTGGGTCGACACGTCCCGCCAGCTCCAGGGCGATCTGCTTGAAGGGGTGGGTCACGTTGAGTCCTCGAAAACCAGCTTCGATGAGGGACGGGATGGAGTCGACGAACTCCTGATCGTCCTCAAAGTCGAGGGCGATGTAGAGGCCGACCCGGCCCGCTTCCGCCATCCAACGGGAATGGAGCGCCGGGCTCCGGGAGTGGGCGACGGGGTGTCCGACCACGGCAAACACCGGCGGTGAGCCCTCGGAATGAAGGAAAGGCCGGAGGCGATCGACCGGGATCTGGCTCGGTTCGACGGAAGGTAGACCGACCCTTCCGGTTCCTTCGGGAAGCGAACAGTACACGAACGGGAATCCGAATTTTCTCGACCAGACGCGGAGCAGGGGGCCCGAGGGTCCCGTGGTGAGCGCCACCAACGGCAACTCGCCCGGCGGAGGCAACGCGGGGATGAGCTCTCGAAGGAGTTGGCTCACCGTGGAGGGAACCACCACCTTCCGGACGGCGCCATCGGGAACTGGAGTTCGGAGGAGGTCGCTCCACGTCGCCCCTCGTTCGGGCGTCGTCGAGTGGGTCGATACGATCAGCGCTCGTTCTCCGGGACGAGCGAGTGTCCTGGCGCCGGGCAAGTCGCGGGCGGATTCCACGTCGATCCATCGAAACCGGTGGCTGGCGAAGTCCTTCAGGACCCGGGAACGCGACCCCGGGTCATCGGGTCCCTCACCGCCCTCGGCACGAGACCGTAACGTGGCGAGAAGCGGAATCGGGCTGGGAAAGAGCTCGCTCGCCCGACCGAGTTCCTCGTCCGAGAACCGGTCGAACCGGATCTCAACCAGATCTGCTCCCCCCGCTTTTGCGAGTTCGATCTGCAGGCGTGCGTCGGCGATGGTCCGGGCCGGAAGTGTGACCACGATAGACGGAGGAGGCGGAATCATCGCTCGGTGATCGTCTCCTCGACCGACCGTCCGAGATGGCGGGCCGGCGGCATTTTCACGCTGTGAACGCGTGTTCCCACGGTCAGTTCGGTGATGGGGATCCGGGCATTCTCCGACGAGAGTCGGACCGTTTCCGCTTCTTGCAAGAACACCGTGCGTTTCGTCCCGCTGACCGCAGCGGTGACGACCACGAGGGGACGCCGTTCGATCTTGATCCGTCCGACCCGTACCGAGCGGACCGACGCGCCGGGACGGCTCATCAAAACCGAATCCCCCGGTTGAAGCTCCGCGAGATAGCGCGTGGTCCCGTCGCTCATCAGAACGTAAGAATGCGCGGCTCCGGCGTTGACCCGGAAGGCCCGAGGCCCGCTGAATCGGGAACCGACGGCTTCGCTCGCCACGTGAAAGAGGAATCCGGCCGCGCTTCCGACGAGGAGCCCTTCCTCGGGGTCGAGCAAGGACGTGGTATCGACCAAGACCCGGTCGCCGACTCCGACCGCCGTGACGGAGTCGACCGGAACCAACGCCCATTCGAGGTGCGAAGGAAGCGGCCCGTCCAGGACCGCTTCGAGGTCGTCCACCTCATCGGGGGAGCGAATCTCCACGATGACGCGCGCCGCCCCGTGTTCGAGAGCCCCAAGGGCTCCCGGGACCTCTCGAGATCCGCGGGCGTAAACCCATAGTTCAAATCGACGTCCGCTGACCGCGATCGCGTTCTCGAGCGGGATGACCCGGTCTCCCTTCCACTCGATCGCCAGCACCCCTCCCGCCGGTGCGTTCCGCAAGGCGGTCTCGAGGCCGCCAGGGTCGCCGACGGCGAGGATCGGAATGATCGAAGCTTCACGGTCCCGTACGACCAGCGTTTCGCCCCGGCGAACGAGGAGCTCCTCGCCAGGGCCGGTTTCGAAGCGGTCTTCCTCGGTCAACACAAAATGCGAGAATCCCCGACGTCGGGCGCGTTCCACGATCGCCTTGCGCGTCTCCGGCGAGCCGGCCGACGGAGCGACCGCGACCCGCTCGCGCGACACGACCGACCCCCTACTCCGGACCGTGCAGCAGGGTCGAGATGCGTCGGGCGAGGGGACCGACCGGACGCCGTTGGAACAGGTTCCGGCCGATGCAAATGCCCCCACCTCCCGCGCGGATGCTCTCCTTGACGATGGAGAAGAACTCCTCTTCGTTATCGAGGCGAACGCCGCCACCGATTAGCACGGGAACCGGAGTGGTCCGGCAGAGCTTCGCGAACTCGGAGGCCGACCCGGGGTAGCTCGTCTTCACGATATCCGCGCCGGTATCCGCGGCGGCCCGGGCCGCGTGGCGAAGTTCGTCCGGCGTCCCCCCGTTGGGTTTCTTGACATACGCCATGCACAGCAGCGGCAGCCCGAGCTTCCGACATTGGTCGGCGGCTACGCCCAGGTCTCGGAGCATGTCGGGCTCCTCCGGGATTCCGAAGTTCACCTGGACGCTCAGGAGGTCCGCGCCGAGGCTGATTGCCTCTTCGGCCGTCCCGACGAGGACCTTCTGGTTCGAGGTGTTCCCGAGATTTGTGGACGCCGAAACGTGGATTCCCAGCTGGGTCGTGGGGGCGAGGATGGGCGCGAGCTCGCGCACGGCGCCCTTCGTGACGATCAAGAGGTCCGCGCCCCCGTCCTGAAGTTCCTGAGCGAGGGGGGCGAGTTCTTCGAGGCCGTCGATCGGTCCCATCGAGACAGGATGGTCGAGAGGGACCGAGAAGAGCTTGCGCTGGGGGGTCGGGAACAGTCGCCTCAATCGGATGGTTCTGCCTTCCATGGGTCCTACCTTCGGTTTGTTGTTCTTCGTGCGAGACCCCGAGAAAACGCGGTCCGAGAACGTGCGGGGCACGTTGGGACGGCGCCCTCCCGGCGCCTCCCTATCACCAGAGCCAGGTCACGGCGGCCCGAACCGCGGTTCGCCCGGGAAGGGCTTGGGGGGAGCGGGCTGCCATCGAATGCGACCACCGGTCCGGTGCTATTTAGCCTTCGTCGGGGCCTTTCCGCCGTTCGTCTCCGCGAGCACTCCGTCCACGATGAGCGCGTGGATCGAGAAGCCCCGCAACATCTGCTCCCACATCAATTTTCGAATCGGGGAGGTGGAGGCGAATCCGGCGACGATCTGGCCGATCCATTCGCTGTGCTCCACGTCGGCGGTGACATGCAGCGTGTAGTACTCGAGGTGCTCCTCGTCCACCCCGTAATGCTTCCGGAAGGCCGGAAGGAGGCGGGCACACAGTTCGACGTTCGGAGGCTCGCTCGAGCCCGCCGCCGAGACGTAGAAGGTGTTGACCCGGTTCGTGTAGAGGAAGTCGTCGATCGCGACCATCGTGCTCGGGAGCAGCGGCGCGTTCAGGACGTCCGGCCGTGCCACTCCGAGCCCCTCGCAGAAGCGGAGCCAGAGTTCCGGATGTCCCGGAGCCTTCCCCTTGGGGTCGCCCGCCTCCTCGACGAGCTGGTCGAGGATCATCCGGCGATACGGGTCGTTCGACGCGTCCCAGGAGCAGTTCGCGAACCGCTCGGCCATCGCAATCGGGACCGATGCGAGCCACGGGTAGAATTGCTTCACCCAGGCCTGCACCACAGATCGGGGGACCTCGCCGCGTTCGAGGCGCGAAAAGAATGGGTGGGTCTTGAACGGGTGATTCGCCATCTTATACTTCGTGAGCTCGTCCCGGAACTTCGCGCCCTCGAAGCGGACCCATGGAGCCTCGGTCATCGTCGCGCCGAGCGACCCCCGGTATTTGGTCGCCGAGGTTCCGTTCTGAACCTCCCGGGTTATCGCGACACGACCCGCTTCGAACTCGTGTCTTCGTCGCCGGGCGCTGCTCCGTTGGTTCCCCCGTTCGGACCTCTCGAGGGTCTCCGCGTCCTGGAATCCGCGCGGTACGTCGCCGGCCCGTGGGCCGCCACGTACCTCGGGGAGTTCGGCGCGCGCGTGATCCATGTCGAAGGTCCTCCCTTCGAACCTCCGTACGCCGACCCGACTCGAACGACCCGCCCGCTGCTGGAGGGGAGCACGGCCGAAGAGTCGGTGTCGGAGTCGTGGGTCCAGTACCTCCCGGAACAAGCTCTCGGTCGGTCTGGATGTTCGGCGCCCCGAAGGGCGTTCGCTCTTCCTCAAGCTCCTCGAGCAATCGGACATCTGGATTGAATCGTCCCGGCCGGGCACGTACGAAAAATTCGGACTCGCCGACGCGGAGGCTTGGCAAGCGAACCCTCGATTGACCATCGTCCACGTTTCCGGTTACGGAAGAACGGGACGACCCGAATCGCGTCGGAGCTCCTTCGTACGACCTCACAGCTCAGGCGTACAGTGGGTTCCTTTCCCTTCAGGGAAACCCCGACCCCGACCCACCGATGCGCTCCGGGACCGCGCTCAACGATACAGTGACCGGCCTCGCGGCGGCCACGGCGGGTCTGATGGGCCACATCCATGCGTCCCGGACCGGGCGAGGGCAATCGGTCGACGTGGCCCAGTACGAAGTGTTCTTTGTGTTGCTCGAGAACCTCGCACTCGACTTTTTCGCCCGCGGGGTCGTCCGAGGTCGGTATGGTTCCGGACATGCTCGACTCCATCCGTACGACGTGCACCGGTCGAAGGACGGATGGGTCATCGTCGCCGCGCCGACCCCCGAAGCCTGGGACCGACTCAAGTCGGTCATCGGGTTCGCGGACGCGACCTTCGACGACCGGGACTATCGGTTGACGCACCGAGAGGTCGTCGACCGCGCCATCGCGGAGTTCTGCGCGTCGCGGACCCGGCAGGACCTCGAACAGATCGGCCGAGATCGCGACGTGGCGATCACCCGCGTCTTCGACATCGCGGACATCGCGAGGGACCCGCACTTCCGGGAGCGAGGCATGTTCGTCGAATGGGACGACCCGGTCGCGGGCCGTGTGAAGGGTGCCGGGGTCGCTCCCCGTTTCTCCGAAACACCGGGAGGCGTCTGGCGGGGCGCGCCCTGGTTGGGACAAGACAACCAGTGGGTTTTTCGAGAGATGCTCGGCCTCTCGAGAGCCGAGATCGAGCAACTGCAAGCTTCCGGCGTCATCGGCGAGCGACCCCCTCGGGCGCCGCCGAACTCAAAACCGCCGTTCTTCGTGAAGGAGGGGCTCTAGGTGCCGACCCTCCCTCCTACGCCGAACGACCCCATCGTCCGGGAGGTCACGGAGTTCTGCGACCGGTTCAACCTGGCCGCCCGTTACCGAGAGCTCGACCGCGACCCCTCGTTTCCGCGCGTGGAATTCCGCGCCATGGGACAAGCCGGTCTTCTGGGATTGCGGACCTCCACCTCCCTCGGCGGCCGCGGGCTCTCGCTCCCTCACGTGGGTGTCGCGCTCTTCCATCTCGCCTACCGGTCGGGGACGGTGTTCGCGAAACTGAGCCTTCAGCCCGAATTCTCCTCCGTCCTGGGGGATCATGGGTCCCCGGAAATGGTAGCGGAGTGGTTCCGGCCTATGGTGCAAGGCGACCGGCTCGTCGGGAACCAGATCACAGAGCCCGGGGCGGGGTCGGATGCCCAAGCGATGTCGCTCTGCGCCACGCCCGATGGAGAGGACTACCTCCTCACGGGAGAGAAGAGCGAAGTCGCCCTCTGCCTCGATCTCGACGCGGCCATCGTTTACGGTCGAGTTCCGGGAGGCGATTCCCGCGGCGGGATCACTGCATTCCTCGTTCCCCAGGACCTTCCGGGGATCACGAGGCGACCTACGTCCGGAGACTTAGGCGAGCGCTGGCAGCGGCGCGGTACGGTTACGTACGACCGAGTACGGCTTCCGGCCCGTTTTCGTCTCGGGGAGGAGGGTAAAGGATTCGAATACCTCCGGGCGGAGCTGACCCAAGAGCGGGCGCTGTTGGCGACCATCTACCTCGGGGCCGCGTTCGCTTCCTGGGAATCCACGGTCGAGTACGTCGGAGAGCGGACCGTCTTCGGAAAACCGCTCGCCCGCCAGGAAGGAGTTTCCTTCCCGCTCGCTCAGGACGCCGGCCGTCTTTCCGCGGACTGGCTGTACGCCCAGGACGCTCTTTCCCGACTGGACTCTGGGACCGGGGCGGCCGCCGAGGCGGCGCTGGCGAAATGGATGGCCGTAGAGGATGGTCTCCGAGCCATCGACCACGCCATCCAGTTCCACGGCGGGCGCGGATATTCGCAGGACCTTCCCCACGAACAGCGTTGGCGCGACGTACGCAGCGGCGGGATCGCCCACGGTCCGTCGGAAGTGATGCTGGTCGTGGCGGCGCACGAATTGTGGGGACGGACTCGGACCCCGTAGTATCGACCGCGCTCTAGCCCTTCGAGACGGCCGAAGAACGCTCGCGAGTCCGGGCGTGCTTGCGCGCAGCCTCTTTGTCCGGCACGAACTGCTCCGCTTCCGTGGAACCCCCCATGGCGAGGGTGGACGTGAGACCTCCCGAGAGGATCTGGGCGACCTCGTCGAAATACCCGGTGCCCACGAACGATTGGTGCTTCACGGCGGCGTATCCTTCCTCCTCGGCCCGGAACTCGTCTTCCTGGAGTTCGGAGTAGGCGGCCATCCCCGTCTGAGAGTACCCCTTCGCGAGTCGAAACATCGAAAGGTTGAGCGCATGGAAGCCCGCGAGGGTCACGAACTGGAATTTGTAGCCCATGCCCCCGATCGTCGATTGGAATTCGGCGATGACGTCAGGGGCCAGCTTCTTGCGCCAATTGAACGATGGGGAGCAATTGTACGCCAACAGCTTTCCCGGGAATTCCCGGTGGATCTCGCGGGCGAAGCGTTCCGCCTCCTCAAGGTCCGGGCCGGCCGTTTCGAACCAGAGCAGGTCCGAATAGGGAGCATAGGCAAGCCCCCGCGCGATGGCCATGTCGAGCCCACCCGTGACCTCGAAAAATCCCTCGGGGGTCCGATTCCCGGTCAAGAAGGGGGCGTCCCGGGGGTCGACGTCGCTCGTCAGGAGCTTCGCCGAGAGTGCGTCCGTCCGGGCGATCACAAGGGTCGGGACTGCCGACACGTCGGCCGCGAGGCGCGCGGCCCAGAGCTTCTGGTTGAATTCCCTCGCCGGCACGAGGACCTTGCCGCCCATGTGGCCGCACTTCTTCACCGAGGCGAGCTGGTCCTCGAGGTGTAGGCCCGCGGCGCCGGCGTCGATCAGGGATTTCGTAAGCTCGAATACGTTGAGGTTGCCCCCGAACCCGGCTTCGCCATCGGCCACGATCGGAGCGTACCAGTACACCTCGTCCTTCCCGACGGAGTGCTGCTTTTCGTCCTCCCGCCGGAAGGCGTTGTTGATGCGGCGGACGAGATTGGGCATCGAATCGGCCGGGTAAAGGCTCTGGTCCGGGTAGGTCTGGTCGGCGTCATTCGCGTCGGCGGCCACTTGCCAGCCGCTCGCGTAGATCGCGGGGAGGCCCGCGGCCACCATCTGGACGGCTTGGGTGCCGGTCATCGCCCCGAGGGTGGGCAGATAGGACTCCGAATGGAGGAGGCGCCAGAGCCGTTGAGCGCCGAGAGACGCGAGCGTGTGGCCGATCGAGACCGATCCTCGCAACCTCTCTACGTCCGCGGCTCGGTACGGTCGCACGATCCCCTTCCAGCGCTCGTTCTCCTTCCAGTCGAGTCCGACGGGTTCCGTCATGTCTCTTCGCCCCCCTTCGGGTCCTCCAAGTCCTCGTAGGCACGCTCGGTGATAAACCCGACGAGAACGGAGGCGGCCACAACCTCGTCGAGAATCGCGGCCGCGCGGTCGAGGGAGGGCTCCGCGGCCGGCCATTCCGGGTCCGAGGGGAACTGCGCCCGCTCGACACGGAACGCCTCTCGGACGAGCGGGAGGTCGACCGGTCGCCCATCTTCCAAACGAGCGGCATGGTGGACCCATTGCCAGAGTTGGCACCTCGCGATCTCAGCGGTGGCGGCATCCTCCATCAGATGGTCGATCGGGACGCACCCCACGCCGCGGAGCCAGGACTCCAAGTACCGCAAGGCCGCGCGCGCGTTTCGGCGAACCCCTTCAGCGGTGATCTCCCCCGTCGGGACTTCGAGGAGGTCGGCCGCGCCTGCCATCGAGCCGGCTTCCGGTCGCGCGATCTGATTGGGAGTGGGCATTCCCCGGTCGAAGACCTCCTGGGCGACGCTCACGAGGCCCGGGTGGGCCACCCACGTCCCGTCATGCCCGGCGGCGACTTCGCGCTCCTTGTCGGCGATGACGAGCGCGATCGCCTTCGCATTCGCCTCGGGGTCCTCCTTGATCGGGATCTGCGCGGCCATGCCCCCGATCGCATGGGCTCCCCGCCGGTGGCAGGTTCGAATGAGCAGACGCGTGTACGTCGTCAGAAAGGGTGTGTTCATCGTCAACTTAGAGCGGTCGGGGAACCTCGTCGGGGGGACGTCCTGGAATTGCTTGATGAAGCTGAACAGGTAGTCCCATCGGCCGCAATTGAGCCCGACCGAGTGTTCCCGCAGCTCCCACAGGATCTCGTCCATCTGGAACGCGGCGGGGAGCGTCTCGATAAGCACCGTGGCCCGGACCGTGCCTGTGGGGAGGTCGAGAGCGGCCTCCACGGCTCGAAACACGTCGTTCCACAACCGGGCTTCGAGGTAGTGCTCGAGCTTCGGTAGATACAGATACGGACCGGTCCCGCGACGCCGGAGTTCCTGCGCGTTGTGGAACAAGAAGAGGCCCGCGTCGAAGAGGCTCGCGGAAATCGGATGCTGTTCGACCTCGAAGTGCCGCTCGTCGAGATGCCAACCCCGGGGGCGGACCATGAGGGTCGCCGTCGATTCGTTCAGTCGGTATTCCCTGCCCTCCGGCGAAGTGAATCGGATGCGGCGACGGACGGCATCGTACACATTCGATTGCCCGACCAGGGTGCCGATCCACGTGGGGGAATGGGCGTCCTCGAAGTCGGCCATGAAGACCCGCGCCCCCGAATTCAGAGCGTTGATGATCATCTTCCGGTCAACGGGGCCGGTGATCTCGACCCTGCGGTCGGCTAGGTCGGCCGGAGGCGGTGGGACAGACCAGTCTCGGGCTCGGTTCTCGGCCGTCTCGGTTGGGAATTCCGGTCGACTCCCAGCCGACAGGATTCGCCGAAACTCTCCCCGATTCGTGAGGAGCTCCCTTCGTCGACGCTCGAATTGGCGGTCCAATGAAACCAGGAAGGCCACTGCATCCGAGCTAAGCACCTCTTCCCCCCGGGCGGGCAGACGCCCGGAAATTCGAACGGTTCGATCTGGAGCAGTGGGAGTGTCCGACGTCAGTCGTGTGGTCCGGTCCGGCGCAACCTTCAACCCTTCGACCTCTGAGACCGGCGTCGCGCGCTTGGCGGCTTCGACGCCCCCTCTGGTCGCCAACCCTTGCCTCGACAAATAAGTTGGCGCCGTCTGCGCGGAATCGCATCCACGGCCCCGCGTCCCGCAGGGCCTCAACGCTCCTGGACCGTCGAGCTCTCCACCGCGGGCATGGTCGGTGGCCCGTGACTTGCCCGCTGCTCGTAGTCGCCTGACGGTTGCGGCGGTACCACGGCTCGAGTCGGACCGAGAAGGGATTCTGGGGACCGCTACGGACAGCGCTCCGGGAAAGTGCCAACGCACCAATTATAAGTCCGGAGTCTACCTACTACCGCGTGTCGCAGTCTCCCCCGGGACACTCCGTGGTCGGACTCCTCACGCTGCGGGAGGTGCGCGGGTACCTCCGGCGATCTCACGCCATCGGAATGGCGGTCTTCATTGCTGTAGCCTACGCCCTGGGTTCCATGGTGCTGGGGGGCATGTTGGTCTTCGCCCGTTTCTCCGGTGGCTACAGCGTGCTGCTCCTATGGGGGAATGCCCTGGGTCTCCAGAGCTGGAATTACCCGGGCCTGCTCATCGAAGCCCCGTGGGGGGTGATCGAGCTCCCGTTCTTCGCGACCTTTTCGATGATCCTGGTGTCCGCCGGGGTCGGCATCGGCATGGCGGTGGCGATTTTGCTTGGGGTTCAGCAAATTCGGAGCCGGAAGTCGCCGGCGAGTTCGCCGGCGGCCACGGGGACCATCGCGGGACTCACCCCCGCGCTGATCGCGCTTGTGACCCTCGGAGCCTGCTGCTCGACGACGGCGGCGGCCACCGCGGGTGTAGGTCTAGTTGCACAAGCCAGCGGTTCGTCCACTTCGAACCTCCTCCTCAACAATTGGTACCTCGGAGTTTTCCAGATTGTCGTGGTCTACACGGCGCTCATCGCCCAAGAACTGCTCCTCCGTGTCTACGGACGAATGTTCGGCGCGAACGACCCCGGATTCGCGACAGCGGCGGCCCCGAGTGACCTTCGATTCGACCGACGGACGGTCGCCACCGCGGGGCTGCGGGCGGCGTTGTTAGCGGGGGGGGTGACATGGATGCTGGCCGTGTTCGCGGAATGGACCAGCGTCAACCCTTCGAGCGCCTCCGCTTCCCTATGGTTCAACTGGATCATCCAGCACTGGCTCGTCGGTGGATTCGCGGTATTCTGGGCCCTATCCCCTCGTTCGGTGAGCGCCTGGTTCCGGTCGATCGCCTCGACCTGGGCCGGGCGGGCGCTCCGAGGCACTCTTCTACTGGGGGCGGGGACCCTCGCCCTTTGGGTTCCACCCCCGTTCGCGGGAGCGGGGGTGGAAGGATTCGGAAACGAACTGCTCGGAGCCCTCGGAGTTTCGTCGTCTTGGGGAGCCGTGGCACCCGCGTTTCCCTGGGGGGTCGCACTCGCTCTCCGATGGGGGTTCCAATATCTACTTCTCGCGGCATTCGCGGGCGCCGTGGCGCTCGCCCCCGAACCTACGCTGAATAGGCTCTCGGAGAGCGAGCCGACTCGAGGACGGAGGGGAATCGCGGGGTCGGTGGCCCCGACGACGGCGACCCTCCCGCTCGACGCGCGATGAGGGCGCGGTCGCCGGTTGGGGGGATTCTCGGATGATCGATGCCTGGATGATCCTCGCTCCGCTCGCCGCGGGGATGGCAGTCTCGGTCGCGTACCTCGTGAAGTGGGCCAGCGAGGCGCGCACGCCGCTGAAGGCCGGGGCCGTGGTCTTCCTCTTGTTGATGATGGTGGGAATGTTGATCGGGGGAGCGGTCTACTACGCGCACCCCTCCGTAGCGTCCCTGGTCGAGGGGATCTGGGTCGCGAGCGCGTTAATGTCCCTCAGCGTCGTCGTCGTGTTCCTCTCCTTCCTTCGGGAGGCACGGCTCGACTCGAGCCGGACATCGCCTCCCGGGGCCGCGCCCGGCCCTCGACCGATGTTCATCGGATCCGTGGTCGTCCTGGTGCTCGCGAACGAGCTGTTGATGGGATGGACCTTCCAGGCGGCGGCGGGGCAAGCGCTGGGCCTCTCGGGGGCGAATCTCGGGGCCCTCGTTCAGCTGTTGGCGGCCTCGGTCAACTCGCCGTGGTTCCTCTTTACGATGTCCGCCGAGATGGTTCTCACGGCGGTGTTCCTGCGCAAGCGGCTTCCGCTGCCGGTCTTCGTCGTCCTCGTTTCGCAGTCCCTGATTATGCTATTCTCCCCTCCGGCGCTCGCCTGGGCCTCTTGGACCGCGCTCTCAATCTACGCCTCGAGCGTTGCGATGATCGCCCTCTTCGTCTATCTGATGGAGCATCTGTATCGGCACCACCAGCTGGGCCTCGCGTTCTCGAATTATTTGTTGGAACTCCTCGCCGTCTACGGTCTCATGATGGCGGGCCTGTTCTTCTGGCTCTACTACGGGGACGGGACGGTGTTTGCCCTTTCGATCGTCCTCGAGATGGTCGTTTTTTTCGCGGCGGTGGTCTGGCCCGAGCATCTCTCGGCCGAGCTGGCACCGCCATGGCAATTGCGACCGAATTGGGCGTTCGCGGTCCTCGCCCTCATCTTCGTCGCCGAGGTGTTCATGGGGGCGGTCTTGGACGTCCAGCTCGACCCCGCGACGTACCTGGGGGGATTTCCCGTCCTCCCGCTGAGCGGCACTGCTCCGGTCATCCTCTTGAACGCTCTTTCGAACGGTTTCTGGTTCCTCGCGACGGTCTGCGCGTCGACCTGGTTCCTCGCGATGATGGGGGTCGAGATGGGGATGCTCGTCGTGTTCAAGTTCCGCGAGACTCGTCACCTCGAGAACCGGATCCGCCTCGTCCTCATGATGGGGTGTTACGCGGCGTTTGCCGTGTTCTACCCCAGCCTCTATTTCGGATTGGTTCTCTCGAACGCGCCCGCCCCGGCCACGGTTCCGGTCCTGGGCTGGCCGATGGGCCTCGGTTCGTATCCCGTCGCGACCGTGGTCTTCGGCGCCGTTCTCGTCACTTATGCCATCACCGGAGCTCTGTCGGTCCTGTTCGGCCGCCGGGTGGTTTGCTCGGTCTTCTGCACGGCTCCGCTCATGTATCAAGGCACAACGATCGACGCGATGAAATCGTTCAATCGGACCGGCCCCGTCGGCCGCAAGTACCTCTCGAGTCGCCTTTCCGCGACCTACGGGATCACGACGGGACTCGTCATGGGTTCTCTCGTCGTCACCTCGTTGCTCTCCTACCTCGATTCGACCGGCGCTCTGAACGTCTTCGTGCAGGGGACCGACCCGGCCGTGTTCTTCTTCGCCCTTTATTTCTCGGTCCTGTGGTACCTGATGTTCGTTACGATTCCGTACACGGGGAATTACAACTGCGTCACGATGGGATGGTGCTACACGGGCACATTCGCTCAAGCCTTCCAGAAGATCGGCTTCTTCAAGCTCAAGGTCCGGAGCAAGCAGGTGTGCAAGGACTGCACTACCGTCGATTGTGCCAAAGGTTGCCCGGTGGCCCTCGTCGACATGCCAGGCCACTTCCGAACGAAAGGGGAGTTCCGAAGCTCGAAATGCTGTGGTGTGGGGGATTGCGTTGAGGCCTGTCCGTATGACAATCTGTACATTTCGGACGTTCGGCATTGGGTCCGCGCTCGCCTGGGGCTCCCCCTGAAGCCGGCGCGGGTATCCCAACGGCTGCCCATGGTCCGGACCGTCGCGACCGCCCCTTCCGCACGGGCCGACCCGGGTCTCGCCAGCCCCAAGGTGAGCGCCCAGCGCCTCTAGACCGGAATTGATAGGAGGCCCGGCGTTAGCCGACCCCATCGACGGGGGCGAAGAGGACTCCCTCGGCCACCTTCGGAAGGAACATCGTCGACTTGTGGGCCATCAACAAACCCTTCCCGAAGGTTCGGTCCTCGATCCCCTTCTCGGTCAGGCCCGGCAGCAGGAACGCCGTTCCGCCGGGAGCGTCGGACGAGCTCGCCGCGCGTTCGATCGCCTGCCGGGGTGAGCGAACGAACTCCAGCTCGTGCGGGTCGACCCCCAGTTGTTCCTCTAGGAAGGAGTGCAGAAAGTCGAAGTCAGCCCCGACGTCGTCGCTGTCGGGCGCCGGAACCTCGAGCGCCGTGTCCCCGCTGAGGAGCAGGAAGCCGCGGCGACGTCGCGCCGACATGTCTCTGAGCTGAGCCAATGCATTCTCGATGGAGGGAGCTGTCGCAGTGGTTCTAGTTCCGGGGAACGCCGCTCGCGCGGCGTCAATCACTCCGGCCGGGGCGGTGACGTCGCCGGAAAGCACTCGATGCCACGGGAGGACCTGGAGCGCTCGGTCCCCCCCCTCGACCAGCATGACCAGCGGCATCGTGCGCTGGCCCTCGTGATGCCGTTTCGCCGCCGCGGTGAATCGATGATGGCCGTCGAGGACCAGCAAACGAACCTTCTCGAGGTCTTTCTGAATCGACCGCACTACCTCCGGGTCGCCGAGCCGCCAGAGGACGTGCTGCGTACCGTCCAGGCGGGCCGACAGCACCGGCGGGGTTCTGCTGTCGAACGCGAGCAGCCGTCGATTCAATCCGAGCAGGTCCTCGATCCGATTGTTGATCCGGTGATCCGGCGAAGTGTAACCGGTCATGATGGGCGCGAAATTCATGCCGGTCGCGTCGGAGAGTGCCTCCCGTTCATCGACCCGGTCGGAGAAGGTGCGCTCGTGGAGGGCGACCTCGCCGTGAACCATCCGGTCGAAGTCAAGCGTCCCGACGAGCCCTAGGAGAAGATATTCCGACCGACGGAGCGCCGGGTCGGTCGCTTCGGCGATGTCGGAGGGGGGCCGGTACCGGAGACCGTAGACATAGAAGGCGGGCAACTCGTCCTGAACGTAGGCTCCCGCCCGAAGAGCTTCCCCGAGGTGTCCGACCGACGCCAGCAGAAACTTCTCGAGAGCCATTCCGTGCGGGCGAGGAACGAAACGAGCCGCGTTGTAAGGCTGCGACGAGAACCGGACCCAGTCCGCGTCGGACACGGTGTCGTAGACCGGGCAGACCACCGAATCGGGGTTCACCACTCCCGAGTCGGGATGCCATGCCCGGACCGGGAACAACTCGACCATCTCCGTTCGCTCCGGGCTACTTCGAGGCTCGGCGCTCTATAAGGTAGGCAGAGGGCGGTCGATCGCCCCGCCGACCCTCGTGTTCTCCGGTGGGAGATCCAGACGATTCAGGACCGTGCCAGGATCAACGATCGGCCGGGCCGAAGGTGGGAGGACAACTGCTGCAGCATCCGGAACCGACGGAGCAGCAGGCGCAGCATTTGCAACATCCTCCACAATCGCAGCACGCGCATGCGACTCCGCGCGATCTCGCTGGGTCGGAGCTTGCCGTAGATCTTGCAGGCCGACCGGAAAGGCGGCCGTTTTCTCGGGACGCTTGCGAATGGGTCATGGCCCGAACCGCACTTCCCGGGAACGCGGGCCCCTTTATTCATTTCTTCCCCACCCGGGCGGGGTCCGAGCGCAGCTCTTGGGTCGAATTGCTGCGCCACTTGAGGTCGGTCACGCGCGGCCGCCACGTTCATGGCGGTCGTTCCATCGAACGCGCGGTCCTTTCTTCACACTCGGGACTCGCCTCGTCGGGCTCGTCCCGCGCGCGGATTGCGGTCTTGCCTTCGGCCGCGCGCGTCCCACTTCAAGCCGGCGGCGCCGGAGTGCCCCGATCGCCGTGCCTCGGTAGAGAGGCGGGCCCTGGCATCTCAACTCGTCTTCCTCGTTGAATTGAAACGGGCAATTCGATCTTCCTGCGCGGGACGTAGTACGGTACAAATAGAGGCCTTGGCTCGCCCCTCGTGCCATGAGCAGGAGTCCCTCGTCCCTCGAGCGCGCCGCCGCCCGCAACATCGTGACCAAGTACCTCAAGGTCCGAGCGGGAGAGAACGCGATCGTCGAGTCATGGGACCACACGATGCCGATGGCCTCGGCGATGGTCGATGAGGTCCGCCGTGTGGGCGGCAAGGTCCTCCTCGTCCACAACGATGAGGACTCGTGGTGGCGGACGATCGACCGGAAGCAGAGCAAGCTCCTCGGCGAGTCGAGCGCCCCGGAGTGGGCGGCGCTGAAAGTCGCGGATGTCTACGTGAATTTCTGGGGTCCGGGCGACACCGACCGCATCGAGAAGCTTCCCGATAAGCCCGGCAACGAAGCGTTCGCGTGGAACTGGCCCTGGTACGCGGTCGCCCGGAAGGCGGGCCTTCGCGGCGGGCGGATGACCGTTGGATTCGTAACGGAGGGACGGGCCAAGAAGTGGGGCGTGGACCGCGCGCAATGGGAGGAACGCGTGTGGCGGGGCTGTCTCATCGACCCCGAGGAGATGGCCAAGAGCGGGGCTCGGCTCGCCAAGGCGCTCTCTCGCGGAAAGAGGGTGCGGATCACCCACTCCAACGGAACCGACATGGAGGTCGCCCTGGCCGGGGCCGCTCCACGAGTGCTCGACGGGAGACCCCACCCATATCGCAAGGGAGACTCCGCCTCTGGCATGCTGCAGCAAATCCCTGCCGGAACTGCCGACGTGGCCCTCGACTCCAAAACCGCGGAGGGGAGTTTCTACGCCAACCGCCGGACGAATATTTGGTGGACCGTGCACACCGGGGGAACGCTCGAATTCGCTGACGGTAAGCTTACCTCGTATTCCTTCGAGGACGGAGAGGAAGAGTTTGCCCGTGAGTACAAGAAGGGCACGGCGGGCAAGGACCGTGCCAGCGTTCTCAAGTTCGGGCTGAACCCGGCTGTCAAGGACGTTCCCAACTTGGAGACGGTCGAGGGGGGGTCCGTTTCCCTGCAAATCGGGGGGAACCGGTATCTCGGGGGCACCAACGGATCGAGTTTCTTTACTTGGTTTTCGCTCGCCGGCTCCGAGGTCACGATCGACGGGACCCCGGTCATCCGCGCGGGTAAGATTCTGTAGGTCCGCCAGGGCCCGCCTCCCGCGGATCGCGGTCTCTTCATCGGCCGGGCACTCTGGAATCTCCGGCACCAACATCGCGGTGTCATCTTCCGTTCCGGGTTCCCGTGAGTAACTGTTTCATCCCCGCGACGCCCTGCTCAATGGATGGCAGAACCGGTCCCCACCGTGCCGAGCCAACAAACCAACGGCACCGAGGTCGGGAGAGCGATAGGGTTTGCAGTCTACCTAACCGGGGGCCTCGTCACACTTGCCTTCGGCGTTTTGGAAGTCACCTCCAGCCTCGGGCAGGTTCTAAACTGCCTCTACCAGACCGATTTTTGTCAGGGCGGCTTTTCCGGCGGAATCCTAATCAACACTCTGCCTGGCCTAGGAGGCGGAGCGTTTCTCGTGGTGGTCGCGGCTGTTCTCTTCATCCTGGCACATCGTAATCGCTAGGTGCATCACACTGGGTCTGACCGCCCTCCCTAAGTCGTTCGAGTCGCGCGCTCATCGCGGCCCGTCATCGGCCGCGCGCGTTTTGCAATGTGCGACCGTCTAGCAAACGGGTCCTGCGATGGGCCCGCCCCAGACGTGCCCCGGAAGCACGAACGAGAGGCTGATCGTCAGAACCAAGGAGGGACCGGGTGGATTGAAGACGGCAAAGTACTCGGTTCCCTGGGAGCTGTAGAACCCGCTTCCGGATGTCGCGGTCGTGTTGTAAACAGACTGACCCGGAGCATTTCCCGAAGGCCAAATTACAAGATCAGCCGTTCCTGAACCTCCGGTAGTCCAAGTGAACGAGACGTTCGTCCAGTTCGGCGAACCCGCGGAGGTGCCGGGAATGCAAATCGATTATCGCCAAGGGGGATTGTCCTGGAACGCGAGCGTCAGGGTCCGATTCTCGGAATACTGCTGAGGAACCAGGTAGTAGAGCGAGAGGGAAACCGCCACCAGAACGATGATTACAGCGACGGTAATGATTGCCGCGAGTTTGGGATTCATCTCTTCACCAGTCTTACCGACCGGCCCGTTCTTAAGGCATGGCCCGCCGCCCCAAAATCATCGCGCGCGAACCTTTTTGGGGACTGCCTGATTTCTCAAACGACGGGAGGCGGTTGCTCTCCGCGTTTCACTCAACCAGCTCGCGTCGCCCGCGCAGATTGCGGTCATGTCATCGGCCGGGCGCGGCCTTCATTCCGGGGTGATAGCCTGAGGGTCTAAGCCCTTCGACCACCACATATTCGCGTCTGCCCACGTGCTTGAAGCCCAGCTTCTCCGGAATGCGCCACGAGGCCTGATTCGGCTCGCCCGCCGCCCAAACGGGAACGCAGCCGCCGGCCTTAAGCTGTGAGCAGACGACGAAAGCCGCTCCGGTGGCTAAGCCCAGCCGTCGCATCGTCGGAATCGTGGCGGCACCGAGGTCAACATGAACACCCGCCCATGCAGAAGTTGTGACTGCTGAAGCGAGCTGGCCATCCTGAATGACGCCTGCGACGACTCCCTCCGAAAGCGTCTGATCCTCGCTCCCATGGCCCGAGAAGAACGACCTGAAGAGTGGATCCGACCGCCGCACGATTTCGGCATCGCTGGGGCCAAGCAGTCGAACCGAAGGGACAGGGAACTCGGTGGGGTCCCGATCTAAGGCGTAGTACCGCATCGGGAGTCGCCGAGTGGGCATCTCCACCATCTTCTCGAGGAGCGAGGCGACTTCCGCTCCAGTTTCGGATTCCACTTCTACGCAATCCCATCCTGGAACGTGGGAAAGAAGGGACCAGACAGAAGCCGCGTCCCTTCCGAACGCGCTGGGCTCGTTGGGCTGGCTAGCCGACTGCACGATAGCAGCTTCGGCACTTCTGGGGGCACCGACGACGTAAGCGCGACAAAACCCCGTTAGAATCTGGCCCGCAGACAACGCCGAAAACGCGGAGTCTCCCAGCCAATCGAGGAGCTCTGCCCGTTCGCGTTCGCCTAGCGAATGAAGACCTGGGGCTTCGGGCGGTAGCATACACCGGGAACCGCAGGGTGATTGAGGCACCGTCAAAACGATTTTCGCTTGCCTCAACGACGGGTCACAGCATAGATTTCTAGAACGTTGTTGTCTGGATCTCTCCAGGCATTCGACGTGTACCACGTCGGACCGTGAGCCTGTTGTTTGGCCGTTGGGTAGACCGGTCTGAACCCCTTCTTGCGCAGAGCCGATTCTATTTCGGCGACACGTTTGGAAGACGGGGCGCAGAACCCGAGGTGATCCGAAATCGGGTCCTCGATGCCGTCGGTAGGAACGTGAGGCGCTCGATGCGTCACCCGTCGGGGTCGATTAACTGTGATCCACAGCGCGATCCGACCCTTCCGGTAGCCTGCCCAGAAACGGTCGAATGGTTGGATTCGCCTGAAACCCAGAACGGGTAGAAACCGGTCGTAGAATCGACGTGCGCGCGGTAGGTCGGTTACCTCGATATTTACATGGCCAAGCCGAACACCGTCAGAGAGCGCCATGCCTGCCGGGATGCCACCGATGATTTCAGGGTTGACCGCGACGGGAGAGGCGGGGCTCGCAGCCCCTGCGGACCGCGCGCTGATCGCGGTCCCCTCATCGGCCGCGCGCGCCCTTCATGTTCCTCGCTTCCCGGTCGCGCCGTTGTACCCCGCGCCCGAGTCGAACGCGTGTCGCACCGTGGCCCGGACCCGCTCGCGCTCGGCGCACGTCTCGGCTTCGGCCGTCTCCGGGCCGACTGAGTATCCGCAGAGACGACACACCCGCCGACCGGCGGGGTCGGGAGGCCCGAAAGAATGCCCGGCGTCCGGCTGGGCGTTCACGATTTCGTATCCTTCAGCATCAGGGGCCGCCTCCGAACTCGGCGCACGAGGAGCACCGCCGCGGCGACCGCGAGTCCGGTGAGGAAGAGGGCGACGACGAACGTGATGGGGTCATCTCCCTTTCGCTTGCCGGTCGGAACTATTGGCTTGCTGGGGCGGGAACTCAGGTGGAAGCCCTTGGCGAAGGTGTCGGCGACCGCCCGCCCCCGGCTGACTGACCGCTCACTTCGAACCACACGGATATTGACGTCCGACTTGAATCTCCGAACCACCAACTCGGACCCCTGGCCGTGCAGGGCGACCAAGAACGCTTCCGCGTTCAGTCCGGGCCCATCCCTCCACTTCGCAACGAACAACCTTGTACCCTGCTGCCCCGGAATCGCCGACCCGCTCGCAACCAATTGCCGAAACGCGTCATCGGACAATGGCTCGAACGGCGTGGCCAGCATCTCACTTCTCCTCGGATAGCTCTGTTTGATCGTCTTCACTTTCTCACTCTGATCCGAGGATCACAGTTCTGCTCATCATGATCGGCACTCGAGCGAGACGCCGGGAGTAGATGAGGGTCCGTAGTGGCCGAGGATATCCGGAATGCCGGGATCGGGTGTCCACCCGCCGCCCTAAGCCTTGTACCGTCTCTCGGTCGACCCAACGACTCGGTCCTTCGTGGCCGGCGAGCGAACCCAACGAACAGGGGAGTCTACAAGGAGGAAATCGGGGGACGACCATCCGGGAAGTGCCGTCGGCGTCTGGGGGAGTATCGGAGGTGGGGCGGGATCCGGCGAGACTGAAACGGGAACCGCGGTAGACGACCGGGATTTCTGGGACGGCCGGTTCGACTGCCGGATTCGCTCGTCCCCGCTCGCGCCGCAAGAGACCGGCACCCTCGAGCTCCTTCGTGATCTTCTCGACGGCGAGACTGACGTCCGAAGGTCGGCGGGCCCCGGTGCAGACCAACTTGCCGCTGCCGAACAGGAGTACCACTACGCGTGGCTCTTTGAGGCGGCAGACCAGTCCGGGGAACTGCTCCGGCTCGGTACTCAACGCGGTCGAGACCGAGGGTGATCGCGACCGCATTCAGGTTGATCTCGCTCTCCAGGTCGGAGGTCGCGACGATGTTCTGAACCTGAATCTTCGGGTGCATGAGAATCTTCTGGCCTCCCCTACGGATCAGCTCCGAGACCGTCCGGACTGTGTCGTCCACCTGCTTCCAGCTTTTCCCGCCAGTGCAAACAACCTTCCCCGAATGGAAGAGGAGGATCGCTGTCTTCGGTTGCTTCAGCCGATAGATGAGCCCGGGGAAGCGGTCGGGCTCGTACTCCGCGTAGTCGAGAGCGAGGGCGATCGATTGCAGGTCGAGTTCGGCACCCAGCGAGGTGGAGGCTACTACGTTCTCGATTCGAATTCGCATCGTAATGAGATATATATAGTATTTAAACGCGTATTTAAGGCCCCAACCCTCCCCCCCTGATGCAAAGCGTTCGAAATCGGCTTGTTCTGGACGATGGGTTCGACGGGCATCTAAAATCGGCGATTACCAAGTCGCCGTTGTGATCGCCAGTTCCACTGTGGCGACAATCCCCTTTGGAACGGGTCCGTGTCGGTAGGGAGGTCTCAGACCGATTGCTCCCGACCCCGGCCGTGACAGATCGGACAGATCTCTTTGCGGCCGGCCCATGTGATCCGCCCCGTCCCGCCACATCGAACGCACGGTGGCGACGGGCGGCGGACCCGGTGGGCGAAGCTGCGGAACTGGTCGCGTGAACGATCGTGCCGCTGAGGCCGGGTCATGGTTAGCAGTAACCTCCTGTCGATCAAAGCGTGGAATGGCTATCGCCGGCGGGAATCCGCGGACATCCCCCGCTCGCGTGAGCGGGGCGAGAGGTCCGCGCAAGCAATCCCCTCGGCGAGGAACGATACCGGCCGGGACTGGCCGCTATCGCTTCTTTGTCTTCTTGCCCTTCCCGCCCTTCTTCGGCATGTTATGTTCGGTAGGCCCGGCGAGTACTTCAGGCCCCACACGCCGTCGCACTCGGGTGGGTTTCGCATGGGGCTCGGCACCGCGTCGCTTCCGAAGCGGCCCGCGCGCTCCTCGCGGTCGGTCATCGTCCGCGCGGGTCGCTGATAAAGCTCGCGCGACCGCGGCCACCCGCGCGAGCATTATCGCGACACGGCCCGCCTCGCGCCTCACATCGGCCCTCGGCGGGCCTCCGCGCTCACTCCCTGTCGATGAGCGCGCAGAGCGCCTCCGAAATCGACGCCGCGAACCCGTTCTCCGACCTGCCCGCGATCCGCGGGCCTGACGCGACCCCGGAATCGGCTCGTCCGCGTGGCCCGACGCCTCGGCACGTTCCCCGCCCCCGCTTCGGTGACTACTCGCGGACGCGGTTCGAGTCGCGGGTCGCGTTCGGCGGCCCGGAGGAAGGCGAGGGCACGGAACAGATCGCGACCCCGACACGGCGGTTCAGCCTTCTCGAGATCACGAGCGGCTTGCCCGACGACTCGCGGGAGGCGGACGAGCGGGCCGCGGAGCGGAGGCTGCGCGACCTGCGCGGACGAGTGAAGGCCGTGAGGGCGCTGGTCGCGACCACGCCGGGGCTCGCGGAGACGCTCCAGCGCGACTGGCAGAGGGCAGCTTGGTTCTACGCGCGCTTCGGGATCACCGAGAGCCAGTTCATACACGGCATTCCTGCCGCGGAAGCGGTGCTTGATGGGGACCCCAACGAGTGGGTTGGGGAACCCCGCGCCGAAGACGCAATCATCAGGCAGAGGGAATCAGGACAGCTAGTTCGACCTGACGATACAAGAAGGAGACGAGAGTGAGCATGTCCATCGCCTCCTGTTCTTCGACTCGACGTTTGACACGGGGCTCGTGCGCCGCGGGATTACGGTAGAACGAAAAAGTTCCCTTGAGTAGGGCTGCGAGCCCCCAATGGATGCTCTTCTCGGTTTGAGTGGTCAAACTGTTTATTGCGAGGCGAGGCAACTGCTTCCGATCCTGGGTGCCGAAACTTGCATCGACGAGCTCGTACCCATCGAGATTGAGTCCGGTTTTCCTCCTCAGCAGATCCGCGACACTCTTAGTCGATTCGAGCAGCACGTGGAAGTAGTCATCCGCGAGCAACTCAGCGCGACAAAAACTCAAGACCTCCGGGTGGACCCCTCGTCTTCGAAGTTCGGCCCCGAGCCGGTTGGCTCGATCCTCCGCTTCGGAGACCGTTCGCGCGATCCTATCGAAGGCAATCTCCCCAGCGGCCGTGACACGGTACCCGGCGAACACGAACGCTCGGTTTACCGCCTCGAGGTCTCGAGCATGCCCTTCCGGGTTCCCTGAGTAGCGTGCGGGGTTCAGCGCGTTGGCAATGAACGCGAGAACCGCGTTACTGCATCCGTCTACCTCTTGCCTTCGCTCGAGTGCACCGAGAAGCCGGTTTCGTTTGTTGAGGCCAGAGGACGAGTCTTCGATACCCGCACGCCGTAGGAGACGGTTGATTTCCGAATGCGTGAGGAGGTCTCCGAGGACGCCGCACACTGCCTCGAGGTGGCTAGCTTTGAGTTGGGGGTAGGCAGGCACGGCATTTGCTGACCGCAGGCAACCTCATGAACCGAGCGCACCCGGCATTCGCCTCCGCTTTCCCGCCAGGTACAACGGTTCCGCACAGGGAGCTTCAGGAGCGGTCGCGGGGCTTCGAGAAAGCCGCAGCGAGCGCCCTGCTGCTCCCGGGTTGCCAGAACCGCCCGGTTGCTTGAACCGTGGCCATCCGAAGTGTCCTCAGATTGGAAGTCCTATGCTCATCAATGGCGAAGGGAGGTCCCGACGCTTCCCGCGTTGCCCAGGTCCCCACTCGGGCGCGTCGAAAGCGTCTGTGGATCCTTGTCGCGGCTGTGGTCGCAGTGGTTGTTTTTGCTTACGTCTTTGTCTACGTTCCGGTCATTCCCGCGGCGGGTCCCGACGGATGCGAGGGTTGCGCCGTTCACTACACCACGTCGCTCAGTTGCTCGGTCGCGGGATTTGGGACGTCCGAATGGCAAGGCTCGGTCTACTTTGGTTGCCACCCTCCTCCGATTCCGTGAGCCCCGTCGTTCACTGGCACTGTCTCGCGCACGGCCGCGTACAGGGGGTCTACTACCGGGCGCGTGTCGCTCAGGCGGCCCATCGTCACGGCGTGGTCGGATCGGTCGCGAACCGCACCGATGGTACGGTTTTCATCGACGTCCAGGGCGACCTCGCGGCAGTGGAGGCGTTCCTCCGTGACGTGAGCGGTCCCCGCGACGCGAGTCACGCACACGCGGTCCGACGCATCGCGGAACTCGGGATCTCTCCCGACCTAATCGCCTTCGAGATCCTACGCGAATGAAGGCGACTACACGCGGACGCGGTTCGAGTCGCGGGTCGCGTTCGGCAGCCCGGACGAAGGCGAGGACGCGGAGGATCAATCAAGCATCGCGACCCCGACGCGGCGGTTCAGCCTGCTCGAGATCACGAGTGGCCTCCCCGACGACTCCCGGGAGGCGGACGAGCGCGACGCGGCGCGGAGGCTACGCGAACTGCGCGGGCGCGTCAAAGCAGCCCGAGCCGCGATTTCGGCCACGCCCGGGACTGGGCAGGTCCTCCGCCAGGACTGGGTGAAGGCGAAGTCTTTCTTCGCGCGGTTTGGGATTTCCGAGGTGATGTTCCGATATGGCGTCCCAATCAGCCCTCCGGAAGATGGCGACCGAGAGGAGGGAGGGCGACAGGTCTGTTTCGAAACAATCTCAGGCGTTTCAGTGAGTGGCGCGTAAACCGAGATAGCCGTGTCCCCGCGACGCTACTTTCGGACCACACTCGCCTGTGCTATACTGGCTATGCACGCTATACCCGCGTGAGCCGTTTTTCGTTCGATTTGAAATACTACAAGCCGGTCTGGCATTAACCACAGGTTCCGCAACATGACTACGCGCGACGAGCGCGTGGTCTGGACCGTGCCGGGTGCGGCCTCAGACCCACCCAGCATCGTGTGCCCCGAACTTCGGGGCGCGATTACTCTTCGTTCGTCGCTAGACCACCCGGTCCCGAGGACGAGCGAATAAATTTGGAGGAATGAGCTATGCGCTGTAAGTACCACCGAGTGAAGGTCAGTCGCGTGTGTCGGACCGCCGGTCGGAGTCTGGCCAGCATCATCGTAGTAGCCATTCTGGTTGCCACCGCTGTGGTCATTCTGGTCCCTAAGACTGCGGCGGCCCAGGGCGATTACCCCATAGAGTATGGCTGGATTGGCTGGGACGGGAACTCGGTAATCTACCCAAGCATGGATTCAAACATGACCTACCTCGCTCCGATTAGCGCATCAGCGATCGTTCGCGGATTTCCGACCTCTTCCGCCGGAAACAACACGATCACGGCAGGCCTATGGAACGAAACGTCGAGCGGTCAACAGTACGGCGCCTACTACTACTGGGACAGTGGAGAGCAGGTTTCCGTGATCATTGAAACTTTCTACGCCGTGAGCGGTTTCAACTATTCTGGAGTGGGTAATCCGGTCCAAACCGTGTACGAAATTGGGGCGGTGAATGGCACGGTCGCACTCACCGGTTTGGGGAGCTCTGCCGTGACGTTCGTGAAACCCGGAGGCGATTTTCTTGGGCTTAACTCGACAGAAGGCGTTCCCGCGAAGGGAACCGGGGGTTATGATGTCACCTGGCTAGAGCCCGCGGTCGACGCTGGATTGACCGCAGCAGCCATCGGGGCGGGTGCCGTCTTTCCGCCGGCCGGCATCGCCATCACAGGGATTTCGTTCATGAATGACTTTCTCGCTTACCTGGGTCTCTACAATTACCACTCAGCCAGTATCAACGATCTCAGCGACTCCACTTCATCTGGCTCGAACCCGCACATTGTGGCGTGGGGAGCCGATCAGGGCGGGAGCTACAGCAGTTCGAAGTGCAAGTATGACGGGGCGTACGGCACCTGCGGACAGAATGTCTTTGGCGAGACCTACGTCGTGGAGTCCCAATTGGTGCCTTCGGCAGTGACGTCAGGCTCGCTACAGGTTTCGGCCGTAAATCAGATGTGGGCAGGTAGCAGCCTTTCTATCGCAGGTCCGTCGGGCGTGAACGGAGCAAGCGTGAGTCTTTCGTACCCGGTAGAGCCCACCGTCTCCATCGGTGGCACTGTTTCCTTGTGGCCGGGAGGGCCCCCAGCAGCCAATTCGGTAGTCGACCTGCAGCAGACCCCTCCGCCTGGGGACGGGGAGACGACTGACATCCAAATCTACACCAATTCGCAAGGTCAGTGGCACTACTTCGCCGAGCCCGGTGCTTCTTATGTCGACAGTACCGTCACCTATTCCAATGGTCTGGGTTCTGACACGATCTATCTCAACGTCCCGAGCACGGCCACGTCTGAAACCGGACAAAACCCCAGCGCCAATACCGCGTTTAACAACGTCGGCGAGCTTCAAGGGAGCGTGACCAGCAGCACAACCGGAGGAGGGATCGGTTACGCCGAGATGACTCTCACCAATAACGCCAATGGTGATGTGACTTCCGTTTCGGCGAATTCTCAGGGCGCTTACTCTGGCCTATTCTACTACCCTGCATCATCAACCTCGGATTCATTCCATTTGGTAGCCGCAGCGTCTGGGTACTGCCCTGCCAGCGCGACGCTGACCAATATCGGGCCCGAGGAGGTGGTCCACCAGAATCTCAAGCTTACTCCGGGTTGTGGAGGAGGCGGTGGTTGTGTGGCCTTCGGGACCCCGATCCTGACTACGAATGGCGCCGTGCCTGTGCAAAGATTACGCCCGGGGCAGTCGATAGTCGAGTTTAACTTGTCTTCGGGGCAACTCGCGAGCGGAGAGATTGTTTCAGCCAACGCGACCCGGGTAAATGAGGTTGCGGACATCAATTTCGGCGCGCTTTATCTCACGCCAACGGATCAGCCGATCTTTGTTCGGAACGCCACGTTCGAAGGTTGGTTACGCGACCCGCAGAATCTCACAACGTCGGACCAGTTGCTCGATCCAGTTTCCGGCCAATGGGTGCATATAACGAACGTGCACCTGGTCGATCTCGAAATCACCGTTTATGATGTAATAACTACGCATCTCAACGACTTCATCGCGAGTGGATATCTTCTGGACGAAAAAGGAGGATAGAGAAAGTGCCTACCCGATTAGGTACAGCATGACGTTCATGCCATGAGCGAGCCCGTTCTCGGGTACTCCCCGACCCCCCGGCCCAAACTCCCCGGCGGGGGGCAAGGGGCGGCGAGGAAGGGCGCTGACCATCGTGCTCGCCGTTCTCACGAGCGCGATGGTAATCCTGAGCACCGTCCTTGTTGTGTACTACACCGTGCCCTTGAAGAAGGTCGAGCGGACCGACGCCTATTGGTTCGGAAGCAACCTCGCGACGATATCCGAGGCCCCGGCTTCCGCACACTTCTACCTGGATGCAGGCTTCTTCTGCGCTCCTTCCAACGCAATTGGAAACCTGACGATTTCCGTGGTTTGGCAATCCTCTGTCGCCAATACGACCACCAACTGGGCCTGGATCTGGGGGCTTCCTCCGAACGAGAATCACTTCATCTATTCGGTCAACAACACGAGCCGAGGCGGCTACAGTTTCCCACCGACGGTCTCAACCTTTCTTTGTGGGAATGATGTCCCGCTCACATGCGCGTGGATCACACCACGGGCCGGAGCGATAATCACCCTCACCGGCGTCAAGGAGTACAATTACACCGCGACGGAACCGCTTTGGTGACCCGGGTCCAGTCCGTCGATCTGGTATTGGGTTTCGACTTCATCGCGAATGGATATCTTCTGGATCACAAAACAGGATAGTGAAAATGGCCTCGGCAGCTGCCGCCCCGAGGTCCGCAAGAGACTCCTTTCGGAGTGAACGAAGAACTGTGAAGGCAAATTCAGGGGGAAATCCACTAATCCAGAAGCGGAGACCGCCCTTGACAATTGTGCTTTCGGTGGCCACCACGGCGCTGATCGTCCTAATCGCGGTTTTGATGGTCCTGTTTACAGGTCCGCTGGGTACGGCGGACCGGACCTCGGTCCAATGGTCTGGTTGGCAATCTCGAACAGGAACGATAGGGCCGCCGTTCGAGACCGCGTACTTCTTTACTGGGCCACTGGCGCTCGGACCAGCGTTCTGTCATCCCCCAAATTCAGTCGGAAACATCACGGTTTCCTTCGTGTGGCAGTCGTCGGTGGCGAATACCACAGCTCGATTCTTTTGGAACGTTGGGTCGAACTTGGCTCCCCGATGGGTCTATTACGTCAACAACTCGGCCCAAGGCGGATACACATTCCCACCCACGTTGCTTTCGTTCCTATGCACAAGCCGGAATGTCGTCGACTTCCAGTGGTTCACGCCGACTCAAAATGCAGAGATCACATTGAGTGGTGTCAGCGTGTACAATTATACTGCGTCCCAGCCAATTTGGTGACAAACGAGGTGGCCACTGGCTTTGTTCGGTCCTTCCCCTTCCTTTTAGGGCAAAGAGAAATCCGCGCATCGCGGCACTGTTCACACCGTCCCGACGAGACCGCGCGTGTCAGGGCAGCACGGCAAAGGTGCTGCGGCCGGGGTCGTAGCCGCCAATGTCGGGTCAAGGCGCTCGCGCTTGGCGGTGGTGTGCTCTGAAGCGACCCGGACGCGGTTCGAGTCGCCGGTCGCGTTCGGCGGCCCGGACGAAGGCGAGGACGCGGACGAATTCATCGCGACCCCGACGCGGCAGTTCAGCCTCCTGGAGATCACGAGCGGCCCACCAGACGACTCACGCGAAGCCGACGAACAGCAGGCAGAGCGCCGGCTACGTGAGGTTCGCGCACGCGTGAAAGCGGCAAGGGCGGTGGTCTCCGCCACGCCGGGGCTCGCTGAAATCATTGCGTCAGACTGGCAAAAGGCCGCTCGGCTCTACGCGCGGTTCGAGATCACGGAGGCACGGTTCCGAGCGCAGGTACCAGTCAAACCCGGGCCATTGGTTGAGGGTTAGGGGGGCGTTTCATTTCGGAATTGTAGCGGCGCTGGGCCCTGGCCACCCAAAGGAGGCCAGGAATGAGCAGCGCGACTCCAATGGGCAAATACCAAAGAGGCATCCAGAACGCGCTCGGTAGCGCATGGAAGTACCCCGTCACCGAGTAAACAATTATGCCGCCGCCGGAGGAAACCAGCATTGTCGCAAATATCGCCTCAATGGTGGTTTGTCGCATCAAGCCCGTCTACACCCTCTGACTCCTTCAAATTTTGGTAGCACTCTAGTGCCGAAGGGTAGTGAGTCGGCGCCCCTACGAATAGCCCCCCGGCCCGTGTATGCTTAGGGTCCGAAGGCGAGGACGCGGAGGAGGTCGCGACCCCGACGCGGCAGTTCAGCCTCCTCGAGATCACGAGCGGCCTCCCGGACGACTCGCGGGAGGCGGATGAGCGCGCCGCGGAGCGGAGGGTGCGCGAGCTGCGAGGGCGCGTGAAGGCGGCGCGGGCGGCGGTTTCAGCTTCGCCACGTGCTGAAGGGGTCCTGCGGCGGGACTCCGTGAAGGCGGCGCGGTTCTACGCGCGGTCCGGCGTCACGGAAAGACAATTGCGCCTGGGAGTGATCACCGAGGAATCTGCCATTAACGAGGAACCGCGCAACCGTCCCCTATGTATACAGTTTATACTTCCGTGGGCGATTTCTGACGTGATTTCAAGTAGTGGAGAGCGGTGCCGAGGCCAACCAAGCTCGTAAATGCTGACTGCGAGCGCAACGCGCGCGGTCTGGACCGTGCCGGGTGCGGCTGCAGACCCACGATGCAACGCGACCCCTCCTCTTCGCCGTGAATTTCGGGTCGCTGAACGCTCCTTCTGGGATCAGGGAAGCCTGTGTGGAAGGGCAACATGATGTTCACGCCATGAGCGAGCCCGTTCTCGGGACTGCCCCACCCTCCGGCCCAGACTCCACGTGGGGGAGCAAGGGGCCGCGAGGGAGGGCGCTGACCATCGTGCTCGCCATTCTCACAATCGCGATGGTAATCCTGAGCATCGTGCTTGTTGTGTTTTACACCGTGCCCTTGAAGAAGGTCGAGCGGACCGACGCGTATTGGTTCGGCGGCAACCTCGTGACGATATCCGTGGCCCCCGCCTCCGCACACTTCTACCTGGACGCAGGCTTCTTCTGCACGCCTTCGAACGCGATTGGAAACCTGACAATTTCACTCGTGTGGGAGTCCTCCGACGCCAACACTACCGCACGAATGCTGTGGATCACGGGAGGCCCACCTACTGTCAACCATGTCATCTACTGGGTTAACAACACGAGTCAAGGGGGCTATAGTTTCCCCCCGACCCTCTCAAATTATCTTTGCGAGACGTCCAACCCGATCACCTGCGTTTGGGTGACTTCCCAGCCTGGTGTGCTGATTACCCTCACCGGCGTCCAGGAGTACAATTACACTGCGACGGTACCACTTTGGTGACCCGGGCCTAATCCGTCAATCTGGTGATGGGGTTCGACGGCGTCTCGGTCACACACAAGTCGCGCGCTGATTGATGACATGATGACTTCCGCCCGATGTCGGGCAAGGAGCATGTGCGGCGCCTCTCTTCGTCACCCTCGAGGCGCCGCATGGAGAGCGAGTTGTTTGTGGGGTTGGACGTACACAAGAAGACCGTCGTGGCCACCGTGGTGGATCGAGAGGGGAATCGGGTCGACCAGTCGAGCTTTGGCTCTCGAGACTCCGAGCTGATCTCCTACCTAGATGGCCTCCCTGGTCGCAAGCACGTCGTGCTGGAGGCGTGCAATGTGTGGGAGCACTACTACGATGCCGCTAGTTCCACGGACGCTGAAGTGACTCTCGCCCACCCCTACCGGATGCGGTTGATCTCGGAGGCGAGCTTGAAATCGGACAAGGTGGATTCGGAGACTCTGGCGGAGCTCCTCCGCCTCCGAGGTATCCCCATGGCCTATGCTCCCGACCCTGAGATCCGGGCTCTCCGTCAGTTGGTGAGGGACCGTTGGTTCTACAAGCGGGAGGAGACCGGCATCAAGAGCCACATCTATTCCATGCTGCTTCGCAAGGGGATCCCGTATGACGATCGGGTCCTGGGTCAGAGGCGGAAGCGCGAGGAGCTGCGCTCCCACCAGATCCCTGAGGTCGATCGGGGCCTAGATGTCCTCAATCGGTTCGATGAGCTAACCAAGGACCTGGACGAAGCCATTCACCAACAGTTCCTGAAGTCGCGAGAGGCTCAGCTCCTGAAGACGATTCCCGGAATCGGGGAGTACACGGCGGTCGCGCTCGTGGCCGAGCTGTGTCCGATCGACCGCTTCCCGAACATCGAGAAGCTCTGCTCGTATGCCGGCCTGGTGCCGACCAATCGCCAGTCCGGTGACTCCTCGTATCAGGGCCACCTGAAGACCGACGCGAATCGGATGGTGAAGTGGCTCCTGGTCGAGGCTTCGTGGTCTCATCGCCAGTGGGCGAGGAAGGACAGTGATGTCACGAAGGTGGCTCGACGCGTGGCTCGACGGAGCGGCAAACAGTCGGGCAATGTCGCCGGGGCCCACAAGCTGTTGAAGATCGTCTACGCAGTTCTGAAGCGGGGCACCCCTTACACTCCTGACCGACCGAGCTTCGAGCGGACCGCTGCGGAGTCGTGAGACGGCCGCGATGTATTGATTGGGGTCAGTCGATCGGGAGCGGGTGGCTGCGACTGTCATCGTGCGCACAAGGCGCGAATAAGTGGGTGCAGAGCCCGCACACGCTCAACGGAAGAACCATGTGAACAAGCAACCGAAGTCGGCGGAAGTCACATAAGTGCGGTCCTCCATCGGCCGCGCGCGCGCCACCTCAAAACCGCGGTCGCGCTGGCGGGCGACCGTTCCCTCCCCCGTAAAATCAATCCCACGGTCCGGAAGAGGATATGTTGCGTGACCCCCAGTTGGACGCCGATGCTGGGACTCGTACTCTTATGGCCCCATTCCTAGCCGATTCATTGGCCCCCAGGGTTTAGGTCCACCGCTCCCGCGGTGGGGCTGCCGGAGGCCACCTGGAGGGAG